>DASZXI010000021.1:0-198168 GCA_035545955.1 Candidatus Didemnitutus sp. | reverse complement strand
GTTCATGCCCGAAGCATGACCTCCCTCGCTGCGGCCTCCGAAAACCAAATCGAAGACACGATCCCAGCGCGACTACCTCCTACTGCTCTGCAACTACCAAAACCGGCGCGACCCCTTAATCAGACAGGCGTGGGTTGAGGGACCAAGTGCTCTGGAGAACGCCAACATCTCCGGGCAATTTGTCCGTTTTCTCCGTTTGCTCGTCCGAGACGGACCACTCCGCGTCCTCCGTGTCTCCGTTGTTCAACCGGATTGGCGGCGAAAAAGATCTCTCAGCCGGAACGATTCAGTCGAGACGTCGAAACATAGGTCGAAAAGTCGAACCGAACAGTGCGACACATACGATGAATTGAGAATATGCCTTTTCATTCGGGGGATCGGTCCCTCAACCCTCAACCCTCAACATTCAACTATCAACTGCATGAGTCAGGCTGAGCTCCCTCCGTTGCCTCCTGTAAAAGGCCTCATCTTTCCGTTTGCCCCGTGGCCGCCGGGCGGCCAGCGTGCCCGGTTCCATGACCGACTCTCCCGCCGACATCAGCCACGACCAGTATGCCGTGCGCCTGAAGAAGCTGCAGGATATGCGCGCCGCCGGATTCGATCCGTTTCGCGCCAATGCCGAGCAGACTCATTTCTCGCAGGACGCCAAGGCGCTGTACGTTGACGGACAGGATTATGCAGCGAAGGTCTCGGTCGCCGGCCGGCTGGTGACATTCCGGGTGCAGGGCGGCAGTTCGTTCGTCAAGATCCAGGACCAGCAGGGGCAAATTCAGCTCTATTTCCGCCGCGACGTGCTGGGCGAGCCGCGCTACGACGTTTTCAAGAAGTCACTCGATCTGGGTGACGTGATCGGGGTGACGGGTGCGCTTTTCAAGACCAAGACCGGAGAAATCACGGTGCGGGTCGATGCGTTCACGCTGGTCTCAAAGGCGCTACGCCCATTGCCGGAGAAGTGGCATGGTCTGTCGGACCCGGAGCAGGTTTACCGGCAGCGTTATCTCGACCTGATCGTGAATCCGGAATCGCGCGCCCGCCTGCTCCTGCGCAGCCGGATCGTGGCCAGCATTCGCCGCACGCTGGCGGCGCGTCAGTTCATCGAGGTGGAAACGCCGGTGCTCGAGGGCGTCGCGGGTGGGGCGGCCGCGCGTCCGTTCGTGACGCATCACAACGCGCTCGGAGTGGATTTCTATCTGCGCATCGCGCTCGAACTGCGGCTCAAGCGTCTCCTGGTGGGCGGCTACGACCGCGTGTTCGAGATCGGACGCATTTTCCGGAACGAGGGCATCTCGCGAAAGCACAATCCCGAGTTCACCATGCTCGAGGTTTACCAGGCCTACAGCGACTTCCACGGCATGATGGAGCTGATCCAGGCGATCTTCGCGGACCTGTGCCGCGACGTGATCGGCAGCTTCGAGATCAAGCACGCCGCCAGCGGCCAGACGATCAACTTCGGCGGCGAGTGGCGGGTGGCGCGTTATTTCGAGCTCGTTGACCAGGCCGCGGGCGTCGGCCTCGGGGCGCTTCGCGGAACGGATCGCTATCGCGCGGCCGCTTCGGAAGCCGCGCAGAAACTCGGACTCGAGGTGCGCCCGGATTGGGAAACGCACGAAATCGTAAACGAGATTTTCTCGAAGAAGGTTGAGCCGAACCTGATCCAGCCGACGTTTGTCACCCACCTGCCGAAGGAGCTGTGTCCGCTGGCCAAGTTGAATGCCGATGACCCCGGGTTGATCGACGTCTTTGAACTGTGCATCGGCGGCATGGAGGTGGCGCCGGCCTATTCCGAACAGAACGACCCCTTTGTGCAGCGCGAGATGTTCGAGAAGCAGGTGGGCGAGGAGCAGCAGAAGATGGACACCGACTTCCTGCTCGCGCTGGAACACGGCATGCCGCCCGCCGGCGGCATGGGGGTGGGCATCGACCGCCTGTGCATCCTGCTGACCGGCGCGGAAAGCATCCGCGACGTGATTTTGTTTCCGTCGCTGAGGCCTTCGGCTGCGCCGCAGCAATAAGCTTTAAGCCATAAGCGCTAAGCCAGAAATTCTCGGAGCGGGAACCCTGGCTGATTCGGGTGGTCTGCCGAAGACCGTTCACGCTTCGAGGCGACAAATCGAGTGCACCGGTTAAAGCTTCCTGCTTAGAGCTTATCGCTTATAGCTTACCGTTCCCCGATGCCCTGGCCGGTCTACCTCGCGTTCAAGCAGCTTTTCCCGACCGGCCGCGGTTTGTCCGTTTTTGCCGTGCTTTCCATTTTGGGCGTTGGGCTCGGCGTGTTCCTGCTGGTGATGGTGCGCAGCGTCATGGGCGGATTCAGTCACGAGATCGAACGCATGATCATCGACACCCAGGGTGAGATCCGGGTGCGCACCCAGGAACCCATCGGCGGTTCGAAGGCGGCCGCCGTTGAACGGGTTCTGGCCGGGTCGCCGTCCGTGGAGGCGTTTGCGCCCTACGCGAACGGAGTCGTGATGCTCGAATACGGGAACCGGCCGGCATTTCCCTCGATTCAGGGTTTCAACTACGACCAGATGAAGAAGGTCGTGCCGTTGAGCCGCTATCTGGTGGCGGGCTCGCTCGACGACCTCGACGACGACTCCGTGATTCTCAGTTCAATTCTCGCCCGATCGCTTGGCGCCAGCGTGGGTGATACCGTCGACCTTTATTCCCCGCTGATGCTGGCACGTCTGAAGCGCAACGAGATCATGCTGCCGCGCTCGGTGCGGGTGGCCGGCATCTTCCAGATCGGTCACCAGCAACTCGACAGTTCCACGGTCCTATGCTCGCTCCGGCTGATGCAGGACCTCTATGGCCTCGACCGCATGGTCCAGGGCTACAACGTCCGCCTGCGTCCGGGTACCAACATCGAGGAAGCGGCCATTCACCTGAACCAAAGCCTCCCCGAGGGAACCCGCGCGCTGACCTGGCTGGAGGCGAATGCGGAATTCCAGGCGGTCGTTGGATTTGAGCGCAGCATGATCACGCTCCTCGTGGGTTGCATCATTGTCGTGGCCGCCTTCGCGATCACCATCGCGCTCCTCATGTCGGTCGTGCGCAAGACACGCGAGATCGGCCTGATCTCCGCGATGGGCGGAAGCCGTCGGGCGGTGGCGGCCTGCTTCTGCATCCAGGGACTGGTCATCGGCGTGGTCGGCGCGACCTGCGGCGTGGTCGTCGCGCTGGTGGCGCTGGCCTATCGCGATGCCATTGTGTCCGGCCTGAACCGGCTGATGATGAGTCGCGAGGTGTTCGAACAATTCTACCAGTTTTCCAGCCTTCCGGCGTACACGCGACCGGGGGAAGTCGTGGCCATCTTTGGTTTCGCCGTGCTGGCCGCAACGCTGGCCGGACTGCTTCCGGCCTTTCGTGCCGCGGCGCTGCGGCCGGTCGACGCCTTGCGCAGTGAGTGATTCCGCTCCAGTCCTGCGGGCCGCTGGTCTTCGGAAAAACTTCCGCAGCGGCGATCGCACCCTCGAGGTCCTGCGTTCCGTGGACATCGTGGTCCGCGCGGGTGAAAGCGCCAGCATTCGGGGTGAGTCCGGTTCCGGCAAAAGCACTCTGCTCAATCTTCTGGCCGGCCTTGATCGTCCCGACGCGGGCGAACTGCACTGGCGGAATGAACCCGCTCACGCCCTGAAGCTCGACCAGCTCACCCGCCGGCGCACGCGTTTTCTCGGCATGGTTTTTCAGTCCTATTACTTGATTCCCGAGCTGGATGCGCTGGCGAACGTGATCATGGCCGCGCGGCTGGCGGGCCGGGTTGGGGCCAAGGAACGCGAACGCGCGCACGAGCTGCTGCGCACGGTCGGACTCGCCGAGCGCACGCATCACCGGCCGGCGCAACTGTCCGGCGGCGAGCGTCAGCGCGTGGCGGTGGCCCGCGCCGTCATGAACCGGCCGGCGGTCCTGCTGGCCGATGAGCCGACCGGCAATCTCGATGAGAAAACGGGTGACGGTGTGATCGAGTTGCTCCTCCAGGTTTGTGCGCAGGAAAATGCCGCGCTTGTCCTGGTCACCCACAACCCGGCCCATGCGGCCAAAACCGAGCGGAAGTGGCGCCTGCACGACGGCGTGCTCGGTGGCGCCTGACCTTCTTTCCTATGAAATTCGGGCGCAAAAAGGATGAACCCATCCGCTGCGGCGTGGTCGGAGTCGGCTCGCTCGGCCAGCATCACGCGCGGCTCTACGCCGCGCTGCCCGGCGCGACCCTGGCGGGCATATTTGAAACCAGCGATGCCCGCGCGGCGGAAATCTGCGGCAAGTACAACTGCCGCCGTTTTGCGACGCTGGCGGAACTCGGCGCGGCGTGCGAGGCGGTCAGCGTGGTGGTGCCGACGGATCGTCATGCCGAGGTGGCGCTGCCGCTGCTCGCGCAGGGTTGTCATCTGCTGATCGAAAAGCCGATCTGCGCCAGTCTCGAGGAGGCCGGGCGGGTGCTGGCGGCGGCGCAGAAGGCGGATCGCCTGGTGCAGGTCGGGCACGTGGAGCATTTCAACCCGGTGATGAGCTATCTCGAGAAGCACGTGGGTCGCCCGCAGTACATCACGGCCGAGCGCCTCGCGCCCTATCAGCCGCGGGGCACGGAGGTCGGCGTGGTGCTGGATCTGATGATCCACGACATCGGCATCGTGCTCGCATTGGTGAAGTCGCCGATTCGCAAGGTGGACAGTGTCGGGGTGAGCGTGCTCTCGCCTTCCGAGGACATCGCCAATGCGCGCATCGAATTCGAAAACGGTTGCGTGGCGAACCTCAGCGCGAGCCGGATGAGCCTGAAAAAATCGCGTGAGATCCGGGTGTTTCAGGACAATGCCTATCTCTCGCTCGATTTCATGAACCAGAAGGGGCATCTGGTGAAGAAGAGCGACATCATCGCCTATGGACTGAAGCTCAAGGTGGGGCTGGCGAAGGCGGGCGACGCGTCATCGGTACCCGTCATCGACATCCCGATCGAGAAGGGCGAACCCCTTGCGATCGAGCTGGCGCATTTCATCGAGAGCGTGCGGGAGACGAAGCAGCCGAAGGTCGGGGGCGCGCTGGCGCGTTCGGCGCTCGAAGTGGCGATCACGGTGACGCAGCAGATCAAATCGGTGGGACGTTGAGATTGAATGCCTCGGTGGTACCGCCACTACCTTGTGTGCAGTAAAATTTTCGGTGTCGGGTGGGAATGTGAGGCGTTGCATTTGGTAGGGCGCGACCGCTGGGCGCGCCGCCCGGCAGCTCCATGCCGCCACTACCTCAAAGAAAGTTCCTGCCCCACGAAATCCCCTCCTGGATTCCGGATGGAGCAGGCTTCTTTCTGACCATTTGCACAGTCCCGAGAGGAAAAGACCAGCTATGCCATCAACAGGTGGCCGACATCATATTCGAGGCGGTGCAATATCGACAAAATGCCTGCCGTTGGTACGTCCATCTGTTGTTACTCATGCCGGACCACCTTCATGCAGTCGTCTCGTTTCCACGCGAAGAGCACATGGTTGCTGTCGTCGCGAACTTCAAAGAGATCACCTGCAAGCGGGCCAACGTTCGCTGGCAGCGAGATTTCTTTGACCATCGGCTTCGCACCACTGAGTCATTTTGGGAAAAGGTCTCGTATATTCGCAATAACCCGGTGCGAAAAGGATTCGTAGCAAACCCGCACAATTGGCGGTGGGTTTGGCCCAAGTCAGAGGCAATTCGCGGCGGGCCCAGCGGTCCCGCCCTACCAGGAATTTGAAACATCGTACCTTTGGACCACAGCCGTCACTTTCTTTGTGGGCACGGGCGCCTGGCATGCTTACTCCTGAATACTGAATCGTGACCGTTTCGAAAGCAATCAAGCTTGCGGACCTCCCTCCTCCCCACACCGGCAGCGTCGACCTGCTCGTCATCGCCGGTGAACACTCGGGTGATGAACAAGCGGCCCGGGTGGTGCGCGATTTGCGCGCGTTGCAGCCAGAACTGCGGATTTGCGCCTTGGGCGGGCCGGAGCTCGAAGGGGCCGGCGCGCAGATGCTCCACGACCTCACCGCGACCTCGGTGGTGGGCTTCGTCGAGGTGCTGAAACACTATCCGTTCTTCAAGGCCCTGTTCGCGGCCACGACCCGCTGGCTGGCCCGACACCGGCCGCGCGCGGTGCTTTTTGTCGACTATCCGGGGTTCAATCTTCGGCTCGCGGCGGAAATGAAGCGTCGCGGTCTGAGCCGCCCGGGTGGAGGCCCGATCGAAGCCTTGTATTATATTTCGCCCCAAATCTGGGCCTGGAAGCCGCGACGGCGGTTCAGCATGGCGCGCGATCTCGATGCGATGGCGGTGATTTTTCCCTTCGAACCGGGCTGCTACGCGGACACGAAGCTGCCGGTCGAATTTGTCGGCCATCCGTTTCTCGCGGCCGATTATGCGCCGCCGGTGCAGTACGATGCGTCCGGTCCCATTCTCCTGCTTCCGGGCAGCCGGACGCAGGCGGTGGCAAAGATCCTCCCGGTGTTGCTCGCAGGATTTGCCGAGTATCGGCAGTCGGTGCCGGATGCACGCGCCGTGGTGCTCTTTCCCAGCGAGGAGATCGCCGGCGTGGCGCGGAAGGCCTTGAAACAATTCCCGGCGATTGCCGGGGCGGTGACGATGCAGTCGAATCGCGGCAATATGCCCGCGTCGGCCGTGCTGACCAGCAGCGGAACGATGTCGCTGCACTGCGCCCTGGCCGGAATTCCGGGAGCGGTGGTGTACAAGACGAAGACCGTCACCTACTGGCTCGGGCGAATGCTCGTGAGCGTCGAGTTCATCGGCATGGCCAATCTCCTGCTCAAGGAGCCGATGTATCCGGAGTTCATTCAAGGCGCGGCCACGCGGAAGGCTCTCGCCCGACAGCTGCAGGAGTGCCGCGAAAATCCCGAAAGGCAGAGCCGCACCCGTGAGCAGGCGTCACGTTTGCGGCAGATGCTGGGTCGTCCGGTCAGCGGCACCGCGGCGGAGTGGTTGGCTCGACGGATGGGGGCAGTGAGCAGTAAGCGGTGAGCGGACGAGTGACGAGTGACGAGTGACGAGTGACGCGCTCGCCAGCTAGCACATATACCTCGGGGCTTACAGCTTAAGGCTTAGAGCTTATCGCCCAGCTGCCTCTCCACCTGCGGCCACAGCGCGACGCTGCGCTGGCTGACGATCGTCTGACCGCGCGCCACCTCGGCCTTGCGTCGCGCGAGGTTGTCCTCGGCGATGCGCGCGAGGTCGTCCAGATTGTAGAGATAAACGTCGGCCACTTCCGCCGCGCCGGGTTCGATGTCACGCGGCAGCGCGAGGTCGACAAGAAACAGCGGGCGTTGCGGCCGCCGGCGCATCGCATACGCCACCATGTTCTGCGTGATGTGCGCGTACGGCGCCGACGTCGAACTCGCGACGATGTCCACCGACGGCAGGATTTCGGGCAGCTCGCTCATGCTGACTGCCCAGCCGCCCGCCTGGGCCGCCGCCTCTTCCGCCTTCGACAGGGTCCGGCTGGCGACGGTGATCTTCCGTGCACCCCGGCTCTGGAATGCCTGGATGGTCTTGAGCCCGATGTCGCCCGCGCCGACCACGAGAATGGAAATCTCCTCCAGGCTGCCGAAGATCTTGCCGGCGAGATCCACCGCGACCGTCGCGATGCTGATCTGGCCCTCGCCGAGGGCCGTGTGGGTGCGGATGTGCTTGGCGGTTTGGAAAGTTTTCTGAAAAACGCGATTCAGCACGGGGCCGGTCCAGTTGCGCTCGAGGGCCGCGTGATAGGCCTCCTTCACCTGGCCCAGAATTTCGGCCTCGCCGACGATCTGCGAGTCGAGCCCGGCGGCGACGCCGAACAGGTGATCGATCACGGCCACATCGTTCCGGTGCACAGTGAGCGGACCAAGATCGTCCGGCGCGCAACCGCTGACCTCCGCGAGGTATTGCTGCGCGGCGACGCCGGCGGCGGGCGACGCGGCGACGGCGTAGATCTCCGTGCGATTGCACGTGCTGAGGAGCGCGAATTCCCGAATGGCGGGATCGGCGCGCAGGCGGTCCGCGAGCTGCGCGGCGCGATCGCCGTCGAGCGTCAGCCTTTCGCGCACGGCCAGCGGCGCCGTGTGATGGCTGACGCCAACGAAGAGGAGGGCGGCCGGGTTCTCCATGGTTCAGCGCGTCGCCGCCGGGGTTCCGGCCGGATGCCGGCTGTCGTTGACCGGTCCGAGCGAAACCAGGGCGAGCACGAACAAAACCAGACAGACCCACGCGAAACGCACGGAAACGAGCCGGCGCTGCAGCCGCAGGACCAGGGTGACGAGGTAGACCAGCCAGACCGCGAGGGTGACGGCAATTTTCGGCAGGTCGACCGAGTGAAGATCGCGCAACCACCACGCGGCGCCAACGGCGACCGAGATCGTGAGCAGACCGACCCCGGCCATGAGCAGGCGCAGGTTGATCTGGTCGAGCTGCACCACCGACGGCAGAAACCAGAAAAGTCCGTCGAGGCGCTTGTGGCGCAGATTCCACGCCTGCAGCAGGTGCATGAGCGACGTGAGCGACAGGAGTCCGAACACGCCGTAGCTGAAGACGGCGAGGGCGGCATGCAGCTCGATCCACGGATTGTTGCCGAAAATCCGGACTCCGCGCCCGGCGTCCCAGGCCGGAATCACGAGCGAAATCGTCGCGAGGCATCCGGCATACCCGGCCGCAAATAATCCCAGCAGGCTGATCCGGAAGGCAGGCCCGACGACGAAATACAGCACCATCGCGGACCACGCGACGAACTGCACGATCTCGAACTTGTTCGCCAGCGGACATCCGCCCACGGCGCGACCGCGGAGGTACAGGCCGGCCATTTGGAAAACGAGGCCGGCGGCGAGAAGGAGATTGAGCGTGACGCGCGAGTTGTCCGTCTCACCGCGGCGAAACAAGGCGAGGCAGCCGCCCGCGAACCCTCCCAGGTAGAAGAGCGCGCCGAGCCAGAGAAGGGCGCGGTCGGGAGGGACGAGATTGTTCATGGCACAAATTTGGCCGGCGCCGAGCCAGCGCGCAAGCATGCCGCGCGACCATTCCGACAACCGGCGGCCCGGCCGGCCGATACAGTGGTTTCGAGCTTGGGCCGGAAATCGGGCGTGGCAAACTGGCCGCCATGGAATTCAAACCCCGCCCCGTCGTGCTCGAGGGACAACACGTCCGTCTCGAGCCTCTGGAAACCCGTCATGCCGCGGCCATTTTCGAGGCCGGCCGGGATCCGGAGATTTTCCGGTGGTTCCTCGATCCGCCGTTAGCCGTTCCGGCCGACGCGGAGAAATGGGTCGCGGCGGCGCTCGCTTCGCAGGCCGCGGGCATCGACGTCTGTTTTGTCACAATCCGGCTCCGGGACAGCCGGGTGGTGGGCTCGACGCGATTCCTGGACCTGCGGCTCGCGCACCGCACGCTCGAGATCGGCAACACCTGGATCAGCCGCGACGCGCAGCGGACTCCTGTCAACACCGAGGCCAAATATCTGATGCTGCGGCACGCCTTCGAAACGCTGGGCGCGGTGCGCGTGCAATTGAAGACCGACAAGCGCAACGAGCCCTCCCGCCGCGCGATCGCCCGCCTCGGCGCCGTCGAGGAGGGGATTCTCCGCAAGTACCAGACGCGGTTCGATGGCTATGTGCGCGACACGGTGATGTTCAGCATCACGAGCGATGAGTGGCGTGGAGTGAAGACGAGGCTCGAATCGATGGTCGCGCGGCCGGATGGCACCGCGGCCGGGACACGACTGTCGTAGGATCATTTCAAGTAATCTGTAGCCGCAAGAAAGCGCAAAAGGCGCAAAAAAACTGCGCTCACAGGTAACGAAGGAAACGGACAATCGGTTTTTACCGGAGATCGCCATTCCAACGATGGAATGCGTCTCTGTGTTCTCTGTCTGCTGGTGCAAGAATGGATCACCCAGTGTCCTTCGTGCCTCCGTGGTTCAATCTGATTGGCCACAAAAGGGCACGGCGCGGAGGAGGCGCAGCCAAAGACAGAGGGACGTTGCCCTGAACAATTTAACGGGCGGATGAGGACATCCGCCCCTACCGGAACCACACGCGCGATCCGACACTGAGGCAGTGTAGGTAACGCAAAAAGTCAGTTCTCTCCGTTGACTCCTCCCGCTACTTTTTCGGCGCCCACTCGGTGAGGAAGGCGACGATCTTCTTGGGATCGTGGC
This sequence comes from Candidatus Didemnitutus sp., assembly GCA_035545955.1. GTDB lineage: Bacteria > Verrucomicrobiota > Verrucomicrobiia > Opitutales > Opitutaceae > Didemnitutus. The sequence continues at coordinate 188,018 of DASZXI010000021.1, read as the reverse complement.
CATCCTTCCCGTTTTCAAACAGGGCGGTGTCCTGCGTCTTGAGCTGGCGGCCATCCTTTTCGAGCACGACCAGGACGGGCAGCCCCTCCTTGAGCGGATTTTCGTAGTAGCGATTCAGCGACGCGTTGCGGTCCTTCCCGTCCCGGTTGTTGGCGTCGATCATGACCACGACAAAATTGTCCTCGAGCGCCTTCCTGACGGTGGGGTCGGTCTCGAAGGTGTGGTGCAGCCGTCGGCACCACACGCACCAGTTGGCGCCGAAATCCAGCAGGATGCGCCGATGGGTTGCGTTGGCGGTGACGATGGCATTTTCCACCAAGGTCGATCCGTCGGCCTTGGTATCGTAGATGTCGGGGCCGAGTTTCGGATACTCCGGCTCCGCGCGGAGCAACGTTACACCGAGGAGGACGACGCAGGTGGCAAGCAACTTCATGGCGGCACCGTAGTCAACCGGGCGCATTCGGCTAGGATTTTTTTGCGACCCAGAACCGGCAGTTGTCGGAAAACTCCTTCACGGCCCGGCTCTCCCGGGCGAGTTCGTCCCTCATGGCGTCGAACACCGGAGTCCATCTCGTGGCGGCGAGGTCCTCCCGCACTTCGGCGCGGTCCGGCAGATGCATGAAAGTGCGCCCGTGTTCGTGGACAAAGTACCGGTCGCCAAATTCCCGCAAGCGCGGGTCCTGTTCGCCGCGTTTCCAGTGGCCGGCCTCGCGCTGCCAGTGCGCGCGCTCGACCGGATCGGCGTCGCGGTCGTGGGTCGTGAAAATGAGGATCGCACCCGGGCGGCACTTGCGGTGCAGGCCGGAGAGCGCGTCGCGTCGATTGGCCCGACCGGGAATCTGACCCCAGCCGTTGAAAAGAAAGAGCGCGCCGCCAAACGTGTCGTCGGGAAGGGTGGAATTCCCGGCCAGCGTCACCGCGTCCGCCTCGAGAAACCGGATCCCCTCGGCGCCGCGCTCCGTCGACAGACTCCGGGCCTGATCGACCATCTCGGGTGCGAAATCGAAGGCAGTGAGGGTGCGATAGCCCAGCCGGTGCAGCGCAATCGCGACCCGGCCGGCGCCGCATCCGGCTTCGAGGATCGGTTGATCATGATCCGGAAGGTGGCGGGAGAGCAAAAGCGATTCCGAAGCCCAAAGCCCCAATTCATGCGCGGCCCGCGAGTAGTGAATGACGGCTTCGATGGCGTTGAAGTCCGCCTTGACGGTCTCACCCGAAATGGGATCGCGCTCGCTCATGGCGTTGCGCGCCGGCGCGGATCGGCGAGTTCCGGCAACGCGGTCGGAAAAGGATCGCGTCCCGACAATTCTTTCGGCCCGACCAGCGTCGGGGGCGCCTGCAGATCAAGTCCGCTGAATTTTGACTTGGGCGGAACGAGTATGCAGGCGAGGGGATCGCGATAAATGAGATGCCAGCCTCGGTTGCGCAGCAACTCCACGCCGCCACATGAGGCGGGCAGCAGGGCGATCGGGGCGCGATCAATCGCCAGCGCCGGGGCGATGCCTTTGCCGGCATAGAAGTCCCAGTGGGCATTCATGACGTCAGGCGGGTAAACCGTGTCGAGGCGGCCATCGAAAGAGACCGGATTGTACGGCAGTTCCCAGAGCACCTGCTGTCCCCAGTCGAAATAGGTGAGCATGTTTCCCGTGAGCCGGTGCGCGCGAATGAACGCGATCGCCGCAACGGGATACTCGTCTCGCGGGACCTCGATCGTGAAGGGACGTTGGCGCGGCGCGCTGACGCTGGCGTGAAGGCACGCGACGGCGCCCGCCAGCAGCGCAAATCCGGTCAGCCACTGGGTGGAGGTGCGGGCGAAAAGCGTCCGCAGCGACGCGATCCGTTCGGACATCTGATCGTAGGCGTCGGCCAGATGCCGCGGAGTGAGAATCAGATTGGCGAGTCCGAACAACGGCTGATGCCGCCGCGACGCCAGCGCCATGGCGGCGAGTAGCACGAGCACCGCCGCTTCCCACAAACGGCGCGGTCGCCGGGTGAAGATCCAGGCCCAGGCTGATCCGGCAAGAACGATGAAGAACGGCAGATTTGCGAACGTGAAGGACGTCGGCTGCCATTCGGAAATCCACGGACGCGGCAATCGAACCGACTGAATGGTCCAGGTGAGCAGACTAAGACCCCAGGGATTGAGCGCGACAGCGAGAATCGAGAGCACCGTGATGACAATGATCCGCACGCCGCCCGGTCGCCATGACGGCGGAGCAAAGGGAAGCAGTCCGGCCAGTCGCGGCACGAACAGCGAGGCGCACTCGGCCAGTGCGGCCGTGATCAGCACGAGCAGTCCGGCGAGAAAGCCGCCATGCGTGTTGGCCCACACGGCGAACAGGGGCGGCAGGGCCGAACCCCAGGAAATTGCTCCGCTGAGGAAACGGCGCAGGAAACTCAGAAGCGCCACAAGGGCCAGCAGCGTGAACAGCTGCGGTCGGGCCGCGCAACCGAGGGCAATGAAATTGGTCGACGCCGCCAGCAGCAACAGGGCGACCCATTTCTGCTCGCGCTCGACTCCCGCGCCCTGTCGCAATGCCCAGATCACGGTGAGGCCCGAAACGATGATCATCAGCAGCCAAATTCCGGTGCCGCCGGCAGCGCGGTGGGCCAGGCCAAGCGCGCATTCCGCCAGCACCTCGTGATTGATCCACGGCGCGTTGGGAGCGGTCCAGGAGAACGGGTCGGTGCGTTCGATCGCGCCGGCCGCGAGCGTACGTTCCCCGTAGAGCACGTGTCCCCACAAGTCGTTGTCCGCGGTATTTTCCGAAAAACGCCACCAGGCGAACGCGATGATGGCGGCGACGAGTGCGCCGCGGACAAATCGGGCAGCCGGTGACGCGGGCATCATTTCCGACGCCAGCACGCGATGAACATTCCGTTCGCGTTCAAGACCGGGGGCCAGAGAAACGTCCCGTCGTTCGACGCGCCCGGCCACGTCGGAACCGGTTCGAAATCGGGATGCGAGTTCGCGAAAGCGTGCGCCACTTCCGAAGTCTCCGCGCGCGTCAGCGTGCAGACGGCGTAGACCAGTCTCCCGCCCGGTTTGAGACTCGGTGCGACATGGTCGAGCAATCTCTGCTGCACGGCCGCCAGTTCCTTCACGTCGTTCGGACCCGTGCTCCAGCGTGCATGCGGATTGCGCTGCCAGGTGCCAATCCCGCTGCACGGTGCGTCGACCAGCACGCCGTCGAAGCGCGTCTTGGTCGGCAGTCGGGCCGAGCCATCCCAGGCCGCCATGCGATAGTTGAATACCTGCGCGCGGGCCGCCCGTTCCTTGAGCTGACGCAGCCGGCGCTCCGAGCGGTCGCTGGCCCAGATCAGGCCCTTGTTCTGCATCTGATCGGCGAGGTGGAGCAGCTTGCCGCCCTCGCCGGCACAGGCGTCCCACCAGGTTTCACCGGGTCGGGGAGCGCACGCATAGCCCACGACCTGCGAGCCCAGATCCTGGATTTCGAAATCACCGGCCCGGAACGAGGCGGTCTGAAAAAGATCGGTACCTCCGGCGTAGAGGCGCGCCGAAGTGACCTGTGCCACCGGAGCCGCAAGCGCGGCGCCAAAGGCGGCATCGCCGGGCGCGCGAAGGCCCGATCCGAGCTCGCTGCCCACGGCTTCCTCGCGTCCGCGTCGCACCCGCAGCCACAACGCCGGTTCCCGCTGCAATTGCCGGTGCCAGGCTTTTTCGAGCCCCGTGAGAATTCCGTCCGCCGTGCGATCGGGCCAGTCGATCATGCCGCTCAACCACGCGGGCACCGCGCGGGCGGCGAGGGCCTCGGATTTGAATGACGTTGGACTGCGATCAAAACGCGCCTGCAATTCCGCTGCTTCGGCGAGCTGGGTGGCCGGTCGGGCACGAGCATCGAGCCACTGGCGCCAGCGAAAATACGCGAAGATCGCCTGGCTCACGGCGCGTCGTTCGGCGGGGGCGGAGCGGTGACGGGTGCGCTTGAGCGCTTCGCGCAACGCGGCGTCGGCGGGCGTGCCGTCGGCCACGAGCTGAAGCACGCGGACGGCAAGGGCGGACGCGGACGATTCGGCCATGGCGCGACGAAACACAGGTTTGGCCGGGAACGAAAGCGAAGATTGGAGTTGTGGCCCGATTGGAACCCGCCAGCCTCGGTTTCGCATCCAGGGTGCATCCGGATCCGCGGAAAGGGCTGAGCCCACCTGTAGCGAAGGACCACAGTCGAACCTTCAAGCTGCCCGAACGCGGATCGCGGGCTCCAAGCCTGGAGGTATCATGAACAAGCAACTGCCGGAGCGTCCGGATCTGGACCAGCTCCGCAAGCAAGCCAAGGAACTGCAGAAAGCGTTTCGCGCCGGCGAACCCGAGGCGATCGCGCGGGTCGGCGATGTGAAGGGGGCAAAGCTGTCGCTGCTCGATGCGCAGCGGACGCTGGCCCGGGAATATGGATTTCCCAGCTGGGCCAAACTGAAACTGCACATCGAGGCCCTGGAAACCGGACTGGCCACAGCCCGGCTGGTGGTCGCGGCGACTCACGGCGATCAGGCGACGCTTTCCGCGTTGCTCGCCGACCGGCCGAAGCTCGCCCGACAAACCGTTTCCGCGTGCGCGGTGCTCGGGGACGTCGAAGGCCTGCGAGCCTGGGTGGCGAAAAATTCCGAGTTCGCGCGCGCCAGCGGCGGCCTCTGCGACGCCGGGGCTCTGACCTATGTTTGTCTTGGGCGCCTGGGCGGTGACGAAACCGCCCGCGTCGCCTGCGCCGATCTGCTGCTGTCCCATGGCGCGGATCCGAATGCCACATGGAAGGCCACCGATGGTTACGATGGCCGGCTGCCGACGCTGTATGCGGCGGTCGGCATGAACAATTATCCGAATCTCGCCCGGCGACTGCTGGCCGCCGGCGCAAAGCCGGACGATGGCGAGTCGGTTTTTCACGCGGCCGAGAAAAACCATCGCGAGTGTCTCGAGGCGTTGCTCGCGGCCGGGGCGGACATCGGCGGCCGGGATCGGAAATGGAAGAACACGCCGCTCTATTTTCTATTGGGCTGGTCGCCCGGGGCGGCGCCCGCCGCCGAGGCCCGGGCCGGAATCGTCTGGCTGCTCGAGCACGGTGCGAATCCGAACGTGTCGACCTACGATCATGCGGAGACGCCGCTCTTTCCCGCGGTGCGCAACGGGTGGGACCTCGACCTGATCCGGCTGATGCTCGATCGCGGCGCCGACGCGACAATCCGTCGGGCCGACGGCACCCGCATTTGTTCCGTGGCGGTGAAAGCCGGCCGGGCCGACGTCGTTGATCTGCTCGTGGCGCGCGGTGCCGTCGATGAAGCGACGCCCGCGGAGCGTTTCCTGGGCGCCGTGGCGGGCGGTCGCGAGGCGGAGGCACGAGAACGTTTGGCGACGAATCCGGCGTGGCGCCAGCAGCTCGCCGGCGAGATCACGGCGCTCCTGGTCGGTGCGTCGCGGCGGGGCGACGTCGGTCCCGTGCGCGTGGCGGGTGCCCTCGAACTGGACTGCGATCAACCCGGAGACAACGGTGGACGTCCTTTGCACTGGGCGGCGTGGCACGGACAGTTGGCCGCGGTGATGATTCTGGTGGAACTCGGGGCCGACCTGAATCGTCGCGACGCGAGTTTCAACGCACCGCCGCTCGGATGGTGCGTGCATGGCTCGGCCAACTGCCGGGCGATCACGGGCGATTACGGTACCGTCGCCGAAGTGTTTCTCGCCGCCGGCGCGGATCGACCGCCCCACGGCGCGGCAGGAGGAAGCGCGGCGGTGCAGGCGGCGTTTGCGCGGTACCCGAAGTGATTCGGTAGGGATCGAAGTGTAGGGCGGCATCGCCTGCCCTGAGCCCGTCGAACGGGCCGAATGCCGCCATGGTTTGAACGGTAGGAGCGGCTTTACGCCGCGATGGTTGGGCTGAATCGCGGCGTAAAGCCGCTCCTACATCTTCCGTCGCACCGCATCATTGAGGCGGCATTCGGCGATGCCGCCCTACACCGCTCACCCGCGCTTCGCCCAGCGACGCGTTTCCTTCAACTCGGGCGGGCGCGCCTCGACCTGGGTGCCCGCGACGGCGGGATGGGCGCGCAACGACTGGAACTCCGTTGGAATCACGCGCCATTTGAGCGCGAACGATGTCTCGGCCACCGGCGCCACCTTGTCGGGAAAAGCGAACGCAATCTCGATCTTCGAGTCGCCGTTGGCGGCGTCGATGGCGCTGCGCAGGCGACGGAAGAAATCGGGCAGTTCGGGATGCTGCGGATGCACCAGCCACGTGACCTTGCGCACCTGGCCCGGCAGATAGCCGTCCAGCGGATAACACTCGCGCACGTTCAACCGCGCACCGTCTGCCCCTCGCATCACGGTGCCGAGGATCGCGACCGGCTGGTTTTCGACGAGGGCCTTGCCGTAATTCTCGTAGGCCTCGGCGTACATGTTGACGACGACGCTGGCCTTGCGGCTCGCCAGATTGAAAAAGGCCCAGGGACGATTGTCCTTGCGGGAGAGTTTTTTCGTGATGCCGCTGGCGATGCCACAAAGGCGAAATTCCATGCGGTCGCCCTCGGCCAGCACGGTTTCCTCGGTGTGCGTCGACACGGCTTCCGCCAAGCCGAGGTAGGTGTTCATCGGGTGGCCGGAGACGTAGAATCCGAGGAGTTCCTTTTCGAACTGCAGCCGCTCGGCGAGCGTGAAATCCGAATGACGGGACGCGGCCGGCTTTGCCGTGCCGTTGCCGTTCTTAGGCGCGGCCGGCTCCGCCAGCAGGTCCATGAACGAGTGCTGTCCGGCGGCCGCATCGCGCTGGCGATCCGTGGCGGCGGCGAGGGCCTCGTCGATCTGCGCAAACAGGATGCCGCGCGCCTCCCCCGAGTAGTCGAACGCGCCGGTCTTGATCAGGCATTCGAGCACGCGCTTGTTGATCGCCCGGCCATCGACGCGCGCGATGAAATCGGGGAAGTCCTTGAACGGTCCGTTCGCCTCGCGCTCGGCGATGATCTTCTGTGAGGCCGCCTCGCCGACGCCCTTCACCGCGCCGAGCCCGAAGCGGATCTTGCCGGGTGACTTCGGAGAATCCGACGTTGAATCGACGATCGGCGTGAAATTCTCGCGCGACTCGTTGATGTCGGGTCCGAGCACCTGCAGGCCCATTGCGCTGCATTCCTCGATGAACAGGGAGATTTTTTCCGAATTGCCGAGTTCGGACCCGAGCACCGCGGCCATGAACTGCACCGGATGGTTCGCCTTCAGGTAGGCGGTGCGATAGCTGAGAATCGCGTATGCGGCGGAATGCGACTTGTTGAAGCCGTAGCCGGCGAATTTCTCGAGCAGCGCAAAGATTTCTTCCGCCTTGCGCGCATCGATGTTGTTCACCTTTTTCGCGCCCGTGACAAAGGTCCCGCGCTGCGCCTCCATTTCCTCGGGCTTTTTCTTGCCCATCGCGCGGCGGAGAACGTCGGCGCCGCCAAGCGAATATCCCGCGATGCGCCGTGCGGCCTCCATGACCTGTTCCTGGTAGACCATGATCCCGTACGTTTCGCGGCAGACCTCCTCGAGCAGCGGGTGCGGGTAGGTGACGGTCGACGGATCCTTCTTGCCCTTGATGTACGTGGGAATCAGGTCCATCGGTCCCGGCCGGTACAGCGCGATCAGTGCCACGACCTCCTCGATCGAATTGATGCTCAGCTGCCGGCAGAGCGCCTGGATGCCGCTGGATTCCAGCTGGAACACGGCGGTCGTGCGGCCGGAATTCAGCAGGCTGAAGGTCTTCGCGTCGTCGAACGGGATCGATTCGATGTCGAAATCCGGGTGACCCGTGCGGCGGATGCTGTCGACCGCATCCTGGATGATCGTCAGCGTGCGCAGCCCGAGAAAATCCATCTTGAGCAGGCCGAGCTTCTGCACCGGCTCCATCGCGTACTGCGTGGTGATGTCGCCTTCCTGGAGCAGCAGCGGGACGAATTCGCTCAGCGGCCGGTCGGCGATGATGATGCCGGCGGCGTGCTTGCCTGTGTTGCGCACCATGCCCTCGAGCACGAGCGCCTGGTCGACGATCTTTTTTGCCTGCGGATTCGCGGCAATCGTGTCGCGCAGCTCGGCCGATTTCGCGATGGCGGACTCGAGCTCGATGTTGAGCTCGTCGGGAATCATTTTCGCGAGACGGTCGGCGTCGGCGTAGGGCAGGTTGTGGACGCGCGAGACGTCGCGGATGACGGCCTTGGCGCCCAGGGTGCCGAACGTGACGATGTTGGCGACGCAGTCGGCGCGGTACTTTTCGCGCACGTACTGGATCACCTCGTCGCGCCGCCGCATGCAAAAGTCGATGTCGAAGTCCGGGGGCGACACGCGCTCCGGATTCAGGAAGCGCTCGAACAGAAGGCCGAAGCGCAAGGGCTCGATGTCGGTGATGCCGAGGAGATAGGCGACCAGCGAGCCGGCGCCGGAGCCGCGACCCGGGCCGACCGGGATGCCGTGCTGCTTGGCCCAGTGGATGAAATCCCAGACGATCAGAAAATAATCGATGAATCCGGTCTTGCCGATGATCCCGAGCTCGTAGTCGAGCCGCTCGACGAGCGTGCCCGGAAGGTTGGGGCGGCCCGCGGCGTCATCGGATTTCAGGAAGGAGCGTTTCGCGTAGTCGACGCCGTAACGCCGCCCGAGTCCCTGCCGGCAAAGATCGAGCAGGTAGTCCGCCTTCGAGAGCGAGATTTCCGGCGGCAGCGGAAATTTGGGATACCGGTTCTCGTCGAACCGGAGCGTCAGGTCGCACATTTCCGCGACGGCCGCGGTGTTCGTGACCGACTCCGGCACTTCCGCGAAGAGCCGGTCCATTTCGGCGCGATTCTTCAGGTAGAATTGCGGCGTATCGAACCGCATCCGGTTCGCGTCCTCGAGCTTCGCGCCAGTCTGGATGCACAGCATCGTGTCGTGCGGGGAGGAATCGGCGGCGTTGACGTAGTGGACGTCGTTCGTCGCGACGACCTTCAGCTTGAATTCGTCGGCGAGCTTGAGCAGGAGCGGCGCGATGCGGAGCTGTTCGGGGATGCCGTGATCCTGCAGCTCGATGAAAAAGTTCTCGCGCCCGAACATGTCGATGAAGCGCCCCGTGGCCTTGCGCGCATCCTCCCAGCGATTCTGCAGCAGCATCTGCGGCACGAGCGCGGCGAGGCAGCCGCTGAAGGCGATCAGTCCACCTGCGTGTGCGGCGAGAGTTTCGAGATCGGTGCGCGGTTTGTAGTAGAAACCCTTGAGATGGGCGTCGGAGACGAGCTTGAGGAGGTTCGCGTAGCCCTGGGCGTTTTTCGCCAGCAGGCCCATGTGAAAGATGTTCTTTTCGCCCTCGATCCGCGCCGTCTTTTCCAGGCGCGAGCCTTCTGTGAGGTAGACCTCGCAGCCGACGAGCGGCTTCACGCCCTTGGTCTTGGCGGTGTTATAGAAATCGATCGCGCCGAAGAGGACGCCGTGGTCGGTGAGGGCGACCGATTTCTGGCCGAGCTCGACGACGCGATTGATCAGGCGGTCGATCCGGCAGGCGCCATCAAGCAGGCTGTAGTCGCTGTGGACGTGAAGATGGACGAAACTGGTGTCTTTGGACGCCACGGAACGTCATGGGAAGCCCGGGTCAGGCATGCCCGCAAGCCGAAAGGAGGGACGATTTTTTCGCGGAATCGAGTGTCCCGGTAGCGCCTGAGCACGTGACACAAGAGCGTCGAAAACCATATCGACCAGCATTTAACGAATGCGATCCCGTTGGTGCGAGCAGGGAGGACACTACCCCGAAAAAAAGGGGGTTGACGGAGGGAAGACGCAAAGGTTCTTTGGTCAGCTTTCCACCGAACATACCTGTCACTTTCCCATGCCTATCGAGATCAAGATGCGCAAGAATGAGCCGATCGACCGTGCGCTGCGTCGCATGAAGAAGAAGCTCGACCGCGAGAACATCATCAAGGACGTGCGCGCCAAGCGTTACTACGAGAAGCCCTGCGAGCGTCGTCGCCGCAAGGACAAGGTCGCCGCCTTCACCGCGATGCTGCGCGCCCGTTACGCGAACTGAGCGTACGAAGATCCCGACTTTCGAATGCGGCGTGCCTCGGCTCGCCGCTTTTTTTTGTGCCTGCGTTGAGGGCAGCCATGGAATCGACGGCGGGCCCAGCGGTCCCGCCCTACCTTGTCACCGGCATCCGGGCCAGTCGTTTTGAAAAGCGCGAATCCAAGATCGAAAATAAGTCTAGGGCTGCAACCTACGTCGCGCCGGCTTGCGTCGGCGGCGGGAAATTTTAGGGTCGGCGAGCGTCGATGAAACCGGTTCTCGCCCTGTCCACCTGCTGGTGCTCCTCCCGCCATCAGGATGGCTACGAGATGCTGAAGGAAATGGCGGGTCTCGGCTTCGAGTGGGTGGAGCTCAGTCACGGAATCCGGATCACGCTCGTGCCCGGAATTCTGCGGGCGCTCGAGGAGGGCGTCATCAAGGTCGCCTCGTGCCATAATTTTTGTCCGCTGCCGACGGGCGTGTCGCACGCGGCGCCCAATCTCTACATGCCGACCTCGTCCGACGGCCGGGAGCGCGACCAATGGCTCCGACACAGCAAGCGATCGATCGATTTTGCCCATCAGGTCGGGGCGCGGGTGCTCGTGCTGCACCTCGGGGCCATCGAATTCTTGCTCTTCAATCCCGAGAGAGCGATCGAAGGCTACCTCGACAAACATCCGGGCGCCGGACGTTCGAACGATCCGGTTTTCCGGAAAAAGCTCGAAGGTGTGCTGGCGAAGTTGCGGGCGAAGCGTCCGCCGTTTTTCGACCGGATGAAGGCCGGTGTCGACGCGTTGCTGCCCTATGCGGCGGAGAAGGGGATTCGTCTTGGATTCGAGAATCGCGAAAGCCTGGACGAGCTTCCGTTGGACGAGGATTTCGAGGGATTTCTTGCGAGCTTTCCCATCGATGGTCCCGCGGGATACTGGCACGACACCGGCCACGCGCAGCTCAAGGAGGACCGCGGCGTTCTGGTGCATCGCGAGCATCTCGCGAAGAACGCCCCGCGTGCGCACGGCTTTCATTTGCACGACGTCAGTGAATCGGGGCAGGATCACCAGCCGGTCGGATCAGGCAGCGTCGACTTCGCCATGGTCAGCGAATTCTGGCGGCCGGAGCACACGCTCGTGATCGAGCTCAGTCCGCGGGTGACGACGGAAGGAGTCGTGCAGTCGAAGGAGCGCATCGAGGCGTTGGTCGCGCGGAGATTTGGCAGCTGAGGATTTTTGGAGGGCGGGCGACCTCCATCGACAGCCGGACCGGGCGAAATCGACATCAATCTCCACTCGTCGCCAGCAATTCCGCGATCCATTTCCGATGCGGACCGGACAGGGGCGTCGAATTGAGGTCGGCCGTGCGAACCCACTGCAGTTCGGGATTCTGCCGGACCAGCCGCTTTACGCCGGGACCGGGAGGGACCGAATAAATCGACTCCACAATCCGGAATCGCGTCACGCTGCGCCGGCGTTGCAGGAGCGGTTCTCCGGAGGCGTCGGCGCTCACGGTGGAGAGCAAGGGCAATTCGCCGAGTCCGCCAAGGCGCTTTGAGCCATGATCGGCACGATGAAGCAGAAGGCGGCCGCGATCCACGCACCAGGCGCGATCGACCTGACGAGCCTCGTAGCGTTTCGGTTTGAGCATCGGCGGCGCTGCGGGGTCGCCGGCTTTTCGCGCGGCGCAAAACGACGCCACGGGACACTTCTCGCACCGTGGTCGTGCCCGCACGCAGATGAGCGCACCGAGCTCCATCATCGCCTGGTTGTGTTCCCCGGGGTCGGAGCCTGCGATCAACGACTCCGCCAAGGGACGAAAATGGGTGGCGGCCTCGGAGTTGTCGCGGAATTCGCGTCGCTCGTTGGTGAGCCGCGCCAGGACGCGCACCACGTTTCCATCGACGCAGGCGACGGGGTGGGCGTGAGCGATGCTGCTGATCGCGGCAGCCGTGTACGGTCCGATGCCGGGCAATTCGCGCCATTCGTCGGGCGTGGTGGGAGGACTATTTCGTCCCGCGAGCGCCTGGGCCAGGCGGTGCAGATTGCGTGCCCGGGAGTAGTAGCCGAGGCCGGCCCAGAGATTCATCACCGTTTCCGCCGGCGCCGCCGCCAAGGCGCCAAAATCGGGCAGCGCCACGAGCCAGCGCTCGAAGTACGGCAGGACCGTCGCCACCTGGGTTTGCTGGAGCATGAATTCCGACAGGACCGTCTTGTAGAGCGACGGGGACGTGCGCCAGGGCAGTGGCCGGGCGTGCTCGCGATACCAGCCATACAGGGCGCGCTGGAAGGCAGGGCGTGATTTCGCGAGGACGGGCACCCGGGGATTGCCGACGGAAATCCGCGCGCGGCGCAAGAAAAAGCCCAAGGTGGTGTTTTCGCTTTTGCATTTTGGACGCTTCTTTGCGGCCATGGCCCGACATGAGAGGTTCCTCCGAGGCGGACGACGCCCAGCCGAAGGCGGTGACGACGTACACGATCAAGCTCGACGATGCGCAGATGGAAAAGCTGCGTGCGGCGTGCGCGTCGCGCGGATGGGAGTCGTTCGAGGTGGCCTATGCGCGGTTCGCCTTCAAGGGTCCGAAGGTGAACGTGACGGCCTACACCAGCGGCAAGGTGGTGGTGGCGGGCAAGGAGACGCAGGATTTCGTCCAGAACGTCATCGAGGCCGAGGTCACCGGCGCGGCGCTTTTGGGCTACGACGACGTCCATCATCCGGAATGGTTCGAACCTCACGCCGGCCTGGACGAGAGCGGCAAAGGCGACCTGTTCGGTCCGGTGATCACGGCGACCGTGATCGCCGAGCGGCCGGCCATCGACGCCTGGCGCGAAGCGGGCGTGCGCGACAGCAAGACCATTTCGGATCCGCAGATCCTGAAGCTCGAGGACATGATCCGGGCGACGCCCGGCGCGATCGTCGAGACCTGCTATTGCGGCATGGCCAAGTACAACGAGCTGATGCTCAAGCCGGGTGCGAACCTGAATCGCCTGCTGGCGTGGCAGCATGCGACGGCGCTCGAGAAGGCGCTGCAGAAAAAATGGGTGGGCCGCGGCTTGCTGGATCAGTTTTCGAAGGAGCCGCTCGTCCAGCGTGAACTGAAGAAAAAAGGCCTCGAGCGCTTCCAGCTCGACATGCGCACGAAGGCGGAGTCCGACCCCGTCGTCGCGGCGGCGTCCGTGGTGGCCCGCGCCGAATTTGTGCGGGCGATGGTCGCGTTGTCGCGGGAATTCGGCGACCGGCTGAAAAAGGGAGCGGGCGCGGACGCTAAAGCCCAGGCGGCGGAAATTGTTTCGAAGTTCGGTGCGCGTGCCCTCGGCCGCTTCGCGAAGCTTCACTTTCGCACGTCGTACGAAGTGGTCGCGGCGGCGGGGAAACTCGACGAACTGCCCTTGCCCAAGCCCCCGGACAAGACCGAGTGGCGCTCGTGATTTGTGGCAGGGTGGATTGGACTGGAGCGGAGGGTGGGGCCGATTTAATCCGGCAAAGGCGGATGAGGACATCCGCCCCTACCGAAAAGGCACGACGTTTCGCGAGGTGACCTCGCGAAGGTAGGGGACGGCGTCCCGCCGGCCTAAAGTCGCCTGCCTGGTTTGTCCCAGGGCGAGCAGGAGCCAGGTCAGCGTGCTCATGGACGATGGGAGTCTTCCTCGACGAGCTGGTGGCTGTCGGAGGCGGTGAGGTCGAGGTGGTAGACTTCCTTGAGCAGGCGGATGCGCTCCAGCGTGGCCGTGGAAAAGGGTGGCTTGTTCTCGAAGGCGTGCAGGCAGATGCCTTCGAGCAGATCGCCGAGGTGCAGGTCGCGGTATTCCGCGATGCCCTTGAGCACCTTGAGGATTCTTTTTTCGAGGCGGATACCGGTCTGTATGCGCTCGACGGTGCGGGGACGCGAGGAGACGCGGATGGGGCGGCGGGAGGTTGTCATGGTCGTTGGTAACTTGGTACCAAACTACCAAACGAACCCAAGTCAAGGCGCAAGAGCGCGGCGCTTGCCTGCCGGGCCGGCGGCCGTAAGAAAACGGTCATGCCCAAACGGCGCCAGTTGCGCGGCTTTGACCTTCAGCAGATCTTCGGCTTCGAAGGACTGCTGGGCGTGGACGAGGCCGGCCGGGGCGCCCTGGCGGGTCCGGTGGTGGCGGCGACGGTGCTCGTGACGCGCGAATTTCTGGAAGGTCGCTGGGCTCTGACGAAGGCCGGCCGGGTCAACGATTCGAAACAGCTGTCGCCGTCGGACCGCGAGGAGTTGTGGGCGGAATTCGAGATCCTGGTTTCCAAGGGGCAGATCCACGCCAACTACGGCGTCGCGACGGTGGCCGAGGTCGAGACCGTCAATATCCTCGGGGCGACCAAACTCGCGATGCGGCGGGCGCTGGAGGGAATCTATCCGCCGACGGCGTTCGCGGCGGCCGTCGAGCCGGACCTGTTTGCCAGCGAGGCGGAGCGAAAGGCGTTTCAGCCCACCGTGTCCTGCAAGATCCTGATCGACGGCCTGCCGCTGCGGAGCTTTCCATACCCGCACCAGGGCGTGGTCAATGGCGACGCCCGCTCCCTCTGCGTGGCGATGGCGTCGATCATCGCGAAGGTGACGCGCGACCGGATGATGGACGGACTCGATCGCGACTACCCGGGCTACGGTTTCGGCCAGCACAAGGGTTACGGCACGGATGAGCACCGGGATGCCATCCTGAAGCTGGGACGCTGCGCCATCCATCGCGACAGTTTCCTGCGGAAGCTATTTTCGAAGCGCCGCGACGTGGAAGGCCAGATGACGCTTTTCGGCTGACCGGAGTCGGCGGAAATTCCGACTCGCGCCGCGGACGAAGGCGCGGAATCCTGTCGCGCTCCCATGGCCGCCAAGAAAAGCAGCTCCCTCGAAAAGGTCCTGGCGCGGCTGGACCGCTTGGACACGACCGGTCTGCACACGCTGGTGCGGCGCCTGGCCCGCGAGCGGACGCTGCTCGAGGCCGTGTTCGACACGGTGCAGGAGGGAGTTCTCGTGATCGATGCCGAGGGCAACATCGACTTTGCCAACACCGCTGCGGTCCGGCTGCTGGGCCTGCCCGAGCCGGCGGTCGATTCCTCGCTGTGGCGCGCGGTGCCGGGTCTCAAGGCGTCGTTGCAAGACGCGGCGCCGACCGAGGACAGCGAACCCGATGTGCCGGTGGTGACGCGGGAATTTGAGCTGACCTATCCGAATCCAAGCGTGCTGCGCCTCTACATGGTGCCGTTTCGCGAGGGTGAAAAGGCGGAGCGCCGGTTTGCCATCATCCTTTCGGACATCACTGGCGAAAAAAAATCCACCGACGAACGGATCGAAAACGAGAAAGCCTCGTCGATCCTGTTGCTGGCCGCCGGCGTGGCCCACGAGCTGGGCAATCCGCTCAATTCGCTTACGATTCACCTGCAGCTGATCGAGCGCAAACTCAAGAAGCTGCCGGGCTCGAAGGAGACGCGTTCGCTGGGCGAATCGATTTCGATCTGTCAGGACGAGGTTACGCGGTTAGACGGCATCATCCGGAATTTTCTGGAAGCAATCCGGCCGCGTCCGCCGGACCTCGCGGAACTGCAGGTGAACGACGTCGTGGAGGACGTCCTGCGTTTCCAGGCGCGCGAACTCGAGGACCGCGGCATCCAGGTCGAGGCGGAGCTTCCCGCCGGCACGCCCGTGATCATGGGCGATCGCAATCAGCTCAAGCAGGTGATGTTCAATCTGGTCAAGAATGCACTGGAGGCGATGCAGACGGGCGGAACGCTGACGCTGAAGGTGCGGTGGGACGACGACTCCGTCTTTGTGGCGATCGGCGACACCGGATCGGGAATCAAGACGGAGGATCTGGCCAAGCTGTTTCAGCCCTATCACACGACGAAGGTGAGCGGTCACGGCCTCGGCTTGATGATCGTGCAGCGCATCATGCGCGAGCACGGCGGTCACATCGGAATCGAAAGCAAGGAAGGTGTTGGGACGGTCGTGACCCTGCAGTTTCCGCAGAAACACCGTCGCGTGCGCATGCTGCCGGCCGGGTGAGGGCTGGGAGTTGATTTGGCTGCTTGCCCGTAGGCAGGTAGGGCGGGCCTAGCGGTCCCGCCCCTAGCACCAAGGCAGACTCGATCGGCCCGCGGGATTTAGTTCTGCGATTTCTTGTCGTCCGAGCTTGGCGGAGGAGCCTTGGCCGGAGGTGGGGGCGGTGGGTTCCGGTCATGTGACGGCGGCGGCATCGACTTGGGCGGCGGAGGGGGCGGGCGATTGTTGAGATTGGGGTTGGGCGTCGAGTTGGGCTGATGGTAGTTGGGCGCCGGTGGGGGAGGCGGGTTGTTGTTATTCGCGGCCGGCGGAGGCGTCGGAGTGCGCCCGCGCGAATGATCCTCTTCCTGGGCCGGAGGCGTCGGATTGTGGTTCGGCGTCGTCGGGGTTTGGACCGGCGTGGTGGGATGCGGCGGATATCCGGGTGCCGCCGGATGATTCGGATTGCTCGCCTCATTCGAGACCGGAGTGCGACCGCTGCCATTTCCCGTGGTGGGCGCAGGAGGCTGATTGGCGGTTTCCGGTCCACCCGGGCGATGGTGCTCAGGCGGAGTGCTGCCGGGATTGTTGCCCCCGGTGGGATGACCGTTGCTGGGCGGATGACCATTGGCGCCGGTCGGCGGATGTGCCGTTCCATTGCTGGAGGGAGGAGCTGGCGGCTGGCCGGTCGTCTCCGGCCCGCCGGGGCGATGATGTTCGGGCGGAACACCCGGATTTCCACCGCTCGGGCGACCGGTGTTGGGCGGATTATTGGGCGTGCCCGGGCGATTTCCCGGACCCGAAGGACGGGGTTGGTTCGGCTTGGGATATCCCGGGCGGTTGCCGGGAGCGCCGTGAGGAAAATGATGCCCGAAATCCGGAATGGGATGGCCGGGAATGGGGCCGGCGTTCACCGGACGCGGATGCGGATGATAGGATGGCGGACGGGGCGGGAGGCGCCGGCGCCCGATTTCACCGACGTAGGTGAAGCCCCAGATGAAATACGGATCCTCCGGATAAAAGATGTCGGTGGTTTCAAGTCCGACCGGAGTTTGCACCTGGGTGTCCTGACTGAAGACCGACAACGTGAAGCCGCCATTGCTGACGATCGCCCGGATGACGCGCGTGGCCTGGTCGGGATCGCCGATCAGCTCCGACTCGCTGTTGATGTAGCCGCGATCGATCAGGTAGGAAACGATCTGCTCGCGTTGCTGCTCGTAGTCGGCCGCGGTGCTCTCGTCCTGCATGACGATGACGAGTGACGTCGGAATTCCCCGCTCGGGCGGCGGTGTGGCATCGGCGGCGGGCGGCACATAGCTTCCGTCCTGCGGCGGGTAGTAGGTGGTGGTGGTTTCGGGCGGATAGTAACAGCCGGCGAGGAACAGCAGGACGGCCGCGGCAGGCGCGGCCACGAAGGATGAGGGGCGAACAGTGGATTTCACGGGGTAAGATCGTTGAGGTTGGACTACCGGGAGCTCGCCAAGGTTCCGGGATCGGCGGGCGAAAACGTGACTATCCCATCTGAAAATTCGTGACGGCACGTAGTGGTTGTACGGTTACGCCTGTTTCTGCGTCGCAGTCCGGTAAAAATGACGAATCCGTGTAACTGATACAAGCCCGCCGGCGTCATGGCGGACGTTCGGCTCAACCGTCGACCGGGCGGGCGGGCGAGGGGAGGATCAGCTGATAAAATTCGAGATCGAGCCAACGGCCAAATTTGAACCCGGCTTGCTTGATGCTGGCGCAATGCGTGAAGCCGAGCTGACGGTGCAGGGAGATGCTGGTGGCGTTGTCGGCATCGATGCCGCCGATCATCATGTGATAGTCCTGGGCCGTGGCGGCCGTGATTGCCTCCTGCAGCAGGCGGCGGCCGAGACCGCGACCGCGGAAGCGGGCGTCCACGTACACCGAATGCTCCACGGAGTATTTGTACGCGGGCCACGCCCGGAAGGTGCCGTAGCTCGAGAAGCCCATCAGCGTGCCATCGTCGTCAGTCGCACCAATCACCGGGAACCGACCGCGGGCCTTGGCTTCGTACCAGGCTTGCATCATCGCCGGCGTGCGGGGGTGATAGTCGTAGAGCGCCGTGCTATTGACGATCGCGTCGTTCAGGATGTCGAGAATCGCCGGCGCGTGGCGGAGGTCGCAGGAAATGATCGTCATGGCCCGCGATATTGGGGCCGCGGCGCGCGCCACGCAAATCCACAACGCAGTGGCCGCAACCGAACCATCAGGATCTCAAAATCCAACCGGCACACGCGCAAACCCCAAACTCCAAATTCCAACATCCAATTCTCAACCTGCGACCAGCGGTGTTGCGCACTCTTAGTCGGAAAGATTCAGTCGAGACGTCGAGTCGCAGGTCGAAAAGCCGAACCTAACGATGCGTCGTATCCGCTGAGATGAGAGTGGGCAGCTTCATCCTCGGGCTCGGTCCCTCAACCCTCAACATTCAACCTTCAACTGTGTAAGTGCTGTTCAGATCACGCTCGAGGCCGTGTGCGCGCCAAGGGACCGGAGCAGGGCGATCATCGCGGCGTATTCGGGCCCCTGGGGGTCGTCGACGAGGATCGTGGCGACGGCGACGATCTGTTCGGGCAGCAGGAGCGTCACGAAGGTCTCCGACTTGTAGTCGCCGCGGACCTCCGGTTTGCCGACGAGATTCTTATCGGTGAGCGTCGCGGCGAAGCCAAACGCATGCGGCGTCTTGAACTCATGCGCGTTCACCTTGTTTTCGAGCGACTGCTCGAGCATCGACCCCGCCTGCAGGATCAGGAGCTTCTTGATGGCGTCGTGATCGCCGAGCCGTTTGTCGGAATCGATGATGAATGTGATGTTGCACTCGGCATTGGCGCCATTGCGCGGAGTCAGCTTGATCGATTTGCCATCGATATCCTCCGGGCTTTCCGCCGCCTCCATCTTGAAGGAAGCCGGCTGGTCGAACACCACGGAGTGGCCGGAGCCCACATCGAGGGTGCGATCCGCGCCCGCCAGGCGGGGCGAAATCAATGCAAAGCCGATGACGGCGGTGGCGACGACTGAGCGAATGGTGGCGGGGGTCATGGTGCGGAAGGGCGCGGCGGGTTCCGGCGGTGAGACTCGCTTGGGTCCGGGAGTGTTCCGTGGCCCCGTGTGCACATTTTTCCAAACGGAGCCACCGCCGGCACAAATGCAATATACATTCAGGAGAGGCGCGGAGAAAAGCGTGCGGGTTGCGGCGTCGAGAACCTGCGGTTCCGGGCTCAACCCGGCGAAACTATGGTTCGCTCGACATCATTTCACTGGGGCCGGAGACTCCAGGAAATCCCGGCATTCCGCCGTCGCCGAGGCTTTGGCGGACAAGAAAGCCGCTCCGACGACGTTGCCAGAGACCAACCCCTCCGTCTCGAACAAACTCGGGTGGCGCTTCAGCGTTTCACGAGCAGGACCAATCCAGCCAGACACAATCCCATGCCGGCGAGTTTCTGCGGGGAGAGGCTCTCGCGGAAAAACAGCCAGGCCAGCGGCGCGAGGATGAGAATGGAACACGCGTTCATCGCGAGATTCGCATAGCCGAGATTCCAGCCGGCGCGGTAGGCGAGGAGAAAGCCGGTTTCGATGCCGACGACTCCGAGCGCCACGCCGGCGACCGCGGGGTTGAGGTCGCGCCACGTCCGTGAACCGTCCGGCCAGACGAAAAGGCCGACAGTGCAAATGCCGGCGGCGGCGAGGTAGGCGACGATGAGCGGATAGAACGGATTCAGATTCGCCGGAATCTGTTTCATTGAAACGTGGTAGACGACCGCTCCCACGGTGGCGATGACGAGTGCGAGAAGATACATGACGGGTAATGACCGCGAGGTTTGCGGTTCAGCAATTCGCGTATTTCCAGTTCCGCGATTTTCCTTCGGCCAGCCACTCCAGGGTAGTGGCAAGACGGGCGGCCTTCGTTTCGTCGCGCTTCGCCTCGGTCAGCCATTCGACGTATTCCTTGCGGTGCGAATAGCTGAACTTGTCCCAGGCGGCCGCGGCCTTCTTGTTTTTCTTGAGCGCGGTCGTGAGTGCCGGGGGTACGCGCAACGGGGCTTTCGGGCCCGGCTTGGGGCGCTCGCGGGCCGGTTTGCCGGAGGCCTGGAGGTCAACGGCGGCTTTGATGTAGCCAATCATTTTCCTGTCGGCCGGCAGATCGTCGAACGACGCGATACGCCCCATCAGGCCCATGGCATTGCCGGGTTGGAATCCATCGCGGACCAAGATCGGCTCCATGTCCTTGTGCCAAAAACCAAACGTGAGGTGCTCCTTGAAGGCCCCGGACATGGCGAGGATCTGGCCCTGGTGTAGGAAGCTGACGTGATTCCACTTGATCGTTTCCTCGACGTCCGGGCAGGCGGCGTGAACGAGCTTTCGGAGATGGCGCAGGATCGGTTGGGCAAAGGGCTGGGCGCGGGTGATGTAGTCGTCGACTCGGGGATCCGTCTTGGGCATGGGTCGTTGTTAGCCGACGGTTCGGACGGACTGAAGGCTGAAGTCAGCTGGGAAAAGACTGAATGACTGAACGGCGGAAGGGCTGCGGAGTAGCGGCGGAGAGGCAAAGCTCAGATGACAGATGACAGGGGACGGAGGTCGGAAGTCAGACGGCAGCGGTCAGCAGGCAGAAGACGGAAATCGGATGACGGAAGGGGGAGCCGACAGATGGCCGCTTTGCGAGGGTCATGGCCCTCCCTCCCAAACATAGTCTGTCCCTGTTTGGCTGGTTTGATTCGGGTTGACCGATTTTCACCCGTCCGGGACTGATCGAATATAGCCTGTCCCTGTATGGCATGCTGGGCGAATTGGCTCGAGCTTAGAGCTTACAGCTTAAAGCTTAACGTTCATGCCACGCTTCTCGCAAATCGTTATCAGAAAGTAAAACTGTGCCACGAAGTCTCATTTCCCGTTGACCGTCTGAACGGTCAAATGTGGGATGGGCAACATGGTTCCGAGCGTCCTGATCGTCGACGACGAGAAGCATACCCGCGAAGGACTGCAGCAGGCCTTGCAGGAAAACTATGACGTCTCCGTCGCGGCGAGCGCGGACGAAGGCTTCAACCTGATGGACGCCCAGGAATTTGACGTGATCGTCACCGACCTCCGCATGCCGGGCAAAAGCGGCCTCAAGGTCATCGACAAGGCTCTGACTGGGGCCAACAAGCCCGCCGTGATCATGATGACCGCCTACGGGAGCATCGACTCGGCGGTCGAGGCGATGAAGCGCGGCGCCGTGGATTTTTTGACCAAGCCGGTCAATATCGAACGCCTCGAGATTTTGATCCAGCGGGCGCTGAAAACCAAGACTCTGGAAGTCGAGGTGAAGCAGCTCCACGAACGCCTCGACGAGAAATTCAATCCCGAGGGCATCGTCGGCACGTCCCCGAAACTCAAGGAACTGATCGAGCGCGTGAAACTCGTCGCGCCGTCGAAGGCCACGATCCTGATCGAGGGCGAGACGGGCACTGGCAAGGAACTGGTCGCGCAGGCGATCCATCAGGCGAGTCCGCGCGCCCAGGCGCCCTTCATGCCGGTGCATTGCGCGGCGCTTCCCGCGGCCTTGCTGGAAAGCGAGCTGTTCGGTCACGAGCGCGGTTCCTTCACGGGCGCGACGGAACGGCGGATCGGCCGCTTCGAGGCGGCGGATGGCGGCACGGTTTTTCTCGACGAGATCGGCGAGATCGGTCCGGAAATCCAGGTGAAGCTGCTGCGGTTCATGGAAACCCGGAGCTTCGAGCGCATCGGCAGCACGCGCGCCCTGACCGTGGACGTTCGTCTTGTCGCGGCGACGAACCGGAACCTGGAGCAGATGGTGAAGGAGGGAAAGTTTCGCGAAGACCTCTTTTTCCGGCTCAACGTGGTGCGACTGACCACGCCCCCGCTGCGCGAGCGCGTCGAGGACATTCCCCTGCTGCTCGAGCACTTCATCAGGCAGTTTTCGAAGGAGAACGGCTACGAGCCGATCACGATCGAACCCGGTGCGATGCGTTATCTGCAAAGCTATCCCTGGCCGGGAAACATCCGCGAGCTGCGGAATTTTGCCGAGAACACGGTGGTCATGCAGCGCGGCGGATCGCTCGATGAGTTCGGACTCGATGCGAAATTCCGCGGCGAGATTCCGGGTTCGCCCGTCTTCAGTTCCGGCGCTCCGGCCAATCCGCTCTCCGTCGAGGAAAACGGCAAGCGTCTCCTGCGCGAGGCGCTGATCAAGGCCCACGGCAACCGGACCAAGGCGGCCGAGCTGCTCGGAATTTCGCGCCGCACCCTGCATCGCAAGATCGCGCAATGGCCGGAATTGGATGTGGTGGATCGGTGAGGGATCGGGTGTAGGGCGCGGTCGCCTGCCCTGAGCCCGTCGAACGGGCCGAACCCCGCCTCGACTTCCGGACAGTCTCCTCGCAAGCATGCCGAGAGCCGCATGCGTAGAACTGAGAGCGGGCGGATGCAGTTGAGTGTTGTAAGTTGAGGGACCGAGCCGCCGAATTGACCGGCATATTCTCGATTCATCGATGCGGTGGGTTGTCACCGAAGGTTTGTTGTAGGGCGCGGTCGCCTGCCCTGGCTTGTCGAATGGGCCGAACCCCGCCTCGGGCCTCAGAATGTCTCCCGCGAATCGTCACGGTGGTACCCTGCCGAAGGGAAGGATCGAAGATTTCTTTCCGTGTAGTCGGTGTGTTCCGTGGGCACTCTGGGATCCGTGAGGTTTTCGTGTCATTCGTGGGAGATCGTTTGGGTGGGCATCCCGCGCGACCTCGCCCTACAACATTGCCAACCGTCTCCCGATCACGACAGTCAGCTCCGGCCCGTCGGGGCCTCTGATGAGATCTCCGCAGGATTTTATTCACTGGCTTGAACAGGGCACGGGTGCGCGCTGGATGCTGCGCGTTGCCGCGGCGGTTCTGGGATTGCTGCTGACCGTTACGTTCGCCTGGAAGCAATTTCACGGCATCCCCGATGAATGGACGATGCAGCAGGCCGTGACGGCGCGCCAGCTCGCGCGCGGCGCGGGGTTCACCACCTTGGTGAATTATCCCCAGACCTATGCCGTGATGAAATCCCGCGGCATCGGTTTCGAGGAAAAGAATCCGTACCCTGAACTCCATCAGCCGCCGTTCTATGCGCTCTCGCTCGCGGCGGTATTCACCGTGTTGCCCGCGGCGATCTGGAAACATGTTCCGACGGCGCCGGGCGGCTGGGCGCCGGACTACGCAATCCTGATTTTCAATCTGCTGCTCTTCTGGGTTTCGGTGGCC
Source organism: Candidatus Didemnitutus sp. (assembly GCA_035545955.1). Lineage (GTDB taxonomy): Bacteria > Verrucomicrobiota > Verrucomicrobiia > Opitutales > Opitutaceae > Didemnitutus. Next base: position 164,772 of record DASZXI010000021.1, on the reverse strand, counting down.
CTGACGGCCCGGCTCGCGGCCCGCCTGTTCGATCGCCGCGCCGCATTTGTGGCGGCGATGGGCACGGCGGTTTCGGTGACCTTGTGGCAGCAGACCGTGGCCTTGAGCGGACTCCCAATCCTGCTCGTGCTCATCGTCGGATTTTTCAATGTGATCGCCGAAATCGAATTGCTTCGGGCCGAGGAGCATGGCGGCGGACGGTTCGTCGGGTTGATGGTGGCGGCCGGAGTGGTGGGCGGATTGCTTTTTCTGACGGAATATCCAGCAGGACTGGTGATTCCTTTCGCGGTCGCTTTCCTGGGCTGGCGCTTTTCCGGGCGGACCCGCACCGTGGCCATCACGGCATTCGTCGTGGCGGCACTCGCGACGATGGCGCCCTGGCTGGCGCGCAACGTGGCCGTTTCCGGGCACCCGCTCGCACTGGCCTGGGAGGATCTGGCGCTGAAGTCCGACGACCCCACGGCCTATCCTTCGGCGCAACGCAACACTGCGGCCATCGAGGCGCCGGCGTTCGACCTCAACAAGCTCGCGAACAAAGGGCTTACCGGCATGGAACGGAATTTGGGCGAGCGCCTCTGGTCGGGTGGGGGCCTGCTGCTCACCGCCTTTTTCGTCGCGGGCCTGGCCTACCAGTTTCGGCATGGAGCCGCGAACCGGACGCGCTGGTATTTCGCGATCATCGCCGTGGCCCTGCTGGCGGCCCAGCCGTTTTTCAACTCCGGCGAGAGTCCTCGGTTGCCGGCCTATTTTCTCGCGCCGCTGATCATTGTCTTCGGTGCGGGATTCCTCTTCGTGCTGCTCGACAGCCAGCCGGCGTTGTCGAGCCACTGGCGGTGGGTCGTGGCCGGACTGTTGTTGCTGCAAGGCCTGCCGCTGATGCGGGACTGCCTGGAGCCGCGGCGCATCCATTTTCATTTTCCGCCCTACTATCCGAATCTGTTCATGGAATTGCGGCGCGACCTGCAGACGAAATTCCTGCCGGGCACGGGAGTTGCGTCGGATGTGCCGGCCGGGACGGCGTGGTATGGCCAGATGCGCGTCTGGTCGAAGCCGGAGCGTCTGCGCGATCTCACCACCATTGCCGTCGATCAGGATATCGGCGGTCTCCTGCTCACACCCGTGACGCTCGACCGGCCGTTTTTCACGGAGCTGGCCGCGCGCAAGGAGGAGGCGATCCAACTGACCGACGCCGGCGGTTGGGGAGGGGTTTACACGGGGCTGGTAACCCACCGGATGCCGCCGGGCTTTGCGCTCAGTGCGACGCCTCTCCGTCTCACCGATAACATGGTGCTGCTGGTCAATCCCAACTCGCTGCTACATCGGGGAATTTGAATTGCATGAACTTCCGGCTTCCGCCTATGTCTCGTTAGACGCACGCAAGCATCCCATGAAACGGTTCTTCTGCCTGTTGAGCTTTTTATCGGTCACCGGCGCGGCGTTTGCCGTCTACGCGCCGATCCCGGAGGAGGAGCAGGGCAAGGCGTTCAGTTTCCGCCTTGGCGCCTCCGTCTATCACGACAGCAACATTTTCGGTTCCGCCACGGGTGAGATCGGGAGCATGATCTACAACGTCTCGCCGGCGATCCTGTTCAACAGCTCGGTGACGGACCAGACCTTCCTCTCCGCCGGCTACGAACTGAGTCTCGACCATTTCGAGGACCGGCCAGGCAGCAAGGATCTCGCCAGCCACAAGCTCGATGCCCGCCTCGCGCACTCGTTTTCGCAAATTTCCAGCCTCGACCTGAGCGACGAGTATCAGATCTCACGCAATCCCGAATCGCTGCTGAACGGCGTGCCGGTCAACGTCGACCAGTCGCTCGACCTCAATGAGCTCGACGCGCGCTACACCACGGCCCTGAACGAAAAACTCGGCTTGGTGGTCAAGTACCGCAACCAGGACTTCGACTACACCAACGACACCCTCGGCGATCAGCTCAACCGCATGGAGCAGCTCGCCGGTCTCGAGGTTTCCGATGCGTTCCTGCCCGAGACGAAGCTCGTGGGCGAATACCGCTATCTGGATATCAACTACAACCACGACGGTTCGTTCAAGGACAAGCGCTCCAACTTCGTCATGGGCGGCATCGACTATTCCCCCGGCCAGAAATTGACGGTCACCAGCCGCCTCGGTGTCGAGTTTCGCAGCCGGTCCGGCGAGACCAACACGACGGCCCCGCACGCGGAGTTCAGCGCGCGTTACGCGTACGCGGAAGCTTCGTACCTTGCGGCGGGATATTCGTACAGCATCCGTGAGCCGGACGACACCACGCTCTACACCGACAGCAAGGTGAACAGTTTCTTCATCAATCTCCAGCAGCAGCTGACTCCGCTCATCACCGCCTCCGGTTCGGTCACCTACGAGCCGGCCGTGTTGCTCGGACGCACGGGCCAGCCCAACATCGACGAGGAAACCACCCGGTTCGGCCTGGCGCTTTCCTACCTGCCGGACAAGAACTGGACGATCAGCGCGACGTTTGACGTCGATCACATCGATTCCGACGATCCCAACCGGAAACAGGATCGGACGCGCGGCGGTGTGTCGGTGCGGTTGGTGTTCTAAGCGGCCCCGCCGCCGCGGCCATGGCCTCGCCTTCCTCGCCCGCGCCGGAGAGCGCCACGCTCAACGACTTTGTCGGGATGCTGCGCCTGCGGAAGACGCTGATCTTCCTGGTGCTCGGCCTCGTCATCGCCACCACCGCGGGCGTCACGGCGCTCCTGCCCAAGTGGTACCTCGCCACCGCCAAGATCCGGGTCGAGAAGCCGGAGAGCGAGATGAAGCTCTTCCAGTCGCAGAACAACACTTACTACGACCCCTATTTCATCCAGGACCAGTTCGAGATCATCCAGTCGGAGAAGATTATCTACCCGGTCATCGACGACCTCGACCTGACGAACGTCCTGGGTCGTGAATTTAACGACGGCCGGCCCATCCCGAAGCCGATTGCGTACAAGAATTTCATCATCGACCGGATGCTCCGCGTCGAATCGCGCCGCGCCACCTCGCTGATCGAGATCAATGTCTACGCGCGGGAGCCAAAGCTGGCCGCGGACATCGCGAACGACATCGCGCGGGTTTATTCGCAGGATCGCATCAACCTTGCCATGTCGGATCAGAGCGAGGGACTGACGAAGCTGCGCGGCGAGCTGGTGAAACAGGAGCAGACCGTGGTCGACCAGCGCGACCGGGTGGAGAAGCTGCGCAAGGAACTCGACATCTCCGGCGTCGACCTCAACCAGCGCTACTCGGACATGGAGATCGAGACGTTGCGGCAGATGCAGAATTCGCTGATCGCGCTGCGCGTCGATGCGATCGGGCGCAAGACCCGCTGGGAACGCTTCAAGTCGATCCCGCCGGAGGAGCGGCGGAATCTGGTGAACACGGAACTCATCAGCGACACCAACATCCAGAATCTCCTGCAGGCCTATCTCGTTTCCGAACAGAATGTGACGAAGCTCCGCGGCCGACTCGGCGCGAACCACCCCGACCTCGTCGCGGCCGTCGAGGCGAGCGAGAAGATCCAGCAGCAGCTCGACAGCCAGCTGCGCGGCTACGAAAACTCGCTCGAGATGGCTTACAAGGAGGCCGAGTCGCGCGTCACCGAACTCGAACGCCAGCTGGGCCAGGCGAAGGTCGAACAGATTCTCTCCGCCCGTGAACGGATGCGCCCATTCGAGGAGGCTGCCACGAAACTCGAGGACGAACAGCGGCTGCTCACGACGCTCAAGCTCACGCTGCGCCAGCGCGAGATCGACTTCACGGTGCCGAAGAAGACGATCGAGATTCTGAACATCGCCGAACCTCCGCAGTTTGCCAGCCGGCCGAACTGGGCATTGAACCTGATTTTCGCGATCGCATTTGGCGGCATTCTCGGCGTCGGAGCGGCGGTGCTGGTCGAGTATTTCGACACCAGTTTCCGCAACGTGGCGGACGTCGAGACGAAGCTCAACCTGCCGGTGCTCGGCGTGATTCCCCAGTCGCGCGAGCCGGCCGAGTTTCACGATTCCGCCGCGGCCGAGGGCGAGCCTTTTCGCGTTCTCCAGACCAATCTCAACCTGGCCCTGCGCGCGGGCCAGTCGACGGCTCTGGCGATATTTTCGGCCGGTCCCGGCGAAGGCAAGTCGACCACGCTCCGCCAGCTGGCGCTGACGATGGTGGCGGCCGGAGAAAAGGTGCTGTTGATCGATTCCGACGTCCGGCGCCCGACGCAGCATCGGCTCGCGGGAGTGGCGCGGGAACCCGGGCTCACCGACGTTTTGCTGAACAAGATATCGTGGACGCAGGCAGTTCGGCGTGATCCGGCGCATGGGCTCGATCTGCTCCCGGCCGGAGCGTCGGCGGGCGTCACGCTCAGTTTGCTTTACGTAAACAAGCTGCGCGAGCTGGTGACGGAGTTTCGCGGCCAGTACGACAAGGTCCTGTTCGACTCACCACCCATCATTGGTGTCAGCGACGCCTCGGTGCTGGCGAGCATCGTCGACGGCACGGTCCTGTTGATCCAGCACCGGCGCAATCCCGCGAGCATGGTGCTGCGCGCCCAGCAAATCATCGCCGGATTGAAGGCCCCGATCATCGGCGTCATCCTCAGCCAGGTCCCGACCGGGACGGGTGAGGATTACGGCTACTACACGAACAACTATTCCTACTACACGAGCGAGTCCGGGGCGGGCAGCGACGACAAGGCCAGCCGCCGTGGACCGGAAAAGATTGAGCTGACAGAGAAGTCCGGTCGCCGGCGCTCCGAATAGAGCGCCATTTTGGGTCGAAACGGCAGGAACCTGCTGGCGGGCGATGCGCCGCCGCGGCGTTGAACAAGGCGAAGACATTTTTTGCCGCAAAAAGGCGCAAAGAACCCGCCTGTTGGCGCAAGTTTTCCGAGCGCCCATAGGCGCCTGTGGATTCTGTCGGCCGGATAAATTTTCGTTCCTCTTTGTGGCCAGGTCTATTCTGCGTCGGCTCAATTCGTCTTCCGCGATAATCCCTCAGGTCATTCCGATCCGACGGTAGGAGCCTGAAGGCAGGCAAATTGGTGGAGCGCGGCCTCCGGACGCGCTTTTAATTTGAACCGGCCCGCCTCTCGACTCTGCTCGAGGCCCTGAGCCCGTCGAATGGGGAGGTCCGGCTCCACCTACGCAAGAATCGCCTGCCAGCAGGCTCCTGCGGGTTTATTCCGTCACGGGCTCGGGCTCAATTCATCGACAAGTCGCCGAGCTTTCTCCAGCCAACCGGAAAAAGTTGCGTGCCGGTGCTCCACCAATTCGTGCCCGTGTAGATGGCCGCCTGGGTGCGTCCATCGCGCAGCAGAACTTCGACGAAGGTGAGGCGGGGAGGCTCGATCTCCAACTCAAACCATTCCCCACGTTCCGGGTGTTTGTCGCCCGCAAGAGGTAACGCATCCATGGCCGATGCTCCCTGACTAGGAGTCACGATTCAGGATTCAATCCCAACCTGTGTGCATGGAGTGCTTACCCCATCCGTGCATTCACGAAGTCGCGGTCGTCGGGCAACTGGGTTGCAGCAATGCCGTTCCAGGTGGACGGCGCAGCGCGCAGTCTTCACGGGATCGTCCCTGTTTGACGGCGGAAATTTGCTGACGCGTTGGCCAAATTGGCACCGCGTCAGCAGGCTTGTCAGCGGCGCGCGGGTGCCCTTCACTCGGCGGCTTCCCATTCATGGCCGAGATCACCAAGAGTTACGAACCGGGCGAAGTGGAGCGCAAATGGTACGCCGCCTGGCTGGAAAAGGACGCTTTTGCGGCGAAGGTGGAACCCGGCCGGGAATCGTACGCGATCGTCATTCCCCCTCCCAACGTGACCGGTGTGCTCACGATGGGTCATGTGCTGAACAACACGTTGCAGGACATCCTGATCCGGCGCGCGCGCCTCGAGGGCAAATCCGCGTTGTGGATTCCGGGCACGGACCACGCGGGTATCGCGACGCAGACCGTCGTGGAGCGCGAACTTCGGAAGGAAAAGAAGACCCGGCACGACCTGGGGCGAGACAAGTTTCTCGAGAAAGTCTGGGCCTGGCGCGAGGAAAAGGGCGGTATCATCCTGGAGCAACTGCGCCGGCTGGGCGCCTCGTGCGACTGGAGCCGCACGCAGTTCACGATGGACCCGGCGTACTCGCGCGCCGTGCTGTCGGTTTTCGTCGATCTTTACGCGAAGGGCCGGATTTACCGCGGCAAGCGGATGGTGAACTGGTGCCCGGGGTCGCTGACGGCGCTTTCGGACGAAGAGGTCGACATGCGTCCGGCGAAGGGTTTCATCTATCGCGTCCGGTACGAGCGCGTGGACCAGCCCGGCGTTTTCATCGAGGTGAAGACGACGCGCCCTGAAACCATTCCCGGTGACGTGGCCATCGCGGTGCATCCCGACGATCCGCGTTATCACGGCTGGATCGGACGCAAGGTGCGGCGTCCGCTCGGCCCCGAGGCGGAGATCCCGATCATCGCCGACGCGGCGGTGGACCGTGAATTCGGATCCGGCGCGCTCAAGATCACGCCCGCGCACGACCGGGTCGATTTCGAGATTGGCCAGCGCCACAAACTCGCGCCCATCGACGTGCTCAATCCGGACGGAACGCTCAACGAACTCGCCGGGCCGGTGCTGGCGGGCCTGGAGCGTTTTGCGGGCCGCAAGAAGGCCGCGCAGATTCTCAAGGACTCGGGCGCGCTGGTTGCCGAGGAACCTTATGAGAACAACGTCGGCTATTCCGAGCGGGCGGGCGTTCCGATTGAACCCCGGCTGACCTGGCAATGGTGGCTGCGTTACCCGCGCGTGGACGAGGCCAAGGCCGCGGTCAGCGAGGGCCACATCCGCTTTTTCCCCGAGCGCTGGACGAAGGTCTATCTGCACTGGCTCGACCACATCCAGGACTGGTGCATCAGCCGCCAGTTGTGGTGGGGCCACCGCATCCCGGTCTGGTATCGGGCGGGCCTCGATCGCGAGAAACTCACCGAGGCCGACCTGCGCGATCCGGAAAAGGTGCACGTTTCGCTCGACGGCCCGGCGGACAAGACCGGATGGGTGCAGGAGGATGACGTGCTCGATACCTGGGCCTCGTCGTGGATCTGGCCGCTGGCGACGCTGGGCTGGCCGAACGAAGTGGCGATGGCCAAGGCCGGTTTCGAATATTTCTACCCGACCACGACGCTGGTGACCGGGCCGGACATCATCTTTTTTTGGGTGGCGCGCATGATCATGGCCGGACTCGAGTTCGCGCGGCCCGGTGAGCCGCTGGCCAACTGCATTCCATTCAAAAATGTCTATTTCACGGGCATTATCCGCGATGCGCAGGGTCGCAAGATGTCGAAGTCGCTCGGCAACTCGCCGGACCCGCTGGACCTTATCGCGAAGTACGGCGCGGACGGCCTGCGCTTCGGCATCGTGTCAATTGCACCGCAGGGCCAGGACATCCGCTTCCAGGAGGACCGCATCGAGTCGGGCAAGAATTTCTGCAACAAGCTCTGGAACGCCTGCCGGTTCCGGCAGATGAGCGGACCGATGGCGGACAATTCCTCGGTCATGGCGATCTACGACCGGCTGCGTCCGGCGGATTTCGACGGCGACGATCATGCGATCCTGGACCGGCTGCTGGTGACGACCCGCGAAATCGACCGCTGCTTTGCCGAGTTTGAGTTCAGCGCCGCGGTGCAGGCCTTGTACGGTTTTTTCTGGAACGATTTCTGCGACTGGTACGTCGAGGTTTCCAAAACGAAACTGCAGTCGCCGGCCTTGCGCGACAACTGCCTGGCGATCCAGGACCTCGTCTTGCGGCAAACCCTGCTGATGCTGCATCCGTTCATTCCGTTCATCACGGAGGAACTCTGGCGTCAGCTCGGCTACGGGTCCGAGGGAAAATTCATCGAGGATGCACGGCTCAGCAATGCCTCGCAGATCGCGAGCTATGGTCTGAAGCTCGATGAAAAAGCCGTTGAAAAGGTACGAGTATTTAAGGAATTCGTATTTGCCATTCGTCAACTTAAGGCGTCGATCGGTCTCGCGAACAGCCGGGATGTTGAGGTTTACTTCCGGCACCAGGAGGCAAAGTTCCCGGTGGAGTATAATTTGAAGGATTTGAGCCTTTATTGTGGTTTGGCAAAGGTATCAAAAATTCGAGGCTCAAGCGAACCGGCGCCCGAAGGAGCGCCAGCTGCCGTGACTCCATTTGGGCCGGCATACTTGATTGTCGCGATAAAAGCAGACACCGCGGCCGAGAAGGTGCGTCTCACGAAGGAACTCGAAACCCTCGCAAAGCACGTGGCCAGCACCCAGGCGCGGCTGGCCAACGAGTCGTTCGTCAGCAAGGCGCCGCCCGCCGTGCTCGAGGGAGCGAAAAAGCAGCTTGCCGACCTGCAGGCCAAGCATGCGGAAGTTGCGCGGTTGCTGGCGGCGTTGGGTTAGGAAGGTGGAACGCGTTGTCCTCAACGCGTTGAAGCGTCTTGAGGGCAAGCCGCTCCACCATTGGCGGGCCGGACGGCGACTCGCCCTACACCCTTGCGGTCTCTCCCTGGAAACAACAGAATGACCGAAATCCATCGTTCATGAAGACCTTCCTGTCCGCCCTGCTCGCCGGGGCCTGTCTGCTCGCGGTCCGCCTGGCGGGCGCGCCGTATCCCGCGCCGGTCGAGGCCGACTATGTCATCAAGGATTTCGCCTTTCATCGCGGCGGCTCGCTGCCCGAGTTGCGCATTCACTACCGGACGGTCGGCACCCCGCACCGGGATGCCTCGGGGACGGTGACGAACGCCGTGCTCATCACGCACGGCACGACGGGCGCGGGCAGCCAGTTCATCCGTCCGGAATTCGCCGGCGAACTTTTCGGGGCGGGTCAGCCGCTGGACGCCACGAAATATTTTATCGTCATGCCCGACGGCATCGGCCACGGAAAATCGAGCCGGCCGAGCGAAGGTTTGCATGCGAAGTTCCCGCATTACGGCTACCTCGACATGATCGAGGCCGAGCGGCGGTTGATGGTGGACGGCCTGGGCGCGCATCACCTCCGGCTGGTCATGGGCACGTCCATGGGCGGCATGCACACCTGGCTCTGGGGCGAGACGTATCCGGATCTCATGGACGCGCTGATGCCGCTGGCCTCGCTGCCGGTGCAGATTTCCGGACGGAATCGCGTCTGGCGGCGGATGATCATCGATGCGATTCGCAACGATCCCGACTGGCAGGGTGGGGAATACACCCACCAGCCGCCGTCGTTGCGCGTGGCCACCGAGATGCTCTACTTCATGAGCAGCAATCCGGTGCTGCGGCAGAAGGAAACGCCTTCGCTGGCCGACACGGACCGGGTGCTGAACCAATTTGTCGACGAACACGTGCGCACCAGCGACGCCAACGACGTGCTCTACGCCCTGGCGGCGTCGGAGGACTACGATCCCAATCCCGGACTGGAAAAGATCCGGGCGCCGCTGCTGGCGGTAAACACCGCGGACGACCTCATCAATCCGCCGGAGCTCGGAATTCTCGAGCGCGAGATCAAGCGCGTCGCTCACGGTCGGGCCGTGGTGATTCCGCTCAGCGATCGGACCCGTGGGCACGGCAGCCATACCATCGCGGCCTTGTGGAAGGACGAATTGTCGCGACTACTGGCGGAGAGCGAACGCCGATAATCGACTGGCCAATGGCATTCCGCACGCTTCAGTTTTCCACCCGATGAAGAAAGCATTGATCACCGGAATCACCGGTCAGGATGGTTCGTATCTTGCCGAACTGCTCCTTTCCAAAGGCTACGAGGTGCACGGTATCATCCGCCGCGCGTCGTCGTTCAACACGGCGCGCATCGACCATCTGTCGACCTTCGACCGGCACGCCAACGGCTCGCGGCTGACGCTGCACTACGGGGATCTCTCCGATGCGGTCCAGATGGTGAAGCTGTTGTATCAGCTGCAACCGGACGAGATCTACAACCTCGCCGCGCAATCGCACGTCCGCGTGTCGTTCGACATTCCGGAATACACCGGCGACGTGGATGGACTGGGTGCTCTGCGCATCCTCGAGGCGATCCGCGAGGCCGGTCTGATCAAGAAGACACGTTACTACCAGGCCTCCTCTTCGGAAATGTTCGGCAAGGTGCAGGAGGTGCCGCAGACGGAAAAGACGCCATTCTGGCCGCGCTCGCCGTATGGCTGCGCCAAGGTTTACGCGTACTGGCTCACGGTGAATTTCCGCGAAAGCTACAATCTGCACGCGTCGAACGGCATCCTCTTCAATCACGAAAGCCCGCGGCGCGGCGAAACGTTTGTCACGCGCAAGATCACCCGCGCGGCGACGCGCATCAAGATGGGTCTGCAGGACTCGCTTTATCTCGGCAATATCGAGGCGAAGCGCGATTGGGGTTACGCCAAGGAATACGTGGAGATGATGTGGCTGATGCTGCAACAGGACAAACCCGACGACTATGTGGTCGCGACCAACGAGACCCACAGCGTCCAGGAGTTTTGCGAGGTGGCGTTTGGGCTGCTGGACCTCGACTGGAAACAGTACGTACGGCACGACGCCCGCTACGAGCGCCCGGCCGAGGTCGATCTCCTCATCGGCGATCCGGCGAAGGCCCGGCGTCAGCTCGGCTGGGAGCCGAAGGTGGGATTCAAGGAACTGGTCAGGATCATGGTCGACCACGACCTCTCGCTGGCGAAGCGCGAGGCGCAGATCGCCAAACTTCCGGCAATGACGAAGGAGCCGTTTCGGTGAAGCTGTTTGTTGCCGGCCACAACGGCATGGTCGGCTCCGCCGTCGTGCGACGGTTCCGGGCGGAGCCGGGGACGACGGTCCTGACGCGTCCGCGCGCGGAGCTCGATCTCGCGGACAGCGGCACTGTCGACCGTTTCCTGCAAGCGGAGAAACCCGATGTGATGGTGCTCGCGGCGGCGCGCGTGGGTGGCATTCACGCGAACAACACATTTCCGGCGGAATTTCTGCACCAGAACCTGGCGATCGAGATCAACTGTCTCCACGGCGCCTACCGGGCGGGCGTTCGTCGCGTGCTCTCGCTGGGCAGTTCCTGCATCTATCCGAAACTGGCGCCGCAGCCGATTCACGAGGACAGCCTCCTGACGGGTCCGCTCGAGGCGACCAACGAAGCCTACGCCATCGCCAAGATCGCGGGTCTCAAGCTGGCGCAATACTACCGGAGGCAGTATGGCGTGCTCTATCACTCGGCCATGCCGACCAATCTTTACGGGCCGGGCGACAACTACGACCTGCAAAACTCGCACGTGCTGCCGGCGCTGATCCGCAAGTTTCACGAGGCGCGCGAGGCCTCGCGTCCCGAGGTCGTGGCTTGGGGCACCGGTTCGCCGCGACGTGAATTCATGCACGTTGATGATCTGGCGGATGCGGTCGCGCTCCTGCTGAAACTCGACAATCCGCCGGATTGGGTGAACGTCGGCACCGGGACTGACGTGACGATCCGGGAACTGACGGGACTGGTCGCGACTGCAGTCGGTTACCGGGGAAAAATTGTGTGGGACGCCTCGAAACCGGATGGCACGCCGCGCAAGCTCCTCGATGTTTCGCGCCTGCACTCCCTGGGTTGGAAGGCACGCATCGGCTTGGAAGACGGGATTGCCCAGACGTACCGGGATTTTCTCGCGGAAAAGGCGGCCGGACGCTTGCGGGGGTGAGCGTTGGTGAGCGGAATACGGAAGGTAGGGCGGGACCGCCGGGCCCGCCGTCCGCATCGGCGCGCCCAGCGGTCGCGCCCTACCCGTGCTGCTCCCATCCCGGTGTTTCCCCTTGCCTCCGCTGCGCTCCTGCGCCGCGATTGACAGTTGCTGCTAACGATCATGGCAACGACGGAACCCATCGAGTCGGTCGAGGTGCTGGACGACGACAAGTCCATGCGGAAATCCTTTTGGGGACACCTGGAGGATTTGCGCACGGCGCTGATTCGCTGCGCCTGGGTGGTGGGCATTGCGCTGGTGGTCTGCCTGCTGTTCGTGAACAAGATCATGTGGGTGCTCGAATACCCGCTCCGGCACCTGCAGATGTTCACGCAGCCGCCGCCGACGGTCGCCCTGCAAATCGGGTCGACCAAACTCGGGCCATTCCCTGTGTCGCGCGAACAGTTCGAGGGACTCCCGCCGGGCCAGTCACCGCAGGTCGTCTTTCAGGTTGGCACCAAGAAAATCGGCACGGATCAGGTGGTGACCCTGAAGATGTTGCCGCCACCCCCCGAGGTCGATCAATCGCTCGTGCGGCTGCGCAACTTCGGTCCGGCGGAGGCGTTTTTCGTCGCCTTCAAGGTCGCTCTTTACGCCAGTCTCGTCGTCGCCGCTCCGCTGTGGCTGTATTTTCTCGGGCAATTCATCCTGCCGGCCCTGAACGTGCGCGAGAAACGGTTCATCCGCGTGTGGCTCGGGTGGGGGTCGTTCCTTTTCATCGCGGGCGTCCTGGCCACGTACTTCATCATGCTCCCGCTGGCGTTGCGGGCCTCGATGCAATATTCGAGCCTGCTCGGTTTTCAGGCGGATGAATGGCGGGCGGAGGATTACGTCAGCTTCTGCACCAATTTCATGCTGGGAATGGGCTTTGGCTTCCAGTTCCCGCTGGTTCTCCTGACGCTGGTGAAGGCGGGCATCATCAACCACCGCCACCTGGCCAAGTATCGCCGTCACGCGATCGTCGTTTCGCTGGTCCTCGGAGCGTTCCTCACCACTCCCGAAGTGATCACGCAGCTTTCGATGGCCGTGCCGATGTATCTCCTCTACGAAATCTGCATCTGGATCGCCTGGTACTGGGAATGGAAACAGCGACGGGTGGCGAAGGGGTAAGGTGACTCCGGGTAGGGCGCGACCGCTGGGCGCGCCGTGAGTATCCGGCGGGCCCGGTTTTGCGATTCACCCGAAAGCCGGTGCGGAAAGCGGTCCCGCCCTGCCTCCACTTCAGATCCCAGGCACTTTCCGCTTGCGGCGGGTTGGCCGGTCCCAACGGTGTGGGCCGTCGTCATGATCGCACCCGAGACATTTTCGCACCTCGAAAACATCAAGAAGCGCGCGGGCTATTTGTGGAGGTTTCTTTGACGTCGAACAGAAGCAGCGGGAGATCGAGGCGATGGAGGCCGAGATGGGCCAGCCGACATTCTGGGACAACAACGAGCGCGCGCAGAAACACATCGCCAAGCTGAACGGACTGAAGCGCGCGATCGGGGGGCTGGTTAATTTCAACCGGAAGCTCGACGACGCGGCGGTGATGACCGAGCTGATCGAGTCGGCCGCACCCGAGGAACAGGAGGCTTACGCCAAGGAACTCGATCAGGCCGTCGCGGGCATGGTGGAGGAACTGGATCGCCTGGAGATCGCCTCGTTCCTGACCGGCCAGTTCGACCGCAACAACGCCATCCTGTCGATCCAGGCCGGCGCGGGCGGCACCGAATCGAACGACTGGGCCGATATGCTTTTCCGGATGTACTCGCGCTGGGCGGAACGCCGCGGCTTCGAACTCGAAGTCCAGGATGTCCAGGCCGGCGACCAGGCGGGCATCACCAAGGCCACGATGCTCCTGAAGGGTGAGAATGCATATGGCTACGCCAAGGCCGAGCGCGGGGTGCATCGGCTCGTCCGGATTTCTCCCTTCGATGCCAACAAGCGCCGGCACACCTCCTTTTGTGCGGTCGACGTGGTGGCGGAAATCAACGAGGAGATCGACATCGAGATTCCCGACGCGGACATTCGCGTCGACGTCTATCGCTCGTCGGGCAAGGGGGGACAGGGCGTGAACACCACGGACTCCGCGGTGCGCATCACGCACATACCTTCCGGCATCGTTGTGGTGTGTCAGAACGAGCGCTCACAGATCAAGAATCGCGCCAGCGCGATGAACGTGCTGAAGGCACGCTTGTACGAGAAGAAACTCGACGAACAGCGTAGCGAGATGGAGCGATTCTACGGCGAGAAGGGCGAGATCGGGTGGGGCAGCCAGATCCGCAGCTACGTTTTGCAGCCTTACCAAATGGTGAAGGACCTGCGTACCGGCGCGAGCACGAGTGACACCCAGGGTGTCCTCGACGGCGACCTCGATCGTTTCGTCTACGCCTGGCTGCGGGCCGGCTGTCCCCGGCACCGGAACAAGGATATCAAAATGGACGACGAGTGAGGGAAGGGCTGAAAGTCTGAAAGACTGAAGGGCTGAAGGCCGACGAACCATAGGCCAGGAGATTCCGGGATCGAAAGGTAGGAGCCTGCTTGCAGGCGATTCGGGGACGGACGGAGTGAACGAGCAGCTGAAAGGCTGAGGACCGCGGGCAGGCGATCCAAGGTGGGGCGCGCTCGCCGAGCGCGCCGTATGTCGCTGGCCAGCCGTTTCCGTTGGCAAGAGCCAACGTCTTCCCGCTGGCCATTTCAGTCCTTCAGCCTTCAGTCTTTCCGTTTTTAGTCCCGATGTCCGATCTTCCCTATGCGACCATTCGCGCCGCCCTCGATGCGCAACCGTTGTTCGAGGCGAAGACGTGGCGCCTGTCCCCGCGTGCGTGGCCCGTCACGCCGGAGCAGTTGAGCGAGCTCGAGGCGATCGGGACGGCATGCCTGGAATTTCATCAGGCGCTCGAGACCCTGTATCTGCGCTCGGCGACGGGAAAGAATCTGCTGCGCAACAAGCCGTTGCTGGCGCCATGGGTGGCCGAGATTCTCGATCGCGGCAAGCCGCCCGAGTTGATCACGCATGCCCGCGATGCGCGGAATCGCGGTGCTTTTCCGACCGTTTTCCGGCCCGATCTCCTTCTCACGAGCGAAGGATTCGCGCTGACGGAGCTCGACTCGGTGCCGGGTGGCATCGGCCTGACGGCATTCCTGAACCGACTTTATGGCGGCGATGGCTCCGACCCGGTGCTCGGGCAGGACGACGCGATGGTCGAGAATTTTTATCTGTCACTGGCCGGCCTGCGTCCTTCCGAACGAAATCCGGTGATTGCCATTTTGGTGAGCGAGGAGGCCGGCACCTATCGACCGGAGATGCAGTGGCTCGCCGAGCAACTGCAGCGTCAGGGCCGCCGCGTTTTCTGCCTGCCCGCCGACAAGGTGTTTCCGCTGGGCGGCGAACTGTTTTTCGACACGGACGGCACGCCGGAAAAGATCGATGTCATCTACCGGTTTTTCGAGCTGTTCGACTGGCCGCGCCTGTCCTCGATTCCCCATATCCTGGAGGCTTGGTCCGCAGGGCATGTGGCCGTCGCTCCGCCGATGCGCCCCTTTCAGGAGGAAAAGCTCGGCCTCGCGCTGTTTCACCATCATCGCCTGGGCGACTTCTGGGCGGAAAACATCGGACGGAAAAGTCTTGAGCTCCTGCGCCGCCTGATTCCGCAGTCGTGGATACTCGATCCGACGTCATTGCCGCCCGGGGCGGTGCTCGATGGTCCGAAAGTCGGGGGCAGGCTGCTGAGCGACTGGCGCGACCTCGCCGGTGCCTCGCAAAAGGAACGTGATCTCATCATCAAGATCAGCGGGTTTCACGAGACCGCCTGGGGCGCGCGAAGCGTGGTGCTGGGCAGCGACTGTTCGCGCGAGGAATGGCAGGCGGGCGTCGAGCAGGCGTTGCGCCTGGCGGTCACGAATCCGCACATTTTGCAGGAATACCGGAAACCGAAAAAAGTGGAGCATCCCGTCTATCCGCACGGTGGCTCACCGGCACCGGCGACAGTCGAGGCTGGCCGGCTGCGATTGTGTCCGTACTATTTCGTGGTCGACGGCAAGCCGCGCCTCGCCGGCGCTCTGGCGACCTTCTGTCCGCCCGACAAGAAGATCATTCACGGCATGCAGGATGCGGCCTTGCTCCCGTCGCGGGTTTCCCCATTAGCTTGAGGCGTGCGCCGACCCGCCGTCTCCGCCCCACGCCTCACCCGCGTGGCCGCGCCCGCCTTTTCCGTCGTCCTCCTGTGCAGCCTGCTCGCCGTCGCCCTGCCGGCACAGCCCGAGGCTCCGCTTGACCTGAACGCCCTGCAGTCGCGGGCGAATCGGGGCGATCCCGATGCCGAGAACACCCTCGGCAATCTGTACGTCGCGGGCCGACAGGTGAAACAGGATTTTGCGCAGGCGCTGGCCTGGTATCAAAAGGCGTCCGATCGCGGATTTGCTCCGGCGCTGTACAATCTTGGCGTCGCATACGAGTTGGGCCGCGGCGTGAAGGCCGACGATCAGCTGGCGTTTCAGTCGTACATGCGCGCGGCCGAACAGGGATTTGGACCGGCCCAGTTCAACGTGGGCAACATGTATGCGAATGGCCGCGGCATCGCGCCCGACTACTTCGAGGCCAACGTCTGGTACAAGCAGGCGGCCGACAAGGGCGTGCTCGAGGCGCCGTTCCGCCTGGGTGTCGACTACGCCGACGGCAAGGGCGTGGCCAAGGACGAGGCGCAGGCGGCCCGTTGGTACAAAGTGGCGGCGGATCGCGGCTATGCGCCGGCGCAATACAATCTGGGGATCTTGACCGAGGAAGGTCGCGGGGTTCCGAAGGATCCCGCGGCGGCGGCGGCACTGTACCGCGCGGCCGCCAGCCAGGGATTCGGCCTGGCGCAGAACAATCTGGGCCTGATGATCGCGGCGGGACAGGGCGGATTGACGGCGGATCCGGTCGAGGCCTACGCCTACCTCGCGCTGTCGGTGGAAAACGGCGTGAGCTCCGCGGCCCGGGACCACCTCGCCACCACCCTGACGCCCGAACAGCTGGACGCGGCCCGGACCCGCATGGGGGCCTTGCGCGGCGCTCCGGCGCCCGTGGTGGCCGCGGATCCCGCCGCTCTGCCGCCTCCCGTCGTGGCGAGCCTGAATCACGCCAAGGAGGTCAACAACGAGCTCGCCGATGCCAATCAGCGTCTGGTTTTGGAGAACACCGAACTCGAGCGGCTGCTCGCGCAGGCGGCGAAGGAAAAGGCGGATCTGGCGGAGAAACTAAGGCTCGAGACCGCCCGTCAGGCCGAGGCGGCCGCGCCCAAGTCAGTCTCGCCGGCGGAGGGGACCTCGCCCGATGCCCTGCTGGAGAAACTGCAGCGCGACAATCAAAGGCTCAATGAGGAGGTGAAGGCCTCGACGATCCAATTGCTCGCGCGCGATCAGCAGATCCGGAAACTTGAGGCTCGCGCCGGGTCCGGAGCACCGGTGTCGGAGGTTGACCGCCCGCCGGCGCCGTCGCCCGAAGCCGAAGCTGCAAAGGCGGAGGCGGCGCAGTTGCGAACGGATGCCGCTGCCTTGACGACTCGCGCGGCCGACCTGGAGAAACAGCTGGCCGCGGCCCGCGCCGAGACGGAGAAGGCGCAATCCGACAAGGCGGATCTGGAGAAGTGGGCGCAGTCGCTCGAGAAATCGCTCAACGAAAAGAATGCCACCGCGGCCGCCGCCGCTCCCGCCAGTGCGCCGTTGCAGGAACAGCTGGCCCAGGTGCGCCAGCAATTTGAAAAGCAGTCGGCCGAGCTCGTTCGCCTCGAGGAAGCGCAAAGGAAACTGACTGAGGAAAATGCGGGACTGAAGAAGGCGGCTGACTCGATCTCCGACTTGCAGCAACAACTGGCCGCGGCGGAGTCGGCGGGCGCGAGCGCGCGGGACGATGCGCTCGCGCTGAAGAAAAAACTCGAAACCGCGGCGGCCGACGCCGGGAAGGCGAAGGCGGAATTGGCGGACTTGACGAAGCAGAATCAGCAGCTGACCGCCACCCAAGGTGACGCGCACGAACTCGAGGCGGCCCGCAGCCGCATCGCCGAGTTGGAAAAGTCGGCCGGCGGCGCGAGCGATCAGGCGAAGCATTTGGAGGAGGCCCGGGCGGCGAATGAACAAGTCACGGCCCAGGTCGCCGACCTGCAGCGCAAACTCGACGCGGCCCAGCAGGCCGGAACCGCGGATCACGCCGCGGTGACGCAGTTGCGGGCCGACCTTGCCGCGGCCGAGTCCAGCGTGAAGGCGGGTGAAAAGCAGATCGACCGTCTTACAACGGACAACGCCCGGCTGAGCGCGAAGGGCGGCGATGCGGAAACGGCCACGTTGCGCGCAAAACTGGCCGAGGCGAATCGGGCCGTGGAGAAGCATGCGGCCTCGGTGGCGGAGCTGACCGAGGCCAACGCGCAACTGGAGAGAAACCTGGCGCTGGCGCGCGAGCAGGCCGGGCAGGCGACCGTCCTGAATGCGGAGGTCTCGCGACTAAAGGCGCGATCGGATGACGACGAGACTTTGCGCGCTGAGAACACGCGGCTGCAAAAACTGGCGCAGGGAGCCGACGCGCTGCGCACCCAGATCGATCAACTGAACACCGAGAACAAGGGATTGGCCGCGGAGGCGAAGGACCGGGACGCCGTCAAGGCCCATGCGGCCGAACTCGAGAAGGATGCGGCGTCGGCCGCGGAGTTATCACGCAAGCTGGAGACGTTGGACGCCGCGCTGAAGGCGAAGGACGCGCAGATTGCCGATTTGCAGCATCAGTTGGACGACGCAAAGACCGTGACTGTGAGCACGCGTCCGCCCCCCGACGACGGAATGGCGAAGAAAATGTCCGCGGATCTGGCCGACGCCAGGCAGTCGGTGACCGCGCTGACGGCGCAGGTGGCCGATCTCACCGCGGCGAATGACAGACTCGGCAAGGATCTCGAGACGGCGAAGAAGTCGGCGGAGGCCGCGCTGACCGCGCAGTCGCAAGCAGCCACGGCGGCGCAGGGCGATGCCTACAAGCTCGAGATCGGCACGCTCCAGGCGCGGGTTCACGACCTCGAGGCGGCGCAGGAGGACGAGCGGGCGAGCACGGCCAAGGAGATTGCGAGTCTCGCGGCGCAACTGCAGAAGGCGCGCGAGACCAACAAGGCGGTGACGGAGGCCAATCGCGCGCTGCTCGCCGCCAAGGCGGCCGACGACGCGCCGAC
Organism: Candidatus Didemnitutus sp.; assembly: GCA_035545955.1. Taxonomy (GTDB): domain Bacteria; phylum Verrucomicrobiota; class Verrucomicrobiia; order Opitutales; family Opitutaceae; genus Didemnitutus. The sequence continues at coordinate 145,931 of DASZXI010000021.1, read as the reverse complement.
GCGCGAAGCCTACGACCGTGTGGTGTCCGAACGCGATGCCGCGAAGGGCCTGCTGGCTGACGCGCAGAAGGAGGCCGAGGCCCACGGGACATCGGTGGCCGAACTGACGGCGGCGAATCAAAAGCTGGAGCAGGAGCGTGACGGACTGAAGCAACAGGTCGTGGCTTTTCCGGCCCAGTTGGATGCCGCCCGTCGTCAGGCCACCGACGGCGCTGACAAGTCGGCGGCTGACAAGTCGGCCCTGCAGGAACGCCTTGAGGCCGTGGGCGGCCAGTTGGTCAAGGCGCAGGCCGAAAACGACGAATTGAAGAAATCGGTGACGGCCGGAACTGCGCAGATCCAGTCGTCGCACGACACGATCGACAAGCTCCAGTCCGATCTGGCGGCGGCGCAGACCAAGCTCGACGAGGAGCACAAGGCGGCGGAAGCGCACGGTTCCTCGGTGGCGGAACTGACCGCGACCAACTCCCGGCTCAGCGACGAGCGCGACGGTTTGAAGCAGCAGCTCGAGGCGGCGCGGGCGGAAACAACCCGGGCCACGCAGGCGATGCACGACGCCGACGATCAGCGCGCGGCGGGTGACCGTTCGGCGCAGCAGAACATCGACGCGTTGACCGCGCAGCTGACCCAGGTGCGTCGGGACCTGGAGGCGGTGCGTTCCGCGCAAAACCGGTTTGTCGAGGCGAGCGCGGCCCAGGAGCGGGAGCGGACGGGCACGATCACCCAGTTGCGGTCCGAGAACGCGGCGTTGTCGGCTCGTCTGGCCCAGGCGCAGGGCACTCTGGACCAGATCGCCGCCACGGCGCGGCTCGGTACGCCCGCCGCGCAGATCGCGGCCGGCAATCCGCCGCCAATTCCGGTGGTTTCGACCAGCGGACCGTCGGCGCCGCGGATTCACGTGGTGGCCGATGGCGACTCACTCTCGCGGATCAGCCTGCGCTACTACGGAACGCCGAACCGCTGGCAGGAAATCTACAACGCCAACCGCGAAATGCTGCAGGCGGCCAACGCGCTGCAGGTCGGGATGCAGCTGCGAATTCCGTAGCGAATTACCGATTCATAAAGGTGGAACGCATGGTCTCAATGCGTTGATCGCAGCGCGTTGAGGACAACGCGCTCCACCTCGGGCTTCTTCAACTCGGTTTGTCCTATTTGCCCGGATCGGCCGGCGGGGGCGAAATGCGGCGCGCCCGGCGGTCGCGCCCCACCTTGGACGGCTGGAAGCAAGCTGCCACATCGGACGCATCAATGCTTGAAGAGATGCGGACTCGAGTCCTGTACACGCGACGGTCCCCGAAAAAGACAAGGCCCGCGCCGGGTTACGGCGCGGGCCCATCTTGGGGTTAGGGGTAAGTCAGAGCGGGAAAAGACCGGTCAGGCCACCGCCGTCTTGAGCGGCGTGGCGGAATTGGCGCCGAGCAGCTGCTGGAAGAAGGAGTCGCGGCGCTCGCGGGCGACCGTGAGATCCTTGGTGCCGAGCGAGCGGCGGATGCGCTCCTTGGTGAACGGGGTCGGATAGACCGTGTAATGAAGGAACCACGTTCCGTTGTTATTCCAGAGGTGGTGGTTCGGGTTCTCGGCGTTGAGCCGGAGAGCCGGGAGGGTGACGACGTTGGTGGACATGATGCGTGAGCGGTTGATGTTTAGTTAATCGTTCGCGCGCCAGGGGGAGGTCCTAAAAACGAAAGCCGCCTGAGGGCATCAGGCGGCTTTCCGTTTTCGGGAGGAGTTTTTTGTTCGAAGCTTTCGCTTCGCACATCCGGGTAACTTGCGTTACACGAAACCACCGTGATCACTCCTAGACCCGGTTGGCAGAACCGACTGTTGCCAGCCGATCCTTTCCTGATGCACCGCTCACGCTGCAAATCGCTGCACGGGAGTCCAGCCTAATTTCAGAAAATTTAATGACCTCGGTTAGAAACTGCCACGTTTATAACTTAAGCATTTTGTGATAAACGCTTAACGAAATGAGGAAATTTTGATCCCGGAAGCACTTTAGGCCAGTTTGGCGCCCGATTTCGCGGCGGCGCGAACCAGCGCATCGGCCATTTCGGAAGGCGTGGCGGCGACTTCAATGCCGCATTCCTTGAAAACCGCGATTTTTGCCGCGGCGGTATCTTCCGCCCCGCCGACCACAGCACCGGCGTGGCCCATGCGGCGTCCAGCGGGCGCGGTGGCCCCGGCGATGAATCCCGCGACGGGCTTTTTGCAGTTGGCCTTGATCCAGCGGGCGGCCTCGACCTCGGCGTTGCCGCCGATTTCGCCAATCATGATGATGCCCCAGGTCTCGGGGTCGTCATTGAACATGCGGATGACATCGAGGTGCGAGGTGCCATTCACCGGGTCGCCGCCGATGCCGACGCACGTCGACTGGCCAATGCCCTTCACGGTCAGCTGCCAGACTGCCTCGTACGTGAGCGTGCCGGACCGCGAGACGACGCCGACGTGGCCCTTCTTGTGAATATAGCCCGGGGCGATGCCGATGCGGCAGCCGCCGTGGGAATCCTTGCCCGTTCCTGGCGTCACAATTCCGGGACAGTTTGGTCCGATCAGACGCGTCTTGCGCCCCTGCATCGCGCGCTTCGCCGCGATCATGTCGCGCACCGGAATTCCCTCGGTGATGGCGACCACCAGATCGAGTTCGCTGTCCACGCCTTCCAGAATCGCGTCGGCGGCGAAGGGCGGCGGCACGAAGACCGCGGCGGCCGTGGCGCCCGTGGCCGCTCTGGCCGCGGCGACCGTGTTGAAGATCGGGACCTTGTGCGCACCGTGTTCGAAGAACTGGCCGCCCTTGCCGGGGGTGACGCCGGCCACGACCTTCGTGCCGTAGTCGAGTGACAGCCGGGTATGCCGGGCGCCGAATTCACCGGTAATGCCCTGGACGAGGACCTTGGTGTCGGGAGTGACGATGATGGACATGGGATGCGGAAAGTAGCGGGTGGAAAAGTAGCGAGTAGCGGCTAGCGGGTAGTGAGCAGGAAAACCAGGAGCGAGAATCGAGGAGCGAGGGCCGGGTGAACGTGAGCAGTGAGCGGTCAGCAGTAAGCTGTGAGCAGTGCGGAGAGCGTGGCGATCAGATCTTCTCCTGGCCGTCGTTCTTCGGCTTGCGCTGGTGGAGGGTGATCTCGTTGCCGTCGGCGTCGCGAACGATGAACATGCGGCACGGCGGAAACTCCATGACGTCCTGGGCGACGGCGTAGCCCGCGGCCTTGACGGCGGTGAGGGCGGCATTCAAGTCGGCGACTTCGAGGGCGAGTGAGGAGGCAGGCTTGCCCGGCATCGCGTTCGAGAGGGCGAGCGCCTGGCCGGCGACGTCGTATTCGATCCACCACTGTCCCGGCGCAAACTCAAGCTGCAGGCCGACCTTCAATCCGAGCAGGCCTTCGTAGAATTTGCGGGCCCGGGCGATGTCGGTCACGGGATAGAACACAAAGGCGAATTCCTTGACTTGGATGCTCATGGGGGCGGAAGGGGAAGGTGGCGGGTGGTGGAAAAGGGAAAGTGAGAGTGAGGGTGAGTCTGAATTCGTCGGCCGGGTGGCGAAGGAGAAGGGGAAAAGTCGAAGATGCGTATTTCCGGTCCCGTTGATTCTGCAGCTCTGTTTCCTCCGTTACCTCCCGTGAAAATTCAGGCGACGAGCTGGACGATCTTCTTCGCGCCATCCGCCATCGAGTCGGCCGACTCGATCTTCAGGCCGGATTCCGCCAGCGTCTTCTTGCCCGCGGCGACGTTGTTGCCCTCCAGCCGGACAACGAGCGGGATCTTCAGGCCGAGTTCGCGGGCGGCGGCCACGACGCCCGTCGCGATCGTATTGCAGTCCATGATGCCGCCAAAAATGTTCACCAGGATTCCCTTCACGTTGGGGTCGGTGAGAATAATGCGGAACGCGGCCTGGACCTGGTCCTTCGAGGCGCCGCCGCCGACATCGAGGACGTTGGCCGGGCTGCCGCCAAAATGCTTGATGATGTCCATCGTGCTCATGGCGAGGCCGGCGCCGTTCACGAGGCAGGCGATGTTCCCATCGAGCGCGATGTAGGACAGGTTGTATTTCGACGCTTCGATTTCCTTGGAGTCCTCCTCGTTGAGGTCACGCAGCGCAACGACCTCGGGATGGCGGAAGAGCGCGTTGTCGTCGAAGGAAACCTTGGCATCGAGCGCCAGCACGCGGCCGTCCGGGGTGGTGATGAGCGGATTCACCTCGACCATCGAGGCGTCGGTCGACCACCACATCCGGTAGAGCGAGTCGATCAGCTTGACCGCGTTCTTGAAAATTTCCCCGGTGAAACCGAGCTGGAACGCGAGCTGGCGTGCCTGATAGCCCTGCAGGCCGACCGCCGGATCGACGATCACCTTGAAAATGCGGTCCGGCGTCTCGTGCGCGACCTTCTCGATTTCGACGCCACCCTCGGTCGAGGCCACGATGACCGGCCGGGACGACACGCGGTCGAGGAGAATCGCGAGGTAATATTCCTTTTGGATGTCGCTCGCGATGGTGAAGTAGATGGTCTGCACCTTGCGGCCCGCCGCGCCGGTTTGCGCGGTCACGAGGGTGTTGTTGAACATCCGGTTCGCATGGTCGAGCGCCTCGGCCTTGGTCTTGGCGAACTTCACGCCGCCCTTGAACCCGTCGGTGAAGGTGCCTTTGCCGCGTCCACCGGCGTGGATCTGCGACTTCACGATGATCGGGCCCTCGTGTCCGAGGGTCGCCAGGGCGGACTCGAATTCCGCCGGCGTGCGGGCAGCCACGCCACGCGGGACAGCGACGCCAAACTTCTCGAACAGGGCCTTGGCCTGGTACTCATGAATGTTCATGGAAAAGAGGGGATTTGTAGCCGGAATGCGCGGCAAAGCACACCAAAAAGAAAACGGAATGACGGGAAGCATTCACCTCGCTTGATCGATCCATGGCGGAGCGCTCGGGAGACTCGATCGGCAAGCCTCTCGGGGGTTGCCTTCATCCCGATGCCCGGCAGCATAGTCCAATGCAATCGCATGAGTTGCTGAAGGAAGTCCTGCGGAAGACGAGCGCCAAGCAAATTTCCGCCGAGATGGGCCTTTCCCTCTCGCTGATCTACAAATGGGCGGAACCGCCCGAGGGTGGCACCGGCAGCGGCGCGAACAACCCGCTCGACCGCATCGAACAGCTTTTGCACATCACCAAGGACGCGCGCATCGCCCAGTGGGTCTGCGAGCGCGCCGGCGGTTTTTTCATCAACAATCCGAAGAGCAAGGTTCAGCCGTATCAGCTGATTCCCTCGACCAACAAGATCGTGCAGGAATTTGCCGACATGCTGGGCGTGATTGCCACCGCGGCGGCCGACAGCCAGATCACGGCCGAGGAGGCCCAGGCCATCCGGGGGCGTTGGGAGGATCTGAAATCGGTGACCGAGGGGTTCGTGCGCTCCTGCGAAGACGGGAATTTCCGCGCGATCAAGGATTCCGCGAGCAAACCGGGAGGCTGACGGTGCCCGCGTCGCAGCGAATCTGACTGGAGCGCGGCGGTGATCGGTAAGGATCGATGTCCCATCGATCCTACGACCTGTCTCGCGTGATTCCGGCGTTGCGGCGTCGGCGCGTTATTTTTTCGCCATCTGCGCCGGGATGAAATGTTCCCGGACTGCGGCCGCGAGAAGATCCGGCGGCAGCAATCCCTCGCCCACGAGGAAGTCGTTGAAGGCATGCCGGTCGAATTTCGCACCGAGAGCCAGCTCGGTTGCCGCGCGCAGCAGCATGATGCGGGAATAGCCGTAGAAATACGCCGTGGCCTGGCCCGGCGCGCGAAACATGTAGCGGTCCAGTTCCTGGGCGGCCATCGCTTCCGAAAGGCACACGTCATTCACGAGCACTTCGTGAGCGCGCTCGCGGTTCATGCGACCGAGATTGAGCAGCGGATCGAGAAACGCGCGCGCGGCCCGCATGAGACGAAGTTGCAGCGTGATCAGTTGTCCGTCGATCGGCTCGTACGGCCGCATCTCGGCCTCGGCGTAGAGGCCCCAGCCCTCGACATTGACGCTGTTGAAGGCGAAGAGGCTGCGCGGGAGCGAGACGCCGCGTTCGACCATGCCGGCGAACTGCAGTTCATGTCCGGGCCGGCCCTCATGTGCGGTCAGCGTCCACGCCGCCGCCTTGAAGGTGAAGTCATCGTAACCTGTGTTCTTGCCCGAACCCGGGTTCCCCATGGTCAGAACAAACGTGCCGCGCTCGCCGGTGTTGTTGATCAGCGGCGGCGGATCCATGTGGGGCGCCGGCTGCGCGGCGGTCTCGGCCTCCGAAGCGAGGCGCATGATCATCGGGCGGTCCGGAAGGGTCACGATGCCTTCGCGGCGGATGATGTCCTCAATCTTCGCAAGAACCTCGTGATAGTAGGGCTCGACCTCGCTCTTCCCGAGCTGCTCGCGTTTGAGGGCGTGAATGACCGAACGATAGTCGGTCTCCGGAAAACCGTGCTCCTTCGCCACCAGCGGCGCGAGCGCCTGCATTTCGCTCCGGATTTCGACGAACGCCAGTTCGGCGCGCTCGACCAGGTCCTCGGGTGAAATGTCCAGGCCGACGTTCTTCAGATTATCGGCATAAAGTTCCGGGGGGAGTTTGGCGTCGTCCCGGGCGCGCGGCAGAACGGTCGTGCGGATCCACGTCGAGTAATCGCCCAGCTGCTTGTCCATCGCGTCGAGCGCGGCGGTCGCGCCCTCGGCCTTGTCGAGGCCGTACTTCGCGTAAAGTTTCCGGATCCCGGCGGCGTACTGCGTCGTGCTGGCGAGATCCTGCTCCACCTGCGCCTTGTAGGGGCCGATGAGCTTCGGGTCTGCGGCGACGTCCGCCCAGCGCGCCTTCGCGAGCTCGGTCATCGGCGTGGTGCCGGCGACCAGCCCGGTATAGCGACGCAGGCGTTCGACGGCAGCCGGATGGCGCTTCGCCTCCACCTGATCCTGCAGCAGGTAGAACTCACCGAAGAAAATCAACTTGCCGACGTCGGTGTAGTTCAGGGTGAGCTTCACGTTCAGATCGAGCGTGTCGATCTGGTCGTTCGCGGACTTGATCAGGATTTCCAGGTCCTGGTGCACTTGCGGGTCCGTCTCGAGGAGCGCGCGTTTCGCGAGTTCATCGCGGGCGGCGACGAGGGATGCGCGGGCGCGTTCGTTCACCTTCGGCTCGAGATCGGCCACCATCGAGTCGTATTGCGGGAGGCCGATCTGGGTCGCGCCTTCGGGGCCGAACTTCAGCGTGGCGTCGAGCAACACCTGGGCGTTTTGGTTGCTTTTTTCGATCCAGGCCGGCTGGTCGGCGCGGATCGCGGGGGCGGCGAGGGCAAAGCCGGTCGCGACGAGAAGAGAAATGAGAGTGGGACGCATCATGGCGGAATTCAGGATTTGAGCAGGTGACGGGCGAGGAAGGCCGACTGGATGGACGACAGTTGTTGCAGGCCCTGTTGAGCCAGCCCGAGGAGAGTTTGGAGTTGCTCGTGCGTGAAGGTCGACTCCTCGCCCGCGCCCTGGACCTCGACGAACTGGCCGCGGCCGGTCATGACGACGTTGAAGTCCACCTCGGCGTCCTTGTCCTCGAGATACGCCAGATCGAGCAGATGCGCTCCGCGCAGAAGTCCCACGCTCACCGCGGCCACGGAGTCGGTGAGCGGGTTTTCGGCGATTTTCTTCGCATCGAGCAGCTTTTGAATCGCGAGTCGGGCGGCGACATACGCGCCGGTAATCGCCGCGGTCCGGGTGCCGCCGTCGGCCTGCAGGACGTCGCAGTCGATCCAGAGCGTGTTCTCGCCGAGTTTCTGCAGGTCGAGGACGGCGCGCAGCGAACGGCCGATCAAACGCTGGATCTCGACGGTGCGGCCGTCGGGCCGACCCTTGGTGATGTCGCGCGGTTTCCGCTCGAGCGTGCTGTAGGGCAGCATGGAATATTCGGCGGTGAGCCAGCCGCCGGTGACGCCCTGCTGGCGCATCCATGACGGCACCTTGGGCTCGATCGTGGCGGCGCAGATGACGCGGGTGAGGCCGAATGCGACCAGCACGGAGCCGGAGGCATACGGAGCGATGTTCGCTTCGAGGGTGACGGGGCGGAGTTGGTCGGGCTGGCGATTATCGGGACGGGGCATGGGCAAACCGGTTCAGAGGCACCCGAGACGGCCGAAGCCGGAAAACGGGGGCGTGGAATAGAAGGACAGCAAAACGTGCGTCAAACGGAGACCGGGGCAAGGCGCGGTTTCAGTTCGGATGCTCGACGACGTCCTCGTCGATTTCGTCATCCTTGACGGTGGGGAAAGGGGAGTGGGTCGAGAGCACGCGATGGGTCGTGGTCTTGGGCGGCGGCTGCTCGGACATGTGCGCGATCAGGCGGTCATTGAAATCCTTCGCCGGATCGTGCCCCATCTTCTTCAGCGCCTGCACCATGGCGGCCACCTCGATCAGGCGCGCAATGTCGCGGCCGGGCCGGACATAGAATTCGATGTGCGGCACCTTGACGCCGAGAATCTCGTAGTGATTTTCCTCGAGGCCGGTGCGCTCCTCGACGACATCCGGGGTCCACTCGCGGAGCGAGACAACGAGATCGATCCGTTTTTCCAGGCGGACGCTTTTGACGCCGAACATCTCGGCAATGTTGATGATGCCGATGCCGCGGCACTCCATGTAGCCGCGGTTCAGCGAACGGGAACTGGCGCTCAGCTCACGCTCGTCGAGCAGGCGGATGCACGTGAGATCGTCGGCGACGAGCGAATGGCCGCGTTCAATCAGTGCCAAAGCGCATTCGGATTTGCCGATGCCGCTGTCGCCGCGGATCATCACCCCGACGCCCTTGATATCCAGGGTCGTCGCGTGCTCGGTGCTCGAGGGCGCGAACTCGTTGTCGATGCAGAGCGTCGCCGCGTTCACGAAGTTCATCGTGATCATCGGCGTGCGAAAGATCGGCAGCTTCATCTCTTCCGAGACTGCGAGCATCGGGTGCGTCGCGTGGTAATTGCGCGTCAGGACGATCGCGGGGATCTGGCGGCGAACCATCTCGGCGAAAATCTCCACCTGTTTGCGCTGCTCCAGGGTTTTCAGGAAGGTCATTTCCGCCGCCCCGAGCACCTGAATGCGCTTGTTCGCGAAATATTTGAAGAAACCCGTCAGCGCCAATGCCGGCCGGTTGATCGAGCCCTCCTTGATCAGGCGGTGCAGGCCATCCGCACCATGGATGAGCTCGAGCTCGAGCTTGTCGCCGTAGGTCTCGAAGAAATGCGCGACGGTGATGCCGTTGATCGATTTGGTGGGCATGGCCGGAACGAATCGAGCAGAGTCGCAGTTGGCCGGAAGGTCAAATCCTCACGGCATCCCTCACAGGCGGAAGTCCTTGCCGAGGTAGAGCTGCCGGGCCTGGGGATCGTTGACGAGGAAATCGCTGGTGCCCTCGGTCATGACCTTGCCGCTGTCGATGATGTACGCGCGGTCGACGATGCGCAGGGTTTCGCGGACGTTGTGGTCGGTGACCAGCACGCCGATGCCGCGATGTTTCAGTTCAAGCACGATCTTCTGGACGTCGGCCACCGCCATCGGATCGACGCCGGCAAAGGGTTCGTCCATGAGCAGGAATTGCGGCTGCGTGACGAGCGCGCGTGCGATTTCAAGCCGGCGGCGCTCGCCGCCCGAAAGCGTGTATGCCGGCTGGTCGGCGAGATGGCTGATGTTCAGTTCGGCGAGGTGATGCGCCACGCGCGCGGCCCGCTGGTTGGACGGCACCTCGCGCAGCGTCTCGACGATCGCGAGGATGTTCTGCCGGACGGTGAGCTTGCGAAAGATCGATGGCTCCTGCGGAAGATAGCCGACCCCCAGGCGCGCGCGCCGGTGCATGCGGAGATGGGTGGCGTCCTGTCCGTTGATGAAAACCCGTCCGGCGGTGGCGGGCACCAGGCCGACCACCATGTAGAATGTCGTGGTCTTGCCCGCGCCGTTCTTGCCCAACAGGCCGACGATCTCGCCGGCGTCGACGCGCAGGTTCACGCCATTGACCACCGTGCGCTGGCCGTAGGTTTTGACGAGTCCAACGGTCTTGATCGACGGAACCGACGACGCGTCAGATGCGCTGCCGGAAGGAGCGGATTTGATCTCGACGCTCATGGACTGCTCTTCGGCGCCGTGGACGGCGACGGTGCGTCGCCGGGCTTTCCCTTGGCCGGTCCGAGATCCTTGATCGGCGGACCCTCGAGAATCGGTTCTTCGACGAGAACCTGGCGTGAGCCGCGAATGATCGTGATCTTTTTTCCCCGAATCCGGGTGTTCTGATCGCGATCTACGATCACCGGATCCTCGGTCATGATGATCCGATCCTGACCCGGCAGCACCTCGGCGCGGCCGCAGGCGGCATCGCGCGCGCCCTGGACGAGATGGACGTTGCCGGTGGCAAGCAGGGACTTGAATCTTTCCAGTTTTCCGATGGCCGCCGTGGGGTCGCCGACGCGGAGAACGATCACCTGGAGATAGTCGCAGGTCAGGCGCAGGTCGGTGCCCGTGACGACCACATTGTTGTGAAACGTGATGGTGGTCTCCTTGTCGGTTGAAACCATCTCGCCCTCGCCGTCACTGGTCACGGTTGTCGTGACGTCTTCCGCGGGCTTGGGCGCACCGAGAGCCGTGGTCGCCAGCACAGCCGCCAGGACAGCAAGTCGCAGCATCATTTGAGAAAGCCTTTCAGTTCGCCGTGGAGGATTACCTTCACGTTGTGATCGATGGAAACCTTTTTGGCCTTGTGGTCGTAGCGCCAGCCCACGCCGCCTGCCTCGTACTCATCATTGACGATGCGGATGCCGGCGGGTCCCGAGGCGATTTCGTCCTCCGGAGCCACATGCGCCTTCGGGCTGAGAATCACCGTGTCGATTTTTTCGCGGGCGTCGCCGGAAAAAACCGTCAGGTTCAGCTCGTCGATGTCGATGTCGTTGGCGCCCTTGACGTGCGCCTCCGTGCCGCGGATCAGCCACGCGCGATAGCCTTCGGGCACTTTGTAGACGGGCAGCTTGAAATTGGTGATCGGCGCATCCGTGGAAATGCGCGTCGAGTTCTGGGCGCCGGCCGGCGCCACGGCGATGGCCGCAACCGCGAGGGTAAATGTGAGCAGGCGACTCATCCGGCTGGCGTATGACCCCGGGCGCCGAGGATTTGTTCACACACTTCGCGCACCGCGCCACGGCCGGCTGGACGAACCGGGACAAAACGGGCGGCCGCGAGCGCAGGTGGCATCGCGCCGATCGGGGCCACCCCGATTCCCGCCCAGGCAATCGCGGCGGCATCAATGTCGTCGTCGCCCATATAGCATACGGCTTCCGCATCGAGCGCGAGCCGGCGGGCGAGTTCCTGGAGCGCGGCCAGCTTGTCCGTCCGCCCCTGGATCAGGTGCGGAATCTGGAGTTCCGTGGCGCGCACCGTCGTGGCCCCCGAGGGGCGGCCGGAAATCCACGCGACGGCGACGCCGGTCTTGCGCAAGCGGACGAGTCCCATGCCGTCGAGAATGGAAAACGCCTTTGATTCGACGCCGTCCGAGTGAATGTGGACCCGTCCATCGGTCAGCACGCCGTCCACATCCATGGCAAACAGGCGGATGGCCGCCCAAGCGGACTTTCGGAGCTTCGATTTTTTGGGGGAGGATTGGGCCCGCGGCACGTTGGCGGCAGATTGGGTGCAAATTCCGCGCGCGGGAATCAAATTCTGCGATGCCTTACCCGCGGGTTTTTCTCGGCCTTGCAACGCGTTTTGTTTTCACCGGAGGTCCCTGAGGGCGCAGAGAAAGACCAATGCTTTTTTACAGGAGATAACGGAGGGAACAGAGAATTTTCGCTGTCCATTTCCTCCGTCGTCCGCTGAAAAACGGATTGGTCGGTGGCTCTGGCGGGTCTCTCAACCCTCAACTTTCAACCCTCAACCGGTCTGTTACGGCGCAATCGGAGAGAGTTCGAGAATGCCCCCGGGCGGCAGGACCTCGACGTGGTGGCCGCGCGCGGCCGCGCGCCGCGCGAACTCGTCCACATCCTGCGCGATCACGGGCCAGGTATTGTAGTGCATGGGAACCGCGATTTTCGGTTGTAACAGTCCCAGCGACTCGAGCGCGTCGTCCGGCCCCATCGTGAAGTTGTCGCCGATCGGGATCATCGCGAGATCGAGACCGGCGCGACCAATCAGTTGCATGTCGAGGAAGAGCGCGGTGTCGCCCGCGTGATACACCTTGCGTCCCTCGGCGGAGATCAGAAGTCCGCACGCCACCCCCATGTAAACCGGGTTCAGCGGATCGCCGAGGCTCGACGTGTGCTGGGCAAGCGTCAGGCTCACCCGTCCGAAGGGAAAACGGAAGCCGCCGCCGGGGTTGAGTCCGTGCGTGCGCGCACCCTTGGCGGCGAAATATTCCGCGATCTCGTAGTTTCCGACGATCAGCGCGTTGTTGCGGCGCGCGATTTCGAGTGCATCGCACGTGTGATCCTCGTGCCCATGCGACAGCAGGATGGTGTCGCACCGCACGTCCTCGGCCGCGATCGACGCCTGCTGATTGCCGGTCAAAAACGGATCGATCAGCACGCGCGCCCCCGCGGCCTCGAGGAGAAAGCACGAGTGGCCGTAGAACGTGACGCGCATCTCCGCCACTCTCGCGCCGCCGATCCGGGAGTCAACGACGCGGTGACGCGAGGCGGCGCCGCGCAGGGATACGAGGACCGGGTCGGGGCGGATGCCCTCACCGATCCGTCTGTGACCGGCCACAAAAAGGCACAAAGACGGGCAAGAAGAAGGCCCCAATTTTCAGCGAATCCTCCGTGTCTCCGTGGTTCAAATAGTCGGCGGATCGAGAGGACGTCAGCCCCTGCCGATGGGGCGGCGCTGGTAAATTTAGCCGGCCGAGAGGAAACGTTGGACGACGGCGAATTCCGCGGTGGTCAGGTCGTGACCGGCCTCGGCGAGCCGTGCGTCCACGGTTGCCCCTCCGCTCCGGAACATGGCGGCCAGCCGCTCGGGATGATCGTTGGGCACGATCGGATCGTGTGCGCCATTGAGCATCAGAATGCGTTTGCCGCGCAAGTCGGGGGCGGACCCCGGCTCCAGCACCACCATCGCGCGCAGCAGCGCCGCTGCGCCCAGCACGTCCGGGCGCCGGAGCAACAGCGCCGCCGCCATGTTGGCGCCATTGGAATATCCGAGGGCAGTGAGCCGACTGAGGTTCAGCTGGTAGCGTTCGGCCGCGGCGACAATGAAGTCGGCCAGATCTTCCGTGCGACGCTCGACATCGGGGAGATCAAACACGCCCTCGGCAAACCGGCGGAAAAATCGCGGCATGCCATGTTCCAGCACCTGTCCGCGCACGGACAGGAGTGGAGCGCCCGGCACCAGTTTTTTCGCGAGCGGGAGCAACGACTGTTCATTGCCGCCGGTGCCGTGCAGGAGAAGCAGCGGCGCCCGCGTTGGGTCTGTCCCCGGAACGAACAGGTGCGTGTGAGTCAGCGATGAGGTGTTCATGTAAGTGAGGGGAGGGCGGCTTCGATGACCTGGCGGTGCGGTTCGAGGCGCGGCGGAAGCGACAACGTCTCGCCGAGATGCTCGACCGGTTCGTCGATCGTGAAGCCCGGACCGTCCGTCGCGATTTCGAAAAGCACACCGGCGGGTTCGCGATAATAGATCGATTTGAAGTAGGCGCGGTCGATCACCGGGCTGATGTGCAGGCCACGATCCGCGATGGCTTCGTGCGCCGCCAACTGCGTCGCGTCGTCCGGAACGCGGAAGGCGACATGATGAATCGTACCGGCGCCGTTGAGGCCACGGGGGAGCTTGGGGTCGACGACCAGGTCGACAAATGTCCCGGAACCCCCCGCACCGGCCTCGAAGCGTCGACGAGTTCCTTCGCTGGCCAGCAGCCGATAGCCCATGGTGGACGTCAACAGCTCCTCGGTCGCCGCCGCGTTCGCCAACGCGAGCGTCGAACTGTGAAATCCGCGGATGGCGAATTCGGCCGGAATCTGCACGCTCGGTGTCGCGGGCCGTGAATCGTCGGCCTCGATCAATTCGAGGCGCAGGCCATCGGGATCGAGCAGGGCAAGGACCTGCTGGCCGAAGCGCGATTCGATTGGAAAATGTTCGATTTTCAATTCGGTGAGGCGCTTCAACCAAAAGGCGAGCGACCCGCGCGGCACCGAGAAGCCCGTCGCATACGCCTGACCGGTGCCGGGCCGTCCGCGGCGCAATCCGGCCCACGGGAAGAAGGTCAGGATGGTACCCGGGCTGGCGGGATAGTCGCCGTAGTACAGGTGATAGGTGCCCGGATCGTCTTGATTCACCGACTTCTTGACGAAGCGCAGGCCGAGCACGCGCGTGTAGAAATCAACGTTCTGGCGTGCGTCAGAAGCCATGGCGGTGATGTGATGTAATCCGGTCACGTGGGTTTTCATAAGTTTTAATATCAAAATAAAAGAAAAAAAGAGAATCAGCGGCGCAGTCCGATCTTTTTGCAAAGACGACCCAAATCCGAGAGTTCCGTCGAGGAAAGCACGCTCATCTCGCGTTTCACATTTTCCACGACCTTGGGGAAAAGGGCGCCGATGAAATCACTGCCTTTGGAGGTGAGTTTCACGACCACGAAGCGCCGGTCGGCGGGGTCGCGCTCGCGGACAACGAGACCGGCCTTTTCGAGATTATCAACGACCAGAGTGAGGTTTCCACCGCTGCGCAGGAGCTTTTCGGCCAGTTCGCCCTGGCAAAGAGGACCGATGTGAAAGAGCGATTCCAGGACTCCGAACTGGGTAATCGTCAGTCCGGCGGGAAGAACGCTGTGGACACGGGCCGACACCGATTCCGCCGACCTCTGAAGCTTGATGAACGCATTGAGGGCGTTGATTTCTTCCAACGAGCCACGGTGCCTTGTTCCCATGACGCTACTTTGATATTCTATGATTGAATGTCAAAGTAAAATCACGAAAAGGCATCACGCTCTGAAGTAACTTATTAAACACCATCGATTTTCTGAATTCTTGGGATGTGGCGGCCGCCATCGAACGGCGTTTCGAGCCACGTCTTGACGATTTTCAACGCGGTGGCCTCGTCGATGGTTCGCTGGCCCAGAGAGATGACATTGCCGTCATTATGCGCCCGATTCCAGATGGCCACCTGTTCGGTCCAGCAGACTCCGCAACGGACTCCGCGGACTCGATTGGCCACGATTGCTTCGCCGTTGCCCGACCCACCGAGAATGACGCCTCGCTCATATTCACCGCGGGCGACGGCCTCAGCCACCGGGCGGATGAAATCCGGATAGTCGCAGGGCGCTTCCGATGTGGTGCCGTAATCCCGGACCGTATGTCCTTCGGCGAGCAGCATCGCCTTGATCTTCTCCTTGTAGGCGAATCCCGCGTGATCGGAACCAATGGCGATGGTGAATTTCTTCATGAGCGTCGACGGGTTTGTCTTTGCAACGTTGTGCTTGTGGTAATCCGGGACATATTAAATGCCAGCCAAGAAAACCATGAAACGATTTCTGCCCATTCCTTCCTTTTTCGTGGTGCTGCTTTTCGCGGCCTGCTCCACGCCATCTTCCCGCATTGCCGACCATCGTGCGGAGTTCGAACAGATGTCGCCCGAGGCGCAAAAACTGATCGAGGCGGGCAAGATCGACATCGGTTTTTCGCCGGAGATGGTGACGCTCGCGCTCGGCGAGCCCGCGCACAAGTTCACGCGCAAGACGACGACCGGTGATACCGAGGTGTGGATCTATCACGACAATCATCCGGAGATCAGCATCGGCATCGGCGGCATGAGTGCGGGTCGCCATTCGGCGGTCGGCGGCGGCGTGGGGTTTTCGACCGGAGGTTACGATCCGGACGAGCGGCTGCGTGTGGAGTTCAGTGGCGGGAAGGTCGTGACGATCGACGCGCACAAGCGGTAGGGGCGGTCAAGGGGCGGATTTGAAACGGAGTGTCTGCAAGGTAGGGCGGGACCGCCGGGCCCGCCGACAACCCGTGCGAGGTGCAAAACCTCCGGCGGGCCCAGCGGTCCCGCCCTACCAACGTCAAGTCTCCCCGTCGATCACCCGCCGGAACGCAGCCGTGTCGGCGAAATTGGTGAAGGCGGCCGTCGGCTGGTGCGCTTGCAATTCGGCCAGCGAGTACTTCCCGGTGGCGACCGCGATCGTCTTCGCGCCGATCACCTTGCCGCATTCGATGTCGTGCGGCGTGTCGCCGATGATGAACGTGCTGGCCGCGGTGAACTCGCCGTCATGCCACTCTTGCGCGCGCCGGAGGGCGAACGGACCGAGATCGTTGCGCGTCGGACTGTCGTCGGCAAACGCCCCGAAGGGAAAATAATGCCAGACGCGGTAGTGGGTCAGCTTGAACTCGGCGCCGCGCTTCAGGTTTCCGGTGAGCAGCCCCTGGGCGACATCGGGGCGATGATGATAGTGCTCGAGCAGCTCGAGGACTCCGGGCAGCACCTTTCCCTGCGGACCATTCCGAAGTTCGAGGGGCAACAGCTCGAGGTAAGTCTCGAGATGGTCGTGCCGGTCCGCTTCGGTCGGCTCGATGCCATTGGCCCGCAGGATTTCCGTGGTGATCCAGGAATCGGTCCGGCCGGCCCAGTCGATCTTTCCCAGGTCCGTCTTGATGCCGTAGCGCGTTTCGAAGGCCCGCTCCATCGCGCGCACGCCGGCGCCGTGCGAAACGATCAGCGTCCCGTCGATGTCCCAAAGAATGAGTTTTTTCACGGCGAGGCTTCGGACCGCGTGGCGGCCGAAAAGGTCAAAGCGCGTGGATGGCGGACTTCGCCACGGCGAGTCCCGCCTCCTTGACGGCCTCGCTCATCGTCGGATGCGCGTGGATGGTGCGACCCAGATCCTCGGCGCTTCCGCCATATTCCATGTGCGTGACGACCTCGCTGATGAGTTCGCCGGCGCCCTTGCCGAGAATTTGGGCGCCGAGAATCCGGTCCGTCTTGGCATCGGCGATCACTTTCACGAAACCATCCGTCGCCTCGGCCGAAATCGCGCGGCCATTGGCGGCGAAATTGAATTTTCCGACGTTGATCGCGCGTCCGGCCGCCTTCGCGCCGTCCTCGCCGAGCCCGACTGAGGCCACCTCGGGATCGGTGTAGACGATCGCGGGAACGAGATCCCAATTCACATGACCGGCCTTGCCGGCAATCCATTCGGCCACCGCGACGCCGTCCTCCTCCGCCTTGTGCGCGAGCATCGGGCCGGCCACCACATCGCCGATGGCCCAGATGCCCGCCACGTTGGTGCGGAGATGGGAATCCACCTTGACGCGTTTCTTCTCATCCAACTGCACGCCGGCCTTCTCGAGCCCGAGGGCGTCCGTGTACGGGCGACGACCCACGGCGACGAGAACCTTGTCGGCGGGAAACTCGAGCTTCTGACCGTCGCGTTCGGCGAGGAGAACGCCGCCGTCCTTGCCGGCATTGAAGCCCGTGACCTTGGCGCCGACCTCGATCTTGAGTCCCTGCTTCTGCAGCAGGCGCGTGAAGGTGCGGACGATGTCATCGTCATAAGTCGCGACGATCTTGGGCAAAAACTCCACAACGGTGACTTCAGCGCCAAGGCGCGCCCACACCGAGCCGAGTTCGAGCCCGATCGCTCCGCCGCCGACGACCACGAGCCGTCGCGGCACTGCGGAAAAGCCCAGGGCGTCGTCGCTCGAAACGATCGTGCTGCCGTTGAATTTCATGAACGGCAGCTCGACCGGCGCGGAGCCGGTGGCGATGACGAAATTCTTCGCCGCGAGCGGCGTTGCTTTGCCGTCGGCCCCCGTGACCGTGATTTCCTTGGGCGAGGTGAACGCGGCCGCGCCCGTGTAGACCGGAATTTTTCGTCCCTTGGCGAGCAGACCGACGCCGCCGACGAGTTTGGTCACCACCGCATCCTTGTTCTTCAGGATCGTGGGCAGATCGGCGGACACGTCGCCAAGCTTGATGCCGGCGGCGGCGGCGTGCTGTTTGGCCCAGACAAATTGTTCGCTCGCGTGGAGGAGCGCCTTGCTCGGAATGCAGCCGATGTTGAGGCAGGTGCCGCCGAGCGTGGAGCGCTTTTCAACCAGCGCGACCTTGAGGCCAAGTTGCTGGGCGCGAAATGCGCACACGTAGCCACCCGGGCCGGCGCCAATGACGACTAGATCAAAAGTATCCATGAATGATTTTGAACCACTGAGGCACTGAGGGCACGGAGAAGAATGGTCGATTCTGACACCTCCGTGCCTCCGTGGTTAATTTGGTTATGCGCCGATCAGAAGCCGCGCCGGATCCTCGATCGCCTGCTTCACCTTGACCAGGAAGGTGACGGCTTCCTTGCCGTCGACCAGGCGATGATCGTAACTCAGCGCGAGGTACATCATCGGCCGGATGACGACCTGACCGTTGACCGCGACCGGGCGTTCGTTGATCGCATGCAGTCCGAGAATGGCGCTCTGCGGCGAATTCAGGATCGGCGTCGACAACATCGAACCGAAGATGCCGCCATTGGTGATGGTGAACACGCCGCCCTCGAGGTCGGCGAGCGTGATGCGACCTTCGCGCGCTTTCTTGGCCGCGTCGGCGATGGCCTTTTCCACATCGGCCATGCTGAGCGTGTCGCAGTTGCGCACCACCGGCACCATCAGGCCCTTCTCAGTCGAGACGGCCATGCTGATGTCGAAGTAGTGATTCTGAACGATCGTGTCGCCGTCGATCAGCGCGTTGACGGACGGCACTTCGCGCAGGGCGTGGACCACGGCCTTGGTGAAGAAGGACATGAAGCCCAGCTTCACGCCGTTTTTCTTCACAAAATCGTCCTGATATTTCGCGCGGAGCGCCATCACCGCCGACATGTCGACTTCATTGAAAGTCGTCAGCATGGCAGCCTGGTGCTGGGCCTGGACCAGGCGCGCAGCGATGGTCTGCCGCAATTTGGTCATCTTGGTCCGCGTCTGGCGGGTGCCGGAGGTTGGCGGTGGCGCGGACGGAGCTGCGGGAGCGGCAACTTCCTTCGCGGGCGAAGCGGGTTTCCCTGCTTCGGACGCCGCCAGCATGTCGCCCTTGGTCACACGGCCGGCCTTGCCCGTGCCAGTCACGGACGCGGGATCGACGCCGGTCTCCGCGGCGAGTCGGCGCACGGCGGGGGATTGCTCGGTGGACGCGGCGGATGCGCTTTCCTTCGTTGCCGCAGCTACGGGTGCGGCGGCCGGAGCGGCCGTAACGGCGGTGTCGATTGTGGCGACGACCTGTCCAATTTTCACCTCGGCGCCGGCCGGCACCTTGAACGAAATCCTGCCGGCGGCCTCCGCCGTGCCTTCCGAGGTGATCTTGTCGGTTTCGAGTTCGAACAGGGGCTGGTCTTTCCTGACGACGTCGCCGTCCTTCACATGCCATTTGGCGAGAACGCCGGTCGTGATCGACTCACCCATCGGGGGTATTTTGACTTCGAGGGCCATTGCGGGAGTGGAAAGTTGAGGGATGAAAGTTGAAAGCCGGATTCGCGTTTCTTCTGACGCCCGCCTCAGACGATGAGCGCCTTGGTGAGAAACGCGGCCAGTTGCGCGCGATGCAAGGCCAGCAGGCCGACGGCGGGGGAGGCGGCCTCGTGGCGGCCGGCATATTCCGCCGGACGTCCGAAAATCGATTCCAGTTGCGGCGCGATCCAGCGCCAGGCGCCCATGTTCTCGGGCTCTTCCTGACACCAGATGAGCTTCGCCGAGCGATATTTCCGGCCGAGCTCCTCGAGGCGCGTGCGATGCAGCGGATAGAGCTGCTCGACCCGGATGATCGCGGCATTCGCCACCTTGTTCTTTTCCCGGAAGTCGACGAGGTCGTAATAGACCTTGCCCGAGCACAGCACGACGCGCTCGGTTTTTTCCGAACCGGCCGGATCGTCGATGATTTCCTCGAAGTTTGTGTTGGTGAAATCCTCGAGGCGCGACACCGCGGCCGGCAGGCGCAACAGCGATTTGGGCGACATCACGACCAGCGGCTTCTTGAAATCGCGCTTCATCTGCCGCCGCAGCACGTGGAAAAATTGCGCGGGCGTCGTGAGATTCGCGACCTGGATGTTGTTCTCCGCGCAGAGTTGCAGGAAACGCTCGAGCCGCGCCGAGGAGTGCTCCGGTCCCTGGCCTTCGTAGCCGTGCGGCAGGAGCAGCACGATACCGCTCGTGCGCTGCCACTTCGACTCGCCGGCGGCGAAAAACTGGTCGATGACGACCTGCGCGCCGTTGGCGAAATCGCCGAATTGCGCCTCCCACAGGCACAGCATGTCCGGATAATCGAGCGAGTAGCCGTAGTCGAAACCGAGCACAGCGGCCTCGGACAGGAGCGAATTGTAGACGCAGAAGCGCGCCTGCTTTTCCGCGAGATTGTTCAGCGGCTTGTACTTCGCGCCGGTCTCGACGTCGTTGAACACCGCATGGCGATGGGTGAAGGTGCCGCGCTCGCTGTCCTGGCCGCTGACGCGCACCGGAATGTTTTCCAGCAGCAGCGAGCCAAACGCCAGCGCCTCGCCCATGCCCCAGTCGAACGGGCCACCCGCCTTGTGCGCGGCCACGCGCGTGTCGATGAAGCGCTGGATTTTCGGATGCACCTTGAATCCCGCCGGCACCGTCGTCAGGCCGGCAAAGATCTGGTCGACCACGGCCGAGGTCACGGCCGTGGGCACCGGCGTGTGCGAATAGTCCGGCTGGAAAACCGCGGTCGAGCCCTTGAACACATCGGCGAGCGACTTGCGTTTCTCGGCCTTCGCCGCCTCGCGCGCCTTCGCCTTGCCGAGGTTCTCGTCGAGCGCATTGCTGTACTCGGCCTTGATCGCGTCGCCCTCGGCCTCGGTGAGCGAACCCTCGGCGATGAGCTGCTTGGTGTAGATGGCGGAAACCAGGTCGTGCGCCGCGATCAGCTTGTACATCAGCGGCTGCGTGAACGACGGCTCATCGGTCTCGTTGTGCCCGTGCTTGCGGTAGCAATACATGTCGACAAACACGTCGCGCTTGAACTTCACGCGGAAATCCACCGCGAGCTGCGCGACGAGACAGACGGCCTCCGGGTCGTCGCCATTCACGTGGAAAATCGGCGCCTCGATCGACTTCGCGATGTCGGTGCAGTAACGCGTCGAGCGGGAATCGGACGGATCGGTGGTGAACCCGATCTGGTTGTTGATGACGAAATGGACCGTCCCGCCGGTGCGATAGCCGGGTAGCTGGGAAAATTGGAGCGTCTCGGAGACGATGCCCTGGCCGGCGATCGCGGCGTCGCCGTGGATCAGCAGCGGCATGACCGCGCGCCGCTCGGCCGTGTCACCACGGATGCGCTGGCGGGCGCGCGCCTTGCCCTCGACGACCGGGTCGACGATCTCGAGATGCGACGGGTTGGCGGCGAGGCGAACCTCGACCTTTTCGCCGGACGTCGTCTTGAGCACCGACTCGTAGCCCAGATGGTATTTCACATCGCCGTCGCCGGCGACGGTGTCCGGCACGTAGTTCTCGGAAAACTGCTCGAACAGCTGGTCGAACGATTTCCGCATGATGTTGCAGAGCACGTTCAGGCGGCCGCGGTGCGCCATGCCCATCACGATTTCCGTGATGCCGCTCGCGGGACAGTGGTCGATGACGGCATCGAGCGCTGCGATGATCGTCTCGCCGCCCTCGAGCGAGAAGCGCTTCTGGCCGACGTACTTGGTGTGGAGAAATTTTTCGAACAGCTCCGCCTTGTGCACGCGGCGGAGGATGCGGACCTTCTGCGCCTTGGTGAATTTCGGCTGGAGCCGCGTCGACTCCATGCGCTCCTGCAGCCAGCGGCGACAGTCCTGGTCCTGGATGTGCGTGTATTCGACGCCGATGTGCCCGCTGTAGGTTTGATTGAGCGCGGCGACGATGTCGCGCAGCTTCATCTGGCCGCCGCCGAGATAGCTGCCGAGGTCGAAGACCGTATCGAGGTCCGAGTCGCCCAGGTGAAAAAGTTCGAGCTGCAGCTTGGGCGCCGGGGGCGGCGGATTGACGTCGAGCGGATTGACGTGGGCTTGCGTGTGTCCGATCGAGCGAAACGTGTTGATGTAGTAATGGACGGCGGCCTGTTTGAGACTGTCAGAGGCGAGGCCGGCGCTCGGCGCGGCGCTCAACGCCTTCCCATCAGAGCCGAAGGAGAAGCCCTGAAAAAATGCCCGCCACGTGGGATCGACGGACTCGGGATTGTCGAGCCAGCGCTGATAATATTCCTCGACCACGATGGCGTTGGCCTGCGTGGAAACATTGGCGGGATTCATGGCGAAAAAGAAAAGGGTCCGGCGTTGACTTGAAGTCGGCGCACTCTCGTGTAACGGGGGATGGCCAATGGAGCACCAGCCGAGTTCTGACTCAAGTTGTTTCAGGACCCGTCGGGCCCCTTCGCAGCCGACATAATCGTTCGTTAGCTTCTGATTAACAGATCTTAAAGCATTCGTATTCCGATGGTCGAATCACAAATCAAAGGTGCGCTTATCCGCTTCACGACGGCGATAAAGCAGGCTGATGGAGCCGCCTTGTCAGCCGCCCTGAGCGAGGTCGATTCGCTCTGTGCGATGCACCGGAATGCGTTGCATCCCCGCCTCGTCCATTTTCTGGAAGGCCGGAGTTACGCGAAAGCTTTGGCCTGGCTGGGGGAGCAGCCGGAATTCGGAACAGGTGCCACTCCTCCCGGCGGCTGTTCGCCGCGTCCGGCGCCCGGTTCTCCCGTCACATGAGCGCCGACAAGGTTCCAACCGACGGCGGGCAATCGCTCGGGCAGAATCCATTCGGCGCATTGAGCGCCTCGGGTCTGCCGGCGGGAACACCGGGAAGTGCTGGCAAAGCCGAGCCGGCAGCCACGAAAAATCGCGGTCGGGTTGATATCCGGCGCACGACCGCCGGTCGTGGCGGCAAGACCGTCACCGTGATCGATGGCTTTGTGGGCATCGGTCTGCCGGAAAAGGAACAGCTCGCGAAGAAGATGCGGGCCGCGTGCGGTTGTGGCGGCACGGTCAAGGACGGGCAGATTGAAATCCAGGGCGATCAGCGCGAGGTGATCGCGCGCATTTTGACCGAGGCAGGATTCCGCCCGGTGTTCGCGGGCGGGTGAGGAATGCCTTTCAGGTGGAGCGCGACCTCCGGGCGCGCTTGCCCGGGAATGGCGGCTCAACCCGTCCGGAGGCCGGGTTCCACCTCATCCACTCAGCCGGAGGCATGCAGTTGAAAGTTGAATGTTGAACGTTGAAAGGCCTGACCTAACCGCCAGGTCCGAAGGTCGCCGGAGCCCAGGAACCCCGCATCGTTTGGTTCGCCGATCCATCTCTCAAACAAGCGCACGGATCCGATCGGTCCGGGCCCATTCAACACTCAACTTTCAACATTCAACTGAATCGTTCCGGCTCAGGCCACCAGTCCGGCGGCGAGCGCCAGCGCGCTTTTGGCGCGATTCATGATGTACAGGTGATAGCCGGGCGCACCGCGCGCGAGCAGGTCGCGGATCTGCGTCAATGCCCACTCGATGCCGAGCGCTTCCACGACATCCGGCGTTTCGCCCGCGGCCTCGAGGCGACGCGTCAGTTTCTCGGGCAGTTTCGCTCCGCACATCGACGTGAAGCGCTGCACCTGTTTGAGCGAAAGCACCGGCATGATGCCCGGCACGATCGGCACGGTGATCCCGCGCGCCCGACAGCGTTCGACGAAGCGATAATAGACGTCGTTGTCGAAAAACAGCTGGGTCGTGACGAATGAGCCGCCCGCATCGACCTTGCGCTTGAGATTGTCCAGGTCGCTGTCGACCGAAGCCGCTTCCGGGTGCTTTTCCGGATAGCCGGCGACACCCAGACAGAAGTCGGCGTGGCGCGACTTCAGGAGCGACACGAGTTCGCTGGCATAGCGCAATCCGTCCGGCGACGGTTGGTAGGTCGACTCACCCTTCGGCGGATCGCCGCGGAGTGTCATGATGTTGCGAAAGCCACCCTCGTGAATGCGATCGGCCACGGCGTGCAGTTCGGCCCGCGAGTGGCCCACGCACGTGAGGTGGGGCATGACCGTGAACCCAAAATCGTCCTTGAGGATCGCGCTGGCTTTGGCCGTCCGCTCACGTGTCGTCCCGCCCGCACCATACGTGACCGACACAAAACTCGGGGCTATCCGCTGCAACGCCGAGGCCGTCACGCGCATCGCGTCCAGCTGCGCATCGTCCTTCGGTGGAAAAAACTCCAGCGAACGAAGCGGTGACTGCTGCTTGAAGAGATCGGTGATGGGGCGGTCGATTCCCATATTTATATCAAAATATCTGTATTTGTTGATATGTGTAAAGCATCGATCGGCTGCTCTCCAGTCTTATGCATTGAAATATCGTAAGATATTCATGGCTAATTTCTAGCGTAACATCACCCGCCGCGGAAGTCGCCAATTCATTCAAGGACCGCGGCTTCGAAGCTCGAAAATGACATGGCCCGAGGTTCGACCGACTTCACGAAACTCCAGACCCAGCAGCTCCAGGCGGGCGTGTTCCCGCACCCAGTTTTGCAAGGTTCCGGTGGTGCCGACGACGATGAAGCGCAGGCCGGCTTCCTTCAGCCGGCGGCTGCTCTCGACCGGATCGCTGTCGCGCCGAAATAATCCTTCGCAATCCGGACTCCAAATGGGCGCCACGCGGATGCCGGCGGCTTCGGCCGGGACCGTCAGCGCAAAACCATCGGAGATCACGGCGTGAGCGGACAGGCGTTGCAGGGCTGCGACCAGTTCCGTTTCGTCGCTGCGAAAACCCGCGCTGATCCGCTGCGCGGCAACGGTCCACTCCGACACTGGAACGCGATAGGAGTTGTCGGGCAGGACGAGCGTCTTGGGCAGCGCCTCGAGCGCGAGCAGGAGCGTCAGGACGAGCACGACCTGGCGCGAAGCGTTCGACGAAGCAATCGCCTCGATGCCGCGCGCCGCCGGAATCACCAGGAGCGCGAGTGCCGGCGCGAGGACGCGCAGCGAATAGAACAGACCGCCCGCGGTATAGCCGACAGACCACACCCAGATCGCGATGCTTAGTGTCACCGCCGACGCCAGCACGAGTGCGCCGCCAGAGCGACGAATCGCCGGAATTAGCCAGGCGAACAGTCCGAGCACCGACGGAATGGCCCAAATTCCCAGATAGCGCGCGAGCGACTCCCAGCCCGAAACTGAGGCGAGGACCGATTTTTGTGCCGCGCGAAACGAGTCGTTCCATTCAACAAAGATCGCGTTCACCGGAAACGCGCCCAGCACATCGAGACTGTAGAACGGATTACCCGTCCGCATCGTGACCCACGCGAGCCAGAGTGCGCACGGAGGAACAGAGATCGCCGCCACGATCCAGGAACGCGTGCGGGATTCGCGCTGGAGAAAAGCCGCGACGACCGCGAAGACGACAAAGGCCGGTCCGTACTCACGCGTGCTGCCGGCCACAATCGCGCCGATTCCCGCGAGGAAAAGTCCGCCGCCTTGGGGTTCGCGACGAGCCAGATCGAGTCCGAGGACGATCGCGACGACGCCGACCGCCAGCAGCCCGGTTTCCTGGCCGATCAGAAACGTCCAGTTCAACAGGGGGCAGGCCGAAAGCAGCAACAGCGCAAGCGCAGCCACGCGTGTTCCGTGCGGTCGGGCAAGGCGCCAGACGAGTTCGTGCAACGAAACGAGTTCGAGCAGGATCACCGGCGTCGTCCAATGCGGGCTGGCCGATCCGCCGCACCCGAACGCCCAGACGTACAGCGCGCCCACGCCGGGAGGAATGCTCTCCGGCCAGTAGTAGCGCTGGAAATCGGCACCCGTCACCGCCGGATAAAAATCGAGTGAATGCGATTTCAGGATTTCCGTGGCCAGGCGCGCCCAGCGGAACTGGATGTCGGGGCCGCTCAACGGATCGGTGCCGAGACGGAAAATCACCACGATCCAGAACAGGGCGTAAGGGATGGCGGCAAATCCGAGGGCGCGAAGCGGTGAGATTTCGCCGGCATTTTCCGTCACGGGAGCCACGGCACCGCGACCGAACCACGCTGCCGGGGCGCTGACGATTGCCAGTCCCAATCCGAGGGTCGCCGCCGAGATCGGGATGTGCAGAAACGCGAAAACCATCACGCAAGTGGACAGCAGCGCCGCCGACGCGCAGAACGCGCCGGCGAGCGAGCGGGGAAGGCGCAGAGCCCGCAGCAGCAGCGCGCCGGGTACGACGAGCCCCGCGACAAGGACCAGCAATCTCAGCGAGTCCGCAAAGACGCCGTTCACGCGGGAGCGGTCGCTTCGGCGGCATCGGCCGCCCGTTGTTTTTCCGTCTGCAGGCGCAGCTGCCCGCAGGCTGCGGCGATGTCGTGACCCTTTTCCCGCCGCAGCGTCACGGAAACGCTGCCGTTCCGCAGAATATCCGCGAAGCGTTCCTGGCGGGTTAGACTCGGTCGCTTCCACGGCAATCCGGCGACCGTGTTGTACGGGATCAGGTTGACGTGCGCGTGGAGATCGAAGGCGAGGGCGCGCAGTTTCTCGGCCTGGTCGAGGGAGTCATTGACGTCCTCGATCAGGATGAACTCGAGCGTGACCATCCGGCCGTGCTTTTCCGAAAACGTGCGGACCGCGGGAATGAGTTCCGCCAGCGGCCAGCGCTTGTTCACGGGCATGATTTTTTCCCGCACCTCGTCGGTGGCGCCATGCAAACTGATCGCGAGGCGGATGCCCAGCGGCTCGTCGGCGAGCGAGATGATCTTCGGCACCAGTCCCGACGTGGAGAGCGTGATCCGCCGCGCACCGAAGCCGAGACCCCAGGGCGCATTGAGGATGGTGAGCGCGCGAATGATCGCGTCGTAGTTGTGCAGCGGTTCGCCCATGCCCATGACGACGATGTTGTCGAACGAGGCGAGTTCGGCCCGGGCGCGCGGCGTGCGGTCGTCCTCGAGCCGGCAGATCTGGATGAGCTGGTGGACAATCTCGCCGGCCGAAAGATTTCGTTTCAGGCCCTCGAGGCCTGAGGCGCAGAACCGGCAGCCCATCGCGCAGCCGACCTGGGTGGAAATGCAGATGGTCTTGCGCGATTTCTCCTGGCCGACACCGGTCATCGGCGCGCGAATGATCACCGTCTCGATCAGCGAACGGTCCTCCAATTCCAGCAGAAGCTTGTCGGTTTCGTCGCGGGACTGCCGGTCGTGCACGAAGGCGGTCGGCTCCAGCGTGAACGTGTCCGCCAGCCACGCCTGGAGCGGACGGGAGAGGTTGGTCATCTCGGCCCACGACTTCGCCCGCTTCTTGTACAGCCATTCCATCACCTGACCGGCGCGAAACGCGGGCTGACCCGCCGCCTCGAGGCGCTCGCGGAGAGAGTCGAGGGTCTCACCGTGGATGGCGGGCTTGGCGGGGGTGAACTTCATGCGCGAATCAGGGTCTAGGTGCCGTGCCCCGGAGTC
This sequence comes from Candidatus Didemnitutus sp., assembly GCA_035545955.1. GTDB lineage: Bacteria > Verrucomicrobiota > Verrucomicrobiia > Opitutales > Opitutaceae > Didemnitutus. The sequence goes on along the minus strand of DASZXI010000021.1, from coordinate 118,562 downwards.
TAGAGCGAAGATCAGTGGCGGAAACAACGAAGTGCCGCGTGTCCGGCCCAATTGCGGGTTGCGGTTCCCGTTCGCGGCCTTAGCTCTCGACCCGATTCCGCATGAAACTCCTGCACCGCTACATTTTCGTGAGCGTGGCCTTTACCAGCTTCGCGGCCGTCGGGGTTCTCGCATTCGTATTCATGATCGGAAACCTGCTGCGCGACCTCCTCGGCTGGGTGATCGCAGGACAGATTCCCCCGGACATATTTCTTCGCTTGGTCGGCGAATCGATTGTCGTCGGGATCACCTACGCGTTGCCAATGGGAATTCTGACCGGCGTGCTGCTCGTCCTCGGGCGAATGTCCGCCGACTGCGAAATCACGGCGATCCGCGGTTCCGGCGTCAGCGTGGCCGGAATCTCGGCGCCGATTTTCTTCTTTGCCCTGCTGTGTGCCGGATTGAGCCTGGCGGTGAATTTCTACTACATGCCGCGCGCGAAGGTCGCATACGAGACGGAGCTGCACGATGCCATCCGCTCGGACCCTTCCCGTTTCATCGTGCCCAAGACCTTCATTCGCGATTTTCCCGGGAAGGTCATCTACGTCGGCGAAAAGAAGGGAAACCAGGTCAGCGATTTCTGGGGGTGGGAGCTCGATCACCAGGGTCGGGTCCTTCACGCGGTGCGAGCGCGGTCGGGCAAGGTTGTTTACGACGAGAATCGCAACATGCTCGTTCTGACTCTGTACAACGTTGTCGGCGAAACGCACGACGCGAAGGATCCGGAGAATGCCAGCCGGGTGCAGAGCGGCGCGACGGGCGACCAGGCGACGATCGACATATCGCTGGAGTCCATCACGGGCAACAGCCAGGTCCGGGTGAAGCTGAAATGGAGAACGTTCGACCAGCTCATTGCCGAGTGGCGCCGGTTGGGCCAGCCGGATCCGAAGACCGCGCCTGGGCAGCGTTATCGCGAGCGCATTCAGGTGCAGACGACGATACAGGAAAAATTCGCCACGGCTTTTTCCGTCCTGTCATTTGCTCTGGTCGCGATTCCGCTCGGCATCAAGGTCTCCCGCAAGGAAACTTCGGCGAATCTGGGCATCGCGCTGGTGCTGGCGATGGGATACTACATCGCCACGGTGGCGGTGAATGCGTGCGATATGCACCCCGATTGGCGGCCCGACCTGCTCATGTGGGTCCCGAACATCGGATTTCAGACGCTGGGCGCGTGGATGTTCTACAAGGTGGATCGGTAGGGAAAGGCTGAAGGACTGAAAAGCTGAAAGGCTGAAATGGCGCCAGCGGTCGCGATTGCGCCACGGCAGCCCACACTTTCGCATGGCAAACAATGGTGCGGCTGCCGGTGTCCGCCTTGGGTAGGGCGGGACCGCTGGGCCCGCCGGAGAGGAACGAAGAGTTGCAACGTGACGCCGGATGGTTGTCGTGAGCGCGTGAATTCCGCGCCCGCCGACTCCGCTCCCGCCGTTGAGCTGCGTGGTGTCGCGAAGCGCTACGGCAAAGTCGAGGCGTTGCGCGGGATCGAGTTCACGGTCGGTCGGGGCGAAAAGTTCGCGCTGCTGGGACCGAACGGTGCGGGCAAGACCACCCTGTTTTCTATCCTGGCCACCCTGCGCGCACCAACCGAGGGCTCCGCGCGCGTGCTCGGGCTGGACGTCGTGACGCAACGCGACGCGGTGCGGCGGGCCATGGGCATCGTCTTTCAGGAGCCGGCGATCGAAATGCGCCTCTCGGGCCGTGAAAACCTGGCGCTGATGGGCATGTTCTATGGGTTATCCGGAGCGGCGGCGAAGCGCCGGGCCGGGGAGATCATCGAGGAGCTCAAGCTCGGCGAGGCGGCGGATCGTCCGGCGCAGACCTTGTCGGGCGGCCAGCGGCGGAAGCTCGAACTCGGGCGGGCGCTGGTGACCGATCCGCGGATCCTGTTTCTCGACGAGGCGACGCTCGGACTGGATGTCGACGCGCGCCGCGGTTTTTGGGGCCAGATCACGGCGCTGGCGGCGGGGGGACGGACGATTTTCTTCACGACGCATTACATGGAGGAGGCGGAGGTGGCGGATCGCATCGCCCTGATCGACCAGGGGAAAATCGTGGCGCTCGACACGCCGCGCGCATTGAAGGCGCGGATCGGTGGCGGTGTCGTGCGGCTGAAAACCGAGGATGACGCGCGGGCGCGCGCCTGGCTGACGGAACAGAAGTTCTCCGTCAGCGAAGGCGACGGGGAAATCATGCTCGTGCATGCCGATCCTGCGGCCGCCCTGCCGGAGATTCTGCGTCAGATGCCCGTGCGCGTGCAGCGCGCCGCGGTGAACGAGCCCAGTCTGGAGGACGTTTTCCTGCAGTTGACCGGGCGGGGGCTGGGCGGCGACGCTCCGGTCGTTCCGGTTCGCGGCGGTCCGGGAGGAGGCCGGCCATGATGTTCAAGGGAATCTATGCGGTCGTGCTGATCGACCTGAAGCGGTTCTGGCTGGACCGCGCACGGATTGCGATGGGCCTGCTGCAGCCATTGCTCTACCTGTTCGTGCTCGGCGCCGGGATCGGGTCGAGCTCGCAGCTCGGCGGCGGTCGCTACCAGCAGTTCATCTTTCCGGGCGTGATCGGGCTCTCGATGCTCTTCACGGCCACCTTTGCGGCGATCTCGATCGTGTTCGACCGGCAGATCGGTTTCTTCAAGGCGGTGCTCGTGGCGCCGGTGCCGCGTCCCGCGATCGCCTTGGGCAAGATTGCCGCCGGTTCGTTGCAGGCGGCGGCGCAGGGCGCCATCGTCCTGCCGTTTGCTCCGCTGGCCGGCGTGCCCGTGGGCCTGCTGGAAGTGCTGCGTCTGATCGGCGCGATGCTGCTCGCGAGCACGACGTTTGCAGCGATCGGCCTCGCCTTTGCGTCGCGGTTCAAGTCGGTGACCGTGTTTCCCGTCGTGAGCAACGCGGTCCTGCTGCCGATGTTTTTCCTGTCCGGCGCCATGTACCCGCTGACCGTGGCGCCCCGCTGGATGCAGGTGGCGGCGCACTTCGATCCGGTGGCCTACGGAGTCGACCTCATGCGCGGGGCGTTGTCCGGATCCTATTTCTTTTCGCCCTGGCTCTCGGTGGCCGTCCTTGTGGCGGTGATCACCGGTCTGGCCGCCGAATCGGTGCGCGTCCTGAATCGCGGGGAGGACGACTCGAGCCTGGGTTCGTCGGCGCGCGTCTGGGGCCGCAAGTAGGGCCGCGCCGGACACGGTGGGAGGCGAACGGCTCGCGCCGTTGATTGTTCGATCCACGAATTGGATACGAATGAGAGCGGGAGAGCGGAACAATTTTTTCGCACGAAGCGAATCCAGTCTTGTCGTGGCGGCCAAAATCCCTTTTCTCGGCGGTCTTCGCCGGCCGCGGAGCACACACGCTGATGCTGTTCAATTCGCTCACCTTCGTTGTATTTTTTGTCGTGGTGCTGGGCGCGTACTGGACGATTCCGGCCTGGAACGCGCGCAAGAACCTGCTGCTCGTCGCGAGCTATGTCTTCTACGGCGCGTGGAATCCGCCGTTTGCCCTCCTGCTGTTCGCGACCACCACGCTCGATTTCCTGCTCGGCGCCCGGATCGCGCACGCGGCGACGCCCCGCAGCCGCAAGGCGTGGCTGGTGTTCAGCGTCGCCGTCAACCTGAGCATGCTGGGCTATTTCAAGTACGGGAATTTCCTGCTGCAGAACTTCCAGTGGCTGCTCGCGCGTGTGGGCGTCACCTATGTGCCGCCGCACCTCGACATCTTCCTGCCGATCGGAATCTCGTTCTACACCTTCCATTCGCTGTCGTACACGCTCGACGTCTATCGCGGCGCCACCCAGCCAACGCGTTCACTGCGCGACTTCCTGCTCGCCGTGTCGTTTTTCCCGCAGCTGGTCGCCGGTCCGATCGTGCGGGCCGCGGATTTCCTGCCGCAGTGCGACGCGCCCCGTCCGTGGAACACCCCGCGGTTCTTCTGGGGCCTCATGCTGATGACGCTCGGCATGTTCGAAAAGGTCGTGCTGGCCGACACGCTGCTCGCCGACACCGCGGACTCCGTTTTCAGCTACGGCGGACCGCTGGCGATTCTCGATGCCTGGAGCGGCGTGCTCGCTTTCGCCGGGCAGATTTTCTTCGATTTCTCGGGCTATTCCACGTGTGCGATCGGCGCCGCGCTCTGCCTCGGTTTCCAGCTCAAGGACAATTTCCTGTTTCCCTACGCCGCGATCGGATTTTCCGATTTCTGGCGCCGCTGGCATATCTCGCTGTCGACGTTTCTGCGCGACTATCTCTACATTCCGCTCGGCGGAAACCGGGTGGGGGTGGGGCGCGCCGCGGTCAACCTCATCATCGTGATGTTTCTCGGCGGACTCTGGCACGGGCCGGCCTGGACGTTTGTCGTGTGGGGCCTCATTCATGGATCCTGCCTGGTGATCGAGCATTTCCTGCGCGCGATGTTTGGAGCGTCCCGTCTGGCCAAATCCGCGCCGGCGCAATTCCTGTTCGGCGCGATCACGTACGCCGTCGTCTGCCTGGCGTGGGTCTTTTTCCGCGCGGCGGACTTCGCGACGGCGACCCGCCTGCTCACAGGGATGGCCGGCGGATTTCCGCAGGGCGACGCGATTCTCACGACCCGCGCGATCATCGAGGTGGCCGCAGTCACCTTCGGGCTGGTCCTGGCCCACGTCACGTTGCGCAACACCTCGCTCGAAAATGCCGTCACGCGGCTGCCCAGCTGGCTGATCACGGCGGTCTGGGCCGTCATGCTCAGCGCGATCACCCTCACCCAAGGCAATGGCCACGCATTCATCTATTTTCAATTTTGAGCGCCCGGTCCCGGCGCGGCCCTGGCGGGTCATGGCGCTGGTCGCCCTGCTTCTGACAGGCGTGGCCGCGGTCGCGTGGGAAATGCACGTGCGCGCCCTCGGCTACGCGCCCACGCTGAACAACAATCCCGATCTCTGGGCCGAGTGCCGCCGGGCGGTGAAACCGGACTCCGTGGTGATCATCGGCGATTCGCGCGCCTGGTTCGACATGGATCTCGACGCGCTCGAGCAAGGCCTGGGACGCCGGCCGGTGCAGCTCGCGATTCCGGGCAGCTGCGTCTATCCGGTGCTCGAGGATCTGGCGAATGACGAGTCATTCCATGGCACCGTGATCTGCAGCGTCGTGCCGCTGATGTACCTCGTGCCGGCCGGTCGCCCGCTTCAGAACTCACTCGATGCGGTCAATCGCTATCACAAGCAGACGGTGGCCCAGCACGCCGGCGAGCACCTGGGCATGCTGCTCGAGGAGCACATTGCCTTCCTGAAGGACGATGACCTGACCCTGGCCGAACTGTTGAATCAGTTGCCGATCCCCAATCGGGCGAATGCGCTGATCGGTCCGCCCCTCCCGCCTTATTTCAGTTCGGTGGATCGCGAGCGCCGTTCACGGATGGTCGAGGCCTGCGCCCTGCCCGGGCCGCTGCAGACCCGCGTGCGCGACGGCTGGCTTCCGCTTTTCACCCCGCCGCCTCCGCCGACCTACATTCCGAAGGATGTCTTCATGGCCTTCGTCGCCGACGCCACGGAAAAGCGTTTTCACGATTCAGCCGAGTCGGTGCGCAAGATCAAGGCGCGCGGGGGCTCGGTGGTGTTCGTGCGGTTTCCCGTGTCGGGCGCGTTGAAGGAGCACGAGGACAGGATCACGCCGCGAGCCGGCCCGTGGACCCGCCTCCTGAAGGAAACCGGCGCGCCGGGAATCTATTTCGAGGACTATCCGGAACTGGCCAGTTTCCAGTGTCCGGAATGGTCGCACCTTTCGGCCGGCGACTCCGTGGAGTTCACGCGGCGACTCGTCCCGCACCTGAAGCAGGCGTTGGGGATGTAGATGTAGGGCGGGGTCGCCGAACCCCGCCAAGCCGCGGCATCGCCAATTGCCGCCATTCCCGTTCGAACGAGGCGGGGTTAGCAACCCCGCCCTACACTCATGCGGCCTGAACGGCCAGCAACCCGGAGCGGCCGTCGATCGACCCCTGAATCACGTCGCACACGGGAATCGCGGCGCGATTTTCCAACAGGCGCCGCGCCTCGGCTTCAAGCGAAACGACCTTCACTCCCGCGCCGGGTAGCCGCCGCAGAAAATCCTGAAACAGGGCGCGACGACCCATGCCTTCGATTTCCGCGTGGACGGTGAGAACATTGAGGACGTCGGGTCGCATTTGGGCGATCAAGTGACCGGCAATGATGTCGTCGGGATATTCCGGCCGCCCCATCAGCTCGTCGAGCGTCGGCAGTGTGGTGGGAATTTCCAGGGTGCGCCAGGTGCTTCCGTTGATGCGCGGAAAAAACGGACGCGTGCCGCGACTGTCGCTGGCGTACAGCAGGTCAGCCTTTTCGTACGCGTCGCGGCTGTCGGCATTCGACTGCCAGCCCGCCGCCCCCGCGGTGACGGCCTCGGTGCCGAAGATGCGCCGGAATTCGGTTCGCGCCGCGTCAAATTCCGCCGCCACTGCCGCCGGCCCCATGGTGTGCACATGGTCCTGCCAGCGATAGTGGTTGTAGCAGTGGATCCCGATCTCGAATCCGGCGTCGCGCACCGCCCGCAGCACTGCTTCGTTGCGCCGCCCGACATGAGGCGCGGGCAGGAGCGTGCCGTTCAGTAGGGTGCGCACGCCGTAGATCTGCACGACGCTGGTGCGGCTCACTTTCTGGAAAAATCCGGGACGGAACACGCGCGAAATGGCGCGCCCGGTTTGATCAGGCCCGAGGGAAAACAGAAACGTGGCCGGCACCTGCGCTGCCTTCAGGTCGTCGATCATCTGCGGCACGCCGATGCGCGTGCCGCGGTCCGTGTCGACGTCGATCTTGAGGGCGAGGCGGAGGGACATGGCCGGATGACGGCAGGATTCCTGTGGGAGCGGCTTTATGCCGCGAATCAGTCGATTTCCTTCGCGAGGGCGTTTCGCGGTTGGACCGGGACTTGTAGGAGCGGCTTTACGCCGCGATTCGATCGTGAATTCATCTCGGTTGCGGACATGCCTCATCGCGGCGTAAAGCCGCTCCTACAAGAATCCCGAGCCTCACGTCAGCGAATAATCCTTATTTGCGAGGTGGTAATCGAGCGTGAGCTTGATGGCCTTCGTGAGATCGACCTTGGGCTGCCAGCCGAGCTGTTTCCGGATGTGCCCGATCGAGGGCACGCGCTTCTGGATGTCCTGATAGTAGCGTCCGAAGTATTTGCCTGACGGCACGGCAATCACCTTCGCGTTGCGCGCGTGTTCCGCGTATTCGGGATACTCCCTGAACGCGGCGATGATCAGCTTCGCGAGCCGCGCCACGCTCACCTCGTTCTTCGGGTTGCCGATGTTGAAGATCTGGCGCGACGCGCGGCCGTTCTTGTTCTCGATGATCCGCAGCAACGCGTCGACCCCATCGTCGATGAACGTGAAGGAGCGGGTCTGCTTGCCGCCGTCGACCAGCTGGATGGGCTTCTCGAAAATGACGTTGGAGATGAACTGGGTGAACAACCGCGAACTGCCTTCCTTGGCCTCGAAGACATTGTCGAGCTTCGGACCAATCCAGTTGAACGGGCGAAACAGCGTGTAGTCGACGCCATCGCGCACGCCGTACGCATAGATCACGCGATCGAGCAGCTGCTTCGAGCAGGCGTAGATCCAGCGCTGCTTCTCGATCGGACCATACACCATCGCGCTCGTCTGCTCATCCAATTCGCGCTCCGGGCTCATGCCATAGACCTCGGAGGTCGACGGGAAAATGATCCGCTTCTTGTATTTCACGCACTGGCGGACGACCGCGAGGTTGGACTCGAAATCCAGCTCGAACACCCGCAGCGGGTCCTTGACGTACTGCGTCGGATTGGCGATCGCGACCAGCGGCAGCACAGCATCGCACTTCTTGACGTGGTACTCGATCCACTCGCGCGAGATCATTACGTCGCCCTCGACAAACTTGAAGCGCGGATGCCCGAGGCAGTGCCCGAGCTTGTGGTCGCCGACGTCCATGCCGTAAACCTCCCAATCCTTCTGCTTGAGGATCGCGTGGGTGAGCGAGCTGCCGATGAAGCCGTTGGCTCCGAGGATGAGGACTTTAAGCGCCATTGGGGAATGAAAGACCGAAAGCCGGGAGGGCTGAAAGGCTGAAATTGCAGCGCAACCGAGTCAAAAAGGCGATTTCCTGGCCGCAATAAGGCGCAAAAAGCGCAAAAGAAATCCATTTACCGGTCATTGCCGAGGCATGCATTTTCACAGGAGCCGCAAAGATCGCTGAGGAACGATCAAAACCAATCCCCACGAATGGCACGAAAGGTCGCGAAAACGGCACTTACCTCGGTGTCTCTGTGGTGAAAATTCCGACTCGATTCTGGGCCGTCACTCTCGGAGTACTCCCCGACTTCAGCCTGTCGGCAAGATCTGGCCGATTTCGAGCGCCGGCACGGGCCCGCGCCACTCGGTTTTTGTCAGTTCGAGCGCGCCGTCGCCGGTCGCCACCACCAGCGGCGAGACCGACAGGATTTCGCCGGGCCGGCCGGGTCGGACCGCGGTGCGGATTTCCGCCCACCAGACCATGAGGCGCGATCCGGCCACGTCGGCGAACGCGCCGGGATACGGTTCGGTGACGGCACGGATCAGGTTGAATATCTTGCCGGCCGGCTGAGACCAGTCGATGCGACCGTCCTCGGGCTTGCGACCGCCGAAATACGTCGCCTGGGAATCGTCCTGCGGTGTCTCCTTCGCGGTCCCGGCCAGCAGCGCGTCGATTTGCCGCGCGAGCACCTTGCGGGCGCAGGGCATCACCTTGCGGAACGCCTGTTCGGCCGTGTCGCGCGGACCGATGGCGACGCCTTCCTGATCGACCACGGCACCGGCGTCGGGCGCCTTGACCATGCGATGCAGCGTCATGCCGATCCGCGGCTCGCCGTGCAGGACGGCCCAGTTGATCGGCGCACGGCCGCGGTATTTCGGCAGCAGCGAACCGTGCATGTTGAACGCGCCGAGCGGCGCCAGCGCCAGGATTCTGGTGCTGATCATGTTCCGGTAATAAACTGAAAGGATCAGGTCCGGCCGCAGGGCGGCAATGCGCTCCGGCCATTCGGGCGCCGAGAGTTTTTCCGGAGTGAAGACGGGAGTGCCCTTTTCGCGCGCGGCAAGAACGGGCGTCTTGAACCAGATTTTCTCGTTCGGATTGTCCTCGTGCGTGAAGAGGGCGACGACGTTGGCACCGCGCTCGAGCAGCAGCGACAGGCACTCATAGCCGACTTCGCTGTAACCGAAGAAGACGATGCGGGGCTTCGATGCGGTCATGCGCCCTGCTGCAGAATTTCCCGGATATGGAAGCGCTGCCGGGCGCGGACGACCTGGTAGGTGCGCCCGACGTATTCGCCGATCAGGCCGATGCCGATCATGGCCACGCTCAGCAGGAAAAACAGGATGCCGAACAACGTGAACACGCCGAAGGTCTCACGGTCGAGATTGAGAACAAAGCGGCGGTAAAACAACCACGCTACCAGCGTGAGACTGCCGACGGCGCAAAAACCGGAAAACATCGTGAAATACTGCAGCGGCGCGATCGAGAAGCCGGTGATCAGGTCGAAGTTGAGGCGGATGAGCTTGTAGAAGGAGTAATTCGAAACGCCCGCGTGGCGTTCCTCGTGGCGCACCTCGACCTCGGTCGGTTTGCCGGCGAAGCTGTAGGCGAGAGCGGGAATGAACGTGTTGATCGCGCCGCTGCGGACGATCGCGTCGATGATCGGCCGCTTGTAGGCGCGCAACATGCAGCCCTGGTCGGTCATCTTGATGTTCGTGGTCTTCTCCCGGACGAAATTGATGATCTTCGACGCCACCGTGCGAAACAGGGAGTCCTGGCGATTCATCCGGCAGCCGCCGACGTAGTCGCTGCCTTCGTCGATTTTCTCGAGCAAGACCGGAATCTCCTCGGGCGGATTCTGCAGGTCGGCATCGAGCGTGACGATGACGTCGCCGCGCACACTCTCGAACGCGGCCATGATCGCCATGTGCTGCCCGTAGTTGGCGTTGAAATCGATGACACGCGTGACGTCCGGACGCGCATGATACTGCGCGGACAGCAGCTGGAAGGACAAGTCGGCGCTGCCGTCGTTCGTGAACACCACCTCGTAGCTGCGGCCGAGTCCGTCGAGCACCGGATACAGCCGGGCGAACAATGTCGGCAGATTGAGCGCCTCGTTGTAGACGGGAATGACGATGGACAGCTGCGGGCGGGTGCTCATGCCGGGTCAGGTGCGGGTGCGGGCGCGAAGGAGGGTGAGAAGTTCGCGGACGACGCGTTCGACGTCGCTGCGGGTCATGCCGGGGAAAAGCGGCAGCGTGAGAATGTTTCGTCCGGCGTACTCGGCGTGCGGAAAATCGCCCGTCTTCCACCCCAGGCGCCGATAAACGGCAAAGAGATGGATCGCGGGATAGTGCACCTGGTTGCCGATGCCGGCGGCCTGGAGGGCGGTCATGATGTCGGCGCGTTTGCACGCAAGACGCTCCTCCGGCAAAATCACCTGGAACATGTGCCAGTTGGAGTTCTTGAACTCGGCGGGCGGCAGGCGCAGGCCCGGAAACTGGTTTTCGGGGCGCGCGAACAATTCGAAATAGAGGCGGGCGAGTTCGCGCCGCTGCTCATTGAAGGACTCGAGATGCGGCAGCTGACCGAGGCCCACACGCGCGGCAACATCCGTGAGGTTGAACTTGCCGCCCACCAGCTCGACTTCCATGCCGTCGGCGCCCGAGCGCACGACGCCCTGCAGGCGATATTGTTCGGCCAGTTTCGCCTCGGCCTCGGTGTTCATCACCAGGCAGCCGCCTTCGATCGTGGTGATGTTCTTGTTGGGATGAAAACTGAACGACACGAAATCGCCCGTGCTGCCGATCAGCCGTCCGTTCCAGCGCGCGCCAATCGATTGGGCCGCGTCCTCGATCACGCGCAGGTGGTGTTTCTTCGCGATGGCGTAAAGCCGGTCGCGGTCGACCGGCTGGCCCGCGAGATCGACGGGCATGATCGCCTTCGTAGCGGGCGTGATCGCGGCTTCGATGCGGTTCAGGTCGATGTTGCGCGTGACGGGGTCGATGTCGACGAACACGGGCCGGGCGCCGACCTCGAGAATGACGTTGCTGGTGGCCACCCACGAAAGCGGGGTCGTGATCACCTCGTGCCCGGCGCCGATGCCGGCGATCCGCAGCGCGATTTCCATCGTGCACGTGCCGGAGTTGAACGCGCGCACCGGGCGGCCGCCGAAAAGTTCGGACAATTTCGCCTCGAAGGCCTTCACATTCGGTCCGGACGTGATCCAGCCTGAGCGCAGCACCTCGGCGACGCCGGCGATCGTGGCGTCGTCGATCGTGGGCCGCGTGAACGGCAGAAAGGGCAGGGACGCCGGCGCGGCGACAGGGTGGGAGGGAGCCGACATGTCAGGGCTGGTTACTGATCAGGGTATGACCGCGCGTTTCGCCGATCAGGTTGTAGTGAAAGGAACTGTCTTCGAGCAGGGCTTGGGCCTTGGCGTCCTTCTTGTTGGTGACCACCCACAGCCGTTTCGGTCCGGCCCAGCGCTTCATGAACTCGGCGTCGTCCATGAACCGTCCGCTCTTTTGCGCTTCGGGATCCTCCTCGACTTCGAGTTCGCCCTTGCCGGAAACCACATCGACGACCGTTTCCGCGTAGTAAGTGAAGTCGTGAAAAAACTCGTGATAGTGCACGATCTCGTCGCCGGGTTTGGCCTTCGCCTTCACGATCAGCGCAAGCTCCTTCGTGCCGGGCCGCTCGACGGCGCCGATGACAAAGGTGAGCACCGAATAAAATCCGACGGCGGTCAGCGCGACGGTGACGATGGCGGAACGCGCGCCCACACGTTCGGCCAAATGGTGCGCGGCGGCTCCGCCCGCGAGGGCAATGCCAGCCATGGCAAAGGCGTACGGTTGCAGCGTCTTCGTTTCCTCCGGCAGATGCAGCCACTCGGGTCGCAACACCGCCATCGACAACGCGGCAGCGAGGACCACTGAGCTGATCGTGAACACCAGCAGACCGGTATCGAGCTGACGCTTGCGTCCCTGCCACATCGCCGCGAGTCGGGTGCCGATCAGGACGGCGAGCGCGGGGAAAATCGGCAGGATGTACGTGACGAGTTTCGAGTGCGAAGCGGAGAAAAACGCGAAGACGAATCCGGCCCACACCACGAAGAACCACCCCTCGGCATTGCGTTTTCGGGCGGACCATCCACCGCGCAGTGACTCACGCACCGCGCTGGTGAGGAAGCCGGTCCACGGGAACAAGCCCAGGATCAGGACCGGGACGAAGTACCACCAGGCGCCTGGACGGCCGGCTGCCGGTGAGGTGAATCGTTCCCAGTGTTCGTACACCAGATAGCGATGCACCCAGGTCGGATTGGCGCGGGCGGCCATCAGATGCCAGGGCAGCGCGATCGCGAGAAACAGAATCGCCCCGGTCGGCAGATACATTGGCCGGAGGCGCTTCCATTGATTGAAGACCAGCAGCCAGAGGAACATGATCGCTCCCGTGACCATGAAGCCGATCAGCCCCTTGGTAAGCGTCGCGAGTGCCATCGAGGCATACAGGCCGTAAAACAGCAGCCGGCGTCGCATGCCCGCGGGTTCGCGCAGACCGAGGATGAAGGCGAACAATGCCGCGCTCATCAGCACGGAAACGGCCATGTCGAGCACCACGATCCGGGCCAGGGCAAAATAAAGCAGCGACGTGGCCAGCACGATCGCGGCCGCGAGACCCGCCGTGCGTCCGTACAGTCGCCGGGTTGCGGCGAACGTCAGGAGAACACCCACCAGGGCGAACGCCGCTGGCACGATGCGGACGGCCCATTCAGCCTGCCCGAATGTACGGATGCTGGCGGCGGTAACCCAGTAAACCAGCGGCGGCTTCTCGAAATAGTTAACCCCGTCCAAATGCGGCGTCACCCAGTCATTCCGGGCGAGCATTTCCCGGGGGATTTCCGCGTAGCGACCCTCGTCGGGATTGGCGAGCGGCGCTGTTCCCAGGCGCAGGCCGAAGAGCAACGCGGACAACGCGATCAGGATCAGCAGGTCACTGCCCACCCGGCCGATTTCGGTGGCGGTGGAAGTCGGGGACGTCGGGGTGGCGGCCATGGGTTGCCGCAGTCTGCAATCCGGGGCCCGGTTGGCAAGCGCGGCCCGAGATGGGGAAAAATCCACCCAAAAAGGTCTTGGTTGCTGGCCTGACGTGGTTTACCTCGGGATATGCACCAGCGGTTCCGGGTAACTCAGGGAGGGGGTGGGGCGTCACTTTTGACGTGCCTCACCCGTACCCATATGCCGCATGGCTGACGAGACCTTCGATCTGGTCGGATGTCTCGACCGTGTTCGTGCCCGCGACCAGGCGGCGGCCAAGTCGTTGGTGGAGCATCTCTACCCATTGGTCATTCGAATCGTTCGCGCGCACCTTCCGCGTCGCGTGCCCGAGGAGGATCTCGCCCAGGATATCTTTCTGAAAATGTTTTCCCGCCTGGAACAGTACCAGGGCAACGTGCCGTTCACCCACTGGGTGTCCCGCATCGCCGTCACCACCTGCATCGACCAGCTGCGCGCGCAGAAGCGCCGGCCGGAGCTGCGGTGGGCGGACCTGTCGGAAACGGAGGCGGAGGTGCTCGACAACGTCCTGACCGATTCCCGCGACGATGCTCCGAGCGACGCGCTCGCCACCCGTGAGCTGGTCGGCAAGCTGCTCGATCAGCTGAAGCCCGAGGACCGCACGGTGATCCAGATGCTCGATCTGGAGCAGAAAAGCATCGCCGAGATCAGCGAGCTGACCGGATGGGGACAGTCGATGATCAAGGTGCGCGCATTCCGCGCACGACGGAAATTGCAAAAACTTTTTCAGGACCTACAACAGAAGGAGAAGATATGAGCACCGAAAACAAGGCATGGCATAAACTGGTGATCGCAGCGCGATCGGTGCCGTCCCACGACGAGGCGGCGCCCTACGGCTTCGCGACGCGCGTGGCCACGATGGGGCTGTCCGTTCCCCTGACGCCGCGCTGGGCGCTGTTCGAGAAATTTGCGATTCGCGGCCTCATCGCGGCCTGTGCCTGCGGCGCGGCGGCGGCGGCCTTCGGATATTCCTCATGGACGGGCGACCACGAAAACGAGAACGGCACGGATGAGGGTGCGATGGAAGTGTTCGATCTCTCGTCGTAATGGAAAAGCCCTGGAAACTCATTGTCCTTCTCTTGGGCATCTTCGCCGCGGGTGTGGTGACCGGCGGGTTTGTGACCATGACCTTCGGTCGCGGACGTCCTCCTGGCCCGCAGCGTCCGCGCATGGAAATGTGGCGTGACGCGGAGATGAAAGCGCTCGTCGACCGCGTCGGCCTGACTCCGGAACAGATCGGGCAATTGAAGCCGCTGGTGAAGCCGTACGTCGACGAACTCACGCGCGTGCGCAACGACTCGCTGAAGGAAACCCTCGCGATCGTCGACAAGCTGAATGTGCAGGTCGCGGGTGTCCTGACGCCCGAGCAGAAGACCAAATTTGACGAGATGACGCGCGAGCAACGCGACTGGATGTCGCGGATCATGCGCAATCGCGGCGGACGCAATCGCGGACCCGGCGAGCCGCCCGGTCCGCCTCCGGGCAAGCCCTGAAGGGATTGTTGTAGGGCGGGGTAGCCGAACCCCGCCTATGTCGAATCCCAAAGAACCGCGGAAAATCAGCCGGCCAGCCGCCACGACTGGGGTCTTCACCGACCCAGCGCAACGCGCGCCAAGACCGGTTGTCCCTCTGAATAGCCATGGTCCTTCGTCTGCTCGCAGTGATTTTGGGTGTCGTGTTCGCGATTCACGTCGTCGCAGCGCCCAATGCAGCTGCCGTGAAGATGGGACTCACCGCGGCGACCGCGACCGTGCCGCTCGCATTGGCGGCTCCGGTATTGGGCAAGGCTTCCGATCTCACCGCGCCCGCGGCCGGCCCGGGTTTCGGCCGCACGATGTGCGACGACGCGCTTCGTATCGCCTTGGTGATGCTCGCTTTGTTCGGCCTTTGGGGCCTGAAGCGAATGATGGCCTGAGTTTCCGCGTTTTTGGTTGCGCGGCCCGAATGCGAACCTACGTTCCGACCTCGGCCAGGCGCCATGCATGCGCAGGCGCGTGAACCCCGCCAGGACCGGAAGGTAGCAACGGTGACGACGTCCTGCCAGTGCCGTGGATTGCCTGGCCACTTTTTTTGATGGTGGGCGGGGTCGCCGGACCCCGCCAAGAATTCGATCCCTGCTCGACCACGGATTACACGGATCTCACCGATTCGTCGAAATCCTGCCGAGAATGATCCGCGTCGTCCGCGCAATCCGCGGGAAATTCATTCGCGGCATAAAGCCGCTCCCACGGGCGGAGCGCGACGTCTTGGCGCGCTATTTTCGAAACTGGCCCGACTTCGTCCGATCTCAGGCGACCACGGAATCCACGGACATCACTGATTCCTGGAAATCCGTGGTCAAAAACCTGGATCGACGGAGGCGGGGTTCGGCCCATCGACAGGCTCAGGGCAGGCGACCCCGCCCTACACCACGATCACGCGATTCCTCAGCGTTCCGATTCCCGAAATATCGATCGTGACCACGTCCTCGGCCGCCAAGGTGAAACTTTCCGGCGGGACGACGCCCGTTCCGGTGAGCAGCACGACGCCATTCGAAAATTTCTGTGACCGAAAAAGATACCCGGCCAGCTCGCCGAAGGAGCGCTTGATCTGGCTGACGGACGTCTCGCCGGAAAACACTTCCTGGCCGCCGCGCTCGATGCGAATGCGGATCATCCATTGGCGCGCCTCGCTTTCTGACGGACCGAGCACAATCCACGGACCCAGCGCGCACGAACGATCATAGACCTTTGCCTGCGGAAGATAGAGCAGGTTTTCGCCCTCGATGTCGCGCGAACTCATGTCGTTGCCGACGGTGTAGCCCACCACGGCACCGCGGGAATTCAAGACGAGCGCCAGCTCCGGTTCCGGCACGTTCCACTTGGCGTCGCTGCGGATGCCGACGGCGTCGCCGGTCGCCACAACTTTCTCCCCGATCGATTTGAAAAAGATCTCCGGTCGCGCGGCGGAATAGACGCGGTCGTAGGCGGTCGCGCTGAAGTCGGATTCCTCCATGCGCGCCGCCTTGCTGCGGAGATACGTGACGCCAGCGGCCCAGACTTCCTGGTGATCGACGGGTGCGAGCAGGCGCAAGCCCGATAACTCGTGCCGGGGAAGACGGTCGTGGACCAGCGACTTTACCCGCGCCACCGGATCGTCAGCGGTCAGCAACAACTCCATCCGGTTGATGCCGGCAGGGGATAGATCGACCACGGTCTGGTCGTCGATGATCGCCCCAATGTTCGCGCGATCCCCTCCGTTGGCGAAGCGACAAAGTCTCATGGCGTGTGCCCCACAAGGCTGTTGACGCCCCATTGGCGGCGCAAGCAAAGTCAGGCGATGCCCCGTCCCGAGTCACCGACCGCGCACCCGGCGGCGGAAGAGCCCAGTCGCGCGCGGCGCTGGGTGATCGTCCTGGCCGTGGCACTGGCAGTGGTGCAGTACATCGATCGCGTCTGCATTTCCCAGGCCGCTCCACAGATCATGCACGATCTCGGATTGACGGAGGTGGAAATGGGAATGGTTTTTTCGGCCTTCACGTTCGCGTACGCCCTGTTCGAGATTCCGAGCGGGTGGCTCGGTGACCGGATCGGTCCGCGGCGCATTCTGCTGCGCGTGGTGCTGTGGTGGTCAGCCTTCACCGCGGCCACGGGTGCGGCGTGGAATCTGGGCTCGATGGTGGTGATCCGGTTTCTCTTCGGGGCGGGCGAAGCAGGCTGTTTTCCGAATCTGACCAAGGCCTTCAGCGCGTGGCTGCCGCCGCGCGAGCGCACACGGGTCCAGGCGCTCATGTGGATGGGCGCGCGGTGGGGCGGTGCGTCCGCGCCCCTGCTCGTCGTGGCCGCCATGTCGTTCCTCAGCTGGCGAATGGCTTTTGTGGCTTTCGCCGTGCTCGGAGTGGCGTGGGCCGCCGTGTTCGGATGGTGGTTTCGGGACAACCCGCGCGAGCATCCCGGCGTCAATGCCGGCGAACGCGCCCTGCTCGCGGGCAACGAGGTCAACGCGCACGGACATGCCGACGTGCCGTGGCGCCGCCTGGTGCGATCGCGCAGCGTGTGGTTGCTCGGCATTCAATACGGCTGCCTGAGCTATGGCTGGTATTTCTACATAACCTGGCTGCCATCCTATCTGCGCGAGGTGCGCGGACTGGAAATCGCGGCCAACCCGCTGATGGCCTGGATCGCCCACCAGCTTGCCGGCTGGCTGCGGCCTGAAACCACCCAGGCGGTGCTGGCCGCCGCGCTCACGGGAATTCCGCTGCTGGCGGGTGGATTCGGTTCGCTGGCGGCGGGTGCGATCTCGAGCGCGCTGATTTCCAGCACCGGCAAGGTGACGCAGGTGCGCCGGCTTTTCGGCTTTGCCGGGCTGACGGGCGCCGCCGGCTTGCTGCTGCTGTCGTACTCGATTCGCGATCCGATTCTCGCGATGTTGTCGATGGGACTCGCCAGTTTCTGCAACGACATGACGCTGCCCGGCAGCTGGGCGGCCTGCATGGACGTGGGTGGGCGGTATTCCGGGACCGTCTCGGGCAGCATGAACATGCTCGGCAACATCGGCGGCATGGCCGCACCGATCGTCGTGGGCAAGATCCTGAAATGGACCGGTCACGACTGGCGTCTCGCGTTCGTCCTGGGCAGCGTGGTCTATTTTCTGGGTGCGCTTTGCTGGCTGGGCATCGATCCGGTCACGCCGCTGGATCCGTCGGATGCCCGCATTGACCCGGAAAATCCGGTTGAGACGGATCACGCAGCGGATTCCGTGAGCGCATGAGCGATACAGCGGGCAACTGGCCGGAAGATCCGCCGGAGATTTATCGAATCTCCACACGTGCCGCCGGACCCGCGGGCAGCCTCCCGCTGAACGAAGCCATGCTCCGCGAGGGCGCGAGCGGCGATTTGTTCGGTCTCAGTCAGAATGTCGGGATGGGATGGACGCCCTCGGAGGCGGCGCGCCGACAGTTTTTGATTCTCAGCACGCAAGGGGGACTCCGCGCGCCCGATGGACGTCCGATCGCGCTGGGTTATCACACGGGGCACTGGGAAATCGGGCTCTTGGTGCAGGCGGCGGCGGAGGAGTTTCGTCGGCTCGAAACCATCCCGTTTGCGGGCTGCTGCTCGGACCCGTGCGACGGACGGACCCAGGGCACGGCGGGAATGTTCGACAGTCTTCCGTATCGCAACGACGCCGCAATTGTCCTGCGGCGGCTGGCGCGATCGCTGCCGCGACGCTCGGGTGTGCTCGGCATCGCCACCTGCGACAAAGGCCTGCCCGCGATGCTCATGGCGGTCGCCGGATTGCGCGAATTGCCGTCGGTGGTCGTGCCGGGCGGCGTGACCCTGCCACCGACCGTGGGCGAGGATGCCGGCGCCGTGCAGACCTTGGGAGCCCGATTCGCCCACGGACTGGTTTCGCTCAGCGAAGCGGCCGATCTGGGCTGCCGCGCGTGTGCGACACCCGGGGGTGGCTGTCAGTTTCTGGGCACGGCAGCGACTTCCCAGGTGGTGGCCGAGGCCCTGGGCCTGGCCTTGCCGCATTCGGCGCTCGCTCCGTCGGGGCAGCCGGTCTGGCTCGATCTCGCGCGGAGGTCGGCGAAGGCGTTGGTCGATCTCGCCGCCAATGGAGTCAGCGGTCGCGAAATCCTGACTTCGGCCAGCATCGAAAATGCGATGGTGATTCACGCCGCGTTCGGCGGCTCGACGAATCTGCTGCTGCATATTCCGGCCATCGCGCATGCGGCGGGACTGACGCGCCCAACCGTCGACGACTGGATTGCCGTGAATCGCCGCGTTCCGCGCCTGGTCAGCGTGCTCCCCAACGGCCCGATTCATCACCCGACCGTGCGCGTGTTTCTCGCGGGCGGCGTACCCGAGGTCATGCTGCACCTGCGGAAACTTGGCCTCCTGCACACGGAGGTGCGGACCGTAAGCGGAGCCACGCTCGGACAGAATCTCGATGCCTGGGAGAGTTCGGAGCGGCGCCAGCGCTTCCGCGCGTTGTTGCGCGAAATCGATGGCGTCGATGCCGATGAGGTCATTCTTCCGCCGGAGAAGGCGCGTGCGCGAGGACTCGCCAACACGCTCGTTTTCCCGCGCGGAAATCTCGCTCCCGATGGCGCGGTGGTGAAGGCGACCGCCATCGATCCGTCCGTGATTGGTTCTGACGGCGTCTATCGTCACGAAGGTCCGGCGCGGGTCTTTGCGAGCGAAAGCCGGGCGATCGCCGCGATCAAGGCCGGACGCGTTCAGGCGGGCGACGTGATGGTGCTCGCCGGCATCGGGCCGATGGGCACGGGCATGGAGGAGACGTATCAGGTGACGGGCGCGCTGAAACATTTGCCCTTCGGCAAACAGGTCGCGCTCCTCACCGACGCGCGGTTTTCCGGCGTTTCGACCGGCGCGTGTATCGGGCACATCGGACCCGAGGGCCTGGCCGGCGGGCCGATCGGCAAGATGCAGGAGGGCGACATCATCCGGATCGTGATCGACTGCTGGAAAATGGAGGGGACAGTCGATCTGGTCGGGGAAGGCGGACGACGATTCACGCCCGAGGAAGGACACGCGGTTCTTTCCCGGCGCTCGACCCGCACCGACCTCGCGCCCGATCCGCGTTTGCCCGAGGACACGCGTCTTTGGGCGGCATTGCAGGGAGCCAGCGGCGGCGCGTGGGCGGGGTGTGTCTACGATCCGGAGCGAATTATCGCTCGGTTACGAGGCGAGTAGGCGGATCGATGGGACTCGATCCCTACCGCCCGCGGTCGACAGATGGTCTGACTATCCAGGCATCTCAGTGCCTCTGTGGTTCAGAATAGTGAGCGGTGAGCCGTATGCGGACTGACGAATGCAGAAGGCTCAGGGTGGGATGCGGAATGCGAAACAGAGAACCGAGAGTCGCGGGGCGAGTATTGGTACTTAAGACTGCTCTGAGAAATCCGTGCTCTCCGTGAAATCCGTGGTCAAAACCTCCGTGCCTCCGTGGTTCAAAATATCGGATCGATGACGATTTCCCGGCAGAATTGATTTGCGCGCACGCGCCGTCGCTCTGGACTGGTCGGGATGTCCGGTAACTACCAGGTGATCGCGCGCAAGTGGCGCCCACAGACGTTCGACGATGTGGTGGGACAGGATCACGTCGTCCGGACGCTGAAGAACGCGATCAACCGGAACCGCATCGCCCACGCCTATCTCTTCGTCGGTCCGCGCGGCACGGGCAAGACCAGCACCGCGCGCATTTTCGCCAAGGCGCTGAATTGCACCGGCGGGCCGAAGGCCGATTTCGATCCGAACGATCCCGTCTGCCGGTCGATCGCGGACGGTTCGAGCCTCGACGTGATCGAGATCGACGGCGCGTCGAACAATTCGGTCGACAACATCCGCGACCTGCGGGACCAGGTGCAGTACGGGCCGACCGCGGGCAAATTCAAGGTCTACATCATCGACGAGGTCCACCAGTTGTCCGCCTCGGCCTTCAACGCACTGCTGAAGACCCTCGAGGAGCCGCCGGCGCACGTGAAGTTCATCTTCGCGACGACCGATGTGCAGAAGGTCCTTCCGACCATTCTGTCGCGCTGTCAGCGGTTCGACCTCAAGCCGATTCCCGCCGAGCTGATCGTCCAGCGCCTGAAAAAGATCGCGGCGGCCGAGAAGATCAAGGTGGCCGATGCGGCGCTGGCCAGCATCGCGCGCATGGCGGACGGCGGCATGCGCGACGCACAGTCGATCCTCGACCAGATGATTTCCTTCTGCGGCAACGAGGTCAACGAGGCCGACGTGCTCGACGTTTACGGCCTGGTGGGAACGGCGCAGATTGCCGAGCTCGCCTCGGCCCTGGCGGAAGGCGACCACAAGAAGATCATCCGCATCGTCGACGACTGCGACGAGAACGGCCGCGATCTTTTCCGTCTGCTGGTCGATCTGCAGGCGCAGGTCCGCGCGGCGTTGCTCGATGCCGTGGCCAAGGGCGGACAAAGCACACAGCTCGGGACGGCGATGACGACCGAGCAGCTGACGCGCCTGCTGGACGGCCTGCGCGAAGGGGAGGGTGGCGTGAAGCATGGCCTCTCGGAGAAAATCAATTTTGAGGTCGCGCTGTTGAAAGCCGTCGAGGCCAGTCGCAGCCGCGCCATCGACTCGCTGATCAAGGACATCGCGGCGCTGGCGGGAAGCCTGCCCGACGACGGCTCAAAAAAAAACGACTGACGTCGGCGCCTGAGGCGCCCGTCGAGGAGTCGGCGCCCGCGCCGGTGGCTTCAGCCGGATCGCCTGCGGAAACCAATACGGGGGTCGATGCCGATGCACCCGTTGGACCCTCGGAGGCGGAGGAATCGGCCTTCAT
Organism: Candidatus Didemnitutus sp.; assembly: GCA_035545955.1. Lineage (GTDB taxonomy): Bacteria > Verrucomicrobiota > Verrucomicrobiia > Opitutales > Opitutaceae > Didemnitutus. The sequence goes on along the minus strand of DASZXI010000021.1, from coordinate 97,110 downwards.
CGCCGAGCAGCGGGAACAAGGTGTCGCGACGCGGGCGACGGCGCCGGTCGCAACGGTGCCCGAGCCGACGGGTGAACTGCCGCCGCTGGACGAGCTCGTCGCCCGGATTCCGGCCCCCACGCGAGCCTTGATTGACGAGATGTTTCGCGCCAAGTTTGTCGCGGTGCGCCGACTTCCCCCCTCGGCATTTAAGTCGTAGTTATGCCCTGATTCCAACTCGCCCGTGGCACAGGACGTGCTTTTTTTACCCCATCTCTTATCGCGTATTCGCGGGCCGGGTGGCCCCGCGGTGGCGCGCCAAACAAACCCGATCCACACCCTAATATGAGCGTTAGTCCCTCCCGCCTCGCCGCGATTTCCGCGGCGAATTCGTACCGTACGTCCTCGACTTTGGCCCAGAGCCATTCGGCCAACCTCTTTGGCAAGAATGTGTTCAACGACAAGGCGATGCAGCAGCGCCTGCCCAAGGCCGCCTACAAGTCCCTGAAAAAGACCATCGAGACCGGCGCGCCGCTCGATGCCGCCGTCCTCGACGTGGTGGCCACGGCGATCAAGGATTGGGCACTGGAGCGCGGCGCGACGCACTATGCGCACGTCTTTCAGCCGCTGACCGGCATCACGGCCGAGAAGCACGACAGCTTCCTCGAGCCGGATGGCCGCGGCGGTGCGATCGCGGAATTCTCCGGCAAGCAGCTGGCGCAGGGCGAGCCCGACGCCTCCTCGTTTCCGTCCGGCGGCATTCGCGCGACGTTCGAGGCCCGCGGATACACCGCGTGGGACATCACGAGCCCGTGTTATCTGATCGAGAACGCCAACGGCGTCACGCTTTGCATTCCGACGGCGTTCGTCTCGTGGACGGGTGAGGCCCTCGACTTGAAGACCCCGGTCCTTCGCTCGATGAAGGCGCTGGACGTCCAGGCCCGCCGCATCCTGAAGCTTTTCGGCCACGCAAACATTGCGATGGTCACGGCCACCGCCGGCCCCGAGCAGGAATACTTCCTGATCGACCGCAATTTCTACCTCGCCCGCCCGGACCTCATCTCCTCCGGACGGACGCTGTTCGGCGCCAAGCCGCCGAAGGGCCAGGAATTCGAGGACCAGTATTTCGGCGTCATTCCCGAGCGCGTGCTCGCGTGCATGCACGACGCCGAGGCCGAGCTCTACGGCCTGGGTGTGCCGGTGAAGACCCGTCACAACGAGGTCGCGCCGTCCCAGTACGAGATCGCCCCGATCTACGAGAACGCCAACGTCGCCGCCGACCATCAGCAGCTGATCATGATCACGCTGAAGAAGGTCGCCCGCAAATACGGCCTCGAGGCGCTGCTCCACGAGAAGCCTTTCGCCGGCGTGAACGGTTCCGGCAAGCACCTCAACTGGTCGCTCGGCAACTCGACCCAGGGCAACCTGCTCGAGCCGGGCAGCACGCCTCACCAGAACATGCAGTTCCTCGTGTTCTGCGCCGCCGTCATCCGCGCGGTCCACAAGCACGGCGCCCTCCTGCGCGCGATGGTGGCCTCGGCCTCCAACGATCACCGCCTCGGCGCCAACGAAGCGCCGCCCGCGATCATCTCGATCTTCCTCGGCGAACAGCTCGCCGACGTGTTCGAGCAGCTCAAGAAGGGCAAGGCCAAGAGCTCGAAGGCCGCGGGCACGATGCACCTCGGCGTCGACACCCTCCCGCTGCTGATGAAGGACGCCGGCGACCGCAACCGCACCTCGCCGTTCGCCTTCACCGGAAACAAGTTCGAGTACCGCGCCGTCGCCTCCAACCAGTCGATCGCCGCCCCGCTCACCGCGCTCAACACGATCATGGCCGAGTCGCTCGACTACATCGCGACCAAGCTCGAGAAGGCGCCGAAGGGCAAGTTCAACGACGCCGTTGCCGATATCCTCACGGAAATCGCGAAGCAGCACACCGCCGTGGTGTTCAACGGCAACGGCTACTCGGACGAGTGGCACAAGGAGGCGGCCAAGCGCGGCCTGCCGAACCTCAAGACCTCCGTCGATTGCCTCCCGGTCATCGCCGCCAAGTCGACTGTCGACGCCTACGAGGCGTACGGCGTTCTGACGAAGCGCGAACTCGAGGCCCGTCGCGACATCGCCTTCGAGCAGTACGTCAAGGCCGTCAACGTCGAGGCCAACCTGGTCAGCGAAATGGTCGCGACCAAGTACGTCCCGACCGCGGTCCGCTATCAGACCGAACTCGCCCAGAACGTCGCCGCCCTCAAGGCCGCCGGCGCCAAGGCGGATTCGTCGCTGCTCGACAAGGTCAGCGACCTCATCTCGGACCTGTCGGCGGCCGCCGGCAAGCTCGACGAGAGTCGCGGCCACCACGTCTCCGGCCTCGAGGCCGAGGCGGCCCACATGTGCGCCGAAGTGCTCCCGCAGTTGGTAGAGATCCGCAAGGTGATCGACGCGCTCGAGGCCGTGTGCCCCGACGACACCTGGCCGGTGCCGACCTACGAGGAGATGCTTTTCATCCGCTGATTTTGGTTCGGGATAGAACGCTCCCAAGAGATACCGCCCGGCTGCGAAGGCAGCCGGGCGTTTTTTTTGGTGCAGAGCGAAGCGGCGTCGGCTTGAACGGAGCCGTTCTGAGATATTATGTGGCCGCAAAAAGGCGCAAAACGCGCAAAAAATGCCCGCAATGGGAAGTCGGCTCGGTTGTAGGGCGGAGTTTCCAAACCCCGCCAATCGAATTCTCCGAATGTGAGCCCGTCTTCTGATTCCGCAGCAGCGATGCAACCGAGCCACGCGAATGCATCCGCCACCTTTGTCTCCCTTCTCGAATGGCTCACCGCCCTCGCGCTGGCCGCGAACATCGCATTCACGACGCTGTGTCTCGGAGGCTATCGACCCGAGACGATGGCTTGGACATTGCCGGCGCTACTGATCGTCGCGGCGATCGCCGTTGCGGTCGTCTTGATCCGTGCCGATGGACGCGTGAACCTCGCCGCCTTGCTGCCATTGCCGTTTCTCGGATTTTCCCTCGCGAGCGCCCTCGGTTGGGCGCCGGCAGTGTGGCTCGGAGAGCGCGAATGGTTGGTCGGTTTTCAAGGGGCGACGGTCTTCGTCCTCGTGCTCCATCTCGTCCGCGGTCCGCGCGGAATCTGGCTTTTCGGCGGTACGCTGGTGTTGCTCGCGTTGACCGGCACCGCTCTCGCGGCCTGGCAGCGTTTTCACAGTCCGGCGTGGCTCATGATGGGGCGCACTCAGGCGGATCAATTTCTTGGACGCTCGTCGGGGATGTTCGGCGCGCCCAACAGCCTGGCGGGGCTGCTCGAGCTCACGATTCCCGTTTGCCTCGTGCTGGCCTGGTCGCGCGCCACGCCGGTGACGGCCCGGATTCTGTCGGGCTGGCTGGGTTTGATGCTGATCGGCGGGATGATTTTGACGATGAGTCGTGGCGGATGGATTTGCACGGCACTCGCACTTGCGCTGTGGCCGGTGTTGTTCTCCCGCGGATGGAAAAAGCGCGTGCTCGGCGCGGGCGTCGTCCTGCTGGCGAGCGCGGCCACGCTGACGGCCGTGTTTTTGCTGAGCGAGTCGGCGCGCGAGAGGATGCGACCGTTTCTCGCCGGTCATTGGGAGGCGTCGCGTCCGCTGATCTGGCGCGTGGGCGTGCAAATCTGGCGGGAACATCCGTGGTTTGGCGCGGGTGCGGGTTCCTACAATGTGCTGTTCGAGCAGTTTCGTCCGGCGGGATTTCGCAACGAGCCGCAATGGGCGCACAACGACTACCTGAACACGCTCTCAGACACCGGCGTGGTGGGTTTCCTGCTCGGATGCGGGGCTGTACTGACGGTTCTGGTCATCGCGTGGCGCGAAATCCGCCGCGTGCGCCACGAGCGGGAGTCGGGCCACTCCCTCACGGCACGCTGGCGCTGGCGACAGGGCGTGTGGATCGGACTGATCGCGTTCGCGCTGCACCTGTTCGTCGACTTTCACACGAAGATACCGGCGTTGCTCTTTCTCTCCGCTGCCGTCGCGGCGCTGTTGGTGCGCGACGATCAGCGGCTGGTGGTGACGTGGTCGTGGCGCGCGCGCCTGCTCGCGGCCTTCGGGTGCGTGGCGACACTCGCGGTCGTTGGTTTGGCGGGTGTTCCAGCCTACCGGGCCGAGGCGCTGCGTTACGACGCGCGCTACCGTCTCGACCAGGCGGTCGGCGTATCCGCGATGGCCGTCGACCAGACGCTTCCCGGCACGCTGGTTGATCTTCAGGAATCGGTAAAAATCGATCCGGCCAACGGACAGTCCTGGTCCGACCTGAGCTGGGCCACGGCAATCTCGTGGCACGTCACGCATGGCGACCCCGCGGCCATCGGACGCCGTGCCGCGGACGCCGCCGAACGTGCCGTGGCACTTTGTCCCGTTGCCGCGGAATTCTGGGTGCGCAAGGGCGTTGCGCTCGACATGCAGGGGCAGGGCAATGAGGCCGCCGACTGTTTTCATCAGGCCATAACGCTCGCGCCGAACCGCGCCGACTGGCATTATGCGTTGGCCTATCATCTGCACGGACTGCACGCACCGCTCATCGACGTGCGCCGCGAGCTCGAAACCTGTTTAACTCTTGACCCTGGAAATTCGGCGGCGCTAGCGTTGCGCGACCGCTTAAAGGACAGCCGTTAATCAGCCCCACTGGGCAATTTATGAAAACTTTCGCCCTCCGTTTTCTGTTCGGTCTTGTTGTGGCGGCCGTGCTGTCGGCATCCGCGTGGGCCCAGACGAAACCGGGCCTGATCAAGGCGGTGCGGGTCCGCGGCGAGGTCTTCAAAGTCAGCCACGACGGTCAGTCCTCGAAGCTCGCCGAAGGCGCGCTTCTCACCGAGTCCGACACGGTCACGACGGGAAAAGCCTCGACCGTGGTGCTCGTTTTCATGAACGGTTCGTCGATCAAGCTCGCGCCGGAGTCGAAGCTTGCGATCGAGGAGTTCAAGATGGACGCGCTGCCGAAGGCGATCAACGTTTCGGAGCTGAAGGCCGAGCCGAGCGTATCCAAGACGCAACTCGACCTGGCTTACGGCGAGATGGTCGGCGACGTGAAGCATCTCAATCGCGACGGCGGCTCTTACTACAATATCAAGACGCCGGTGGGCGCCGCCGGCATTCGCGGCACCACGTTCCGCATCGTTTTCAAGCCTTCGGGCGACGGCAAGGCGTTCAACTTCACGCTCAGCACCGCAGAGGGTATCGTTGAGTTCCGCGGCACCGGCAAGGGCAGTTCGGATGTGCCGAAGGACAAGGAGGTCGTGGTCACCGGGCAGATCGACCCGGCCACCAACAAGGTCACCTCGCTCGAGGTTTCTTCCGTGGAGCCGATCTCGCCGAGCGCCGTGCAAAGCATCATCGAGGCCGTGACCCAGGCCATCCAGCAGGCGGAGGGAACCACTCATTTCACGGTGGAAGACCAGCATACCCCGCCTCCCGCGGGTGACTCCGGCGGCGGCACGAAGGATCAGACCAAGACCGACACGATCATCCCGGAGACAACGACCAGCACCCTACCGCGACTCACGTCGGGCGACGGCAAGTAGCATGGGCGGGCGCGGTCGGCGCCGGGATTTCCCTTTCATTCGCGGGCCGCGCCCGTAGCCTCCGCCCGTGGTCAAGATCAAGGCGAGATTCGAGTGGCGGCTCCTGCTGCTTTTGCCGATTCCCGCCCTGTGGGCCTGGGCTTCGCACGAGAAATACCTGCAGTTTCTCGACGACAAGTTCCTCGACTACCGGTTCAGCTACCGCGGCGAGATCAACGCGCCGGTGAACGTCATTTATGTCGACATGGACTTCAAGTCCATCAGTGCGCTCGGCAACATTCCCTGGCCGCGCGATTTCTACGCCGAGGTGGGCCGCGCGCTCATCGACGCCGGCAAGGTGAAGGCGGTTGGCGTGGACATGGTGTTTTCGGAAAACGGAAAGTCCGAGGTCTACGACAACAACCGCTGGGTCGAGGGCAACGTGAAGCTCTTCAATTTGATGAGCTCGGATCCCCCCTTCGTTCTGGCGGCCGCCTACGCGGGATTAACGAAGCCGGGTCCGAATGGAAATCCGGTGCCGGTCGCGTTTCCGATGCTGGTGGAAGGCTTGCCCGCACTGAGCGACATCGATGCTCCGGAGTTGCCGAATTTCAGTCTTGGATCGAAGGGCGAATGGAATCCCAATCGCGTCGGCCTGATCGACACCAAGGATGGCGGCACGCGCTGGGTGCCGCTGTTCGCTCCGACCGACATGAATTTCCAGGAGCGCTACGATCACATGGCCCTGGCGCTCGCCTTGCTCTACTGGGGCGTCGAGCCCGGTGCGGTTAAGATGAGCCCGGAGGCGATCGAGATTCCTCTCTCAAAGGATGGCGAGGTTCGGCGCATCCCGCTCGTCGATCGCCAGCTCGTGGAAATCAACTGGTTTTCGCCGTGGCTGTCACCGCGGAATCCGCGCGCCAGCTTCGTCGACGTCTACAATTATTCCCGCGCGCTCAAGTCGGACAAGGAATCCGAGCGCAAGGTCGCGACGGAATTCTTCAAGCAGTTTGCGGGGAGCGTCGTCCTCATCGGGCCCGTGGACAAGTTGCTGCAGGACCTCGCGGTTACTCCCGTGGATCCCATTCCGGTGCCGCGGGTGAGCGTGCACGGCAATCTGCTCAAGACGATCGTCAGCGGAAAGTTCCTTCAGCGCCTGCCGCGGTGGGCGATTTATCCGCTCACCTTCGGCCTGACCCTGTTGGTAACCCTGCTGGCCGTCTCCGGAGGTGCGCGCGGCGTCAGCGCCAAGATCACGGCCGTCCTGCTGCTGGTCGGTTTTGTGCTGCTTTGCTTCTACCTGTTCGATCACCGGCTGCTCGTGTTGCCGATGGCGGCTCCGCTGGGCGCGTCATTCACCACGGCGTTCGTGGGCGTCATCTGGCAGCTCGTCGTCGAGGAAAAGCAGAAGGGACGCATCAAGGGCATGTTCAGCACCTACCTGGCACCGACGGTGGTGGATCGTCTCATCGAGTCCGGCCGCGAGCCGGAGTTGGGCGGTCACGATGCGGTGGTGACGGCGTATTTCTCCGACATTCAGTCGTTCTCGACGTTTTCCGAACTGATGCCGGCGTCGCAGCTCGTCGAGCTGATGAACGAGTATCTCACGGCGTGCACCGACATCATCCTCGAGGAATCCGGCACGCTCGACAAATACATCGGCGACGCGGTCGTGGCGATCTTCGGTGATCCCTTGCCGCTGCCCAGTCATGCGCATCGGGCCTGCGTGGCGACGATCCGCGTCCAGCACAAGATCGAGGAGCTCCGGCAGAAATGGCGGGGCGAGGGGACGAAATGGCCGCCCGTCGTGCATTCGCTGCGGGCGCGCCTGGGTCTGAACACGGGAGCGGCGATTCTCGGCAACATGGGCAGCCGCACGCGCATGAGCTATACGATGATGGGTGACAACGTGAACCTCGCGGCGCGCATGGAATCCGGCGCGAAATTGCTCGGCGTGTACACGATGGTGACCGAAACCACGCGCACGGATTGCGAGAAGCATGCGCCGGGTGAGATCGCGTTTCGTGCGCTGGACCGAATCAAGGTGAAGGGTCGCTCTCTGCCGGTGAGCGTCCACGAGGTCGTGGGTTACTCGGAAAGACTGGAGGATCAGACGCTCGACTGCCTGGACATTCATGCGAAGGGCCTGGAGCGTTATTTTGCGAGCGACTGGGACGGCGCCCTCGAACTCTTCCGCCGCAGCGCGCCGCTCGAGCCGTTCCAGCCCTCGGTGACGCAGGCGATCGAGAGCAATCCCTCGCTGCGCATGATCGACCGCTGCCTCTACATGAAGGCGCATCCGCCCGCGGCAGGTTGGGACGGTGTCTTCGAGATGAAGGAGAAGGGATGAGGCGGGAGGTTGAGGGTCTGTTTGGTGTAGGGCGGGGTTGCTAACCCCGCCAATGAATCGCGGCATTCGCGCTCCGAGATTTTCGCGGCATTAAGCCGCTCCCACAATATGGTGGGTAAGGTTGAAAGATGGCTCGTTGCAGGGCGGCATCGCCTGCCCTGAGCCTGTCGAAGGGCCGAATGCCGCCGCGGTGGAACGCATTGCCCTCAATGCGTTGCGCGTCTTAGGGACAAGTCACTCCACCTTCATCGCTGATTTGATTGCCTTGAAGTGGTAGGTCGGGACCGTTTTCCGCACCGGCTTTCGGATGAATCGCAAAACTTGGCCCGCCGCAGATTGACGGCGCGCCCGGCGGTCGCGCCCCACCAAAATGGTCGTAACATTATTTAAACCGCCAAATGGCCGACAGGAAGCCGCTCCTACAGCAGCCATTCCGTGTCGTCCGTGTGTTCCGTGGGCAATTCCCCATTCGTGTCGTTCGTGGGCCAAATCCGGGCAGCAAAAAGGCGGCATCCGGAGATGCCGCCCGTCGATAATCAGATTCCGTGGATGCGTTTACTTCGCCGCGGCGAAATTCGCCTGCGCCGCGTCCCAGTCCACCACATTCCACCAGGCCGTCACGTAATCCGGGCGACGATTCTGGTAGTTGAGATAGTAGGCGTGCTCCCAGACATCGAGGCCGATGACGGGTTTGCCCTCGGCGCCCGCGACGGCTTTGCCCATCAGCGGACTGTCCTGATTCGCCGTGGAGACGATCGCCAGTTTCTTGTCGGCGCCGACGACCAGCCAGGCCCAGCCGGAACCGAAGCGGCCGGCGGCGGCCTTCGCGAACTCCGCCTTGAAATTGTCGAACGAACCGAACGTGGAATTGATCGCGTCACCGAGGCTGCCCTTCGGCGCGCCGCCCTTGCCGGGGCCCATGATCTTCCAGAAAAATGAATGATTGCTGTGTCCGCCTGCATTGTTGCGCACGCCGCCGCGGATCGCCTCGGGAACCTTCGAAAGGTCGGCGATCAGAACATTCACATCGAAGTTCGCCAGCGCGGGCTGGTCCTTGAGGAGATTGTTGGCGTTGGTGACGTAGGCGTTGTGGTGCTTGCCGTGGTGGATTTCCATCGTCTTGGCATCGATATGCGGCTCCAAGGCGTTGGACGGATAGGGCAGGGGGGGAAGTACGTATGCCATGTTCGTGATGGGTTGAAGTGCGAGAGACCAAGGTGCACGGGTCGCGGTGCGCGTCAACTGCCTCCCGTGTCCCATGGTCGGATCCATGCAGTCGAGTGCGGAGAGCCGAGAGTCCAGAGAATTTCGGTGCGGTTCAGGAATGCACAATCCTCCAGATCGGAAATGCGGTGCGAAGGGTTTGTCTGCCCCAGCAGCTTTGGATCGGTGGGTCTCATTCGTGACACTTCGTGTAGATTCGTGGGCCACTGCATCGTTCCGTCTCAACCCTCCCGTGCCTCAATCCGCTTCCGTGCGCTTCAGGCGAAAATAGGCCTGCAGGAGCTCGCGACACTCTTGTTCCAACACGCCGACCGTGATCGTCAGATGGTGATTCACCTGCGCCAGGGCATTGAGGTCGGTGGCACCGCCCAGGCAGCCCATTTTCGGGTCGCGCACGGCGTACACGACGCGCTTCACGCGGGACATCAGTGCCGCGCCGGAGCACATCGGGCACGGTTCCTTGGTCACGTAAAGCGTGGCCTCGTTGAGACGCCAGTCGCCGATGGCGCGCGCGGCCTGGCCGAACGCGATGACCTCGGCGTGCGCGGTCGGATCGCGCGTGGCGTCGCGCAGGTTGTGCGCCGACGCGATCACGTTGCCGCCGAGTTCGATCACGGCACCGATCGGCACCTCGTCCTCGCGCCACGCGTCGATCGCCTCGTTGTAGGCCAGCGTCATGAAAAACGCATCGTCGCGCACCAGCTGGGACGGATGCACCTTTTCAAAAGGGCAGGGCAGGGAGATGCGGCGCGACAAATCCACGAGAGAGGTGAACACCCCGATGCTTCACGGGCGCCGTCGAGTGTAAATCCTTGACTTGCGCGCTCCGGTACGGTGTTACAACCCCTTTTCCCAACCATGCTGCATCCCTTCGATTCCCCGGTTTCCCATGTCTGACGGCAAAGCGATTGAGGTCGAAGGCAAGATCGTCACGGTGCTTCCGGGAACCATGTTCCGCGTGCAGCTGGACAACGGGCACATCGTGCTCGCCCACATCTCCGGGAAGCTGCGGAAGCACTTCATCAAGATCGCCGCGGGCGACAAGGTGAAGATGGAGATGAGCCCGTACGATCTCGACAAGGCGCGCATCACATTCCGCCTGCGGGACACGAACGCCGCTCCGCCGCCACCGCGGCGTCCGCATCGCCGCTGAGCGACCGGGCGGGGATTTTTGCTGCGTCGCCGCCGCGGCGTGTCATCGGTGGAGGGCCACGATGACGAATCCGCGCGAACGTCGAACGACCTCCGCCCGCGAAAAGGCGTCGCTGCCAGGAGAATCGGAGAATCCGGGAATTCCCGCGGGTTTCGCCGACGGCATCGACCAGTTTCTCGGTTACGTCGAACTGGAACGCGGGCTCTCGCGCAACACCGCCAAGTCTTACGAATCGGATTTGCGCCAGGCGGCCGCCTTTCTGGCGCGACGCGGAACCACGGACTGGACCGGGGCGTCGGCGGACGACCTCACGGCCTGGCTGCACGGTCTGAGCGACCGGAAATTCACCGAGACCACCCAGGCTCGGAAACTCTCCGCTGTGCGGATGCTGTTCCGCTATCTCGTGAAGGAAAATCGTCGCAGTGATGACCCGACAGTGCTGCTCAGCGGACCGAAGTTCCGCCGCAAGCTTCCGCAGGTCTTGTCGACGGTCGACATCGGCAAGCTGCTCGCGGCGCCGTCGGGCGGCGACGCCTACGGCCTGCGCGATCGCGCGATGCTCGAACTATTCTACTCGAGCGGCCTTCGTATTTCGGAGCTTTGCCAGCTGGTTTTGCAGCAGGTCGACCTCGATCAGGGTTACGTCCGCGTTTTCGGCAAGGGCGCCAAGGAGCGCGTGGTGCCCGTCGGTGAACGAGCGGCGAACGCCGTGCGCTCCTACCTTTCCGCGGGCCGCCCCCGCCTGGTAAAGCCGCGCACCGGCAGCGAACTTTTCCTGTCCGAACGCGGAAAGGCCATCTCGCGCAAGACCGTCTGGCTGATCGTCAAAAAGAGTGCCGCCCGGGCCGGCCTGCAAGGGCCGGTGAAACCGCATTTGTTGCGGCACTCGTTCGCGACCCATCTGCTCGGCGGCGGCGCGGATCTGCGCGCGATCCAGGAGATGCTGGGCCATGCCAGCATCGGGACGACCCAGATCTATACGGCGGTGGAAAATTCACGGTTGCTCGACCAACACGCGAAACATCATCCGCGCAACCGGTTGGTGGAAAAACCCACCGGGGCGAAGCCGTCCGTTCCGAAAAAGAAACCGGGCAAAGTGTAGGGCGGCATCGCCCGCCGTCGCCAAGGCTTTGGCGGGGCGGGGCCGAATGCCGCCGGTTTTTGGTAGGGATCGATGTCCTCATCGATCCGATGCAGGGCGGGGTCGCCGAACCCCGCCGGCAGTTGTGCGCCTTGGGGACAAGTCGCTCCACCATCACCCCGTGAAATCCCTTCGGATCAGGTTGGCGAGCGATTGATACCCCAGTTCCTTCAACCGCTCGACGAGCTCCTGATCGTTCCGCTCGCGGGTGAAAATCGCGCTCGCCTGGCGATCTCCGACCGGCTCCGGCTGGATCATCACCCAGTTGCCGGTCGCCGTGTCGATCAGGACCGCCTTGAGCCGGATGCGCATCGACTCGGTCTCGTCCGGGATGGCATAGCCCACGATCGGCACCCACGAGATTCCCTTCGTGGCCTCGCTCTTCTTCTCGGACTCGAGCACGCCCCAGTAACAGATGATCTTGTCGTAGCCGCCGCGCGCCGCCGCCAGTCGCAGCGACTTGGAGTACGAGACGCCCGGCTCGGGATTGCGCGGCGGACGTCCCGAAAAGGGCGCCACGGCAAAGGACGCCTCGAGCGAGGCCTGCATCGGTTGATCGGGAAAATCGGCGCCCGACTGGATCAGCAGCACGCGACTCGTGCGATCGAGGCGGACCACCGGCTTGATCTTCAACGCCGCGGCGATCTGGTCGTCGCTGACGTTCGTGGTATCGCTGACCCCCACCACTTCGAACTCGGAAAGTTCCCCGTGATATCCCCACGGGCCCTGACCATAGCCATGATTGTAGCCGGAGTTTGAAATCGAGCGCGATTCGCAACCAGCGAGCAGGGCCACTGCCGCGACCAACAGGACCAGACGTTGAGTATTCATGGAAGGGATGCCGAAAAGCCGGCTCTTCCCGACCGATCCGACCTCGATGGGTTCCACGAGGAGGGGTGTAAATTGTGCGGAAGTGGCGAGTGACGGGTGACGAGTGACCAGACCAGAATTTAACCACCGAGCCAGGCACGGAGTTTTTGACCACGGATTTCACGGAGGGCACGGATTCCCCAGAACAGTCTCAAGTTTCCATTCTCGCTCCGCGATTCTCGGTACTCCTTTCGGCGTTCCGCATTCCGCGCTCAGCGTTCCGCAATCTTCCGCCCGCTCACGGCTCACCGCTCTCTGCTCACTATTCTGAACCACCGAGCCACACGAAACCGGACTGCCCACGGAACACACGGAATGTGCCCACCTATTCATCTCTTTTGGAAAACCAATTCTCAGTTTTCTCCTGTAACATCATGGATGATCGGATCCATGTTTGTCCGTGAAATCCGTGGTCACAATTCCGCTGCCGGGCTCGTCACTTTCCGACATGGTTGGCCGCAAGATCCAATTCCGTGTCGTCCGTGTGTTCCGTGGGCACTCCTTGTTTCGCGGCCCTTCGTGAACTTCGTGGGGGATTGTTTTGATCGTCTTCCGGCAAGCCTTGCGGCCTCCTGTGAGAATCCGTTGTTTGTTTCCTCTGTTGCTTCCTGTAAAACTCTCATCCCCGAACCCCACCATGCGCCGTTTGCTGCCCTTCTTGTTTGTAGTTTCGTTCGCCGGTGTGGCGTTGATGGCCGCTCCTTCTCCCTCCGGCATGCCGCCGACCTCCGAGCGGCTCCTGGCCGACTCGTGGCCGGCCCATTGGATCGCCTGTCCGGGAGTTCCGCGGGGCGAATATGGAGTCTTCCTTTTCCGCAAGTCGTTCGCGCTCGCGACTCGCCCGGAACATTTCGTGATCCATGCGAGCGCCGACGCCCGTTATCGCTTTTGGATCAATGGCCACCTGCTCGCGGTGGGTCCGCAGCGAGGTTATCCGGCGGGCTGGCACTACGACAGTTTTGATCTCGCGCCCTGGCTGACCGCCGGAACGAATCTGCTCACCGCCCGTGTGATCAGCTACGGCGAATATGAGCCCTACAGCGTGATGACGCAACGCACGGGTTTGCTGGTGCAGGGCGATACCGAGGCGGAGGATGTGGTGAACTCCAATGAGAGCTGGAAGGTCGTTCGCGACGAGGGCGACTCGCCCGTGCCGATCGACCAGGCGCATGTGCCGGGTTATTTTGCCATAGGGCCGGGTGATCGCTTGGACGCCGCGCTTCATCCGTGGGGGTGGAAGTCGGCGAACTTCGACGACCACGCCTGGAAACCGGCTCTGGCGCTGGATCGCGGTATTCCCTGGGGTCACGGCACGGACATCGGCACCTGGTTGATTCCGCGCAACATTCCTTTGCCTGAGGAAACGCCCCAGCGCCTGAAGTCGGTGCGACGCTCCTCCGGGGTTACCCCGCGCGAAGGATTTCTCGACGGCAAAGCGCCGTTCGCGGTCGGAGCTCACTCCCACGCGGTCGTGCTGCTGGATCAGGGCTTTGAAACCAGCGCCTATCCACAACTCAAGGTCGACGGTGGACGCGGCAGCCGGATCAGGATCAGCTACGCCGAGGGGTTGATGGACGCGAAAGGCGATAAGGGAGACCGCGACGCGATCGAGGGTCGCGAGTTGCGCGGCATCGCGGACGAGTTCCTGCCGGACGGCGGCGACGACCGGCATTTTGCCCCGGTCGATTTTCGCACGTTCCGTTACGTGCAGCTCGATATCGAGACGGCCGATGCCCCGCTGGTCGTGAAGGATTTCTCGGGCGTCTTCACCGGCTATCCGTTTCAGCGCGAGGCGACGTTTTCGAGCAACGATCCGCAGCTCGAGCGGGTGTGGGACGTCGGCTGGCGCACGGCGCGCCTGTGCGCGTACGAGACCTACGTCGATTGCCCGTATTACGAACAGCTCCAATACGTCGGCGACACGCGCATCCAGGCGCTGATTTCGCTCAACGTCGCCGGCGACGACCGGCTGGTGCGCAACGCGATCGACCTGCTCGATCACTCGCGCATCGCCGACGGACTGACGCAAAGCCGCTATCCGTCGGTGATGCCCCAGATCATCAATACCTTTTCCCTGTTCTGGATCGAGATGGTGCGGGATTACTGGATGCACCGCTCGGATGACGCGTTTGTGCGCGCCCGTCTGCCCGGCGTCGAATCCGTCCTCGGCTGGTTTGAGCGCAAGATCGATCCGTCCACGGGTCTGCTCGGGCCGCTCGACTACTGGTCGTTTGTTGACTGGACCAAAGAATGGAACTGGGACGGCGCGCGCGGCATCGGCGGCGAGCCCGCGGGTGCGCGGGAAGGTGGCTCCGCCATTATTTCTTTGCAACTGGCTGGAACCCTCGACCACGCCGCGGAACTCTGTCGGGCGTTCGGACGGGCGGACCAGGCGGAGCATTACGAAAAGCTCGCCGCGTCGCTCAAGTCGGCGGTCATGAAACAGTGTTGGGACGAAAAGAAGCGCTTGGTCGCCGATACGCCGGCGCGCCAGGTGTTCAGTCAGCACGCCAATGCCTTTGCGGTCCTTTGCGGCGCGGTGAAAGGCGACGAGGCGCGCGATCTCATGCAACGCGTGGCCCGTGACCCTTCGCTGGTGCAGGCCTCCACGTACTTCCGATTCTATCTCCTGCGCGCGATGAAGTCGGCGGGATTGGGCGACGAGTATCTCGAGATGCTGGGGCCTTGGAAAACGATGCTCGATCGCGGGCTGACGACCTTCGCGGAGCAACCAGATCCGACGCGGTCCGATTGCCATGCGTGGAGTGCGTCGCCGATTTATGAGTTCATGGCGACGGTGTGTGGCATCGAGCCCGCCGCTCCGGGCTTCGCGGTCGTGCGCATCGAACCTCACCTGGGCCGGCTCACGCAGGCGCACGCGTCGCTGCCGCATCCCAACGGACCGATTGAGGTGCAGCTAAACCGGGACGGTGACGCGTTGCAGGCGACGGTGGTTTTGCCGGCAAATCTCACGGGCACGATCGTCTGGCACGGCAAGTCGGTAGCGCTGCGTCCGGGAACGCAGACCCTGCGGATGCCGTAAAAAAGTGGCGAGTGACGGGTGACGAGTGACAAGAACAGCCCGGACCGATACCCCGCGAAAATCACGAAAGGTCACGAAACCCGGAGTGCCCACGGATTTCACGGATGACCTCACAGGAGGTCGCAGAGGACGCGGAGCGGTCTATCTTAAAGGAGCGGAGGGAACCGAAGAATTGCTTTGCGATCTTTGCGGTCTCATGGGAAAAAGTTCTTCGTTCCCTCCGTTGTCTCATGCAGATCATCCAGCCGGATACAACTCGGCGATCTTGCGCACGGTGGTCCGATTGCGGAGCGTCATGTTCGGCAGCTTGAGCGCTTTCAGCGCCGGCAATTTCCACACCTCCGACTCGCTGGTCAGCGTCCGGCACAACCAATGAAATTCGCGCGGACGATGAGTAAAGGCATCGGTTTTGGTCTTCACGGCGCAAAGACCGCTGACCTGCGCGGGTGACAGCTCCTGTTTCAGGAAGCCCACGGTGATGATATTCGTCGGGTGATTGCGTTCCCGGGCGGTGAACGACTCGAACGCAGCGGCGGCCGCCACCTCGGCCCGCGTGCGGACGAACGTGTCGACCTCATACCCCAATGCAGCCGCCAGCATTTCCTCGATGGTCCGCTCGAGTTTGGCGGCATCCTTGTCGCGGCTCGCGAAGATCACGTTCCCGCTGGCAATGAAGGTGGCAACATCCGCAAAACCCGCCTGCACGAAAACGGTGCGCAGCTGTTCCATTTTCGGACGGCGACGCCCAAGCCCAATCCCGCGCAGGAAGGCGACGTATTGGTTCATTGTCCGATGGATTCTCGCGCGGGATTGCCATCCGGTCACTCGAAAATCGCGGACGGTTGGAACGTAGTTCCCGCGGATTCCGCCGCCGACGCGAACCAATCCACCCTGAGTCTGTATCCGCGGGATTCGTGCCATCCGCGGTGAGATTGGGGTAGGGCAAGGGCAGATGGGACATCCGCCCCTACCTGGCGACGTCCGCCATTGGCGGGTCCTTCGCAGCGACGGCAGGATTTGCCACTCCCCGCTGCCTGCCAAGGGAGGGTGTAAAAAGAAAAATTTAGGATATTGACATCGAGCGGTTTGCACGTTTCCAGATTTTCTGGGCAGCGGGAATGCTCCGATGACTGGGTAACCCCACCTTTTCATGATCAACCTCCTCTTTGTTGGCTGTGCAATCGCCGTGACGGCGGTGACCGACCTGTTCGGTTGGGCCGGCGGCATTCCGGAGGGATACGAGGACGAGCGCGGTTTTCATTTCGGGCCCGAGCCGATTCGCTCGTAACCTGAGGTAGTCGGGCATCGATGCCCGCGCATCGATTGTGGGAGCGGCTTTACGCCGCGATGGAATCCAATTGGCCGCCAGAACGCGCAAGTGCGCGCAAGATGGGAGGCCATTTACAGGAGGCAACCGAGGCAACGGAGCGATTCATTTTCACAGGAGACGGCAAAGGGCGCAGAGCAATTCCTCGGTTCCCTCCGCTCGTTTAAGATAGACCGCTCTGCGACCTCCTGTGAGGTTATCCGTGAAATCCGTGGTCACAATTCCGGTGCCGTGACTCGTCACCCGTCACCTGTCACTCGTCACTTCCGAACACGATTGGCCGCAAAAAGGCGCAAGAGGCGCAAAAAATACCCCTCAGTTTCCTCTATTTCCTCCTGTAAGATCATGGATGATCGGATCTGTGTTTGTCCGTGAATTTCGTGGTCAAAATTCCGGCGCCGTGGCTCGTCACTCGTCACCTGTCACTCGTCACTTCAGTGTGATTTGCGTCGCGCGAAATTGCGTGCTCATTCGCGCGCATGATCACCACGGTTGCCAACGACTCCGTCCCGGCCACGGATGCCGGTCTGCTTGACGCGTATTCCCAGGCGGTGACGCATGCCGCGCATGTGGCCCATCCGGCAGTGGTGCACATCGAAGTGCGCGGAAACGACGCGCCGGGCGGTTCCGGTTCGGGCTTTCTGATCTCGCCCGACGGCTACCTCCTGACCAACAGTCACGTTGTGCATGGTGCGGCCGAGATGCGCGTCTTTCTGGCGGACGGGCGAAAAATGCCGGCGACCCTCGTGGGCGACGATCCCCACACGGATCTGGCGGTGCTGCGCGTCGGCGGCGATGATCTCGAACACCTGACTTTTGCCGACAGCGAGGCCGTCCGCCCGGGACAGGTCGCGATCGCGATCGGTTCGCCGATGGGATTTCAGCAGACGGTGACGGCGGGGATCGTCAGCGGGCTGGGGCGGTCGCTGCGGGGCGCTTCCGGTCGGTTGATCGATAACGTCATCCAGACCGACGCCGCGCTCAATCCCGGCAATTCGGGCGGTCCGCTGGTCAACACGCGCGGGGAGGTGATCGGCGTGAACACCGCGATCATCCGGCCGGCCCAGGGCATCTGTTTCGCCATCGCGAGCAACACGGCGCGCTGGGTGCTGGCCTGGCTGATCAAGGAGGGGCGCATCCGGCGGAGTTTCATCGGCCTCGCGGGGCAGAGCGTGCCTCTGCTGCGCAAGGTCGTGCGCTGGCACCATCTCGGCCAGGAGACGGGCGTGCTCGTGGCCGGGACGGAGCCGCGCAGTCCGGCGGACCGCGCGGGTTTGCTCGAAGGCGACATTGTGCTGGCGCTGGATGGAACGCCGACGCCCACGGTTGACGCGCTGCACAAGCAACTGACCGGCGACCGGATCGGCGAGCGTGCGATCGTTACCTTCCTGCGCGGACCCGAACTGCGCCGGCACGCGATCGTTCCGCTCGAGATGCCGGAAGCCTAGGCGAAATCCATTCACGGGAGACGCCGGAGGAAGCGGAGCGATCCGTTTCACAGGAGGCCGCAAAGTTTGCGGAGAAACTCTCCGTTTGCTCCTGGATGAGATGATTCCGTGGTGCAAATCTGACTGGCCCGCGAAACACGCAAACCACGCGAAAAGCAGCCCGACCGTACTCTCCTTACTCGTCACCGGTCACTGGCCACTCGTCACTTCCCCGCAAGGTCATCCGTGTCGCTCCACGAAATCCGTGGTAGGACAATTTCCCTCAAAAGACACAAATGCCCACCCAGGATGCACAGACCTCGGAGTTTCCATGGTTCAATTCCGATTGGCCGCAAAAGGGGCGCCCGCGCGAGTAGCGAATAGACAATCTCCGATCGCGTCCAAATCGGTAGGGATCGATGTCCTCATCGATCCGAATACCACGGACCGCTCCAAATCGTCACTGACCGAACTGTAAATAAGTTTTTCCGCGGTGAATGCGGGGTCCCGAAAGAGACTAATTCCGGAATTCAGTCGTTGCCGTGCAGGATGCTAGATGACTTTCTTGCCTTTCGGGCCGCAAAAACAAAGGACTTATTTTCGAGTCCCAATAACACTGTTAGCCAGAAGAAGACATGCCTACACCCGTTCAATCTGCCGAGGAGCTAAGGCCTGGCGACTTCTACGAAGATTGCGCCTATCACCCGTGCCTGTGCATCGGCACGACACTGGGCATGGTGGAAGGCATTTCACTCGTTGACGGTTCGTTTCCCCGCCAGTGCGGCGTTCCGCAGTGCGGTGTTCGAAAGCTGACCCACGAAGAGGCAATCCAGTGGAAGTTTTTCGGACCGCCAGATGTCCCGCCAAAGATTGAGATGACTGAAGCCCAGAAGTATTGGCTCAAGGATCAAGACTATGGTCGCCAATTTTGGCCTCGCAGAGAAGAGGCTAACCAACCGCCACAGACAACGACCGGGAGCTACGCTCCCGATCGTGTCTGAGCTGAGACGTTGGGCGAAATGAAGCTCCCGAGCATACCTTGCATGGTTTTTGCATCGCTGGTATCCGTTGGAATGGTCGCGTGCACGCACAGCGAGGAGCGTCGTTTGACCGACGCCTTAAGAGCAGACAGTGCAGCCAAGCAAATAGATGTCGAAAAGCGGAATCCAGAAGAGGAAGCCAGAGTCGCCTTTCGAACGTCCAAGCTGATGTTCTATGCTTTCCGCGAGACGGGATTATCGGTTTTATCCGGCATATCAAAGGAGTGCAGTGCGAGCATTTTTGGCAGAAAAGACATTAAGATCGAGGTTCTTGGGTTTATCGAGCCACCGGAGATGTTTACGACGAGCGAGTATTTCGAGGCGCGCCTTGCGTTTGCCCGACGGTACAATGCAGTGCTCGCTGCACTGATCTATCACACACCGCTCAACCAGCCGCTCGAGCCAACGCCCTTCGCGCCTGGCTCATTTTGAACGATCGGCAAAAGAACCATGGGAACATCGTTTGTCAGTATCAGTAAGCGCGGCTTTTGGATGCGGGATGGTGTTCTGGAGCTCTGGCTGCGCCTTGCCGCGTTACAGATCGAAGAGCCGACGGCCGACGACTCGGTGGCGTATTCGGTCCGAAATCAGTGGCTGCTGGCATCACGTGGCTACTTTGGCGGATGTGTCCCCGATGGCATTGAGTCCGCGGTATCGACCCAAGAAGGGAAGAAGGTGGTGACAGATGCGATCGAGGCGTTGCGCACCAAGTTGGTAGCGGCACCTGCGACGATAGATCACCACGCGCTCAATCTTCTTGGCTTTGGTTCACCATTTCTCGCCTCCGTCGATACTTGGCGCATGATCGAGGTCTGCGATGCCATGCGAGCGTTGCTCGACGGAAAGATCACCGCAGACGCATCGAGCACAGCTTTCATGCCCGGATGTGGAAAAGTGCCGATCCAGTCACCAGTGCCAACGCGCGGGAACGGGACGTGATTCGCATGGGCCTCCTCCGCTCCACTGCTGCAGCAATCCGGAAGGGCTCACTCTCCGCGCGCCCGCGCACGGCACAGCGTTAACGTTGGGCAAGCATGGGCACACCACTGACATTGAAGGAAGGGCCTCGCATTTGGACGTGGGAGGGAATCACGTTCGCGAGTGTATCTGGATTGGGCATGCTTGCGTGGCCGCTGTTTTCATTCGGGGCGATTTTTATGTTCGATTCGCCGATCAAGAGCCAAACGGATCAGCTGCAGCGGTATGCTTTCGTTTGCCTCACTTGGTCTTATCCGGTCCTTTTCGCCGCGGCGTGGTTTGCGTATCGACTTGCACGGCGACGGGGCGTGCACCGCTTGGTTTGTGATCTCGCTTGGTCCATCCCAGCGATTGCGCCCGTTTATTATTTCTGGTTTTTCTCAAGCCGCGCGTGAAGATCTCATGGAAGTCGCCCGAGCAAACGGCTTTTGGCCGTGGCTGTCATCTTAAGCATTGATCTAGGCAGAAAATCCATGACGGCTGTATTCGAAGTGCTGAAAGCCCGACCGAAGATCCCGGTTGCGATGACCCGTGATTCAGTTTGTGCGGGCGACGACTGCGATGCCCCTCACGAGAAGAAGCTGGAGGTACATTCGTTCCTGGATCCGCGGGCTTTCGTGAGCGCGGTATCTTCAGGATATCTGCCAGCAGTCGCTGGCGTCGGCCACTCGTGGACCTGCGTCTTGAACGGCGCAAAGATCGCGGAGATTAGAGTCTCCAGCATTCAGTCGCTCGTGCGCGAGATTGAGTTCTCCGACGATAATCACATTCATTTCGTTTATCATTCGGCTCAATGCTGAGTTCTGAGACGAAGAGAGAGCCCAACCAGTCGCCACAGACAACATCGGACAGTTGCGCTGCCCTCCAGTTCTGAGCTGAAACGATCGCCGGAAGAATGAAATCCCTTCGTGCATTCCTAGTAGCCCTCTTCGGTGTCGGTACTGCCGTCGCCCAACAGCCCCAAGCGCCAGTCAAATCGCCGGCGGAGATGATGAAGGAGATGCGGCTTCAATGGCTCACGAAGAAACCCCCGACCGGGTCGGAGGAGAAGAAGGAAGAGATTGCAGCGGTTGTGATGGATTGGCCGCTTGATGAGGCCGTGGTCACGGTCCTGGCTTCGTCGGGCGGTGACGCGAGCATCTACACCACCGGCACGTTCGGCGTCATGGGCGGCATCGGTAATGAGAACGTTCGGAAGGCCGCCATCGCTTTTGTTGAGTGCGCCCGTAAGCATCAAGCACTCGCTTCGACGACAACGGACTTTTCCTATCCTGATCGTCAAACCGTCAGGTTCTTTTTCGTCAGCATCGATGGCGTGAAGTGCGTTTCTTTTACCGCAGCAGAGGTCGAGAAGACTGGCACCGACGCCTATGACCTCTATTCGCACGGCCAAACGGTCCTGACCGAGTTGCGTCAGATTACGCAGCAGCAGCGTGGACACTAAGATGAAGAGGGGCGATCCATTCGGCACAGACAACGGCGGCGCTGCGCGCTGCCGCGTCCGACCTTAATCGTTGGGCACAAGACAATGTGGCCATTTCGCAAAGCAAAGAGCTACCAATGGAAGAAGGAGCAGGCGCGTATGTGGAACGAACTTGTTCCTCCTGACGGTCAGGCCGACACGCTTCAAGGCGAGTTGATTCGGATTGCGGGCAAGCTGACGGACCAGGCTTACCGAAACGGAAACTGCAATTGGGACGGGGACCACGAGCGCATGTGGCGGTTCATCGGCGAGAAGATCGGAAGCGATCCGATCTTCAGCCGAAAAGAGCACGTGCTTATTCGGGAGAAGATAGAAGAGATCATCCGGGACGAAGCGTGTCCGGATCTGAGTGGAGACGGCAGCCCGTACTACATCATCGGCGAAAAGGTCGTTGATTGGTGCATGGCTCATCCCGACGCTATCCCGCACCAGAAGGACGCCACGCTCAAACGATGAGAGCGCCGATCCCGTCGTTGCTTCCAGCAGCGCGAAAGACCGTGTTCACCATGACCTCCGCATTTGCCAAGAAGGTGCCCAACCTGCCGCCAGAGCCAATGCCGCTGGAGCGGCATGCCGCACCGTGAACGATAGGGATAAAAAACCCATGCACACCAAGCTCAATGACTGGAAAAACGGATGGTATGGGATCGAGCTTTCTCTAAAGAAGGAAGAGATTGATCGACTGATTTCGCGGCTGCAGATGCTGAAAGAAGAGCCCGACCAGCATTTCCACCTTACAAGCGAGTGCAAAGGCCCCGGTGGTGTTGGGGACATCGAGATTTCGATTCAGGCCAGCGACCAGGCCGGTAACATGACAATCATGAGTAAGGCTCTTGCACCCGGCAGCACGATTCCAGACCCCAAAAGGACGCCACCGACAACGGCCGGGAGCTCCGCTCCCAATCGCACCTGAGCTGAAGCATTTGCTGAAAAAGCATGTCGCAGACGCTCGCTCAGATTCTGGGCCCTTGGCAGCAGCCGGAAGTCGATACCAGCCTGATCACGCGTTGTCGTAATGCGTGGAACAAGCCGATCGATCAATTCACCGACCTCGAGCTTGTTACTTGTCTTCAGCAGGACCTCGCAATCGGGTATGTCCTTCCGATCGCGAAAAATCGATTGCAGAACTCCGCACCAGACAACTCTGAGATGTTTGAAGGACAGTTGGCCGAGGCCGTAGCTGATGCGGAGAAGAGGAAAACTAACCAACCGCCACAGCCAACGCCCTCCGGCCGGGGCTAATCTTGAACGTTGGCCCTCAATCTTTGCCATGCCTCTGCCAAAGAATGGGATATTGAGTCGGTTGTTGGCATACCGGGAACGCCGGCGACTGCTGCGCAGCCATGGCGCGCCATTTATTGCCGGCAGCGGGCGCGACTCATTTAGATTTTATCAAGACGGTCGGTCAGTTGAAATCCATGCCGAATTGATATTGGGAAAAGTGGAGCGGCGAATCTTTCCGCAGGCGTTAAAATGGAGCGATAACCAGGAGGAACTCATGCCGGCCAAGCATGACGAGGTTATCCAGAATCTTTGCGAGTATTTCGACCGCAAAGGCGTCACGTGGGAAGTTTTCGATGGAGACCCGCAACGGATTTGGTCATTAAGGGCTAGTCACTCGCCCGACCCAGACCCAACAAGTCGGGATGGCTAGTCTTAGGCGCACGGCGGAAACTCCAATGCATTCAGGAACCATCGACTACAACGAATCGCAGCTGCCGCAGGATCGCGAGATCTGCGAACTGCTGGCCCGGGAAATCGAGCGAAACCTCCCTGAGGCGGAGAACAAGATATGGCACGCGCATCCGGTCTGGTTCCTGGACGCGAACCCGATTGTCGGATACAGCAAGTTGAAAGGCTGCGTTCGTCTCCTGTTCTGGAGCGGGCAGACGTTCGACGAGCCGGAGCTGAAAAGGGAAGGGACGTTCAAGGCCGCGGAAAAGCGCTTTACGTCCGTCAACCAGGTCGATGCCGCGAGCCTGAAGCGTTGGTTGGCGAAGGCTCGAAAGATCCAATGGGACTATAAGAATATCGTGCGCAGAAAAGGTCACCTCGAACGACTGAAGTAGCCTTTTGAAAATTGAGCCGCACAAGGCTCTGGAGCCAACGCCGCCCTCTGTCACGCTCCGTGCTTTCGCACCGGTCGAAAGCCAGCCAGCGCCGCGACGCATCTTTAACATTCGGCAAAGTACATGACATCCGCTGACGACAGCGATTTTCTTGAAGTGGGATCCTTGCAGCCATTCGAGGCACGAAGGATTTTGCCGCGTCTGGTGCAGGAAAAAATCCGGTTTCAGATCGGAGTTGATGACGGTCCTCTGAAAAGAATGGGTGGAGTGACTGCCGCTTATGGCGGAGCTTGGGGTAATGCGTCCAGGATCCGACTCTTCGTCCATCAAGAGGATGGGAAGAAGGCAGGCAAGATATTCGGCGAGTTCTTCAAGGTATGAGGAAGGGAAGGCCGAACAAGTCGAGTGAGCTGACCCCGACAAGTCGGGGCGGCTCACGATGAATTTTTGCCATGAACCCGTTTCTGGCCGTCGCCTTTTGCGTGTTGAGTGCGTTTGCCTGGGCGGCGGAAGATCGACCGAATGAGTACTTCGATCCAGATGTTCAGCGTCTGATCAAAGCCGACATGTTTGCGTTTGGAGGAGTCGGCTTCGTCGGTCGCATTTCGGACGGCGAAAAAGCATTCGGGGCAATTGTCAGAAAGAAAGAGGCCATTCGGTTTATCGTCGCTGCGTTCGAGTACGGCGGCGAGCATGCGAGGTGTTATGCGTTGGTTGCGCTGCGCGAGACTAGCCCATCGTTATTTCGCGAAAGCATCGCACGCGTGCGGAAGACCCCTCCGAAAAAGATCACAGTGATGAGTGGATGCGTCATGTCACACATGAAACCCGAAACGGTTTATGATGCCATTGAGGCCGGGACTTACGCTGAGTGGTTCAAGCACTATGAAGAAAGGGCTGAGCAGCCACCAAAGCCCACATCCGTTCAGGCGCCCGAGCCAATGCCGCATCTTGGACGTTGAAGAAGAATTCCCTTTGCCATGCCGACCAAGAAAATCAATTTTGATGCCGTTCGGGAGATGGCGCTGGCGTTACCCGGGGTCGAGTCGAGCACGATCCACGGCGCGCCCTCACTTAAGGTGCGCGGGAAGCTCTTGTGCTGTCCGGCGATCCATCGCTCCGCCGAGGCCAATTCGCTGGCGGTTCGAATCGATCCTGTTGCGCGCGCAAATCTGATCGAGGCCAATCCGGAGGTGTTCTATGTGACCGAGCATTACCGGGACCATCCGACCGTCCTTGTTCGATTGTCGCAGATCGACCGGCGTTCTTTGCGGGGCCTGGTCCGCATGGCCTGGAAGTTTGTGACCGGAGCTAGGACATCTCGCGTTCCCTCCGCCGACCGTCGTGGTTCACGCCCATCTCATGCCCGTAAATAGTGAACGAGGTCTGGTCCTGGAAATGCGCCATACCGGTGAGCGGCTCGTTCTTCATCGGGTCCGCAACCGCGAGGTAATCGAGGAACTCCACTTGTCCGGCACCCTGCCGGCCCGGCGGGAAGGACCGCCGCTGCATATCCATGCCCTGGAGGACGAACAAGGCCAGGTGATTTCTGGCACTTTGTCCGCCCGTCTCGATGGAAAGACCATGACCGTGGGAGCCGGCGGCTGGGCCCGCTTCCCGAAGGGGAGTGCGCATCGCTGGTGGAATGCGGGCGACAAGGCATTGGTCATTCAGGGGATTGCCACACCGGCGGTCGACCTGGATCGGTTCCTTCACGCCTTGTTCGAAGTCCTCAACGCGAGCGATTCCGGCCGGCCGCCAATCTTCTACCTGGCTCATGTACTCCATCGCCATCGGAAGACGCAGACGACGCTGGTGCTGCCGCGGATCGTTCAGTCCGCGATGTTCCCGATTTTGATCCTGATCGGAACCGCCCTGGGAAAGTACCGGGGGAATGCCTGGCCCGGATGCCCGGAGCGGTGTGTGGGCGCGCCGTCCTCCTCGATCCAAACCGGCACGCTTGTGGCATTCACGAGCCTCTCTAACTGCTCGGTGCGGCTTTCGAGTGGTGAGGAAGTGGCGGGTGCCTTCGACGTCGAGGCACTGCGACGGAGCCATGGCCCGATCTATGGAATCAACATCGGAGCCGTCGTTGATATCGTCTTTGAATCCCAAAAAAATCTGGCGCGAATTGTTCGTATCTCCCAGAAGGAGCCCAACCGGCCGTCCGAAGCGATTCCGCCGTCGGAGGATGGCCGATTTTGAATTGTGGCGAAGGCATGCGCACCCCGTCCTTTCAGAATCCCATCCTTCCGTTTGCCACATCTTTTGGGGCGATGACCGTTCAGTTTGTAGGAATTCTCAGTTGCGGGGGTTTGACGAAGCTCTTTCCGGGTCTGCGCGATTTCTGGGATACGTGCTTCCTCGCCATTTTAGTGATTCCTCTTGTCTCATTGGTCGGTATCGTCAGCGCGATTGTACAATTGAAGAAGAAAATTAGCATTGGAATTAACGTCGTGGGTTTGCTTTTGAACGTTCTTTATCTTGTGGGCTCTGTGCTGTTGGTTATTTTCGGAAGTCAGCGGAATGCATGGAATTTTTGAAGCGAGAGCCGAACCGCGGCTCGGACCAATTGCGCCGGAGCGGGGTGGCTCAATCTGATCGTTCGGCCAAGATGAAACCACTTCTGGCAATCGTATTTCTGGTCGGGGTGTTGGCGGGTCACGCGGCGCCGCCGAAGGAAGCACCGGACCGTTTGGTCGGTCACTACTTCTCACCGCAGCCGTGCTCCAATGGAAGTGACTATGATCTGAATCTCGGCGCCGACGGCACCTATCGGATGGTCCGCACGTTTCCCGAGGGAGTCGGACCGGCGATGCCGGCGGGCGAGCGAGCGCAGTCGGAAGAGTTGGGTCGATGGTCCTTGGATGGCTCGACGCTTACACTCGCATCCGACGCGAGGAAGAAATGGCGATTCGAGGCCACGGTCCGACTGGATGCGGTGGTCCTGGTTGAGGCGGAAGCGTATGGCCTGCGTCTCGAAAAGCCGGCGACGAAACGATCGGGCGCGCAGCCTCCGCAGGCGCGGGATGGCGCATTTTGAAAGTCTGCCAAAGGAAAGAATATCGATGAATCCTGTGGTCATCGTTCACTTGATTGCGGCGGTACTTGCCATCGCGGCGGCGGTGCCGCTAATCCGGAGAAAGGTGAAGATGAACGACTGGTATGGAGTGCGCATTCCCGCCTCGTTCGCATCGGAAGACGCGTGGTTCGACATCAATCATTACGGAGGCCGTCTCTTGCTCTTTTGGGGGCTGACCATCGCGGGCACGGCGACTGTCGGTGCCTTCCTGGAGAAAAAAGAATGGATCACGTACAATTGGGTCGCGCTCGTGGTTATCGTCGGCGGCCTGGCCGTGGTGATAGCGAAGATTTACGGATATGCCCGCGCCAGAAAAGGGGCGAACCGTCCGCCCGGCGCAATTCCGCCGTCGTCGAGCGGTGCCGATTGAGCATGCGTTGCACTCATAGGGTCCCCCGGTAATTGCAGGAGGACATCGATCCCTTCCGATGAATGGCGCCTTCCCGCAGTGGCGACGGCGACTCGCCCACATTGGCTTGGCCTGAGCTGACAAATTTCGTTGGCTTGCGAGCGCCATGGACGTGCGCGAATCCTACGACCAGTGGGCGGAGAACTACGATTCCGACCGCAATCTGACGCGTGACCTCGACGCCGAGGCCACGCGAACGGTCCTCGCCGGCGTGTGTCTCGGCGCAGCCCTGGAACTGGGCTGCGGCACAGGCAAGAACACGGAATTCTACGCAGGGATGGCGCGCTCGCTCGTGGCGCTGGATTTTTCGCCGGGCATGATCGAGCGGGCCCGGGAGAAGATTGACGATGCGCACGTGGAGTTTGCGCTCGCCGACCTGACCCGTCGCTGGCCGGTCGCCGATGCCGCGCGGGACCTCGTCGCCGGCAACCTCGTGCTCGAACATATTCGGGATTTGAATTTCATTTTTGCCGAGGCGGCCCGCGTTCTGCGGCCAGGCGGCGCATTTCTGGTCTCGGAATTGCATCCGTTCCGCCAATACCAGGGCGGGGTGGCCCGATTCCAGAAGGACGGCACGACCCGCGAGGTGGCGGCTCACGTGCACCATGTTTCCGATTTCATGAACGCGGCGCTCCATGCCCGACTCCGTCTCGAGGGTCTGCGCGAATGGTGGCACGCGGAGGATGCCGGCAAACCGCCGCGACTGCTGACGCTTCTCTTCACCAAGCCAGCGTGAGAGGGAAAGACAGTTGCCCGCGAATGACACGAAGCGGCACGAATGAAGTGCGATTGACCAACTTTTCCGGGGCCTGACGCCCCCGACTACATCGAGCCAATGTCTTGTGATCGCGGCGGAAGGTCTTTGGACTAGCAACTCTTCGCTCTGGACTGCATGATTTTTGCGCTTCTTTGCGCCTTTTTGCGGCAATACTTCGGGATCTGCGTCGTCGCAGTGCTTGTGCTTGGTGCCCTGCCGGCGTTGAGGGCGAGCGAGGCGCCCGTCGGAGGAGATTTACCGGCGGCCTATCGTCCGCTGCACAAGATCCGACTCCCTGGCGTCGAGGAGGATTTTTGGGGCGGCACTCTGAGAGTATTTGAGAACCGCCAGACGCGGGTGGGGCGGACGATCGACCTGAACGTGATCGTCATTCCGGCGCTCGAACAGGCGGACAAGCGGGAGCCCTTTTTCTGGCTCGACGGCGGTCCCGGCGTGGCAGCCACCCAGACCGCGGCGCTTTACGCGACGGATCTTCGGGAGTATCGGCGGCATCGCGATGTCGTGCTGGTCGACCAGCGCGGCACCGGAAAATCGAATCCGCTGGGTGCCGCGCCCGATCCGCATCCGCAGCGTTTTGTCGGCGAGATGTACCCGGTCGATTACGTCCGCAACCTGCGCCGCACGCTCGAACAGCGCGCGGACCTGACCCAATACACAACTCCGATCGCGATGGACGATCTCGACGATGTCCGTGCCTGGCTGGGATACGACCAAATCGACCTTTGCGGCCTGTCCTATGGCACGCGGGCCGCGATGGTCTATCTGGGCCGGCATCCGCAACACGTGCACTGCCTGGTCCTGATGGGCGTTGCCCCGACGTTCATGAAGATTCCGCTGTACTTCTCCCGCGATGCGAACCGCGCGATGAACCTGCTGCTGGACGAATGCGAAGGCGATCCGACAGCCGCCAAAGCGTTTCCGGTGATTCGCCGGGAATGGTCCGACTTGCTCGCGCGTCTCGGACACCGGGCGGCGCGCGTCCGCTATCGATCGCGCGACGGCAGCGTCGACGAAATGGTTTCCATCTCGCGGGATGTGTTTGCCGAGAACATCCGGTTTCTGCTCTACGATCCGGCCGCCGCGCGCCGGATACCGCTGATCATCCACGAGGCGGCGCGAGGCAACTTCGATCCGTTTCTGGCGGCGGCGATCCCGGCGGACCGGAACGCGCCGGATGTCGTGGCCGATGGACTTTATCTGAGCATCACGGCTTCCGAGGACACTTCGCGGATCGACCCGGCCGAGGCCCGGCGGGCGGCCGAGGGGAGTCCGTTCGGCACCTACCGCGTCGACCAGCAGATGCGGGCCGCCAGTCTGTGGCCGCATGCGACGCTTCCGCCAGGTTATGATCAGCCGGTGGAGTCCAATGTTCCGGTCCTCATTCTGACGGGATTCATGGATCCGGTCACGCCGCCCAGTTGGGGCGACGAGGTGGCGCGCCATTTCTCCCGCTGCCGGCACGTCATCATTCCGCACAGCGGGCACATCCCGTTTTCGCTGAGCCATCCGGAAATTCTGGACCGGCTGATCCTGGATTTTCTGGATTCAGCGGATCCGGCAAAAGTCGACCCGAGCGGCCTCGCTCGAATGCTGCCGCCGCCGTTCGCGACGGCCGTTGCGAATTAATAAATCCGGAGCGCGGCCCAGCTCACATGTCCGAGACCATTTCAGAAAGGATATGGCCGCAAAAAGACGCAAAGAGCGCAAAAGGATCCGGGATTTTCGATCTGGCAGGGGCAATCATGTTCTCTGGCCCAACCACCTTGGGCCAAATCTGGCCGAGAGTTATCGGTCGACAGCTTTGCGTTCTTTTGCGGCTGGAAGATAACTTCGCCCCGGCAAGGAATCTTGCCGCCCTGGCATCATTCCGGGTTCACCCCCGGAAATCTACTGGCTGCGGGCGAGGACCTTCTTCTTCTCGGCTTGGAATTCCTCCTCGGTGAGGATTCCGCGTTTCCGGAGGTCGTCGAGCTTCAGCAGGTCATTGTAAACTTCGGTCGTATTCTCGGGCGCGGGCGCCGGTGCGGCCGCGGGTACGGGTGCCGCCGCGGGAGCTGCCACGGCTTGCGGCGCACTTGCCATCGGCACGAGCACGTGACGACCGTCGGCGGTCACGGCGACCTCGGAGTTCATGGCCGGGTCGTTGGCGTCGAGAGCCCGGAACACCAGGACGACCCGCACATAGCCGGTGCCGAAAAACGGCTTCTCAACCTTGCTCGAGAGAACCTTCAGTTTCTTGCCGAGCGACGCGCAGTATTGCTCGGCGGCCTGTTGCGCGTCGTCTTTCAGGGACGCGACATCGCGGTTGAAGCCGTTCGAGGCCTTGGCGGTGGTGGTGTAGGTGTCGCCGCCGGAATTGACCGTGGTGACCTTGGAACTCGCCGCCGCGGCGCCGCCGACGAACGCGAGGAAAAAAGAGAGGGCGAAAACGAACCGGCCAAGGGTAGGGGTATTCACGACGAAAGTTTCGGCGTCGCGGTGGCCAAGGTCAAGGGTGGGGTGGTGGCTGAGGGCGGGGCTCGGTTGAAACCTCGCCGTTGAGAGGTGAGGGTTGAGAGACCGAGGCACCGCGGTCCGCCCACGAATACTCACGAATAGGGCCAAGACGCCCCCGCCGATGTGCGCTCATTTTTCCGAGAGATTGCCCACGGAACACACGGAGAACACGGAAGGGCGTCCCTCCGCGAAAATCGCGAATCAATGATTTGGGTAGGAGCCTGCTTGCAGGCGAATTCCATTGTTTCGAAAAACCGGCCCGGAGGTCCGGTTCCACCTCCCGGCAATTCGCCTGCAAGCAGGCTCCTACCTCAATGCTATGACGCCGCGGCCCACCTCACGGCGTCCCCAGCTTCCAGCTTTCAAGAATGGGCGACACGGTGGTTTTCCATACGGCGTAGCCCTGGGGATTGAGGTGCAGTCGATCCGGGACGAAATCCTCCGGTTTCGACGAGCCGTCCGGCAGCGCCAGCGGCGTGAAGGTGTCGCAGAGCGTGATGCGCGGGTCCGTGGCGACGAGCTGGCGGATCAGGCCGTTGAGTTCGCCGATGCGCGCGGGATAGGTGTCGTCGCCGCGGCGCGGCATCACGAGACACCACGCGATCGGAATTTTCGGATAGCGGGCGCGGATGCGCCGGTGCAGGGTACGCAGGTTTTCGGCGATGTCGGCCGGTGGGGTGTGCTCGCCGAGATCATTCGTGCCGATGAGAATCACCAGGGCGCGCGGATGAAGGGACAGGATGTCGTCATCGAGCCGATAGAGCAGATTCGGCGTCGTGTCGCCGCCAATGCCGCGGTTTACCACCTTCACGTGCAGGGCCGCGAAATCATCCTTCAACGTGTGCCAGCCTTCGGTGATGGAGTCGCCGACGAAGACGATGCCGTTCTTGTCCTCTGCCTTCTGCTGGGCAAAGAGTGTGCGCCGTTCGAGATTTTTCGCGCGAAAGCCGGACCACGAGGAGGTCTTTCCCTTGGCGTCGAATTTCCCGTCGGCCGGCCAGAACGGATCGGGCGCGAC
Source organism: Candidatus Didemnitutus sp. (assembly GCA_035545955.1). Classification (GTDB taxonomy): domain Bacteria; phylum Verrucomicrobiota; class Verrucomicrobiia; order Opitutales; family Opitutaceae; genus Didemnitutus. The sequence goes on along the minus strand of DASZXI010000021.1, from coordinate 65,709 downwards.
TGCGGCGGACGAGGCGGATGAAGTCGGGGCGGGCTTCGGCGCCGTCTGGCAACCGGCGAGCAGCGCAAGGGCGAGGAAGAGTGGCAGATGAGATTTCATGGAGATTGAGGGTGGGCCGGCGAGAGATCGATACGCCGACCGGTGCGGGCGGATTCCTTGGCGGCATCGAGAATTTCGCAGACGATGACGTTGGTTTCGAGGGCGGAAAATCCCGATGGGGCGATCTCATGCCGGGCGACGGCCGCGAGGTATGAAATGGAGTCCGTTTCGGGCGCGACCAGAGCGGGCGTGAGCAACGACTTCTCCGGTGCATCGCCATCGCGTTCGAACGCCGTCTTTCCGTCCGGAAGCCGGAAGGAACCTTTTGCTCCGTAAATCTCCATGTCCTTCCGGCCGGCGGGCCAGTTCCATGACGCCTGCAGGATCGCCTGCGCGTGCGGGTAGGTGAGGACGATCGTCGCCTCGTCGTCGACCTTCGGATAGACGTCCGGCTGAAAATGCTGCGTCACGGCAAACACGGCGTCGGGCCGGCGCCCGCCGAGCAGGACCGTGACGAGATCGGCACCGTAACAGCCGAAATCCATCAAGGCGCCGCCGCCGTCGAGCACCGGATCGGTCAACCAGGCCAGAAAATAATTCGAGCAGATGCGCGCCGGACCCGAATGACCATCGTGCACGACGATTTTGTGGGTTTCGCCGATGTCGCCCGCCGCGACGCGGGCAAACGCCGCGTGCACGCTCGGGTACCACGTGGTCTCGTAGTTCACGATGACCGGCACGCCGCTGCGTTGCGCTGCGGCGGCGATGGCGCGAGCATCGGTGGCGCTTACCGCCAGCGGCTTTTCCATCATGACGGCTACCTTGGCGTCGGCACATTCCTCGACAATTTTCCGATGGTCGAAGGTGGACGAGAAAATCGCGACGGCGTCGAAGGGAGTCGCCGCGCGCAAGTCGGCGAACGTGGCGTGGAATAATTTCCGTTCGAGATGGAAACGGTTCGCGATGTCGTCGCGCAGGCTGGCATCGGCATCCACCAGTCCGACCAGCACGACGTCCGTGCGGCCGGCCAGGGCGGGCAGGAATCCGCGGACGTGATCGTGGGCCAGTCCCACGATGGCGAGACGGACAGGTGGCTTGACGTCCGCGGCGGCGGTTGCGGCCAGACCAAGGGCGAGGCAGGAAAGCGCGACAAGCATGATTCGTTTCATTCGGCGAGTGCTGCCAAATGTAAGGTAAACCATTTTATAGCCACAAAAAGGCGCGATAAGTCACAAGAAACGAAGTGATCCCAGGCTTTCGTGCCTATGGGCGCTCACGGAATTCATCAAAGCGGCGGGATTTGTGCCTCTTTGCGGCTAAGTCTGCTGAAACGGTTACTTCTTCTCGGCGATGGCCTTGATGTTGGCCAGGCCGCGCTCGAAGTCCCCGCCGACCATCTTGTCCATGCTCACGAACATACACATGGCCTTCGAAACGAAATTCATCGGCCCGGACATCGTCCAGGTGACGAGCGTGCCACCAGCCTGCGGAGCGAAGGTGAAGTTGCAATCGCAGGACGAGGCGAAGGGTTTGATAAAATCCAGCTGGATGTGGACCGCCTGAGCGGGCCGGCTGTCGAGAATCTTCATATTCCCTTCGCCGACCTTGCTGTCGCCGACCCAGTGATATTCCGCGCCATTTCCGGCCGCCGGTCCGGCGAAGGTCGTTTTCATGTTGGGATCGAGCTTGGCCCACGGCGACCACGAGTCCCACGTGTGGAAATCGTTCACCATGCCGTAAACCGTCGACGGAGGGGTCGCGATGACGGCCGAGCGGGTGACGGCGAACTGATTGGGTTGAAATGCGACGACGATCGCGAACAGGCCGAGCACGACAATGATGCCGACGATGATCTTCTTGAACACGGTACCTCCGGGGTTGAGGGTGGGCGGGGAAACAACATCCGACGCCGGATGAGGAAGGGTGTCAACGCCGGGGCTGACCCGTGGATCCGGTAGGGGGCGGCATCCTGCCGGCCTTAGGGTGTTGATGATCGAATAGGCGGATGGGACATCCGCCGCTACCGCGCGGCGTCGCTTGTCCTGATCCCGTCGAAAGGTCGAATTCCTTTTCGTGCGGGGATTTCGTGTGCTTCGCGTGTTTCGCGGGATTATTTGTTCGGGCGGCCTTTAGCGGCCTGTGATCGACGCCAGGTACGCGTCGAGCTGCTCCATCGTGCCGCCCCAGCCGACCTGCATGCCCTCGTGGCCGGCATCGAAGGTGCGACGCTCGTAGTCGGTAGACAGGTAGGTGGACCATTCGAGTTCCATGACGGTCTTGTCGCCGGCCGCGATGAAGGTGGTCACTGCCTTCGTTTCGAGCGGCCAGGTCGCGCTCATGGGATGGCGGGTAATGCCGCCCGCGGCATCGGAGAACGAGACGATGGTGACGAGTCTTTCCGGGGCGACAACTTCGACGATTTTCCACCGTCCCCACATCTCGTGTCCATCGGGCGTCTTCATGCAATAGCGGAACATCCCGCCCGGGCGCAGATCCATGGTGCACTGGGCGATGACGATGCCTTTCGGCCCAAACCACTGGCTCAGATGTTTCGGATCGGTCCAGGCCTGCCAGACAAGATCGCGCGGCGCATTGAATTCGCGGCGCAGGCGGAACGGCTTCGACGTGACCGTCGGAAGAAACTCGTCGAGACGCCCGAGGGTCTGTTTGCCGCCCTCGATCGCGCCGAATTCCTTGACGATGAAGTCGCGCTCCGCGGCGGTGCCAAAGACCATCCGGATTGTGAGGCGGGAGCGTTGGGGACCGAGGTCCTCGAACGTCCAGGTGCTGACATGATTGACCTCGGGACCGCCGGTGCGGCGTCCGCCGTGACGGTACACGATGCGTTCGGGCTTCTCGACTTCCGTGAACACACTCTCGTTGGGGTAGAGGACGCCGTCCGGTCCGCGCATCACGTGCTTCCAGGTGCCGCCCACGCGGACGTCCATGGTTTCGATTTGGGTGGAGAAGCCGCGCGGTCCCCACCATTGCGCGACATGCTCGGGGTTGGTCCAGGCCTCCCAGAGAAGTTCGCGGGGCGCATTATATTCGCGGGTGACGACGATTTCACGGTCGGCGGTGTTGGAAGGAGGGACGGGAGCATTCATGGGAAAGAATCAGGAGCGGGATTTGGCGGCGGGCTTGGGAGACTTCGACCGCAGGCGGGCGAGCAAGTCGCCGAGTTTTTCCAGGCATTGCGACCAGCCATCGCGATGACCGTCGCGCGAAGCGGTGGAGTCGAAAATCTGCTGACGCAGGGTCAGCTTGGTCTTGGGTCCGATGTCCGCGAAGGTGAGCGTGACCGTGGTCTCATGGCCGCGCCGCCCTTTTTCCTCCCACGCGTGCGTGAACACCACGCGCCGGTTCTCCTCCACTTCGAGGTACTTTCCGCTCAGCCAGCACTCGGTGCCGTCGGGCGCAACCATGCAGGACCGCCATTGGCCGCCGGGGCGAACGTCGCCTTCGGATTTGGGGATCGTGAAACCGTGTGGGGCGCACCACTGCTGGAGATGTTCGCCCCGCGTGCAGGCGGCGAAGACCAGGGCGCGGGGAGCGGCAAAGATGCGGTGGAGCACGAGCGTGCGGAAGGTGTTATTTGGAGCGGCGGTCATGGGATTTTTTCTCCTGCTGCAGTTTTTCGAGGTATTCGCCCAGGCGGTCGAAGCTCTCCTCCCAGAAGCGGCGGTAGTGTTCGAGCCAGTCGACGGCCTCCTTCATCGGCGCGGCCTTCAGCCGGCAGGGGCGCCACTGGGCATCGCGACCCCGCGTGACGAGCCCGCTGCGCTCGAGCACCTTCAGATGCTTGGAGACGGCCGGCAGGCTCATCGAAAACGGCCGGGCTAGCTCGAGCACCGAACTCTCGCCCGCCGAGAGACGGGAAAGGATGGCCCGGCGCGTGGGATCGGCGAGGGCGGCGAAGGTGAGGCTGAGCCGATCGGGGGACATGGCGTTTCGTATTTAACCAAATGGTTAAATAAAAATGCGGCGGCCGTCAAGGGATTTTTGGAAGGGATTGACCAGCGGGGTGGGGCGCGACCGTTTTCCGCACGGGCTTTTGGGTGACTCGCAAAACCGGGCGCGCCGAATTTGAGAAACGAGAAATATGTCTATTTCGCAGCTCGGATCGAACGGTCGCCAGGCAAGTCGAGAAGATCTTCAGCGGCGCGCCAGGGTTTCGTGATTTGCCCAACAGACGGTGCGGAAAGCGGTTGCGTCCCACCTTTTGCCGGCTTGTCGCAGACCCCGATCCGCTCGGCGATCCCGTCCGATTGCCGCTTATCCGGCCTTTCTTGCCACGGAAGATGCGGTGGGAGAGGGTGGGGCCATCCCCAATCTGCGATGATTTCCACCCCAACGTTTCGTTTCCTCTCCGTCTTCGCCACGGCCCTCGTCACCGGAGTCGCCGCCTTTTCCGCTCCGCAATATGGTGACGCCGGCTTCGATGTCGCCGGGGCCGACTTGAAGACCAAGCCCGGCGACGACTTTTTCCGCTACGCCAACGGCACGTGGGTTGATCAGACTCCGATTCCTGCCGACAAGGGCCTGTACAGTCTCCGGCTGGCGATGACCGACCGGACCGAGCAGCGCCTGCACGAGATCATGGAACAGGAGGCGGCGCGTTGTGGACACGAACCCAAGACGGTGGCCGGCAAGGTCGGCGCATTCTACAGGTCGTTCATGGATGAGTCGGGCATCGCGGCACGCGGAGCGAAGCCGCTGGCCCGGCATCTCGACGAGATTCGTGCCGCCACCACGCGCGAGGCCCTGGTCGCGCTGATGGGGCGCAACAGCGACGATTTCTTCGGCTCGCTGTTCGCGCTGGGCACCGACATCGATCTGAAAAATCCGAAGGAGTACGCGGTCTATGTCGGCCAGGCGGGCCTCAGTCTTCCCGATCGCGACTACTATCTGGAGCCCGGGTTTGCCGACAAGAAGGCGCAGTTTGAAAAATACGTGGCGGAGCTGCTGCGCCTCGAGGGCTGGCCCGAGGCCGAAAAGAGCGCCACCGATGTCGTGGCCTTCGAAACCGCGATCGCCCAGGTCAGCTGGACCCGGGTGCAGCAGCGCGATGTGGATGCCACTTACAATCCGATGTCGCGGGCCGAGCTCCAGGCGTTGACGCCGGAGTTTTCCTGGAAGGCCTTCCTCGCCTCGGCGCACCTGGCCCGGCAGGACCGGTTGATTGTCGGCGAAAAATCGGCCTTCCCGAAGATCGCCGCCGTGTTTGCGGATACGCCCATTGCCACGCTGCAGGCGTGGCTCGCCTTCACGGTGGCCGACAACGCCGCACCGTACCTCGCGCCGGATTTTGCGCAGGCGTCATTCGCGATGCGGAAAAAGGGACTGTCGGGTCAACAGGTGGAAAGCGAACGCTGGAAACTGGGCGTGCACGCGGTGAGCGGCGGCGACTACGGGGCGGGCGATCATTTCGATCGCTTCGGCAATCTCGGCTGGGCCGTCGGCGACCTCTACACCGAAAAATATTTCCCGGCCTCGGCGAAGGCCAAGATCGAGGATCTCGTGGCGCACGTGAAGGCGGCCTACCGGGTGCGGATCGAGCACCTCGACTGGATGAGCGCGCCGACGAAGGCCGAGGCGCTCAAGAAGCTCGACACCTATGCGATCAAGGTCGGATTCCCGAAACACCGCCGCGACTATTCCGGCGTGGTGATCCGCGACGATGATCTGGTCGGGAACGTGCTGGCCGCCGCGCGGGCCGACTGGGCCTTCTACGTCGGGCGGCTGGGCGGTCCCGTGGATCGGACCGACTGGACGATGACTCCGCAGACGAACGATGCCTACAACGGCTCCCTGCGCGACATCGTGTTTCCGGCGGGAATCCTGCAGCCCCCGATCTTCGATCCCGAGGCCGATCCGGCGTACAACTTTGGCGCCGCCGGTGGAATCATCGGTCACGAGTTGACGCACGGATTCGATGATGAGGGTCGCAAACTGGACACCGACGGTCGTCTTCGGGACTGGTGGACGCCGGACGACGCGAAAGTCTTCGAGAATCGCGCGCACCAGCTGAGCGCGCAGTATTCGGCCTTCGAACCGCTGCCCGGCGTGCACGTCAACGGCGACCTGACGCTCGGGGAAAACATTGCCGACCTCGGTGGCGTCACGCTCGCGCTCGAGGCCTACCGCGCGTCTCTCGGCGGGAAGCCGGCGCCGGTGGTGGACGGACTCACCGGCGACCAACGCGTGTTCATCGGCTGGGCCCAGGCCTGGCGGGGCAAGTATCGCGACGACAATTTGCGGAAGCAGGTCGTCGGCGACCCGCACTCGCCGCGGATGTACCGCGTCAACGGCATCGTCCGCAACATCGACGCCTGGTACGACGTGTTCAACGTGCAGCCGGGCGACAAGCTCTACCTCGCGCCCGAGGATCGGGTGCGGATTTGGTAAGGCGGTTCGATGTAGGGCGGGGTCTCCTGCCCCCGCCTCGATCGATCCGGGTTTTGACCACGGATTTCACGGAGGGCGCGGATCGAATCCCGGACCAAACAATCCCATTAAATTTGAGGTTGCCGCGCTTTCGTGCTGAGTGGGGTGAACTCAGTTTCGGCCAGTCAGCGAAGGGTAGGGGACGGCCTCCGTGCCGGCCTTGGAATTATTGCGGCAAAGGCGGATGAGACATCCGCCCCTACCGCGCAGAGAACCGTTCAAGTTCGCACCTTGGCAGGATTCGGCCCATTCGACAGGCGCGCGGCGGGCGACCCCGCCCTACATCCAATTGTCACCCCACCCAGGTGCGGGCGTTGTGGAAGATCTGCATCCACGGTGACTCCTCGGGCCAGTCATCGGGATGCCAGCTCATCGAGACGGTTCGATGCACGCGCTCCGGATGCGGCATGAGAATCGTCACGCGCCCCGAGGTGGTGGTCAGGGCCGTCATACCGAAGGGCGAACCATTCGGGTTGAGCGGATAGGTCTCCGTCGGCTCATGCCGGTGGTCGACGTAGCGCGCGCAGACGAATCCGGACTCGTTGCACTGGCGCGCGGCGTCCGGCGACTCGAACTCCGCGTAGCCTTCGCCGTGGGCGGTCACGATCGGAATCACCGAACCTTCCATGCCGGTGAACAGCACGCTGGGACTGCGGTCGATCTTCACCGAAACAAACCGTCCCTCGTAGCGCTCGGAAAGGTTCTGGACAAAGCGCGGCCAGTGCTCGGAACCCGGGATGATCGCGCGCAGATTGCTCATCATCTGGCAGCCGTTGCACACGCCGAGCGCGAACGTGTCGGCGCGTGCGAAAAACTGCGTGAACTCCTCGCGGGCGCGCGGATTGAACAGGATGCTCTTGGCCCAGCCCTCGCCGGCGCCGAGCACGTCGCCGTAGCTGAACCCGCCGCACGCGGCGAGTCCGCGGAAATCGCGCAGCGGCACGCGGCCGGCGAGAATGTCCGTCATGTGGACGTCGACCGCCTTGAATCCGGCGCGGGTGAAGGCGGCGCCCATCTCGACCTGGCTGTTGACGCCCTGCTCGCGCAGAATCGCGACCGCCGGACGCGACCGCGGAAAACGCCGGCCAAGGGTGGACATCGCGGCCAGATCGTAGCTCAGCTTCGGCGTAATCCCGCGATTCGAGGAATCGAGCCGCAACGCGTGTTCCTGCTCAGTCAGGCGCGAGTTGTCGCGCAGGCCCTGAATGCGCCGGGTCACATCCGACCACACGTCGCGGAGAGCAAACAAATCTTCCTCGAGGATCGCCGGGCCATCCGCGGACGAAATACGGAGCCCGTGACTGTTCAGGTTGGGTCCGCCGATCGCCGAAATCGCATCCGCCGGCACGCCGTGACGGACAAACGTCGCCCGCACGAGCGTTTCATCGGCATCGGCCACCTGCAGCACGGCGCCCAATTCCTCCGCGAAGAGTTGGCCGGTCACATCGCGCTTCGGATCGAGGCGGAGATCGAGTCCCACGTTTCCGGCAAACGCCATTTCCACGGCGGTCACCAAGAGGCCGCCATCCGAACGGTCGTGATAGGCGAGAATCTTGCGCGCGGCTCCGAGTTCCTGGATCGCGGTCCAGAATCCGCGCAGGGCCGCCGGGTCGTCGACGTCCGGAGATGCATTGCCCGTCTGACTCGTCACCTGCGCCAGAATGGATCCGCCGAGCCGGTCCTTGCCTCGACCGAGATCCACCAGCAGTAGTCGCGTTCCGGGCTGGCGACGGATTTGCGGGGTGAGCGACAAACGCACATCCGCGCAGTGGGCAAAGGCCGACACGACCAGCGAGATCGGCGCGGTCATGCTTTTTTCCGCGCCAGCGTCCTGCCAGACGGTGCGCATGCTCATCGAATCCTTGCCGACGGGAATCGTGATTCCGAGCGCGGGACACAGTTCGAGTCCGACGGCCCGCACGGCGGCGTAAAGATCGGCGCCGTCGCCGGGCACCGCGGGCGCCGCCATCCAGTTGGCGGACAGATTGACCTTGCCGATCGGGCCCACCTGCGCGGCGGCGAGGTTGGTGAGGGCTTCGCCGACGGCGAGGCGGGCGGAAGCGGCGGCGTTGTTGATTGCAACGGGAGTGCGTTCGCCCACAGCAAGGGCCTCGCCCGTAAATACGTCAAACGTGGCGGCGGTTACGCCGCAGTCCGCGACGGGAACCTGCCACGGACCGACCATCTGGTCGCGCACGATCAGTCCCGTGACGCTGCGATCGCCGATGGTGATAAGAAAGGTTTTGTCGGCGACGGCCGGGTGGACAAGCACCCGACGCACCGCCTCGCGAAGCGGAAGGTCCACGCGAAGTTCGGTCAGGGTGCGCGGACGCCGCCGATCGGTGCGATGCATCCGCGGGGGCTTGCCGAGAAGGACGTCGAGCGGAAGGTCCATCGGACGATTGTCGAAATGGGCGTCCTCGACCGTCAGGCGCTTCTCCTCCGTGGCTTCTCCCACGACGGCAAACGGACAGCGTTCGCGTTCGCACAACTGGCGGAAAACCTCGAGGCGAGCCTTGGGCACGGCGAGCGCGTAGCGTTCCTGCGACTCGTTGCACCAGATTTCGAGGGGACTCATTCCCGGCTCGTCGTTGGGAATGGCGCGCAGTTGAAAACGTCCGCCGCGGCCACCGTCATTGACGAGTTCGGGCAGCGCGTTGGAAACGCCGCCGGCGCCGACATCGTGAATGAACGCGATGGGGTTGTCGTCGCCCAGCGCGCAACAGCGGTCGATGACCTCCTGGCAGCGGCGCTGCATCTCGGCGTTGTCGCGCTGCACGCTGGCGAAATCGAGATCCTCGTGTCCGGAGCCCGTGGCGATCGAGCTGGCCGCCCCGCCGCCGAGACCGATCAGCATGGCCGGGCCGCCGAGCAGGATCAGGCAGTCGCCGGGCCGGATCTCGCCCTTGCGGACGTGGCCTTCGCGGATGTTGCCCACCCCGCCGGCGAGCATGATCGGCTTGTGGTAACCGCGCAGTTCGGTGCGGCCGGCCTCGGCCGACGGCACATCCGCTTCGTAAGTCCGAAAGTAGCCGGCGATGCCCGGCCGGCCGAACTCGTTGTTGAAGGCGGCGGCGCCGAGCGGAGCCTCGATCATGATGTCGAGGGCGGAGGCGATTCGGCCCGGTTTTCCGTGATCGGTTTCCCAGGGCTGCACGGCATTCGGCAGGCGGAGGTTGGAAACCGCGAAGCCGGTCAGTCCGGCCTTGGGCTTGGAGCCGCGGCCCGTCGCGCCCTCGTCGCGAATCTCCCCACCGGAACCGGTCGAGGCACCCGGGTAGGGCGAGATTGCCGTCGGATGGTTGTGGGTCTCCACCTTGCAGATGAGATGAATCGGCTCGGGGTGCGACTGGTATTCCCCAGAGGTCGGATTCGGAAAAAATCTTCCGCCCGAAGTTCCCGCGAGCACGGCGGCGTTGTCCCGGTAGGCTGAAAGGATTCCCTCGCTGTGACGTTCGAAGGTATTCCGAATCATCTGGAACAGCGATCGGTCCTGCGCGGCGCCGTCGATTTCCCAGGTCGCGTTGAAAATCTTGTGCCGGCAGTGCTCCGAGTTCGCCTGGGCGAACATCATCAGCTCGACGTCGGCCGGATCGCGCGCCAGGGCCTGGAAGTGGCGCAGCAAGTAGTCGATCTCGTCCTCGGCCAGCGCCAGTCCGAGCGCGCGATTGGCCTCGACCAGCGCGGGCCGTCCCTGGGCGAGCAGGGAAATCGTGGCCACGGGCCGGGGCGTGGCATGCTGAAAGAGCACGGCGCATTCGCCGATCGCTCCGAAAACGACCTGGGTCATCCGGTCATGCAGTCGTTCGACCATTTTCTGCCGCGAAACGGGATCGATCGATTTCCCCGGAGTGGGTGTGAGGCGGTACTCGATCACGCGCTCGAGGCGGCGCACGAAGGCGAGTCCGCAAATGCGCGCGATGTCGGTGGATTTGGACGACCAGGGCGAAATCGTTCCCGGACGCGGCGCGACCACCAGCGTTTCTCCCGTGTCGACGGCATTCGCGCGTCGCGGGCCGTAAGTGAGAAGTGCCTCGAGCACCGCGCGCTGATCGGCCGTCGGTTCGCTCGCGATGTCCGCCAAGTGGACGAACGACGCTCCCAGGTCCGCGACCGGCAGTCCGGCCGCCTGCAGATCACCCAGCAGTTTTTGCCGGCGAAACGGAGAGAGGGCGGGGGTGCCGCGAAGGATCAGCATGATCGGAAAGGGTCATGTTCACGAATTCGCCTGTCCGGTCAAGTGGCACGCAGGTGGATCGACCCCGTGCGGACCGCCCTTATGACGGCAAAAATGCATCGGCGGTTTGGATCGCCCGAGGCGAAGGTGGGCATCACCGAGAAATCCGTTGACGAATGCCCGCACCTGCCGGAATAAATCCCTTTTCGCCGTCGTTTCCCGATGCCCGCCCTCCTCACCCAGATCCCCGCCGATGCGCGGGACGGGTTGCGTCCGGGCGGGGCGCCCAAGCCCTCCGGATTTGATCCGGCCGCGCCATGAGCGAGTTCCTGAGTCACGAATGCGGCATCGCGCTGGTGCGGCTCAAGCACCCGCTGACCTACTATCAGAAGAAATACGGGACGCCGCTCTGGGGCTTCTACCAGCTTTTCCTGCTGATGGAGAAGCAGCACAACCGCGGGCAGGATGGCGCGGGCGTGGCGTGCGTGAAGTTCGACCGCCCGGCGGGCGAGCCCTACATGTTTCGGGAGCGAAACGTCGAGACCAACCCGCTCGACAAGATCTTTCAGGCACTGGTGGCGCGCTTCAACCAGCTGGTGGCCGAAGGCGAGGTGCGGCCGGATGCCGTCGAGACGGTGAAGCGCAACTTCGATTTCGGCGGCGAGCTGTATCTCGGGCACCTGCGCTACGGGACGTCGGGCGGCTACAATCTCAGCGCCTGTCATCCGTACTTTCGTCGCAGCTCGTGGCCGACGCGCAACCTGCTGCTCGCCGGCAATTTCAACATGACCAACACGGCGGCGCTCAACGCGAGCCTCACCGCCACCGGCCAGCATCCGATTTTCGCGACCGACAGCCAGGCTTTGCTCGAGATGATCGGTCACGGACTCGACGAGCAGCACGAGGAAATCTACCGCGCCCTGAAGGCGAAGGGCCTGACCGGACCCGAGATTTCGCGCCGGATCAGCGACGAGATGGATCCGGCCCAGGTGCTGCGCGAGGTCTCGGCCGACTGGGACGGCGGTTATGCCCTGGTCGGCGCACTGGGCAATGGCGACGCCTTCGTCACCCGCGACCCCTCGGGTATCCGCCCCTGTCACTGGTTCGAAAACGACGAGGTCGTGGCCTTTGCCTCGGAACGCGCGCCGCTCTGCACGGTTTTCGGGCTCGATCCGTCGGCAGTGCACGAGCTGGATCCGGGTTCCGTGGTGGTGATCAAGAAGGACGGCAGCGTCCGCAGCGAACGCGTGAAGGCCGCGCTGCCCCGCGCGTCTTGCTCATTCGAACGGATCTATTTTTCGCGTGGCAACGACGCGGAGATTTATCGGGAACGCAAGTCGCTGGGCGCGGGCCTCGCCGACTCGATCCTCAGGTCGATCGACAGTGACTACGAGAACACGATCTTCAGTTTCATCCCGAACACCGCCGAGGTGGCCTATCTCGGACTGATGAGCGAGCTGCGCACCCGGCGGCGCGCCGCGGTGAAGAAATCGCTGCTCGACGCCGCGGCCGCGGGAAAGCTCGACGAGGCCCTGCTCGACGACGTGATTCTGCGCAACTGGCCGCGCGGCGAGAAGCTCGTCACGAAGGACGCCAAGATCCGCACGTTCATCGGACAGGAGAAGTGGCGCAACAACCTGGCCTCGCACGTCTACGATGTCACCTACGGCGTCGTGAAACCCTCCGACAATCTGGTGTGCGTCGACGACTCGATCGTTCGCGGTACGACGCTCCGGCGCTCCATTCTCCGCATTCTCAGTCGGCTTCGTCCGCGCAAAATCGTGATCGCGTCAACGGCGCCGCAGATCCGCTATCCGGACTGTTACGGCATCGACATGTCCGAGATCGGCAAATTCATCGCCTTCGAGGCCGCGGTGGCGCTGCTCAAGGAATCAGGCCGTAGTTCCCTCCTCGAGGAGGTTTATCATCTTTGCCGCTCCGAACTCGAGCGCCCGGATGGTCCGGCGGTGAATCACGTCCGCAAGATCTATGAGCCGTTTACCGCAGAGGAAATTGCGCGCCGGATCACGGCCTTCGTGGCACCGCGGCGGGAGGAGTGGCCGGGCGAGGTGGAGATCATCTTCCAGTCGATCGAGCATCTGCATGAGGCGCTGCCTGGGCATTCCGGCGACTGGTATTTCACGGGCAAGTATCCGACCCCGGGCGGCTATCGGGTCGCGAACCAGGCGTACGTGAACTACTACGAAAAAGCGGAAGGAAGAGCTTACTAAGTGACGGGTTACGAGTGACCAGTGACAAGTTATTTGCCTGCAACCGAGTTGATACTGCGTTCATGATTTCAATCCATCCGGGTTTCGAACTCGTCACTCGTCACCCGTCACTCGTCACTTCCTCATGACTCTTTCCTACGAATCCTCCGGCGTGCGCTACGATCAGCTCGACGCGTTCAAGCGTGCGTGCCAGCAGGCGGCGCGCCCGACGGCGGAGTTGCTGGCCGGTCACGGTTACCGGGAGGCCGAGGCGACACGGGGTGAAAGTGCCTACCTCATCGAGGCCGACGATCACTACCTGGCGCACGTCGAGGAGGGATTGGGAACCAAGAATCTGGTGGCCGATGCCGTCCATGCGGTGACCGGGCGCTGCTTTTATCGTGAAATCGCCATCGATACCGTGGCGACGATCGTGAACGACATGATCACCTGCGGCGCGCTGCCGGTGTCGGTGGCGATGCACGCAGCGGTGGGTGACTCGGGCTGGTTTGCCGAGACGGTCCGCATGCAGGCGCTCGTTGATGGCTGGGCGGAGGGTTGCCGGATCGCGGGAGCGGCCTGGGGCGGCGGCGAAACGCCCACCTTGCGCGGCGTCGTTCGGCCCGAATGCATCGTTCTCGCCGGTTCGGGCATGGGCCGGATTTCGCCCAAGAAGCACCGGATTCGCGGCGAGGTGCGCGATGGCGACGCGATCATTTTTCTCGCGAGTTCAGGGGTGCAGACCAACGGGCTCAGTCTGTGCCGCCTCATCGCCGAGGAACTGGCCGACGGATATCTGACCTCGGTTGGCGACGGCCGAAACTACGGCGAGGCCCTGCTCGCGCCATCGGTGATCTACGTGAATTTCGTCCGGGAGTGTCAGCGCCGGAATCTGACCCTGAACTACCTGGCGCACGTCACCGGTCACGGCTGGCGCAAGCTGATGCGACTCGAGGAGCCTTTTGTCTACGAAATCACCCAGCCGCGTCCGGCGCCTGCGCTGTTCCGGTTTCTGATGGAGACGGGCCCAGTGGAAGTGCGCGAGGCCTATGCGACCTTCAACATGGGCGTCGGCTTCGCCGCGTATGTGGCGCCGGAAACGGCGCCGGCGGTCATCGCCGCGGCGCAGGCAAGCGGCTACGATGCGTGGCAGGCCGGAAACGTGCGCAAGGAAGGGTCGCGAAAGGCCGTGTCGGTGCCGTCGCTGCGGCTGACCTACGAGGCCGACACGCTGCAGTTGCGGTGAGGGGGCGTGGGGTGGTTGGAGGTTGAGTGTTGAGGTCTGGGCGTCGGGCCTCGTTGTAGGAGCGGGTTTACCCCGCGATTGATCGCGGCATGAAGCCGCTCCTACAGGAAAGCAGGTGAACCGGAAGGTGAAGCGTGACGTTCCGGCCCGTTCGACAACGCGCGACGGATATTTGTAGAAGTCGGAGTTTATTCGTGGGACGGTTGGATCGCCTTCGGCCGGGAATCGATCGGCGATTTGGATACGCGCGATTGAAAATCACTAACATCAAGCATTATCGCACGATCAGGAGTTGACACGGTGAACGGAATCCACCGCTTTTGCTGCGGCACGAGCGCGGAGTGTCGGGGTGAAGATCTCAAAGTCCGCGAATCGGCTGCAGTTCCCAGGTTTTTTCTGAACTTTCTCTTCGCATTTCTTTTTCTCGGCGTCGTCGTGCTTGCCAGCGTGGCAACAGGATCCCTGTTGTCGGCGGTGAAAAAGGCGGGCGACGGATTTGAGGACGACGGCGGCTTCCACGAGGGATTCGACGAGGTTGCCTGAGCGGCGCGGCCGCGACGGGTGTTCGCTGGCGGTTTGGCGGATTCGCGTTAGGCTCGCGCCTTTCCGAATGAAACGCGCCTGGTGCATTCTGGCACTCTCCTCGTTTGCGGGCCTGCGGCTCGCAGGCCAGACGGTCGTGCTGCCGTCGGTGTTCGTGACCGCGGACCGGTCGGACGAGGCGCCGGACAGCGTGGCATTCGCGCACGAGGTGGTCGCCGGCGACGATTTGCGATCCACGCCGGCCGTGTCGGTCGACGGTGCGCTCCGCGGCATTCCCGGATTCAGCCTGTTCCGCCGCACGGACAGCCTGGTGGCCAACCCGACCACGCAGGGGGTGTCGCTGCGTGGACTCGGACCCAGCGGAGCCAGCCGGTCGCTGATTCTGCTCGATGGCGTGCCGCTGAACGATCCGTTCGGTGGCTGGATTTATTGGAGCCTGGTGCCGCGGGAGTCGCTCGCGGCCGTCGAACTCGTGCCTGGTGGCGGAAGTACGGCGTGGGGCAATGGCGCCCTGGGTGGAGTGGTCCAGCTGCTCACCGAGCCCGCGAGCGGTCAGCGCTTTCGCCTGATGGCTGAAACGGGAGGACTCGACACCCGCGCCGTCGAAATCCAGGCGTCGCAGCCCGTGGGGCCGGGCACCCTGCAGATTCTGGCGCGGGATTTTTCCACCGCTGGTTATTCCATCGTTGCGCCCTCGCAGCGCGGCTCGATCGATATTCCCGCCACCAGCCGGTCGCATTGGGCCACCGTGCGCTGGAGCCAGCCGGTGGGTGCGGATGCCACGGTGACGCTGACGGCGCGGACCTTCAACGAAAGTCGCGGCAACGGCACGCCTTACACGAACAACGCCACGCGCCAGAATTTTGCCTCGGTCGACCTGCAGGTGCGGCCTTCCGCCGCCTTTCACTGGGAGGCCACCGGCTACATCGAGAACGAGGGCTTCTCGAGCACGTTCAGTTCGGTCAATGCGACGCGCACCGCCGAGACACCGTCGAACAACCAGTTCGCCGTGCCCGACACGGCCGAAGGCTTTTCGTGGATCGGCGAATGGCGTCCCGACGCCAACCAACGCACGTCGTTCGGTCTGGATGTGCGCGACACCCGCGGGGAAACGCGCGAGGATTCTTCGTATGTGAACGGAGTCTTCACGCGCCGCCGGTTTGCGGGTGGCAGGCAGTCGGACGGCGGAATATTTGTCCTGCACAGCCGCGATCTGGCGTCTGGAGTGCGGGTGACGGCCGGACTTCGCGCCGACGACTGGGTCGATTTCGATGGCCACCGCCGCGATCTCGGCTCGGGGGTGGAAATCGACGATTTTCGCTACCCCAGTCAAAATGGCATCGAAATGAGCCCGAGCGCGGGAGTGGTGTGGTCGGTTAGGCCGGATCTCAGGCTGCATGTGTCCGCGCAGGAATCGTTTCGTCGGCCGACCTTGAACGAACTCTATCGGCCGTTCCGGGTGGGCAACGTGATCACCGACGCGAATCCCGCGCTGCAGACGGAAAAGAATCTGGGTGGCGAGATCGGCGCCGACTGGACGGCGGGCAAGCTGACGCTCCAGGCTGCCGCGTTCGCCAATCAACTTCGCGATCCGGTGGCGAACGTGACGATTGCCAAGGGCCCGGCGAACGTTCCGGGCATCGGAGTGGTTCCGGCGGGTGGCGAGGCGCGTCGCCGTCTCAATCTCGACGAGGTTCGGGTCCAGGGCCTGTTTCTTTCGGCGCGTTGGGAGCTCGCCCCTACTTTGTCCGCCGAGGCGCAGTATCTGCTTGATGACACCGATGTCCGGCGGGCCAGCGTGGCGCCGTGGCTGGTTGGACTCCAATTGGCGGAGGTTCCTCGAAATGCTGCCACGATCGGCCTCGACTGGCGGCCGGACCGCCATTTTCACGTTACACCGCGCCTGCGCTGGGTTGGGCAGCAATTCGACGACGACTTGAACACGCTGCGCCTCGCGCCGTCCACCTTGCTCGACCTTTCGGTGGAGTGGGAGATTACGGCCGGCTGGCGGATTTTTGTGAGCGGTGAGAATCTGACCAATCGTCTGGTCCAAACCGGCCGGACCACCGATGGATTGGTGAACGTGGGCACGCCGCGGCTGGTGATGTTTGGCGTGCGGTGGTCGCGCTGAGTCGGACTCATCCGGTTGAAGGTTGAGTGTTGAGGGTTGAGGGACAGCGCTCCCGAATGAAACTGCCTCTTCTCGATTTATCGGATGCGACGCACCGTTTGGCTCGATTTGTCGACTGTTGTTTCGACGTCTCGACCGAATAGTTCCGTCTGAGAGCGGATAGGACGACCGGTTCCGAATGGACCACGGATTACACGGATATCGCGGATCCAGGGATTCCGGATTTAACGATCGATATCATTCGCGGGCTTGATGGAGGGCGGCCGACCCCGGCCGCCTTTGACCCACGTTGCCCCCGCGGCGATCGATACCGGACGATCCATTCGGAATCCGGGTTCTTGGCGGGCGATGTCGCCCGCCCTCCATCGAGCCAAACGCAGTCGGTCCGGAGAAGTTCGAGGTAGGGGAGGCATCCTGCCGGCCTTGCAAGAATGTGATGCGAAAGGCGGATGGGGACACCTGCCCCTACCGAGTCCGGTGTCGCGCATTTTCGCGGGAATTGTTTGCCGGCTCGGGCGACTCCCCCCGACGCAACCTTGCGCCGGCTGCACCCAAGTCATTATGTTTTTCCATGCCCTCGAACCCCACTCGTCGGGAATTTCTGCAGACGACCGCGACGGTCGTCACTTCGTTGTCGCTCGGAGCCCTCGCTTCCCCGGCTGGTGCGGCTGATCCGCATCCACCCCGCAGCCCGAAAAGCCGTTCCGTGGCCAATCTCGCGACGCGCAAGCTGGATGGTGTGCGCTGGGGCATCATCGGATTGTGGGAACGCGGCCTGCCGACGCTGGCGGACATGCTGGAGATCGAGGGATCCGAGGTGCGGGCCATCTGCGATCCGTACGGACCGGCGATCGAGAAGGCGCTCGATGAGGTCACGAAATCGGGCAAGCCCAAACCGGCGGTTTTCGGCGACGGTCCCGAGGACTATCGGCGTTTGCTCGAGCGCGACGACATCGACGCGGTGATGATCTGCACGCCTTGGCGCACCCATGTGCCGATCGCGCTGGCGGCCCTGCGCGCCGGCAAGCACGCCTTTGTCGAGGTGCCGGCGGCCGTGACCGTCGAGGACTGCTGGCGACTCGTCGAGGCCGCCGAGGAAACCCAGCTCCATTGCATGATGATGGAGAATTGCTGCTACGGTCGCGAGGAGCTGATGCTGTTGCAGCTGTGCCGCCAGGGAGTTTTCGGCGAGCTGTTGCACGGCGAGGCGGGCTACCTGCATGATTTGCGGGGGCAGTTGTCCGAACAGGTCCACGGCGAGGGCACGTGGCGCCCGCCGGAACACGTGACACGGAATGGAAACCTCTATCCGACGCACGGGCTGGGGCCGGTCGCGCAGTACATGGGCATCAACCGGAGCGATCGGTTCGAAACCCTCGTTTCGCTGAGCAGTCCGGCCCGCGGGTTCGCCGACTACGCGGCGAAACATTTTGCCGAGGACGATCCGCGCCGGAAAACCGTCTGGGCCTGCGGCGACGTGAACACGTCACTCATCCGCACGGCGCTCGGCCGGACCATCGTGCTGCAACACAACACGAGCAGCGCGCGGCCTTATTCGCGGATCAATCAGATCCAGGGCACACGCGGACTGTTCGCGGGCTACCCCAGCCGGATCTACATCGAGGGAACCAGTCCGCAGGAGGATCACTGGGAGACCGATTTGAATTCCTGGTTCGCGAAGCACGAGCATCCCTGGTGGCAGGAGGCGCAGGAAGCGGCGAAGCGGACGCCGGGCAACCGGGGTGACGGCCATGGGGGCATGGATTTTGTGATGCGCTGGCGGATCATGCAGTGTCTCCGCAACGGCTTGCCGCTGGATCAGAGCGTCTACGATGCCGCCGCCTGGAGCGTGGTTGGCCCGCTCAGCGAGCAGTCGGTCGCGCGTGGTGGCGCACCGGTGGCGGTGCCGGATTTCACGCGGGGGGAGTGGAGTAAGAGTAGCGAGTAGCCAGTAGCGAGTAGTGAGTAGGTGACAGTGAGCTGTGAGCAGTGAGCGGGGCGACAGAGGTAAGGCGCGCGGGGGGATGAGGTGGAACCGGACCTCCGGGCCGATTTGGAGCTCACTGAATTCTAGCCGGTTGGGATCGGAAATGTAGGAGCCTGCTTACAGGCGATAGGAGCAATGAAGTCCAATTCTCTCGCCTGTAAGCAGGCTCCTACCTCGCGGCAGGGATCGGCTAGTTATGCTCGTTACTGGCTACGCGCTACCCGCTACTTCTGGAAAAAAAGGCCGCGCCCTGCGGCGCGGCCGGATAGATACCTTGTGGCAAAATTATTTCTTGGGCAGGGACGCCTGCATGTCGTCGAGGCGCTTCTGGAGCGCGTTCATCTCGGACACCAGTCGTTCCTCCATCTTCTTGCGCTCGGAGCTGCTGACGATGCTCATGCTCGCGGCGTCGCGAACCACATTCGCGGGCAAAGTGAGAATACGCGTGAGCAGACCCTGATCCTTGAAGCTGCTGAGATAGAGCGCGGTGACTTCGTGCGACAGCTTGAGCGAGTCCTGCGAAATCGCCTGCGATTCGGCCAGCTCCGTATTGAGCTGCTGATTGCGTGACATCTCGGCCGTCAGCGCGCCGCTCACCTGGTCGGAAATGCGCTGGCTATATTGGTTGATCGAGTCGCGCGTGAGATTCTGATTGCGCGACATCTCGGCGAGAATCGGAGAAATCTTGTCGGCGAGACGATTGCCGACCTTGTCGACCTGCTCGTTCTGCAGTTTCTCGGCCTCCTCGGGCGTCTTCGGAACCTGGCCGTACGGCAAAACCTTCTTCGCGATCGCATCGGCGAGCGCGTTCACCTTTTCCGCGTTCAGTTTGTTGACCTCCTCGTCGGTCATGAACATATCGGCCTGGCGCTTTGAAATCGCGTCCTTCAGCAACTGGTTCACCGCCTCGATGTGGCGCCGGTTTTCCTCGGCGTCGGCCTTGCGCTCAGCATTCTGTTGTTCGCGCAAATCGGCCAGCTGTTTCTGCTGCTCAGCGGCGAGATCAGTGACGGTCTTCTGGTGAAACCAAAAACCAACACCGGCAAGGAGGATTGCCGTGAGTAGAACTGCGGGGAGCTGCTGTTTCAGATTCTGCAACATGTGTGTGTGGCGGGGTTGATTTACTGCATGACAAGTTTGTCGGACGGATGTTCAATTGCAATGCCACGGTTTGTTCACTTTTTTGCCGAAGCCCCAACTGCGAATGAGTTTAAACAAATACGAGCAGGGTTTGTTCGACTACCTCGATGCCAATCCCGAAGAGCGACGGCACTGGCAGGCGAAGGCGATCTCGGCGGCCCTCCAGGCCGGCGAACCGGGAATTGCCTCCCGGGCGCTGGAGCGGGACTTGTGGGACTATTACAATGAGCGCAGCCAGCATGTGGCGGCATTTCGCCAGCTAAACGCCGGCGGTATCCGGCGCGTGAGCCTGCAGAATCTCAGCGAGTATCTCATCCGGCTGTTTGGTCCGCCCGTGCCGAAGCGGAAATCGGCGAACTAGGGCAGATTCAGAAAAGGTGTGGCCGGGTCCGAAGGGCCCGGTCAGGTTCCGGGTGCGGCTGATGGCGCCATCGACTCCCGGGGGCGGACGCCCCCGGCTACATCGAGCGGGAACGCTGATTCTGGCGTCGAGTCGGCTGCTGCCATCCGCGTAGGTAACTTTCCTTCTTTCGCCTCTTTGCGCCCTTTTGCGGCTACAGGTTTTTTGAAACCGCTCTACCGGGTGGCGATCAGGCGCGCCGCCGCCACCGCGGTCAGAATCAGGGTCGACCACTCAAACACGGCCTGGTTGAGGCGTCCGACCAGCCAGCGTCCACCGACGGCACCGACGATGACCGCGGGCACGAGGCAAACGTTGAGCCAGAGGCTGGAGGGCGTCACCAGGCCGAGTTGGACGACAAACGGCACCTTGAACCAGTTCAGCATGAGAAAAAACGCCGCGGTCGTCCCCATGAATTCGAGTTTCGGCAAACGTTTGGACAGTAGGTAAAGATTCATCACCGGCCCGGCGGCGTTTGCCACCAAGGTGCAAAATCCCGCGATGATGCCCGTTGCAGCGGAGAGCCAGGCGGGCGTGGACTCGACCGCCGGCGATCGCCGAAGTTTCCGCACCAGGCTGATCACTGCCATCCCGAGAAGGATCGTGCCGATCAGGCGGGCGGACCACCGGGCGTCGAGTTGACCAAAGGCCAGCCAGCCTGCCACCACACCGGCCGCGGTCCACGGGAGGAGACGCCAGGTGTTTCGCCAGGCGAGATGTTGCCGGTAGACCAGGATGGCCAGCACGTCGCCGACGAGCAGCATCGGGAGCACAACGCCGGTGGCGGTACGCGCTCCAAGGGTCAGCGAAAAGAGGGCGACGAAAAGTCCACCGATTCCGGGTAGACCGGTTTTCGAGACCCCCACCAGCGCGGCTCCCACGAAAAGAAGCGACCAATGGAATGCATCCAAGGTGGGCAGCATGAAGCCGTGCCATTTCGCGACGATTCAGCTCCGAGTCAATCGCTCCCACGATACGCGAATGAAATCTGCGGCTTCATATTGTGCGACGGAAAGGTGAATTCTCACAGGTTTTGCAATTATTGCATTTACAAAACCGACAAGAGGATACACTCACTATTCACACGTTATCCACTCGATGGAAAACACTGTCGGCGCGGTTTCACATTCCACGCAGAGTCAGGTCGGGGCACGGGCGAAGACGTATGTCCTGGACACGAACGTCCTGCTCCACGACCCCCAGTCGCTGTTCAAGTTTGAGGAAAACAACCTCGCGATTCCGGTTGAGGTCCTCGAGGAACTCGACGCGATCAAGGGCGAACAGTCGACCGAGCGCGGGCGCAACGCACGCCGCGTTCACCGCCTGCTGCAGGAGCTCCTGCCGGATTCGCATTCGATGCACGAGGGCGTGAAGCTGCCGAGCGGCGGCACGCTGTCTGTCATCATCAATCGCTATCTGGTCGAGAACAACTGGTCGTCGCCCGCGATGCAGCGGTTGCGCGCGGTGCTGTCGGATTTCACCAAGAAGGACAACCGCATCATCGCGAGCGCGCTGTTCGTGCAGGAGACGAATCCGCCGCCCACGATCCTGGTGACGAAGGACGTCAACGTGCAGCTGAAGGCGCGCGCGGTCGGCCTGGAGGCGGAGGACTATCTCAACGACAAGGTACCGGAGCAGGCGGATGACGACAACTATCCGACGCTCGCGCTCGATGTCTACGCGATGCAGCGCTTCTGCTCGGAGGGCGCGATCGAGTTTCCCGAAGCTGTCGCAACGCGTCTCAGCCTGAACGAGTACGTGCTGCTGATGACGCCCGAGGGCAAGACGATGCCCGGACGGTATTTTGGCCGCGGCCAGGTGCGCCGTCTGCGCTTTCCGGAGTTCGTCAAGGCACCGGGCGGCATTCCAATCCGTCCGCGCAATCTCGAGCAGCAGTTTTTTCTCGATGCGCTGATGGACGACTCGGTTTCGCTTATCACCTGCTTCGGCAAGGCCGGCACCGGCAAGACGCTGCTTTCGACTGCGGCGGCGCTGCACCAGACCTGTGACGAGGCGTCGCGCTACGACGGCCTGTCGATTTCGCGCCCGGTCATCGCCCTGGGCAAGGACATCGGATTTCTGCCCGGCTCGCTCGAGGAAAAGATGAAGCCGTGGCTGCAGCCGTACCACGACGCGCTGGAGGTGCTGATGCCTTCGAAGGCGCCGAAGGAACCGCAGTTCGCCGCGAAAAAAGTCGGCAAGCAGAAGAAGAACAACAAGCGCGACGACGCGCTGCAGCACATTCTTTCGCCCTCCTCCGGGGGCGGCAACGGCGTCCTGCCGCCGATGAAGCCCTACGAGCGGCTGATCAAGAACGGCATCGTGGAAATCGAGGCGCTGGCCTTCATCCGCGGGCGTTCGATCGCGCGCCGGTTCTTCATCCTCGACGAGGCACAGCAACTGACGCCGCACGAGGTGAAGACGGTGATCACGCGCATTTCCGAGGGATCGAAGATCGTGCTCATCGGCGATCCGGCGCAGATCGACAATCCATACGTCGACGCCCGCAGCAACGGCCTCGTCTACTGCCACAATCGCATGAAGGGCCAGGCGCTGCACGCGCACGTGAAGTTGTCGAAGGGCGAGCGCTCGCGCCTCGCCGAGCTCGCGGCGGATCTGCTGTGATCCGAGCGATGCAGCTGAGAGCGAAGAGCTGAGAGCCTAGAGACCGGTGGAGCGCGTCGTCCCAACGCGCTTCTCACGTGACGTACTGACAAAAAACGTCCGGAGGACCAGGCGTTCCACCTTCAACTTCCCGCGTCGGCCACCGTTTCCTCGGCTTCCGCTTCGGCTGTCTCTTCGTCGTTTTCCTCGTCGGCCGGTTTGTCCAACAGGCTTGGCTCGTCGCGACTCGACGCCTGCCATTCCATCAGACCGGCGAACAGGCCGGTGAACATCGTATCGCCGAAAAGGGAGCGGAGGAGAAAAAGAATCGTCGGCGGGTACTCCGGATGGCCGGTCGTAAGCGCCTGCCACCAGCCGGACAGCGTCTTGGCGTAAAACGGATCGGACCACCACGACTGGGTGTTTGTCACGAGATAAAACACGATTGCGCCCAGCACGCTGCCGCCGAGCAGCCACAGCCAAGACTTGCGCTGGGCGACCCAGCGTCCGAGCAACACCGCGACCGCAAAGCAGGCGGTGCGGGCGAAGAAACCGGCGACTGGCCACTCGAAGCCGTATTCCTTCTTGTAGTGAAAGTTGATGAAGATGTCCGAGAGCAGCAGGGCGACGAACGGCACCAGCCAAAACCATTTTCGCTTCGAATAGACCGCGCCGCAGAACGCGATCGCCATCAGCGGCGAGATGTTCGAGATGGCCAGGTCGTAGACTCCCGCGACGCGGTAAAGGACAGCGAACAGGAGAATAGCCAGCGCGGCGTACATCACTCTCACGATGCAGCGATTCCTCGGAAAACAACAGGCTTTTTCCCGGCTAAGACGGAACGGTTTCTGACCTGTTCGCGAAGCGATCACGCGCCGGTAGGGGACGGCGTCCTGCCGGCCTTGGCGAAATTGGAAAAGGCGGATGAGACATCCGCCCCTACCGATAGGTCGCGATTGATGGGATAACCCGATAGAGCCCGACGTCACATCGGACTGCGGATCGATCACCTTCGCGTCGGTCGCCGGCGCGAAGAAACCGCTTCCGTGTCGCGCGCTTGCAGCCAAAGCCAATCCGAAAGCCGGTTGATATGTTGGAGCAGGGTGGGGCGCGCCTTCACCGTCACCAGGCGGCGCTCCGCCCGGCGGGCGGTCGTTCGGGCGAGGTCGAGCGCGGCGGCCAGGGGGTTGGCGCCAGGGATGGCCCAGCCGGCGAAGGCGGGCAGGCGACGCTCGATGGCCTCGATCTCCGCGTCGAGTACTTTGACCCAGGATTCGGAAAATTTCGGCAATTTCGATTGCTGATACCGGGGGAGGCCGGCGGGAGCGCAGGCCACCTCGCCCATCAGGACGACGAGTTCCTTCTGGACGCGTTCGAGTCCGCGCCTGAGCCGGGCGGACCGCCCGACAGCCTTGGCCAGGCCGAGAGCGGCATTGAGTTCGTCGATCGCCCCGACGGCTTCGATGCGCGGATGATCCTTGGGCACGCGGCGGCCGAAAAGTAGGGCGGTACGCCCGTCGTCACCGGTCCGGGTGGCGATCGAGCGTGCCCGGCTTTTGGATACAGCCGGCATGGTTGATTCAGGCTTTCGCCGCGTCCTTGGTCTGCTTCTTGAGGGCCTTCAGCAGCGGATCGAGGACGGCCAGGGTGTCCGTATCCATGCGATCGATAAAAAGCACCCCGTTCAGGTGATCGGCCTCATGTTGGATGCACCGCGACAGCAACCCGTTGCAGCGCAACGTATGCGGAGTGCCATGGCCGTCCTGATATTGCACGGTAATCTCATCGGGGCGAACCACATCGCCGCGAATTTCCGGAAATGAGAGGCAGCCCTCCTCGTAGGAAGTGGTCGGTTCGGGTACTGGGGTAATTACCGGATTCGCGATTACCATCGGCATGAAAAGCTCGAGGGGAGGGTGGGCGCCGTCGAGTTCCCAGTCGAATTCGCTCTCCACCTGCCGTAGGTCGGCGACGCACAGCTGCATCGACTCACCAACCTGTTGCGCCGCCAGTCCGATGCCCGCGGCAGCGTGCATGGTCGCAATCATATTCTCGGCCAGCGCCCGCAGTGCACCGTTGAACTCCTTCACCGGAGTTCCTTTTTTCCGCAGTCGCGGGTCGTTGAAGTGAACAATTTGGTGCGCCATGGGTCGATACGCTAGGCAACGTATTTGGCCCGACCAACGCGCGGCAAATAAATTTGTGCCACGCTCGTCTGTCACCTATGGCTTCCGCAATGACCGCGTCCTCTCCGCATTCCGGTGCACGCTCGATCGCGTGGCTGGGATGGCTGGTGCTCGGGATGGCGCTGCTGATCGTCGCCTGGCTGCTGCCGGTCAACATCAAGTCGCTCAATCAGGCCCTCCTCCGCGAGGCCGGTCGCGACACGCCGTCGGTGACGGCCTTTGGCCGCGAGCAACTCGAGCTCGACAAGCCAGGTCCGGCGGAGCTTGCGGCCGAGGCCGCGCATGCGGTCGGAGACCAGGGGGCGGACGCCCTGACCGAACAATATCGCGCGTTCATCCAGCGTCATCCCGACATGGCACCCTGGGGCGGCTGGGACGACGCGCTCAATCCGCTGCTCAGCGGGCGCAACGCGGCCGCGCCGCAGGACTCGCTGCCCGTGCTCAAGTTCATGGTTACACAGCCGGCGCGCGACACGATGCGGCTCTATTTGTCCGCCTCGCATCTGCCCGGCGTGCAGACTCTGCTCAAGACCGCCGACGTCACGACCACCAAGCGCTTCGTGCCCGCGCGGCGACCAGGCGGACAGCCGCTCGATGCGGTCATTCTTTTGACGAGCTACCTGTGGCAGACCGGACACCTGTCGGACTCACTGCAGCGCGAGGTGCGCGGGCTCGCCGAGAACGCGGTCGTGACGGGTGAGATGGGCGCACTCGAGGATTTCTATCTCGATATTCTCACGCTCGGAAAGCGTCTGAACTGGATCCAGCTCTCCGAGCTTCTGCGCACGACGACGAACACGAATACGGTGGCGCAGTTCGCGCACCTGTCGCGGGTCGCGCCGGAACATCTGCCGGTGATCTACACCGCCGCGCTCATGACGCGATCGGCGGACGGCGTGGCGCGCTACCTGATCGCCTATGGTAAACCCGGGGCGGATAACCTCACGCTGGCGATGTCCTTCGGCGAGGGTGCAGTGCAGCAGCTGGTGAACCGTCAGGCGCCCGTGAGCAACCGGTCGGGACTCGAGTTCGAGATCGGCGCGCCGTTCGTGCTGCGACACCCGGATCTGGCGGTGATGCTCAAATACGCCGCGTTCCTGCTGGGGATTTTCCTGCTCCTGAAATCGGTCGACGTCCGCATGTTCGCGGCCATCGAGGCGGCGCTTCCCGGCGCGTTTCCGCGCATGGGCAGCGGACTCCTGGCCGCGATCCTCACCTTCATTTTCTTTGTCTTCTCCGAGCCGTTTCTCCTGAAGGCCGCGGCTTCGACGGACTACCAGATCAAACTTGTCATTCCCGTTCTCGGCCAGGCCATCTCCGGCGTCGCCCCCAAGACTTCAACACCCGCTCCCACCATGGAAACGTCCACCATCCTCTCCATCTCGATCTTTGCCCTGCTCCAGATCGCGATGTATTTCATCTGCCTGGCCAAGATCTCCAGCGTCAACCGGCTGTCGCTCCCGGCCGTCGTCAAGCTGAAGCTCATGGAGAACGAGGAGAACCTGTTCGACAGCGGACTCTACATCGGCATCGCCGGCACCGCCACGGCCCTCGTGCTGCAGGTGCTTGGCGTGATCGACGCCAACCTGCTCGCGGCCTACTCCTCCAACCTCTTCGGCATCGTCTGCGTCGCCCTCGTCAAGATCCGCCACGTGCGGCCGTACAAGCGCCAGCTGATCATGGAATCGCAGCAGGGCGTGGCCATGACCGCCTGAGCGCTCCCGCGCCATGAACAAGACCCTTTTATTGATCATCTGCGACTTCCTGTTGCTGAACCTCCTGGCGCTCACGCATTGGGAGAAGGCGCAGCCGCCGCGCGCCGCACCGCCGGCGAAAACCGCCTCCACCACGGCCGCCGCGGCCCCCGCGGTGAATGCGGACATGGTCGAACTGATGCGCGTGTCGCTCGAGGACGAACAGAAGGCCCGCGAGGCAATGGCCGCCAAGCTCGAGTCCACGCAGGGCACGCTGGGAGAGCGCGAAAAAAGCCTCGCGCAGGTCTCGCAGCAGAAGACGCAGCTCGAGGGCCAGCTCAGCACGACCAACGCCAACGTGAAGGAGCTCGAGCACAAGTATTCCGATGCCACGAACGAGGCGTTCCTGAGCAAGGAGCAGCTGGCCAAGCTGCAGCGCGAGCTGGAGGAACAGCGCGCCAACGCCGACCGCCAGGCCAAGGCGATCAGCGCCGCGGAGAGGCAGCGCGCCGCCGACCTCGCGCAAATCGAAAACCTCAACGGCAAGCTGGGCGGCGCCGAACAGGCGCGGGTCATGCTCGAAAAGAACCTCGATGAGGCGAAGCAGCAGATTGCGGTCGAACGTACCGAGCGCGCCAAGGTGCAGGAGCAGACGACCCAGCTCGCGCAGGGCGTGGGCCAGCTCGCCGCGCAGTCCGGTCAGCTGACGCAGGAGATTCGCGACACCAAGCCCGTCAACCCGAACGCCATCTTCGCCGATTTTCAGGCCAATCGCGTCGACGCCACGATCCAAACGGTCCGGCCGGGACTATTCAGCCCAAATGAGCGCAACCGCAATACCGCCACCATCCTGGTGACCGACGGCACCAAGACGTACGCGCTGATGCATGTGGCGGATACGCCGTTCACGCTCACGATCGACACGCCGACGGACTACAACAGGATCTTCGGACGTCTGATGCACGGCAGCTCCAGCGCGCCCTTGCGAGAGCTTGATTTCCTCGCGGTCGATCCGCGCATCATTGTTTCCCCGCTCGATGATGCACAGGCGGCGCAGTTGGGCGCAAAAATCTACAAGCTGGCGACGGACATCTACAAGACCTCCGACGCTCTGCTCGTGCGCGCGGAAAACGGCCAATACGGTGAAACGCCTTTTCGCATCGACTCGTCGAATCCGGGCTATGTGAAGGTCGACAATCGCATTGTGACCCGCCTCTTCGGCGAGTTCGCACCGCGGCGCGGCGACCTGATGTTCAGCAAGCAGGGCGATCTCATCGGCATCATGGTGAATAACGACTACTGCGCCGTGCTGGGCGACTTCCACTCCTTGACGACGCTCACCACCGGCGAGGATGTCGCGCAGCCCAAGACCGGCCCGATCTTCGCCGGTCTGGCGGCGCGCATCCAGTCGATGCCGCCGAAGCTGCAGTAGCTCGAGGTGGATCGCGTTGCCCTCAACGCGATGGGTCGAGCGTCTTGAGGGCAAGAGGCTCCATCTCCACTGAGGTGGAACCGGACCTCCCCGTTCGACAGGCTCAGGGCCTTGAGCGGAGTCGAAAGGCGGGCCGGTTGTTCGCGACGATTGGGCTTCGATGAACATCTTCACAGCGCGTCCGGAGGCCGCGCTCCACCTCGACCGACGAGCCCGTCGTAACCCCGGTGTTTACAGCGCGGGCGTCAGTCGCCTGACTGCGCCCGTGCTGACCGAGCTGATCGAATCCCTGGGCCTGACGCATCCGGTAACGTATGCGGTGCTGTTCCTGCTCGTTTCGTTTATCACGCTCTGGCGCCTCGAGGCCATGCTGGACGAGGGACTGGAGGGCACGGCGCTGGGCACCCTGATCACGCCGTATTTCTCCGGCCTCGGCAACCTGCTGTTCGTCTTCATCCTGGTCGGTCACGGAGGGCTGGCGAGCGAGGTGCTGACCAACTGCCTGGTCAACAACGTCACCAACTTCACGCTTCTGCTCGGCATTCCCGCCCTGTTGTGGGGCTTGCAGATCATTCCAAAATCGAAGGGTCCCACGGCGAAGGGAAAATCAAAGGGAAAAAAATCGGGTGCGGCGGCAGCGGCGACTGCGCAGATCAACCGGCTGTCCCTCTGGCTCACGCTGGGCGCCGCCGTGTTCTTTTCCGTGGCAACCTGGATCATGGCGAAAGACGGACATCTGGATCGCACCGACGGACTGATGCTCATCGTCATCTTTCTGTTCTGGCAGAGTTTCCAGGTCTACGACGTGGCCAAGCACAACGTCCGCCAGCGGGTGAAGTTCGGTTTCATGTTCTATGTCGATGCGCTGGTGGTTCTCGCGTGCGCGTGGGTGATGTATGAGAGCATCGACTGGCTGGTGGACTGGCTGGCGGCGCAAAAGAGCGGCTTCATCAGCGCGGCTCACCTCGGTTGGCTGAGTGGCTGGCTGATGGTGATGCCGAATGCGCTGCTCGCGCTGTACTGGGGCTGGAAAAAGCGTGCCGACGTCGTCTACACGTCGCAGGTCGGCGACGGCCATGTCAGCATTCCGCTGTGTCTCGGCGTTTATGCCGCGCTCATGCCCGCGACGGTGCCGGCGACGTTTCTTTCCGGCATCCTGCTGCTGATCGGCGCGGGCGTCCTCCACGCATTTTGCCTGCTGATCTTCGGCGGACTGCCGCGCTGGGCCGGGGTGATCCTGGTCGCCGCGTATGCGTGGTTCGTCTGGGACGGGTTGCTGGCGTGAGGGGGCGCTCCCAATGTTGAGAGTTGAGGGCTGAATGTTGAGGGACCTGATTCCAGAGTTTGACTTGGAATTCAGGATATAGCCGGGTGCGAAAGACACGGAACGATCAGGATCCAAAAACCCGCCGCGCCGAACCGGGAGCCCGGCGAGGTGGAGCGGCTCGTCCTCAAGACGCGGTTCGAGGGCTTCCGCCCTCTCTCTCATCAACGCATTGGTGACAATGCGTTCCACCTCCACTCACTTCAACGGATCCCGCCGGAACGTTTCGCTCAATTCCACAAAGGGCTTTTGCGCCTCGAGCCAGTTCGGGTTGTCGCGAATTTCCGCCATCGTTTTCTGCGTGTGGTTGCAAAAAAGGTAGCTGTTATCGCCGACCCGCACGAACGCATCGTACTTTTCGCCGCGGCCCCAGGTCGCGAAGGCGAAGTCGCCGATGGCCATTTTCTGATGCGCGATTTCCGTGCGGAGCGGTCCGACGTCATTCGCGAATGACTTCTTGTATTCGTTGGCGCGCGGGCCGTCGTAGCCGAGGATCATTCCGCTCTCCGGGCGGATCGAGATCAGGATCCACTCATCGAACACGGTTTCGCGGTACGCCGCGTTCATGCGGCCGAAGGCATTCAGGATGGCGGTGCGGGCCTGGTCGAGCGTCATGGCGTTCGCGGATGCTTGTGCGCCACGTTGACGCGCAACGCCAGAAGATTCCGGACCGTTGTTCCAATTAACGGATCTTTCTCAATCGGCGGAACGCTACGCTCCGAATCAGGCCATGTTGCAACGAAATATCCGCCGCCTCTTCAAAAGCTTGATCGCGGATGATCGTTTCGGCGGGCGGCAGCGCCCGCACGTCGAGACCCGTCTGCCAGCGGAAAAAAGTGTAGAGCACGCGCAGCCAGATCCGCGCGCGCCAGCGGCGCCAGCCGGAGGCCGGTTCGACAAAATCGGCCCACAGCCACCATCCGACCGGAGCCAGGACGCGGACCCAACGCGCCACGATGGCTTCGCACTCGGCGGGATCGAAGCAGTCGAGAACGAAGAGCGTCACGATGGCGTCGAAAGGACCGGCCGGAGGTGCCCATTCGCGGATGTCCGCCTGAATGAATTCCACCCGTTCCCTGGCGCCGGAGTCGGCCGCGATGCGTTCCCGCGCGCGGGCAATCATTCCAGCGCTGATGTCCACGCACGTGATCCGCGCCTGCGGGGCCGCGCTCAGCAGCTGCTGCAGGCAGCGTCCGTCGCCTTCGCCGGCGATCAGGATCGAGCGACAGTCGCGCAGTTCCGCAAGGTGACGGAAACGGGCCCGTTCGAGGTCGCCGCCGAAGGCCAGGAATTCGAGCACCCGATAGATTTGGGCCAGGCGATCAAAGCTGCGTTTCATGGCGTCGGGCCCGGGGGTGCGAACACGAGCAGGAAGGGAGTCATCAGGGCGATATCGACGACCGCCCGCGAGAATTGACGTCCCAGTCGGCGGTGAAACACGTCGAGGATGCCGAGGAGAATGCCGCTGCCGGCGGCGCACCCCACGAGGGATCGGCCGGTGGCGGCGTAGGGCATGGCGGCGACGGCGAGCGCGGCGATCACCCAAGGCAGATAGCGAATGACGATGCGCCCGCGCGGATACTGCAGGGCCAGCGAGGTCTGCCCGTGGGAGAGATCGACCTCATCCTCCCAGTTGGAAATCAGCGCGCAATCGGCAAAGCAGAGCAGTCCGAACAGGAACAGCGGAGTCGCCAGGGCGTGAATGGCCTCGGGACGGGCTGCGAGCGGAAAACAGGCCACGCCGCCCACAAAAAGGAGCGCCACGCAAATTTCCTTGGGCGCGCGCCACGGTTTCTCGCGATGCACCAGCTGGTGCGAAAGCAGATAGACGATGACCGGGACGAAGATCAGGAAGCCGGATTCAATTTCGACGCGGCTGAGGCTCAAGAATGCCAGCCCGATGGCTAAAAGAGCGACGGCGCACCAGACGACGGCGACCGGAATCCTCCAGCGTTGATAGAATCGGTGGCGCTGCGTGCGCACCTGAGATGGCTCGAGCCGCCAGCCCTCGATCCAGCGATCTGCCGTGTAGGCCAGCCAGACCGAAGCGCCGAGAATCATCCACGGAGCGGAATCGCGCCGGGCACCCGCCGCCGCCGTCACCGCGCGCTGCCAGGCCACGGCGACCAAAGGGGCGTCGAGCGAAAGAATGGTGAGCCACTGCCACCACTGCGGTCGCCCGAGAACAAAATCGTCCGGGCGGCGGGAATCATCCATGGAAACACCATGGTTGCGCGTGCGCTCGCGGCAAGCGCGGCTTCGATTGGGTTGGTTGAACCGCCAGGGTGGATCGCGTTGTCCTCAACGCGATAAGCAAAGCGTCTTGAGGGCAAGCCGCTCCACCATTTCGCGGCACCGCCGAGCCAATTGGCTCGGTCCCTCAACTCTCAACCTTCAACCGCACGTCCGCCTCACGGCGCAATATGCCAGGTGCCGGGCACGTTGGCCAGGTACGGGGCCGACGTTTGGACGATGCCGTCGAGGAGCCAGAACGCGCGATCGCCGGTCGAAAGGTTTTCCCACAAAAGGTCGGTCTTGCCGTCGCCATCGTAGTCGCCGAGGGCGGCGATGTGCCAGGCGATCGGGACATTTGCGATGTAGCCGAAGCTTCCGATCGTCTCGCCGTGCATGTACCAGACGCTGCGATCGCCGGTCGTGATGTTTTCCCAGACGAGGTCGGTATCGCCGTCGAGATCGAAGTCCGCGGCGCCGACAATGTGCCAGTCCGTGGCGATGCCGGCGAGATAGCCGAAGCTCGTGATGGTCGTGCCGTCGAGATACCAGATCGCGCGGTCGCCGGTGGAGGTGTTTTCCCAGATGACGTCGGGTTTGCCGTCGTGGTTGAAGTCGCCAATCGCGGCGATGTGCCAGATCGGATCGACGCCGCCCAGGTAGCCGAAGCTGGCGAGATTGGGGCCGTTCATGTACCACACGGCGCGGTCGCCGGTTTGGAGATTTTCCCACACGAGGTCGGGCTGTCCGTCGCCATCGAAGTCGGCCGATCCGACGATGTGCCAGTCGGTGCTGATGCCGGCGAGATAGGAAAACGAGGCGAGATTGACGCCGTTCATGACCCAGAAGCTGCGATCTCCGGTCGAGGTGTTTTCCCAAACGATGTCGGCCTGACCGTCACCAGTGAAGTCGGCGGCGGCATTGGCCATGGGCCGCGGAACGGTGACCGTCACGACCACCGCATCGCTTTCCGAATCCCACAGATCGTCGACTTCGCCGGACAGCGTGAGAGTCGAGCCGTTGAGCGCGGCACCGCGGAGGACCGAAAATTGGAAAAGGGGGCCGGTCGCGGCCGTCAGTTCGGTCTGAAGGTTGTAGAACCGGCCGGTCGTGAGATCCCAGAATCCGCCGTAATACAGCTCGCCCTTGAAAACGATTCCGGCGGCATAGTTTCCGGCGAGCGCGTAGATCGCCGAACCGTCCGCGCCGGGGGGATTCAGATTGATGAAGCTGCCGGCCGAGCCCGTCCAGAGGGCCGCGTTGGGAGTCATCCCGAAATAAACCACGCCGAGCTGGCGCGTGCTGTCCATCGCGGCCACGTACGAGAGCGACGCGCCGGTGGGATTGAGGTCGACAAAGCTCGCGGCGGAACCGGTCCACAAGGCCGCGTGCGCGGAGCCCGAGGTGGAGGCGTAGCCGCCCTGTTGTGTTGAGCTCATGGCGGCGATCTCCGCCGCCTGGTAGCCGGTGGGCAGGAGATCGACGGCGGACGCGGCGTTGCCGGTCCACAACATTGGATGTGCGTAGCCCGAGAAGAATGCCGCACCGCCCTGCTGGGTGGCGGAGAGTGCCTGGACGTTCGAGGAGGCCGCGCCCGTTGGATGAAGATCGACGAAGCTCGCGGCGGTGCCGGACCACAGCGCGGCGTCGTCGGTGCCGTTGGTGTTGGAAAAATTGGCCGAGCCGCCCTGCTGGGTTCCATTCGTCACCAGCGCGAACGACGAAACCGCGCCCGCGGGTTGGAGAGGCACGGCGCTCGCCGCGGACCCCGTCCAGAGCGTCGCGACGCTCGCGTCGATGCCCACCTGCTGGCCGCCCGCGGCGGAGTAGGAGATGCTTTCGGTGCCGCCCGAATCGAGTACGACCACACTATATTGACCGAAGGCGGGCGAGACGAGGGTGATCAGACCGGCCAGGATCAGGAGGCCGAGCGCGAGCGCGCGACCGCCGACCGACAGCAGCCGGATCCGCGTGATGGGACGGAAGACGTGGGTGAAAGGCATGGAAATCCATCGCCGGTGAGGCGAGGGCAACTATCCTCATCGACACGAAGTCGCGAGAACTTGAGGGATCAGCCGGATGGAACCGACCTCCAGGCCGGTTCTTCGAATCCGATGGTTATTCGAAGGTCGGTTTCCAACGCGCCGGGGACGTCGCGTTCCACCTGTCGCTGCGCGCCTCTATCCGCGCCGAATCTCGGAACCCTTGAAGCGGATGATCGACCGGTAGACTTTCTTGACGCGACAGCTGATGCGGCCGGTTTTCAGGTCCATTTGCTCCGGCACCTCGATGCGATGCACATCGACGACGGCATGGTAACCGCGTTCCGAAAAGATATCGATCAGCATCGCCAGGGCGAGCGGCTCGTCGAGCAGCGGGTCCTCGCTGTTGATGTTGGAGTGACCCGAAAGCGCGTGCCGCACGATGATGGGCATCAGTTTCTTGTCGATGAACGTCACCACGCGACCGAAAAGCTCGGGATGATTGAGTTCGTACGTGTCGAGGCGCTTCACCAGTTCCTGGCGCGCGTGCACAACGATTTCGCTGGCGAGAGGCAGCACGCGCAGGCGGTCGTAGGTGCGCGGATCGAGCTCGAGCGAACTCTGATACTCGAGCTCCTTGAGAATGTTGTCCTCGACCTCCGAGATCGGCCCCTGGGCGTTGATCAGGTGGTAGTGGAAAATATCCTTCAGCGAGAGGAGCGCCTCCCAGGTCTGCTCCTTGAACACGCGGTAACGGCGCGCGGCCAGCGCGTCGTCGAGGTCGGTCGCGCGCTCCTCGCGCGCTTCGCCCCGTCCGGTCAGGCGCACCTTTTCGTTGTGGGCCTTGACGTCGATGCCGCGCTTTTTCTGGCGGGCAATGCTCTCGTTCTCGTCGACGAACAGCACGACGATGTGGAAGATCGGCTGGCGGAAATGAATGCCCAGTGGCGTGCCGTGAAATTCGCGCCAGAGCTGGATCATGTGCTCGTAGAGCATTTTCAGGCACTCGACCTGCACCTTCGTGCGCGGAAAGCCGTCGAGGATCACGCCGTCGCGATACTCCGGCTTGAGCATCTGGCGCAGCAGCACGGAAAGAACCTCGCGGTCGCCGATCATCTGTCCCGCGTCCTTGATCCGCTTCATCTCGGGCGTGTCGAGCAGCGAACTCATCACGATCGGCGCGCAGGTGAGCCCGCGCGTCTTGGCGATGAAGGCGGTGTTCGTTCCCTTGCCGGCACCAGGCGCACCGCCGAGCAGAATCAGCTCCTTCGGAAAGCGCAGGTTTTCGCGTCCGAAATCGGCCTCCATGTCGGCCCAGATCGGCTCGAATATCACCGCCGCGTCCTTGATCTCCAGATCGGCCGAAC
Source organism: Candidatus Didemnitutus sp. (assembly GCA_035545955.1). GTDB lineage: Bacteria > Verrucomicrobiota > Verrucomicrobiia > Opitutales > Opitutaceae > Didemnitutus. The sequence continues at coordinate 30,568 of DASZXI010000021.1, read as the reverse complement.
GGGTCGCCGGCGGCGGTCCTTTGGGTGCAGGGGTCTTGCTGATGACGAGGGGCTCCATGCTAGGGATCGACAGATTGCGGAGACATGCGGTGCGTTGCGACAAAAATAGGCGCAAAACGCCCGATCCCGGCGCCCGAAAAAGTAATCCCAATCGGCTGTCTATCAGCTCTTTCGGCGAATCACTTGCGCTTCCCTCTCCAACTGTCCGCGCGTGACGCCGAGCTGGTTGATGAGCCGAAACTCCCGCCAAAGTTCGCCGCCGCTGACCTCGCCCTTGAAAAGGCGGCGGTAGGCATGGATCACCCGTGCGACCTCGTCGGGTGATTCCTGCAGGAATTCGATGCGGAATGAGCGTGCGCCCAGGGCAGTCAGTCGGTGGGCGAATTCGGCGCCGGTCTGCGCCCGGTTGTTAAAGACCGTATTGCGGCAGCCGGCGTCAGCGCGGAGCGGGTGCTCGGCGCCGATCCGGTCGCGCAGTCGCACGTCGTGATCGTCGCACGGCCGGCCGCAGTTCCGGTAGTCGGTGCCCTCCGAAAGGAACGCGCAAAACACGCAGTGCTCCATGTGAAACATCGGCATGTGCTGGTGCAGCGTGATGTCGAACCATTCGCCGGGCGCACCACGGAGCAAGGCCTCGAGCTGGGCGACATTGAGATCGTACGACGCGGTCACGCGTTCGAGTCCGAACCGCCGCCGGAAATACGCGGCGGTCCAGGGATTCGCGACGTTGAGCGAAAAGTCGCCACGCATCCGCTGTCCCGCGAAGACCGACAGGTGATCGAAGTTGCGCGCGAGATAACCATCGGCCGCGCACGACAGAACCTGTTTCAGGATCCAGTCCTCGCCCGGTTTGAAGACGCGCGGCGCCGCGACCCAGATGGATGAGGCGGGTTGAGCATTGAGGGAGGAGAGTTGAGGATTCCCGGCTGGTGTGGCGTCAGTCGCCTGCAGGGTGCGAAATTCCTGTACGGCTTCGCGATAGGTTTTCGGGTTTTCGAACTCGCAATAAAGCGTGCGGGCGCCGGCATTCCAGGCCGCGGCGAGCTGACGCGGATGGCGGATGACCGCGATCAATTCCGGTTCCGCGACTGGCGCGGAAGATCCGGGTGGAATCGCGCCGCCTTCCGGCTCATCCTTTCGTTCGCGCAAGTGCCATCGCGGCGGTTGCGCACACTGGCGCTCGAGTTCCTCCGCAGCGCGGCGACGCACGTCGTTCAAGGCGCTCACGGGCAGGATGAGATTTCCCTCGAGACGAATGTCGAGCGCCCGGAGTTCGAACGGCGTGCTGCCGAGTCGCCCGACCTGCTCACGCAAGGTGGAATCGTCAAGGGGCCGGTCGGTCGCGCGCTCAAGAAGGACGGTCGAGTCGGCCTGGGCGACGCGACCCGTTTCGTGGCGCAGCAGCAGGGTCAGGGGCGCACCCGCGCGTCCATGCACCTCCGCGTCGACTTTTCGATGAAAGCGGATGCGCTCGCCGGCAAAGGACTGGCGCAGGCGCCGGTCGAGTTCGGGGTCGTTGGTTTTCCACACTCGATTGCCGGCCTCGACGCGCGAGAAGTCGATGTCGCCGCGGCCGAAGGCGAGGCGCGTGCCGCCCGCAACGGCGTCGACCTGATAGATTCGGCCGCCTTCCTCCTTTTCGTCGGGTCGCCCGGAATCGAAGACAATTCCGTCGCCGGCCTTCAGCGGCGCCTCGGCGGCGAGCACGACATGATCACGTCCGACCCGCACGACGCGTCCGAGAAACACGCCGCGTTTGGTGCCGAAGCGCGCGTGGGCCAGCTCCTGGTTGTTGATGCCGCGAAACCAGCCGGTGTACAGGCCGCGGGAAAAGCCCATTTCGAGATTGTACCGCGACGAACCCAAGCTGAGAGCCGATTGCTGAGAGCTGAGAGATTGGGCGCCGGGTGTTTCAGGCGGTGTGACGAGTCGGTCGAGCGCCTTGCGATAGACGCTCGTGATGTTGGCGACGTACTCTGGACTCTTCAGCCGGCCCTCGATCTTCAGCGAAGCCACTCCGCTGGCCGCGAGTTCCGGCAGGACGTCGAGGCCGGCCAGATCCTGCGGGCTCAGCAGGTAACGCCGGTCGCCGAGTTCGACCTTTTTTCCGTCGGAGACGAGTTCGTACGGCATCCGGCACGCCTGAGCGCATTCGCCGCGATTGGCCGAGCGGCCGCCGAGCGACTCGCTGGTCAGGCACTGACCCGAATACGCGACACACAGCGCGCCATGCACGAACACCTCGAGCGGAAGGCCGTTCTCGCCGACCGTCGCACGAATCGAGGCGATTTCCTTGAGCGAGTTTTCGCGCGCGAGGACCACCAGATCGGCCCCGAGTTCGCGGGCAAAAAGTACCCCGGCCGCACTCGTGACGGTCATCTGGGTCGAGCAGTGGATCGGAAAATCCTCCGACAGTGCACGAATGAGGCGGCAGATGCCGATGTCCTGGACAATCGCCGCATCGACGCCCGATGAAATGAGCGTGCGCAGGTAGTTCTCCGCGTCGTCCATCTCATCGGCGAAGATGAGCGTGTTGAAGGTGACGTAGCCGCGCACGCCGCGCCGGTGCAGGAATTCCATCAGGCGGGGAAGATCGGCCGCCGTGAAATTCTTCGCGCGCATGCGGGCGTTGAAGCGCTCGAGTCCGAAATATATCGCGTCGGCACCGTTCTCGACCGCGGCGTGCGCGCATTCCCAGTCGCCCGCCGGCGCCAGCAACTCGGGCCGGCGCAGACTGGAGGCGGAAGCGGACGGAGCCGCGGCAGTGGCAATGCCGGTGGACATGGAAGTAGTGGAGACCGCGACGGCTTCCGGGGCAATTCCTGTTGTCACCCGACCGATTCGGGAACCGGCTCGACCGCCGGAGCGTCGTTTGGAGAGGCGGAGGCTACCACCCGCAGGTGCCGGACGATCCAGACTGCCAGGAAGACCATGGCCACCGCCAGCCAGCCCGCCCAGGTGAAGCCCACGAGCCGTCCCTGCGCGTCATCGTGCACCAGCAGCGCGGCCACGAAGGTGGCGCCGCCCGCGGCAAGTTGCTGCACGGCCGAGTTCACGCTCATGAATCCGCCGCGCAGCCGCGGTTCGACGCTGGCCGTGATAAGCGCCATGGCCGGCACGAACCGGCCGGAAGTGAAGATCATATAGCTGGTGGTGATGACCAGCACGAGCCAGACGGGAACGGGAGTCAGGTTGGCGATGGCCAGCGTGGGTAGCAGCGAGAGAAGTATGAGCGTGGTGAAAACGGGCATCTTGCCGACGCGGTCGGCCAGCCTTCCGAAATAGGGCGCGGTGATGAGCGTGGCGGCTCCGCCGAATATGTAGATGTATTTCAGGCTCGTCTCCGACATGCCCACGTTGGTGACCATCGAGGGAGCCAGGTAAGGATAAATCAGCGCACCGCCCGCGGTGAGCGTCGCCATGAGGGCGAAAGCGCGGTGGTGATTCGGATGAAAGAGGATGGCGCGCATCTGTTCCCAGGCATCATGCGCGCTGGCGTGACCGTGCGGCGGCAGCTTGGGCATGGTCGCTCCGCCGACCGCGATGATGACGAGGCCCAGACCCACCAGAACCAGAAACGGCATGTGCCAGTCGTAACGAAGCGCGAATTCCAGTCCGGCCGGCACGCCCAGAATCGAAGCCAGCGAGAAAGCCGTCATGATGACTCCCATCGCCCGCCCGCGGCGTTCGAAGGCGAAGACATCGCCCACGATCGCGAGGACGACCGAGCCCGAGACTCCGCCAAAGCCACCGGCCACGGCGCGGGAAATGAGCAGCATGAGATAGTTGGGCGACAACGCGCAGCAGAGGGTGCCCACGACAAATCCGCCATAGAAGAAGAGCAGCGCGTGTTTGCGATTGAACTTGTCCATCACGAATCCGGCCAGGAATCCCATGGCTCCGGCGCTGAATGAATAGATGCCGACGAGAATTCCGAATTGAGTCGGGGAGATGCCGAAAGCCCGCATGAACTGCGGTCCCAGCGGCATCATGATCATGAAATCCATGATGTGGGTGAACTGTACTGCGGCCAGGACGGTCAGCAGCATTCGCTCTGTGGAGCGCGAGATCACACCGGAGTCGGACATAGCCGGCCACGATTCACAAAATACAGGCGACCGCAACCGCGTCCGGGTATGCCGATATCAATTGCCAGGCACTGTACCGCACATGCTCACATTCAAGGAGTTGCGGAGGAGTGGCAGCCGGGCGGCCTCGCCCGCCGAAAACTCTGATTCGGATGCCATCGCAATAATCCAATCCAGTTCGCGCAGCGTTGGCTTGATGTAGGGCGGGGTCGCCTTACCCCGCCGTTGCGCATCCGGAAATCCTCGGCCAGATTCGGCCGATCCACAGAAACATTCGCGGCGTGAAGCCGCCCACACAGTTCGCGCAGTGCTGGGAGACTTCCCCGAAAATCTTTACGCGGGCGTCGCCGTCGCTGGTACCGGCAATCCCTGCAATGGACCGACGACCGCCCGGGCCGCATCGGCAAACAGCTGTGCGCCTTTGCTCACGTGACGGCGCCGATGTTTTACGAGAGCAATGCCTCGGGTGAGGGGAGGGCCCTCGAGTCGCCGATAAACAAGGCCGGCGGGGTCCGTGACGGTGCGCGCACTGCGCGGCAACACGCTGATGCCAAGTCCCAGCGCAGTCAGGGACTTCAGCGTCGTGAGCTGGGAGCAGCGATGCGTGATGTTGGGCGAATGATCGAACGCCGAGCTCATGCGCTGCACCAGTTGAGCCGTCAGGGATGAGCCGGAGCCGAGCATGATGAAATTCTGGTCCCGGAGATCAGCCAGGCTGATACGCTCCTGCTTGGCCAGGGGATGTTCCGCCGCCATCGCCAGCAAAAGCGGTTCCGTGAACAGCGGCTGAACCTCAAGCCGGCCATCATTGATGGGGACGGCGATGAGACCCCAGTCGATCTCGCCCGCCAGCAGCGCGGCGACCAAACCGTCCCGAAAGTCTTCCTGGCTGAACAGGCGGATCCGCACGTTGTTGGAGCGACAATAGGCCAGGACCGCCGGGAAGAAAAAATGGGCCACGGTCGGAATCGCGCCAATGTTGACCCGGGAGCCCAAGGTCGGGTCTTCCTTGAGCTCCCGAATGGTCTCATCCGCCTCGGAAACGATGTCGTGGGCTCGTTGCAGCAACAATTGACCAGAATCTGTCAGAGCTAATTGGCGTCCAAGGCGATGGAAGAGTTTCTGGCCCAATTCCTCTTCGAGATTGAGGACCTGCTGGCTCAACGAGGGCTGGGATATGTGCAGGCGGGTTGCGGCTTTTGTGAAATTCCCTTCTTCCGACACCGCAATGAAATACCGAAGTTGATAAATCTCCATAGGATGATCCTATGATATGTATAGAATTTAAGTATTTTGGCTATTCAAATCGGTGCCGTATACTCCCAGCAGTTAACCAACCGACAACTTTCCAATTTCACCATGAACACCAACACCATAACCAAGTCAGTCCTCGCCGTCGGCGCCCTTGTGGGCCTCGTGGCCGTGGTACTGGCGAACGTCCATGCCGACATCCTCCCGCTTTTCGGGATGGTGGTGAGCTATGGAGCCGCGGTGGTCATCCTCGCAATCGCTGCCTCGGATACCAACCGCCGCAAGCGACTGCATTAAGTCGTATTTAGCCGAAAGCAAATAAGGCACGAGAGGCCGGGTGAACCCCGGCCTCTTTTATTTTTACAACCCGTCGACTGCTCCACGGGTATTGGGTGCGCCGATCCATAGCCTGTCCCTGTTCGGCGTGGGTCGCGGGCATCCATGCCGACATTGTCAGCGGGATTCCCCGATTAGGGCCTCGGTGCCGCTGGGGTAATGGATTTGGGATGTATCCGCGACCCATTTGCGTTTTCGCCGGGGAATGGCCGATTCATCGGACCGATCGAACACAGCCTGTCCCTGTTGGGAGGTCGTACGGCGACTAAGGTGGGTCGCTTGAGACCTAGCCTGTCCCTGTTGGAGGTTCTCCGTGCCTGTGGTAAGATTCTGAAAGGCTCGGAACCGTTAGTTACCCCGGCTTAGACAAATCCCCGTGCGCGTGACGCTTCTCACCCGGAATTCAAGAACTGACCCGATGGAGGCATCGCATGAAACCGCATCCTGGAAAGAATGGTTCGCCGAGCACGGCCCGAGGCTGCTGCTCTGCGCGCGCCAGTGGACGCGCACCTTGGCGGATGCGGAAGATGTGGTGCAGGAAGCCTTCGTCCGCTACTGGCGGCACCAACGCGGTCTGCCCGGCAATCCCAAAGCCCTCCTGCTCGTCTCGGTCCGCCGCGCTGCTTTCGATCTGGCGCGTCGCACGCTCCGGCGTCAGGCGCGCGAGGAGAATTCCGATGGCGGACTGGAGGATCGTCAGGGATTGTTCGCCCCGCTGCCGGGCGAAGGCGACGAGCGTCGACGCGAAATCGAGGCCGCCCTTCGCCGGCTGCCGGATGAACAGCGCGAGGTCCTGGTCCTCAAGATCTGGCAGGAACGAACCTTCGACGAGATCGGCGGCATCCTTGAAATCTCACCCAACACCGCGGCCTCGCGTTACCGCTATGCCCTGGCCGCCTTGCGCCAGCAGCTAGAGCCTCTTTGCCATGGATGATTCACTGATCGAACTCGAACAGGAGCTCGCCCGCTTGCGGCCCGTGAAACCTTCCCTCGCGCTTCAGGCCCGCATCGAAGCGGACCTGGCCCGGGGCGATTCGCGGGCTGAAATCCCGTTGACCGAAAAACCGCTTTCGGGCGCCCGCCGAAATCTGCGGATGGCCTGGTCCCTTTGCGCTGCGGCCGCGGCGGTAATCGTGGCCACCACCTGGCGCGGCGTCGGAACGGAACCGGTCGGAATGGATCGCCGCAACGAATCCGGAACCGACGCCGTGGTCTCGAACGCCACGCCTCCGTCCGCCGACGTGGCGACCGTGTTGTACGGCGCCAGCCCGGAAAGCGGCGTGTATCTCCACGACCAGACTCCGGTCCAGCAGGTGCGTTATCGTTATCTCGACACCTACACCTGGCGGAATCCCGCGACGCACGCGTCCATGCAATGGACCGTTCCGCGCGACGAGATTCGCGTCGTCGCCGCCAGTCTCCACTGAACGTCGCGCATCCAGGAAAACCTCAACCACCCATCTTCAGACCCCAAGCTTCAACCCTCAAATTCATCTTATGAAATACGGATATTTGCTCATAGTCGCTCTCGTCGCCGCCGGAGTCGCATCCGCCCGCGAGGAAAAGAAAGTCGTCGTCGTCAAAGACGACGGCGCCCCGGCGCACGCCGACATCGATCTCGCGCCGATGGAAAAGGTGCCCGTCACCTTCCTCGGCGTGGAAACCGAGCCGGCCGGCAGCGTGCTGGCCACGCAGCTGGGCCTCGATCCCGGCACCGGCCTCGTGATCACCCATGTCGTGCCCAACACCGCCGCCGCGGCGGTCCTCAAGCAGCACGACATTCTCACCCGGTTCGATGATCAGATTCTCATCGATTCCCATCAGCTCGGAGTGCTCGTGCGCTCCCACAAGGACGGCGACGAAGTCGCCCTGACGGTGATTCGCGGCGGCAAATCGCAGGTGCTGAAAACCAAGCTGGGGCACCACGACCTGCCCAAGCCGGTTTTGAAAAGCTCGATCGAGCGCAAAGGAAAACACGTCATTCGCATCGACGGCGCTGGACTCGAGGGACTCGCCGAATTGAACGATCTGCCGCCGCCCTCGCGCGAGGACTACGACGAGGCGCTGACCATCATCGGCAATGATCGCGCCCACTGGTTTGCCGCCCCGCCCGTGCACGTTTTCCGCCACGACGGCGGGCCGGGCTCCACGGTGCTCAGCCTGGCGGACGGAAATTTTGTCTTCACCGACGACACCGGCTCGGTCGAGGTGAAGGCCCAGGACGGCAAGCGGCAGCTCACCGTGAAGAATCCGAAAGGCGACGTCACCTTCCAGGGCCCGATCAACACGGAGGAGGAGCGCAAGAAAATCCCCGCCGATGTGGTCGCGCGGCTGGACCGGTTTGAGTCGATGAACGTGCGCTACGAGGTCAATGACCACGGCGGCGGCACGCCGGCCCCGGCGGACGCTCCCACGCCGCCCGCGCTGCGCGAAATCGGCCACCCGGCGCCGCCGTATTGAGGCGCCGGATCGCCTGACCGATCAGGCGGCTGGTCGCGCGCTGGCGGGAGGATCGCGCTTGACGATCGCGGCGATGATCAGGCTCAAGATGACGCCGATAATCACCGAGAAGATCACGGTAATGAGAAATTGCGGAATGGGTCCCATGAACATCCGCGTAAATTTTTCGGCGCCCTCAATCTGCGCGTCCGGCATGTGCTTGGCGGCCCATTGCTGCTTCAACAGGTCCATCTGATAATCGATCAGGCTGGGGTTGATCCATTTGATGTGAATGACGCGGTAGATGCCGCTAAGGAGTCCGCCGTAGAGGCAGATGAGTGTGCCGACGCCGACGCCGCGGCCGAAGCTGAGACTCTTGTCGGGCGCCGCTTCGCGCGTGGCGCGCAAGCCCAGCGTCAGAACGATGATCGGAATCAGGATGCCAAACCAGCTTATGGCCTGAAGGCTCGCGATTTTTTCGCCTTCAAAGCCCAGAAAATACAGGGTGAGGGTAAAGACGACATTGCAGGCCGTCATGATCAGTCCGTAGAGGAGTGTGGTGCTCATCCCGGTGCTTTGACAGGAATCTGCCCATCGAACAATCCCGCATTGACGGACGGCGGCCGGCGCGGATGAACGGCGTCAAGTTCGGGATTGCCGCAATTCCGCGATCGTCGCGCCCCAACCGCCGGAACGTTCGTCACCGCTGCGAAAGCCGGTGACCAGCGGCGAGTGCCGCAGGAAAGTGTGCACCCTGGTGCGAAGCGTGCCGGTGCCCTTGCCGTGAATGATGCGTACCTCGCGCAGGCCGGCGCGTTGGCACTCTTGCAAATAGCTTTCGAGCAGATCGAAAATTTCCCGCGGCTGGAACGTGTGCAGATCCAGTTCGCCAGTGATCGGGATGCGAATGGGGTCGGGATGGTCGCTGTCGGACACGTCGGAAAATCAGGGGAGTTCAACAGAATCGCCTGCCGCCCCAATACAATTCCGGGCGTCGATTCCACCGGTTCAGGGATTGCCAACAATACGGTCGGACAACCAATCTCGTCGTTTCACCCATGCTCAGCTTTCAGCAAGTCACCAAGCGATATGGCGCGCTGACGGCTCTCGACGGTGTGTCGCTCGATATCGCGCCCGGTGAATTTTTCGGACTGCTCGGACCCAATGGCGCCGGCAAGTCCACGCTGATGTCGATCGCCGCGGGACTCCGTCCGCCCACGAGCGGCAGCGTGACCCTGAGCGGCATCACGATGTCCGCGAACGAGGCTTCGAGCCGTCTTTCCCTCGGCCTGGTACCGCAGCACATCGCGCTGTACCAGGAACTGAGTGCCGAGCAGAATCTAGAGATCTTCGGCGGCCTCTACGGTTTGCAAGGAAAGGACCTGCGCGCGCGCGTGCACGCAGCGCTCGAGGCGGTCCAGCTCGCCGACCGGCGACGGGATCAGGTGAAGACGTTTTCCGGTGGCATGCAGCGCCGGTTGAACATCGTGTCGGCGCTCCTGCATCGGCCCAAGGTCCTGTTATGCGACGAACCGACCGTGGGCGTGGATCCGCAGTCACGGAATGCGATCTTCGAGTATCTCGAGCAGCTCAATCGCGAGGGGCTCTCCATCATTTACTCGACCCACTACATGGAGGAGGCGACCCGCCTCTGCTCGCGCATCGGCATCATCGATCACGGCAAGATTCTCGCGCTGGGTTCGCTGGAGCAGTTGCTGACCAAACTTCCGTTCGAAGAAGAGATTCGTTTCCCCGCCGAGGCCGCTACCGGTCCGCTCGTCGAACGGTTGCGGCGCGGGGGCGAGATGGTGTCCGATGAGGAAACGCACCGCTTTCGTCCGCGTCCGGATTTTCCTTTGTCGGATTTTTATCGCGAGACCGAATCGCTCGCGCTGCCGGCGCGCCTGTTCACCGTGCAGCGTCCGACGCTCGAAGGACTTTTCCTGCACCTGACGGGACGGAAATTGCGCGAGTGATCAAATCCAAACCGGTCCCCTTCGCATGAACGTCGTCCTCACGCTGCTTCGAAAGGATTTTGCGCTTCTCGCCCGGAATCGCGGAGCGCTGGTGCTCGCCTTCATCGTGCCGATGATCGTCATCTATATCGTCGGGCTCGTCTTCGGCCTCGGACGGGCGGATTCCGGTCCGTCGGGCATTCCGCTCGCGGTGGTGAATCAAAGCGATTCGCCGGCCGCCGCCAAACTGGTTGAGGCGCTGCAAGCCGAGAAGTCCTTCCGCCTCATCACCACGATCAATAACCCCGACAAGACCTCGCGGCCGCTGACGGAAGCGGATCTTGAACCGATGATTCGGGATCGGAAATTCAGCTACGCGGTGGTGCTGCCGGCCGATCTGGTGAGCGATTCGCGGCTGGGGCTCCATTTAAAAGTGCTGTCGGATCCCCGCAACGACATCGAGAGCCAGATGGTCGACGGCATTCTCGAGAAAACCATATTCTCGAACGTGCCGCAGCTGCTCGGTCAGTCGCTCCAGGCGCGGGCGCGGAGCTTTCTCGGACAGCCGCAATATGAGAGTTTCAATCGCGATCTGGCGGACAACATCGCCCGGAGATTTGGCGGCGACGCCGACAAGATTCGCCAGCGGATCGAGAGCGGAGACTTCGGCCTGGACCGGCTCGGCGGGTCCGGAACCGGCTCCAGTGCTTCCAGCTCCAACTCGAGCGGCGGAACGGGCGACCTCTTTTCACGTGTTCTCGCGGTCGATCGCGTCCAGGTGGTCGGCAAGGAAGTCAAGAGCCCGGCGGCCACCCGGATCATCGGTGGCTATGCGGTTATGTTTCTCCTATTCGCGCTCAGCAACTCATCGTCGGCATTTTTCGAGGAAAAGAACACGGGCATCTTTCAGCGTGTCCTCTCGGGGCCGGTCAGTCGCGGACAGTTGCTTTGGAGCCGGTTTCTCTATGGCGTCCTGTTTGGCCTCATGCAGCTCATGGCGCTGTTTTTTGCCGGAAAGGTTCTCTACGGCGTGGACGTGACGGCGCATTTCGGACCATTGATCGTGGTCTGTCTGTGCGTGGCCGGAGCTTGCACGGCATTTGGGATGCTGCTCGCGACGGTGACGAAATCGGCTCAGGCGGCCAACAGTCTGGCCACGCTGCTGGTCATCACGATGAGCGCGTGTGGCGGTGCCTGGTTTCCGGTGAGTTTCATGCCCGTTTTCATGCAGCAGGTGGCCAAGTTCACTTTGGTCTACTGGTCGATCGAGGGCTTCAACGCCGTCCTTTGGGCGGGCAACGGATTGGGCGGGATGCTTCCGATCCTCGGAATTCTTGTCGCCTTCATTGCTGCGGCGATGGGAATCGCGGTGTGGAAATTCAATCGCAGCTCAATTTTCGACTGAGGGCGGGAATGGAGGGCGGTCGACCCCGGCCGCCGGATAGCCACGTTGCGAAAATCACCGGGAATTTGATGACAGATCTTCGATGCGAAGGTCTTCGGCGGCCGGGGTCGGCCGCCCTCCTTCGCGGGATAAACCCGCTCCTACAGGAAGAAGCTCGGCTCAATCCGCCGGCGTGGCGGGCGGCGGTGGAGTGGCGTGCGACTCTCCCGCGTGGTCGGCCGGCGGGGTTACCGCTTGGGTGGCCGGTGGCGTCGCGTGTTCGGTTGCCGAAGGGGGATTCGGCGAGGTGGCGACCGTGTCCGCTGGTTTGGCCGGCGCGATGGTCGGCTTTGGCTTGTCCGGCACTTCCTCCATAGCCTGGCGAATTTCCTCCTCGACGCCGGCCGCCGCCTTTTTGAATTCCCGGATCGATTTGCCCATGCCGCGGGCCAGGCCGGGAAGCTTGTCGGAGCCGAACAGCATCAGCACGACGAACATGATCACGAGGATCTCGGATCCGCCGATGCCTTCGATGAATGCGATGCTTGTGCTCACGGGAACGTTAGAGGCGATTGAAACTCAAATGTAACGGAAAAAATCCGGTCCGCAACCGGGTTGGATTTTACAGAAGGTCGCGGAGGTCACAGAGGCTCTCTTAGTCGGGTGCGATGCCTGTGTGTGGTTCTGCGATCTCTGTGTCTCCGTGGTTCAATTCAGAACGGCCCGATGAGGACATCGGGCCCTACCGCCTCCTGTGGAATCCACTCAATCCAGTTCGATCTCGACCAGAAATTTCTGGGTCTGACCGGCGCCCACGAGATGCAGACCGGTCTTATTTTCCGGGCTGTTCGGCGGCCCCATCCAGGGCTCGAGACAGAAAAACGGCGACTTCGCGTCCTCGGTCCACGTGACGACCGCGGCATCGCGCGCGGTCGTGTTGGTGAAGCCGGTGTTGAAGCGGATCTGCTGACCTGAGGGCTTTTCCGTCAGGGTGAAGGCGTGGCCGCGCAGACCGGTCTGGATCGTGTCGATCAGCGCCGGGTTATCGAGCGGCTCCGACGGCCCCAAGCGGGGCCCGTCGACCAGCCGGCCGCTTTCGTTGTGTTTCAACGTACGCGTGGCGGGCACGGCCAGTTGATAATCACGGCGCACGCAGCCGGGCGACCAGGGAACGGTGAGATAAAAATGGTGTCCGGCGCACCACGGTATCGGGGCCGCGCTGCGATTCATCAGCTCGAGTTCGACGTAGAGTCCGGTGGGCTCGAAACGATAACTGACGGTGAATTCGTAGTCGTAGGGATAGGCGGCCTTGGCTTCGGCGTCCGGCACGAGCATTGCCGAAAAGCCGCCTTCATCCATGCGCGTGATCCGGAACGCACCCTGCCGGGCAAATCCGTGCATGGGCATCGGGCGGCGAATGCCATCGTCGGCTTTCCACTGCCCGAGTTCGCCGCGATCGTAGGTCCGGGCGACAAACGGAAACAGGATCGGATTCCCGCCGCGAATCTTGGGGAAGTTGTCGAGGCTGCCGACCTCGGGCCAGTAGATGATGTCGCGCACGGTGCCGTCGCCCAGCGTGACGTTCCAGTTCATCAGCCGCGCGCCTTTTTCGGGCAGGGCGAGGAAGGTGGAGGCGCCGACCTCCCATTTGTAGATCGTCTGGCCGAGGTACGGAATGCGTTCCATGCGAGCGACTGGTAAACATCTTTTCCATCCGCACTCCAATCCAAAGTCATATGTCCTCGAAAACGGGCCGGGATTTATACTCGGGGCGGGCTTGCGTGGACCCAAGGCGCCGCTATCTTGACCGTCTATGTGGAAATCCGGCTGGTTTCTGCTCCTGGCCTTCGCCGCTTCCGTGGCGTGCGGCGCCGAGCCTGCCGCTGCCCCGGCGGAGACATCCTCCGGTGCCCGCCGGACCGACGGCAAGGCCGTGGTTTATGTCATCCGCATCGACGGAGAGATTGGCCAGCCCACCTTGTATATCCTGCGTCGGGGCCTGAAAGAGGCGGCGGAACACCATGCCGATGCCGTGGTGCTCGATATGGACACCTTGGGTGGGGCCGCCGATGCCGCGCTCGACATGATGGAGGCGCTGGACCGTTTTCCGGGATTGACCATCACTTTTGTCGATCGCGAGGCGATGTCCGCGGGTTCATTCATTGCCGCTGCGACCCGCGAAATCTGGTTTGAACCGCGTGGCGTGATCGGCGCCGCGGCCGCGGTGACGTCGGAGGGACAGGATATTCCCGAAACGATGCGGCTGAAGATGACGAGTTTTCTGCGAGCCAAGGTTCGCTCGGTCTCGGAAGGCAAGGGCTTCCGGGCGCAGGTGATCGAATCGATGATCGACAAGGACTACGAATTGAAGATCGGCGACAAGGTCCTGAAACCGAAGGGTGAGCTGCTTTCGCGCACCGCGTCAGAAGCGATGGAAAAGTTCGGCAATCCGCCGCAGCCTTTGCTGGGGGCCGGGATCGCAACATCAGTCGACGACCTGTTGACCCAGAAGTTTGGTGAAGGACACTACGTCGTGACGACGTTGCAGGTGACGTGGTCGGAGCACCTGGCGCGCTACCTGACCGCGATCGCGCCCTTGCTGCTCGGACTCGGGCTGCTGGCGTTGTTCATCGAGTTCAAGATGCCCGGACACGGTTGGATCGGTGCGATCGGCGTCTTATTGCTTGGGCTGGTGTTTCTCGGACACCATGTCGCCGGCCTTTCCGGCCACGAACCGGTCCTGTTTTTCATGCTCGGACTGGCCTTGTTTGCGGTCGAGGTCCTCTTTTTTCCCGGAGTGTTCATACTGGCGCTGGGCGGGATCGGCGTGATGCTCGTGTCGCTGTTGTGGGCGATGGCGGATATCTGGCCGGGCGAGCCGTTGCCGGCGGCCACCGGGGAGCTGGTCCAGCCCCTCGGCAGCGTCGGCCTCGGTCTGGCCATCGCCGTGGTAGGTGGGGCGATTTTGATTCGGTTCCTGCCGCGCGGATGGATGTGGGACCGCATGGTGGTGGGCGCGACGGTGGGCTTGTCGGCCCAGGCGGCCGGGGTTTCGCCCGAACAGGTTGCGCTCCTCGATTCGCTCATCGGTAAGCGTGCGGTCGCGGCGACCGCGTTGCGACCGGGCGGGCAGATCGAGGTCGATGGGAGGCGCTTCGAGGCGCGGACGGAGGTCGGCGCGATCGACGCCGGAGCGCCGGTGCTGGTGCGGCGCCGCGCCGATTTCAGCCTTATCGTGGAGCCGGTGGCCGGATGAATCTCGTCTTCATTCTTTTCGTGCTGGGGGTCCTGCTGCTGGCCGGCGAGGTCTTCGTGCCCGGAGCCGTGCTCGGAATTCTCGGCGGCGCCGCGATGCTGATCGGCTGCGTCATTTCATTCCGGGTTTTTGGCGCAACCGGCGGCGCGGTGGCCACGCTGACGGCGTCGGCCTGCCTCGGATTGCTGCTTTGGATCGAACTGGTCTGGCTCCCGCGGTCGCGTTTCGGCAAACGGCTGGTGGTGCAGTCGGCCAGCGACGGCAAGGCTCAGCCGCCCATCGCCTCGGAGGCGGTCGTCGGCCGCACGGCCGAGGCCGAGACGACGCTGGCGCCGAGCGGCTACGTGCTCGTCGACGGCCGGCGCTATGAGGCCTACTGCGAGGCCGGACACGCCGCCAAGGGCAGCCTGCTCCGCGTGACCGGGCTCGACAATTTCCGCCTGTTGGTAACCAAATCCTGAATACTCATGAACTCGTCCGTCCTTCTCTTCGTGGTCATCGGCGTCCCCGCGCTGGTGGTCTTCATCATCGTGATCTCGTTTTTCAGCACCTGGCTGAAGGCGATGATGAACGGCGCTCCCGTCGGCATGTTCAACCTGCTCGGCATGCGCCTCGGTGGCGTGCCGTACAGCCTGGTGGTTGACGCGCGCATCACCGCGGTCAAGGCGGGCATCCAGGTGTCGACGGACAAGATTGCGGCCCACTATCTCGCCGGCGGCAACGTCGTGCCGACCGTGCAGGCGCTGGTCGCGGCGCAGAAGGCGGGCATCCAGCTTGACTGGGACCGGGCCTGTGCCGTGGACCTCGCGACCAAGGGCTCGGGGAAATCCGTGGTCGAGGCCGTGCGCACGTCGGTCGATCCGAAGGTCATCGACTGCCCGAATCCCGAAAGCGGCCGCACGACGATCGACGGCGTGGCGAAGGACGGCATTCAGGTGAAGGTGAAGGCGCGCGTGACGGTGCGCACGCACCTGGATCGCTTTGTCGGCGGTGCGAAGGAGGAAACGATCATCGCGCGCGTCGGCGAAGGCATCGTGTCGACGATCGGCGGTGCGGAAAACTACAAGGTCGTGCTCGAGTCGCCGGACAGCATTTCAAAAACCGTACTGGCGCGCGGGCTCGACGTGGGCTCGGCGTTCGAGATTCTTTCGATCGACATCGCGGACGTGGACGTTGGCGAGAACGTCGGCGCGAAACTGCAGGAGGCGCAGGCCGAGGCGAACAAGAGCATCGCGCAGGCGCAGGCGGAAATCCGGCGCGCCGCCGCCGTGGCCGTGGAGCAGGAAATGAAGGCGCGCGTGCAGGAAATGCAGGCGAAGGTCGTCGAGGCGCAGGCGCAGGTGCCGCTGGCGATGGCCGAGGCTTTTCGTTCCGGACGGCTCGGCGTGATGGACTACTACAAGATGGAAAACATCCAGTCCGACACGGCGATGCGCGGATCGATCGCCCATCCCGAGCAGAAGAAATAAATTTTGAAACCGGAGCGCATGCCTGAATTTCGCCAGCGCCTCGCCCGACCCTGACTCCCGGACATGTTTGTCGAACTGATCATTCAACTGATAAAGGCCCTGATGAAGGCGGGCGATTCGGCGGGCACGCCCGCGGTACCGGCGCGTCGCCGCGAATATGTGGAAGCGGAGCAGGAGATGAGGAACCGGCAGATCCGCGAGGAGATTCGTCGCAAGATCGAGGAGCGAAGGGCTGCCGGCGCGCCGGCGCGCACCGCGTCCACTCGTCCGCCATTGCGCGTCGACGAACGTTCGTCCGAAGCCACCACGCCGCCGCCGGTGATCCGGCTGCCGAGCGTTAGTCAGCGCCGGGCGGTGCCGGTCGAGCCGCCGCCCGTGCCCGAGCAGGTGGATGTTTCCTCCGAGGTGGAGCGCCAGGCGGCGTTGCTCGAGGACTTGCGGGCGACCATTGCGAAAAAGGAAGCCGCGGAAAAGCGGGAGGCGGTCTCGGTGATGGAAGCTTCGCGCAACGCGGCGCTGCAGACAGCCGTGCCGTCGCCACTGCTTCTGGAATTGCGCGACCCCGATTCTTTCCGCCGCGCGATTATCCTGCGCGAAATCCTCGGACCGCCGCTGGCGCTGCGCTAGAGCAGGTTCAGAAAAGGTGTGGCCGGGTCCGAAGGGCCCGGTCAGGTACCGGATGCGGCTGATGCCGCCATCGACTCCCGGGGGCGGACGCCCCCGGCTACACCAAGCGGGAACGCTGATTCTGGCGTCGAGCCGGTTGCTGCCATCCGCGTAGGTAGCTTTCCCTCTTGCGCCTCTTTGCAGATAGCCGGTGCGAAAACGGTCAAGCCCTGCCTTCGATTCTCCGTCGCTCAGTCGAGCGCGAAGCGTCCGTAGCCGTCGAGCGGCACCGCGTAGCTGCGGCCGTTGACCTCCATCCGGAGATTGCTGCCTTTTTCGACCGTGATCAGGAGCTTGCCCGTCTTGCGGAACGAGCGCGTTTCCCCGGTCGTGAGCGTGCCGTCGAAAATGACCTTCTTGTCCGCGTCCTGGACAATCTTCACGCGCGTCGCATCGGTCGCGGAAAACGTCAGCGTTTGGGAATTGTCGATCGGAGCGGCGGTGGCCGTGGGCTGCGCGGCGGTTTGCGTCGCGGCGGTCGTTGAAGAAGCGGGCGGCTTGCTGCTCGAATGGGACGAGAAAATGCTGACGAGCAGGACGCCGATGAGGATGATCACGAGCGCACCGCCGCCGAACAAACCGTACTTGAGCATCATCGCCTGATCCATCGCCGGGCGGCCGCCGCCCTCGGCTCCTTCGGCGAAATCCACCCGCCCGTAATTCTCGCGCGTCTCGCGCCGCGGCGCGCGGCCTTCGCTCGCGAGCAGGGCGTCGTACTCATCCACGAGCCGCTCGGGATCGAGGTCGAGATAGCGCGCGTAGTTGCGGATGAAGCCGCGCACGTACAGCGGGGGCAGGTCGAGATCGAAGGTGTTGGCCTCGAATTTCTGGATGTAATCGCTGCGAATCTTCGTCGTTTCCGCGGCTTCGCGGACCGAGATTCCCTTTCGTTTCCGCGCTTCCTCCAGTCGTTCGCCAATGGTCTGCATGGTGGTGCGGAATCCTGTTAAGTGGATTTGTCCCGGACTGGAAAGACTAATCCGGATCAGGGCTGATAAGTGTCGAGATCGACGAGGATCTCGCGCGGGCTGGAGCCGTTCTCGGCGCCCACGATGCCCTTTTCCTCCATCAGGTCCATGATGCGGGCGGCGCGGTTGTAGCCGATGCGAAGGCGGCGCTGCATCATGGAGGTGGAGGCCCGGCGCGTGGATTTCAGCACCTCGTACGCCTGACGGAAGAGGTCCTCGTCGTCGCCCAGATCGTCATCGCCCCCCTCGTCTCCGCCGTCCTCGTCGTCGTCCTCACGGGCGGCCGCGTCGATCTGCTGCTGCACGCTCTGGTCATACTGGGGCGGGCCATTCCGCTTGAGGAACTCCACGATCTCGCCGATCTCCTCGTCGGCCACGAACGCGCCCTGGGCGCGGACCAGTTTCGAGGTGCCGGGCGGGGTGAAAAGCATGTCGCCGCGTCCGATCAGGGTTTCCGCGCCCTTGCCGTCGAGGATGGTGCGCGAATCGACCTGCGACGCGACCTGGAAGGCGATGCGGGAGGGCAGGTTGGCCTTGATCACGCCGGTGATGACGTTCACGGACGGGCGCTGCGTGGCAATGATGAGATGGATACCGGCGGCGCGCGCGAGCTGGGCGAGGCGGGCGATGTTCGTTTCGATTTCCGCGGGAGCGACCATCATGAGGTCGGCCAGCTCGTCGATGATGGCGACGATGTAGGGCAGGCGCTCGGGAATCTCGATTTCCTCGGTGACGCCGGCGAGTTCCGGCTGCTCGACGGGCGGGGGCGGCTCGGGCTTGTCCCGCTTGCGATTGTTGAAGCCGGTGATGTTGCGCACGTTCACCTTCGCGAACTGCTGGTAGCGCTTTTCCATCTCACGCAGCAGGAACTTGAGCGCCCCCGGAACCTTCTTCGGCTCGGTCACCACCGGGATGAGCATGTGCGGAAGCGTGTTGAAAATCTTCAGCTCGACGACCTTCGGGTCGACCATGATCAGCCGCACGTCCTTCGGGCTCTTCGAGTAGAGAATCGAGGCGACGATGGAATTGATGCAGACGGATTTGCCCGAGCCGGTGGCGCCGGCGATAAGCAGGTGGGGCATCTTGGTGAGATCGGACACGAGCGGGCTGCCGCTCACATCCTTGCCCAGCGCGATCGGCAACTCGCGTTTCTCGCCATTCCAGGTGGCGCTTTCGAGCACCTCGCGCAGGCCGACGGGAGTGGCCTGGCGATTCGGCACCTCGACGCCGACCGCTGCCTTGCCGGGGATGGGGGCGAGGATGCGGACCGATTGCGCGCGCATGCCGAGGGCGATGTTCTTGTCGAGGCCGGAAATCTTTTCGACGCGCACGCCGGGCGCGGGCACGACCTCGTAGCAGGTGATGACCGGGCCGGCATGAATGTCGCCCAGCGATACCTCGACGCCGAATTCGCCGAGGATGCGCAGGAGATTGTCCGCGTTCTGCTGATGTTCGTCGGTGTTGGCGAGATCGGTGCGGATCTGCTCCCGCAACTTGTCGATGGGCGGAAATTCGTAGTTCTTGTCGTCGCTCTGCGGGAGCGCGACCTTCACCTTTTTTGTCTCCTCGGCCTTGAGAATGTTCAGCTTGCCGGCCGCGGCGGCGGGTGCGGTTTTGGACGGAGCGACCGGTGGCGCGGTGACGCGGGCCGGCGGCGTGGAAGCGGCCTTCGGGGAGTCGGCCAGCGGATCGGCGGTCTTCGGAATGACGGCCTTCTTCGTCAGCGACGACTGGGTGGCGGCGGATTTGGCGGCGGCGGCCCGGGTCTCCTCAGCGACAACTTCCTTCATCTTGCGGGCTTCCTCGCGGCGCTCGCGCTTTTCCTCGGCGAGCGCGGCCTTGAGCGCGGCCCGTTTCTGGCGCCATTCCTGGAAATTCGAGAGGAGCTTTTCCAGCTCCATTCCGATGTCGCGGGTGAAGATGAACAGCATGCCGATCAGGTAGATCGTGCCGAGCATCAGACCCGATCCGAACGTGCCAAGGATGTCGCGAAACGTGTCGCGATAGACCGCGAGCCCCAGATAGCCACCCGGACCGTTGGTGAATACGCCGCGGTTGGTGAAGAAGGTGGACTGCATCGCGAGCAACGACGACAGCGACACGATGCAGACCAGCATCGCGAGAATGCGCGTGCCCACCAGCCGGCGCGCGCTGCGCAGGCTCAGATACGTCATCCAGAAAAGAAAAACGGGAATCAGCCACGTTGCGGCGCCCATCAGCCAGTAACTGCGCGCCGAGTATTCGGCGCCGAGAATGCCGACGGCATTCGACTTCAGCGGGTCCGACGTGTTGAGGGAGCTCTGATCCGGCGTGTAGTCGAGCAACGCGACCGCGAGATAGAGTCCAATGGAAAGGCAGACCAGCGCCGCCAGCCAGCGCGGCCGATAGCGCGGGCCTTCGAACGAAGGGTTGCTATCCTTTGAGTTTGAACTCTCCGCTTTGGGCATTTCAGTTGGGGCAGTACGTGCATTGCTGGTCTAACGCCCCGGGGGGTCAATGTAAATTCCCAGTTTCGGTGGTCGTTGATGCGGCGCACTTTGTCTCATGATTTCGCCGCTCAAATTTGCTCCCATTTACCAGGATCGCGTCTGGGGTGGACGTGCCCTGGAGTCGCTCCTTGGCCGCACCCTTCCGCCCGGCCGGCCGATCGGCGAAAGCTGGGAGGTCGTCGACCGTCCCGAGGCCCAATCGCGCGTGGTCGACGGACCTTGGGCCGGCCTGACCCTTCGCGAGGTCATCGCGGCCAAACCCGAGCGCATCATGGGGCGCGGGTGGAGGTCTGATCGCGTCTTTCCCATCCTCGTCAAATGGCTGGACTGTCGCGAGCGCCTGAGCCTGCAGGTGCATCCGCCCGCCACGATTGCGGCCGGGCTCGGTGGTGAGCCAAAGACCGAAAACTGGTTCATTGCGCACGCGGAGCCTGCGGCCGCGGTCCTGGCCGGTCTCAAAGCGGGAGTCGACGCGGCGAAATTTCGCGCGAGCCTGCGCGACCACACGGCGGAGTCGCTCGTCGAGCGCCTCGCCACCCGCAGCGGCGATTCCGTGCTGATCCGCAGCGGCGTGATGCACGCGATCGACGCCGGGAATCTCATCCTCGAGATTCAGCAGAATTCCGACACCACGTACCGCGTCTACGATTGGGGTCGAGTGGGTTTGGACGGCAAACCGCGCGCCCTGCACATCGAGCAATCGATGGCCTGTCTCGAAGCCAACACCGCGCCCAATCCGAAACTGGTTCGAGCCGCCGCCACCGATCAGGTGCTCGCGGAATGTGCCGAATTTCGCATCTCGCGGCGCGTGCCCGGCAGCGGACAGTCCGTTGTGTTTCCGGCGGGCGAGCCCCGATTGATCTCCGTGGTTGACGGCACTTTGAAATCGGACCGTACGGAGTTGCGTCGCGGCGACAATGCGCTGCTGCCCGCGGCGGAAGAGCAGCGTCTGGTTGCGGGTGCGGCAACGACCTTTCTCGTCACCGATCGATTCACCCACCTTTCGCCATGAAAAGTCGGATCACTCACTTTTCGGCGCGGCAGCGCGGTGGAGCCCTGTTCAAGCTCTTCGTTTTCCTCGTGATCCTCGTCGCCCTGGCGGGCGCGGCGTGGGTGGTGATGCTGCCGAGCTTGATTGTTTCGACCATTCATTCGAAGACGGGCTTCGTGGTCAAAATCGAGCATCTGTCGGCCAATCCTATCTTCGGCACGGCGCATGTGACCGGTCTCGTGCTGCAAAATCCGGACGGATGGCCCGAAACGGGATTCGTCGAGGTGCGGGAATTCAAGGCGGACGTGCGCATCCTGCCGCTGCTCGGTGGCAAGTTCGTCGCCAATGATGTCGTCGCGGACATCGCGCAGGTCACGCTGGTGAGAAACCAGAAGGGCATCCTGAACTCGACGGCCTTCGCCAGCGGATTTTCGAGTCCGCCCGCCGCGCCGCAAAACGCGCCCGCATCGTCGTCGCCGCCGGCAGCTTCGAAGAGTCCGGAGTTCATGATCCATCACCTGCTCCTGAAATTCGACAATCTGGCCTACGCCGACTATTCGGGCGCCCGGCCGGTCACGCGCAAGTATGCGATCAATCTGCGCAGCGAGATGACCGAGGTGGACAGCGTGGCGAAACTGCTCGCGCCGCTCAGCGGATCGGCGCTCGCGGTGATGGCCAACGCTTTTGGCGGACTGAGCCCGAAGCAGGCGGACCTCCTCAATTCGGCGGTCAATCTGCTGCAGGGCTCCGGACAGAAGGCGCAGGACTCGTTGAAAAACCTGTTCCAGTCGCTTGATAAAAAGAAACCTTAGGCTACCATCCGCCGCTCTCCATGACCGATACCAGTCAGCCTGAAGGCAGTTCGAACTCGCCCGCCACGGAAGCACCCCCGCCTCCGCCCGCTCCCGCCGAGGATCCGCTCGCGGCGGCGCGCCGGGAAGCGACAGCCAATCACGACCGTTACCTGCGTGCGGTGGCGGATTTGGAGAACTATCGCAAGCGGACGATCCGCGAGAAGGACGAGCTGCGCCAGATGGCCACCGCCGCGGTCATCGAGGACATCATTCCGATCATCGACAATCTGAGTCTTGGTCTGGCGGCCGCGCGGCAGCAAACCGACGTGAAGTCCGTCGCGGACGGCATCACCATGGTGCTCGAGCAGTTCAAGAGCACGCTGGCCCGTCAGGGGCTGAAGGAAATCAATCCGATCGGCGCCGCTTTCGATCCGCATCTGCAGGAGTGCATTTCCCATGAGCCGAGCGCAACGGTGGCCAGCGAGAAGGTGATCAAGGTCGTGCGCCTCGGCTACCAGCTCAACAACCGGCTCATCCGGCCGGCGTCCGTCATCGTGTCCAGCGGCCCGGCCGCGGAGGCGAAGGGCTGATCCATGGCGACGACGAAGAAGGACGACTACTACGAACTCCTGGGCGTCGCACGCGACGTCAACGAGGAGGATCTCAAGAAGGCCTACCGCAAGAAGGCGGTGCAGTATCATCCGGACAAGAACCCCGGCAACAAGGAGGCCGAGGAGATGTTCAAGAAGGTGTCCGAGGCCTATGAAGTGCTGAAGGACCCGCAAAAGCGTGCGACCTACGATCGATTTGGTCACGCCGCGTTCCAGCAGGGCGGCGGAGGCGGGGGACCGCGCCCGGGCGGATTTTCGGGCGGTGGTTTCCACGATCCCTTTGACATTTTCCGCGAGGTCTTCGGTCAGGGTGCCGGAGGCGGCGGGGTGTTCGACGACCTTTTCGGCGGCGGTGGCGGCAACGGCGCCGGCGGGGCGTCGCGCGGCTCGGATCTGCGCTACGACATCGAGATTTCGCTCGAGGAGGCGGCGCATGGCGTGGAGAAGGAAATCTCGTTTCGCCGGCTGGGCACGTGCTCGCATTGCGGCGGTTCCGGCGCGGAACCGGGTGCCAAGAAGTCGACGTGCCCGACCTGTCGCGGCGCCGGCCAGGTCACGGCCTCACGCGGATTTTTCCATGTTCGGCAGGTGTGTCCCACGTGCCATGGCTCGGGAGTGAAGGTCGACAAGGTTTGCGCGAAATGCGATGGAGAGGGCCGGACCCAGGAAACCGCGAAGATCAACGTGCGCATTCCCCCGGGCGTGGATACCGGCTCCAAGCTGCGCTCGACCGGAAATGGCGAGGCGGGCGCGATGGGCGGGCAGGCGGGTGACCTGTATATTGTCGTACACGTCAAGGAACACGAGGTCTTCGAGCGCCAGGGCGACGATCTTTTCACGGAGATTCCGGTGAAATTCACGCTGGCCTCGCTCGGCGGCACGATTCAGGTGCCGACGCTGCAGGGCAAGGCGACGCTGAAGGTGCCGGCCGGCACGCAGTCGGGCACGACTTTTCGGCTGAAGGGTCGCGGCATGCCGCACCTGCGCGGCGGCGCGCACGGCGACCAACTGATTCGCGTGCAAGTGGAGGTGCCGACGTCGCTGAATTCGGAGCAGAAAAAGAAACTCGAGGAATTTGCCCAATCGTGCGGCGACGCCGAGGAGCCTGTTTCGCGCAGCTTTTTCGAGAAGGCGAAGAAGTTTTTCTGACGCGCAACGTGGCGCGCGATCCGGATTGAGACGGCATTGAGGTAGGAGCCTGCTTGCAGGCGAAAATACATGGGTGGAGCGCGGCCTCCGGATGCGCTTTGGACAAGAACGGGCCCGCCTTTCGGCTCCGCTCGAGGCCCTGAGCCCGTCGAACTGGGAGGTCGCGTTTTGGACAAAACCGGCCCGGAGGTCCGGTTCCACCCGCGAACAATCGCCTGCAAGCAGGCTCCAACCTTTCGAACCCTGACGGTAGCGACCGGTATCAATCATTCTTGCCGGGAGTCGGCGGGCATTTCAGCGTGTCGCCGAATCGATGGCTCGTCCGAATCTCAAATCCCCCAAGATCCTCACTCTCGCGCAGGCGACGGCATTCCGTCGACGCGCTGCGAAACGGGGTGAAAAGGTTGTGCTGACCAATGGCGTGTTCGATTTGCTGCATCCCGGACACACCTCGTATCTCGCGGCGGCCCGGCGTCTCGCCGGAAAAGGCGGCCACCTGGTTGTCGCCCTGAATTCGGACGCGAGCGTGCAGGCCTTGAAAGGACCGTTGCGTCCGATTCTCGATCAGGCCTCGCGTGCCTACAACCTGGCGCAACTGGCCTCCGTGGACGCCGTGTTTGTGTTTTCGACGCCCCGTCTCGATTGCGAGATTCGCGCTCTTCAGCCGGACATTTATTGCAAGGCGGGAGACTACACCGTTGCCACGCTCGATGCCGGTGAACGCGCGGCATTGCTCGAGGTGGGGGCGAAGATTCGTTTTCTGCCGTTCCTACAGGGATTCAGCACGACGCTTCTGATCGAAAAGATCCGAAAGGCCGGGGGAATCTGACGTGCGCGTCGTTATTCTGGGTTCCGGGCGGGGCAGCAATGCGGCGGCCATTCTTGAGGCGCAGCAGGCGGGAAGCCTGGGACGGGCGCGGGTGATCCATATTTACTCCGATCAACCAAACGCCGGAATTCTCGCGCTCGGAGAAAAGTTTGGAGTGCCGGCGTCATTCATCGATCCGGCGCCGTTCAAGACGAAGCTCGAAGGGGAGGGCGAGGAGCGCTTCATCGCGGCGGTGCGCGGCGCAGAACCGGACCTCGTGGTTCTCGCGGGATTCATGCGCGTGCTGAAGCCGGGTTTTCTGCAGGCCTTTGCGGGAAAAATCATCAACCTGCATCCCAGTCTTTTGCCGAGTTTCCCGGGGCTCGATGGCATCGGCCAGGCCTGGAGGCGGGGCGTGAAGGTGACCGGCTGCACGGTTCATGGCGTCACCGCGGAGGTCGACGGCGGACCGATCATCGGGCAGAAGCCGGTGACGATCGAGGCCGACGACACGCTCGAGTCGCTGACGGCGAAGATGCATGCGGCCGAACACGAGTTGCTTCCGGCGGTCATTGCACGCCTCAGCGTGCAGAGCGCGTCGTAGCCATGGCCGTGTTCGAATTGAAGGCGGAGATTCCGGCGGCGCAGGCCGACGTCTGGTCGGACTTTCTGGCCGAGAGCGAGATTGCGTCGCTGATGGTGTTGGAGGATCGGATCGCCGGCCGGGCTTGGCTGACGGGATATTTTGATTCGGAAGCGGCGGCGGAACAGGCTTGGCAATTGATTCAACCGGACGGCGAACTCGTGAAGCCGGCGACCAAGGACGTGCGCGAACTTCCGGACGCCGATTGGAAGGACAGCTACAAGCAGCATTTCAAGGCGCAGCACTTCGGACCGCTGCATTGGGTGCCAGTTTGGGAGCGGGACTCATATCGGGCGCCTGCGGGCAACACCGTGCTTTGGCTGGATCCGGGGATGGCGTTCGGGACCGGAAACCACGAGACCACCCGGTTGTGCGGGGAGCGGCTGGTGGAGTATCTGGGGGCGCGCGGAAACGCCGGTTCGGTCATCGATGCCGGCTGTGGTTCGGGCATTCTCGCGCTTTCGGCGGCGTTGTTGGGCTTCGCCGACGTGCGCGGATTCGATCTCGATCCCGTTGCGGTGGAGATCAGTCGCGAGAATGCGGCGAAGAACGGCTTGGAGAATCGAGTGACCTTTGAGGTAGGTGATCTCGATTCAGGCCTGGCGGGCCGGCAAGCCGATCTGGTTCTGGCGAACATTCAGGCGGACGTGCTGATGCGATTCGCGTCCGTCCTCGTTCGCGCCATCAAGCCGGGCGGACAGTTGGTTCTGAGCGGGATCCTGGCGACCGAACTCGAAGCCGTGAAGACGGCGTTTTCCAAAGCAAGCTCCGGCGCGAGAATGAATGCCCGTGTCCAGGGCGAGTGGTCGGATCTGGTAGTTGCCTTAGGGTAGGGCGCGACCGCCCGGCGCGCCGGCTTTCGACTGATTCGCGAAACTGAGCGGGCCGTTAACCCGCGGCGGGCCCAGTTTCGCGAACATCCCGAAAGCGGGTTCGGCAAACGGTCCCGCTCTACCACGCCAAGGATAGAGAATGTTTCAATCCGCACGAAGGCCGGCGGGACGCCGTCCCCTACCGTTTATTGATCCACTCGCCGAAATTCAAACCCGCCGTGGGACGGTCCCCAGACCTGGATGTTCTTGGCGGAAAATCCGCGGTCCCAGACCACAAGGCTGGAGTCCGAAATGGTGAGGTCGGTCTTGGCATAGTCGGCGTTGCGCAGTTCGCTGCGGCAGGCACATCCTTCTGTCTGACCCTTGAGTGATCCATCCGATTGAGCCGCAAGCGCGATGGTGCAGGCTTCGGCGAGTCGGAGGCCATCCGGTCCCGCAGCGGGAGGCTTGGACGGATCCTTCCAGACGCCGGTCCAGGCAACCGGGTCGGCGAGCCCATAAACCTGGACTGTAACGCCCCCGTCGGAATGGACGGTGAATTGATAGACCTGCTGGCGATAAGGCACGCCGGGGGCGTCCTCGAGGGACTGTTCGAGGTAAAACCAGGGTCCGTCGATGCGTTCCGACCATATTTCGCAGGAATGCAGTGCGACCGTGTGGTAGCTGAAGTCCGACCGGGCCTGGTTGAGATTGGAGAACGAACCGGTCAGGCGGCGGACGAGCGTTTCGCGCGTGGGCGGCGGGACGGGCGGTGCGCTTGGAGCCACGACTTGCTCCGCTGCCGGCGCGTTTGCGCCCAAGGACAGGGCCAGGACCAGTAAAAGTGTCCGCATGGAGGAAGGCAATGACACCCCGGGGACGTCGGAGTTTCCTGGGTGATCGTCGGCGGGCCGCTTAGAAGAGGTCGACGGGCGTCCGGGACATGAAGTCCTCCATGTACGCCGTGGTCGCCTTGCCCTCGATGAACGTCGGATCGCTCATGATGGCCTTGTGCAGGGGAATCGTGGTCTTGATGCCGCGCACCAGATACTCGCTGAGCGCGCGGTAGGATCGTTGCAGGGCGATTTTGCGGGTGTCGCCGAAGCAGATGAGCTTGCCGATCATGCTGTCGTAGTACGGCGGGATCGAATAGCCGCTGTAAACGTGGGAATCGACGCGCACGCCGAGTCCGCCGGGGGCATAGTAGAGCGTGATCGTGCCCGGCGACGGGGCAAAATTGCGGGCCGGGTCCTCGGCGTTGATCCGGCATTCAATGGCATGCTTCTGCCATTTGATGTCGCCCTGGTCGAGGTCCAGCTTCTCGCCATTGGCGATCTGGATCTGCCGCTTGATCAGATCGATGCCCGTGACTTCTTCGGTCACGGGGTGTTCGACCTGAATGCGGGTGTTCATCTCGATGAAGTAATAGTTACCCTTCGGATCGACGAGGAACTCGATCGTGCCGGCGTTCTCGTATTCGGCCGACTCGGCCGCCTTGACCGCCGCCTTGCCCATTTTTTTGCGCAGATCGGGGCTCAGGAACGGGGAGGGTGATTCCTCGATGAGCTTCTGGTGGCGACGCTGCACCGAACAGTCGCGTTCGCCCAGGTGGAGCACCTTGCCATGGCTATCGGCGAGGATCTGAAACTCGATATGGCGGGGGTTCTGGATGTACTTTTCGATGTACACCGACCCGTTGCCGAACGCCTTTTCGGCCTCGTTGCGGGCGACGTGGTATTCCTTGGCAAACGAGACGTCGTTGTGCGCGATGCGCATCCCGCGTCCGCCGCCGCCGGCGACCGCCTTGATGATGACGGGATAGCCGATCTTGCGGGCGACCTTGACCGCCTCGGCCTCGGATTCGACCGGGCCATCCGAGCCGGGCACGGTGGATACGCCGGCCTTGCGCACCGTGTCCTTGGCGATCGCCTTGTCGCCCATGATCCGGATGCTCTTCGACTTTGGCCCGATAAACTTTATGTTACAGGATTCGCATTGCTCGGCGAACTTGGCGTTTTCCGACAGGAAGCCGTAGCCCGGGTGGATCGCGTCGACATCGGCGATCTCGGCCGCGCTGATGATGCGGTCGGAGCGAAGATAGCTGTCCGAGCTGCGCGGGCCGCCGATGCAAATGGCCTCGTCGGCCAGCTGCACGTGAAGCGACTGGACGTCCGCCTCGGAGTAGACCGCAAGGGTCTTGATGCCGAGTTCGCGGCAGGCGCGGATGACGCGGAGGGCGATTTCACCGCGATTGGCGATGAGAATCTTTTGAATCATGGACGGATGGCGGATGGACCGGACAGAGGAACCTGCCGGGTGGCTCGACGGGAAGCGGTGATCAGGCGAGCTTGAGCTTGAACAGTCGCTGGCCGTATTCGACCGGCTGGCCGTTCTCGACCAAGACCTCGACCACCGTGCCCTTGGTTTCCGCCTGGATCTCGTTCATGATCTTCATGGCTTCGATGATGCAGACGACAGTCTTGTCCTCGACCTTGGTACCGGCGTCGGCAAAAGCCGGGCTGTCGGGCGACGGGCTGCGATAAAAGGTGCCGACCATCGGCGACTTGATGTAGGTGAAGCCCGCCTCGTCGTCTGCGGCCGCGGGGGTCGCCGCCGGCGCGGGCGCCGCCTTTGCGGGCGCCTCGATCGGGGCGGGAACCGGCGCGAACGGGTGCGCGGTATGGATGGGGATCGCGGTTACGGCGGGTTCGCCGGAGTTCCGCTTGATCTTGATTTTGAAGCCTTCTTCCTCGACTTCGAACTCAGTGAGTTCGGAGCGCTTCATCAAATCGATGATCGCCTTGATTTGCTTGAGATCCAACGGTTGGCCTTGGTTTGGTTAAGGTCGGTTTTACGTTAGTGCCGTTTGTGAGCCGGGCGTTCAAAAGAAGTTTACCGATTCAGGCAATCAAAGTTTGCCCGCGACGTTCGATTTTTGTAATTCAGAGTAAAAATAAGTAAAAACAGTGGATTTAGTGGCCTAAATCGACCCATTGTTCGCATTATCTTGGCTTCTGTTAACCAAGCACGCTCGGAATAGACATCGTGTTTCCCGGCGGGAAAGAGGCACGTATCGGGGCGATTTTGGTGCTTTTCGGCTATTTCGGCCCGAGATCCGCCGAGACAGGGTGCGGATCGAAAGAGACGCGATTCAGCGAGTGCCGGTGGAGGTTGGGGGACGTGCAGGCACTGCTTGGGAAGCCTCAACTTCAGGAAGGCTTATGCGCGGAGGGTCGAATTTCTCACTGGGCGTTGGATCTTCAGGCGCCCTCGGCCGGTGGAGGCGGCGTCGTCCGAGGACCGCGTTCCGCAGATTCGGTTCGACCGTGGCGAGTCGTCACCGATTCGTAACCTCGGGAGCCAAGCAAGGGGGTGTTCTTTGGAGTTCCTGGGCGATCTGGCGGCGGGAGGTGTTCGACACCGGGTGGGATTCAGTCAGGGGGGTGTTTTGGGGCATCTTTCGCGGATGGAAGGACGTGCTGGGAGGTCCGGCGGTCCGCTCGGGGGAGGCGTCGGGAGCGGGGGTGGGCACGACATTGGTATCGACACAACGGATACAAATCAACGCGGACTTGGTCCGGAAAAATTTCCCGTACGTCCGTGGGAAAACCGGTCAAAAATAACTTTCGCGACGTATTGGTGGACAATGTTTTATACCATCATAAGAAAATATGTTTCGAAATCGCTTGATCCCGAAAACGGGAGTTTCATGTTCGTCAGTCCCGCCGGATGAAACGCCGTGCTTGAAGAAGCAGGGTGAGTCGGTGGGAAGCCGGGAAGACAGTCGTTCCTTCCAAATCTTTTTTCGAAAATTTTCGGGAAAAGTATTGACGGAGAAAAATGAAAATGTCTCCTTGGAAACCTTTCCCTCATTGGGAAGCAGTTCTTTGAAATTTACTTTGTGCGATTGATTGGGACCCCCAATCAACATATTCCAAAATGGCCCGGGCCTTAAAATCCGGGCCGAACTGATGCGGATCTCACCGATCCGTATCTTTCAGTAGTTCATGAATCACTAGGATTCGTGACTCTCTGATTTTTTCGGAGAGTTTGATCCTGGCTCAGAATGAACGCTGGCGGCGTGGTTAAGACATGCAAGTCGAACGGGTTTTTTGGTGTAGCAATACATTGAAAAGCCAGTGGCGAACGGGTGCGTAACACGTGAACAATCTACCATTTAATGTGGAATAGCTCACCGAAAGGTGAATTAATACCGCATGTGGTTGCTTCTCGCATGAGAGGCATACTAAAGCCGGGGACCGCAAGGCCTGGCGTTAAATGAGGAGTTCGCGGCCTATCAGCTAGTTGGCGAGGTAACGGCTCACCAAGGCTAAGACGGGTAGCTGATCTGAGAGGATGATCAGCCACACTGGAACTGAGACACGGTCCAGACACCTACGGGTGGCAGCAGTTTCGAATCATTCACAATGGGCGAAAGCCTGATGGTGCGACGCCGCGT
>DASZXI010000020.1:0-5864 GCA_035545955.1 Candidatus Didemnitutus sp. | reverse complement strand
CGCTCGTTGGTGGGCGAGAAGCACAAACTCGAGTCGTTGGGACATGGGGGTATGGGTGCACCACGGCATCCCATGGTGTTACCCATGTCTCCGAACACCTGTCACCCATGTCTCCGGTCCTTACAGTCCTCATCGATCCGTTGTGTGATGACACTCAGGAATGTCGGCATTCGTCCCTCGATTGCCTCGGATCCGTGAGTTCCTTGAAACGATTTCTTGCGCCTTCTGCGCCTTTTTGCGGCAAGAAATGTCTGTGCCTTGCTCCGAACTCACTGGCGCGATTCGCCTGCAAGCAGGCTCCTGCATTCTGAAAGGTCTTCCGACCGCCAAGACTCACTCGAGCGAGACGATCTTCCCCTTCTTGACCTGGGTCAGGTAAACGCGGTCGAAGCCCTGATTCCGATTGGGGCCGAACTGGGCGGACAAACCGCCAAGGTCGAAAGGATCGGGGCCCTGCAGCGCCTTGAGAAACGCCTCGCGAGTGAGGTCCGCCCCGGCGCGATCGGCCACCGCGCCAAAGAGGCGTCCGGCCAGGTAACCCTCGAGCGAGATCCAATCCGGCTCGGCATCGGGAGAATATTTTTTCAGCGCGGCGCGATAGGCCTCGACGACCGGCACCTGGCTGCCGACCGGGTGGGGGACAACCTGCGAGATGATGATGCCGTCGGCGTCGTCGCCCAGGGCGGCCACGAGCGCGCGCGTGCCGACAAAGGAAATGTTGCAGAACACCGTGTCGGCGAGACCCGCCTTGCGCGCGGCCTTGATGAAGTCGGCACTGGCGCCATAGGTGCCGACGAGGATCACGGCTTCCGGTTTCGCCGGGACAATGGAGGCGAGCGCGCTCGTGACATCGCGCGTGTTGCGGAGATAGAGACCGAGGGCGGACGCCTCGAGGTTGCGCTTCTTGAGCGACGCCTGCAGCGCCTTCAGGCCGGCCTGGCCGTAGAGGTCATCCTGGTAGAAGCACGCGATTTTTTTCAGGCCGCGGCCCTCGACGAGCAGCGTGACGAGCCGCTCGATTTCCTGGGCGTACGAAACGCGCAGATTGACGATCAGCGGATTGTACGGCGTGCGCAGGCTGCCGGCGCCGGTGAAAGGGGCGAAGAACGGTGCGCCTTGCGGCGACGCCAGGGGAAGGATCTCCGCCGCGGTCGGCGTACCGACGCAACCGATCAGAAGAAATGCGTCGTCTTCGGACAACAACGCGCGGGCGTTTTCCCCGGCGCGTTTCGGCTCGTAGCCGTCGTCCCGCGAAACGAGTTTCACCGTCCGGCCATGAATGCCGCCGGCGTCGTTGATTTCCTTGAAGGCGACCTCGAGGCCGTTGCGCATTCCGAGGCCGAGGGCTTGCGTGGGCCCGCTGAGGGCGGCGGATTGACCGACGACAATTTCCTTGGGCGAGACACCGTTGGCGGCAAAGGCGGGAGCACTGGCGGCGCAAATCGCGGCCAGGCGGAGGAGGAGACGGATCGATTTCATGAGGAACCAACCCCTCTTATCGGGCATGAGCGCCGAACCTTGAGCCTTCGGTTTGATCGTGGTGGTCGCCGAACGGCCAAGCCATTGCGCGGCATCCAAAAGAAAAACCCGCGGTGGACCGCGGGTTAGCTGAGGGAATTGAGATTTGATCTTCGCCAGCGCTTGCCGCCTTATCGGGGCTAGTGGCGGACGTGTATGCAGCTACGCGTTATCGGGCCGCGCTAGATCAACCTCGGCATTTTCCAGTCCAGAAACATGCCGATATAGACCATGGCAAGTGCGGCGACCACGAATGTCAAATTGACGAATAGCAAGAAGACCAATCCGCCGGTTTTTGATTTCTTGGCGAGAAGTCCGAGGAGTGCGGCGGCGAATCCGAAAAGGCCAAAGAAGCCAAGTATTGCCGGGACGTATCCGAAAAAGACAATTGCAGCGTTGAGCGAACTCGAACGAAAAATTCTCGCCAACACTCCAAGGAAAACGATTGCCCCCGAAATTGCACACAGTGGCCCCAGGAGGGCGACAGTTTGATAAATAGTTTTCGGTTTTTCTGCTGCCACGATCGTGGCTTCCGGTTCCGGCTCGGCGGCGTTCGAGATCATCGCTTTTTCACGAATCTTCTGCACCGGCGCGGAGTTCACTCGCGCTTGATTGGTTCGATGGCCCGTTCGCCCCTCTAACAGCTCAAACTGACATCAGATCCTTTTCCTTGTGCGCGAGTGCGCTCTCGATGTCCTTGATCGCCTTGTCGGTGGCGCCCTGGACTTCCTTCTCGATCCGCTTCTCGTCGTCCTCGGAAATCTTGCCGTCTTTTTTCTGCTTCTTGGCGGCCTCCATGGCGTCGCGGCGGACGTGTCGCACCGCCACGCGGCCCTCTTCAGCCAGGCGGTTCGCGGTTTTCACCAGTTCCTGGCGGCGCTCGCGCGACAGGTCGGGGAAGGGCAGGCGGATCAGATTGCCATCGATGACCGGATTCACGCCGATGTTGGCGATCTGGAGGGCCTTTTCGACCGCGCGCAGCAGGCTCTTGTCCCATGGCTGGATCTGGATCATGCGTGCGTCGGGCGTGGTGATCGCGGCGCAGCCCTTGAGCGGGACCGTCGAACCGTACGCCTCGACCATCACCGACTCCACCATGGCGGGCGACGCTTTGCCCGTGTGGATCGTGCTGAACTCATGCAGCGTGTGATCGATCGCCTTCTTCATTCGAGCCTGCGCGTCGGAGAGGATGGAGGAGCTCATTTGGATCGGAGGTTGAAAGTTGAGAGTTGAAGGTTGAAAGGAAAAGCTGAGAGCGAAGAGCTCAGAGTCTGGAGATGGGGCGGCAGTCGGATTGGGATCGGATGAAGTTACAGTGCCCAATGGCAATCGAAACTCGTCGGCATGAGGGTGGAATGACTGTTTCGGCGGATCGGGCTCCAGACACTCAGGTCTCGGCTCTCGGCGATCTTTCAACCCTCAACTTTCAACATTCATCTAATTATGCACCAGCGTCCCGATCTTCACGCCGGTCGCGGCCTTCCGGATGGCGTGGGCGTCGTCGAGATTGAAGACGAGGATCGGCACGTTGTTGTCGAGGCAGAGCGAGAACGCGGTCGAGTCCATGACGTTGAGCCGCTGGCGCAGCGCATCGACGAAGGTGATTTCCTCATAACGCACGGCGTCGGTGAACTTGGCCGGATCCTTGTCGTAGATGCCGTCGACCTTGGTCGCCTTGAGGATGATGTCGGCGCGCAGCTCGGACGCGCGCAGGGCGGCCGTGGTGTCGGTTGAGAAATACGGATTGCCCGTGCCGGCCACGAAGATCACGACCCGCTTCTTTTCGAGGTGCCGGATCGCGCGACGCATGATGAACGGCTCCGCGATCTGGTTCATCGGGATGGCGGACTGCACGCGCGTGTTCACTCCCATCTTTTCCAGGCAATCCATCAGCGCGAGACCGTTGATGACGGTCGCGAGCATGCCCATGTAGTCGCCGGTGGTGCGGTCGACGCCGCGCTTGGCCCCGTTAAGTCCGCGGAAAATGTTGCCGCCGCCGATCACGACGCAGACCTGGGCGCCGAGATCGTGGATTTCCTTCACCTGTTCGCACATCCGTTCCAGCGTGGGGGCATCGATGGGTTCCGTGCCCTTGCCGCGCAACACCTCGCCGCTGAGTTTCAGCACGATGCGTTGATATTTGAGCTCCGCCGGAGCCGGGGGTTTTGCGCACATGCGACGCTGATGAAACGCGGCGCCGAAACCCGCGTCAAGGAGGATGGATGTGGGGCTTGGCTGAGAGCTGAGAGTCCAGAATCTGGAGATTCTTCGCCAGGCTTTGGCCGGAACGGACGAATCCGGCGACGATCCGACGGATCCTGTCTCTAGACTCTCAGCTCTTGGCTCTCAGCTTTGTCTTACTTCTGCTCCTCCACCTTCTTCGCATAAAAGTCCTGCAGAACGAAGTAGGCTTTTTTCTTCTCCCCGTTGCTGCCGATCAGACCCTTCCGATTCCAGCCGTCCTGGATTCCGGCCAGCATGCGCCGCGGCGAGCGAAAGTCGCACAGGATCCACGGGGTCATGCCCCGCAACTGCGGGATGCGCGCCAGCATCGGCAGCGTCTGGCGATAAAGATCCTCCTGGAATTCCTCGGTGAAGCGCGTCAGACGGTCGCCATGCATGCCTTGCAACGCGTCGCCGCCGAATTCGCTGATCACAACCGGCTTTTGGTAGGGGACTTTCCATTGCATGGCCGGACAATCGTCGGGCAGGAGCGAATACCACCCCACGTATTCGTTGAATGAGACGAGATCGACGGAGTCGGCCAGCGGATCGTCGATGATGCGCACATGCGGATCGGCGGGATCGCCATGCACCTCCATCGCGGCGGAAATCAGGCGGGTCGGGTCGAGCCGGCGCGCGAGCGCCACCTCACGGCGCAGGAAATCATTGCGCGCGGGGAGGACGGGCGTCTCGTTGGCCATCGACCACACGATCACGCTGGCGCGGTTGCGGTCGCGTTCGATCAACTCCGTCAGCTGGTTCGCGGCGTTGGCATACGTGTCGGGATTTTCCCACTGAATCGTCCAATAGACCGGCACTTCCTCCCAGAGCAGCAGGCCCATCTCCTCGGCGGTGCGGGCCATGGCTTCGTTGTGCGGGTAATGCGCGAGGCGGACGAAATTGCAGCCGAGCTCCTTCGCCCAGCCGAGGGTCAACCGGTCGTCCTCTTCGGTGCAGGCGCGCCCGCCCTTGAGCGGATTGACCTCGTGGAGCGAGATGCCGCGCAGGAAGATCGGTTTGCCGTTGAGGAGAATGTCGGTGCCGCGGGTCTGGATTGTCCGGAATCCCATCCGATCGCTGATCCGGTCCGCGCCGGCGACAAAGGAAACCTCGTAGCGCCGCGGATGCTCGGGCGTCCAGAGCTCGACGCCTTTTAGCGGGACGGAGATCTCCGCCCTGCCCGAGGCATCGGTTGTGAATTCGGCATCCACCTTCAGGTCGGGAATCTGGACTCGCACGGGCGTGGGCTGGTTCACTCCGTCCACCTGCACGAATCCGCTCGCGGTTCCCGGGTCGGACGCATGGCACTGCAGGAAATATTCGCGAATGTACGCCGGCGGCGTTTCGAGAATCATCACGTCACGCGTCAGGCCACCATAATTCCACCAGTCCGTATTGACCGTGGGGACGCGTTCCTTGGCGCGCCGGTTCTCCACCCGCACCACGAGCGAGTTGTGCGCTGGCTTCACCTTGCCGGTGATCTCGAACTGAAACGGGGTGAACCCGCCGATGTGCTTTCCGAGTTTCTCGCCATTGAGATAGACCTCCGCCTGGTAGTTCGCGCCGCCGAAATAGACGAACACCCGGTCCCCCGCCTTCTTCGGAGTGTAGTCGAAGGTGCGCCGATACCACACCGCGCCCTCGTAGTAGAATAGTTTGGGGTCCTGGGAATTCCAGTCGGCGGGGACGTGCAGTTCGGCGCTGGAGTCGAAATTGTATTCCAGGAGCTCGGATTTCGTCTCCGGCTTTCGATCGAGAAAGAAGCCGCTCGTCGGGTGCGCCTTCTGATCATACGGCTCGGCGCGATAGTCGAGATAGCCGTTGTCGTAGGGATCGACGATCGTCTTCCACGCGCCATCGAGGTCGATGACGCGGCGCGGCGTGGGATTGAGCGCGATCGGCGCAGCGGCGCCGAGGCGCGCGCACCACAGAATAAAAACGAGGACGAACAAGCTTTTCATGGGGCAGAAGAAAGTAAGCGGAGCTAGAGCATATTAATTAATAGTGTAGCCGTTTTTTGCTTGTATTCTCTGCCGGAGGGTTCAACCTGAGTGCATGAAAACGCTCTCTTTGGATCTGCGCGAACGGATCCTGGCGGTCTACGACCACGGCAACGATTCGCG
>DASZXI010000019.1:0-67672 GCA_035545955.1 Candidatus Didemnitutus sp. | reverse complement strand
TTTGCTTGTATTCTCTGCCGGAGGGTTCAACCTGAGTGCATGAAAACGCTCTCTTTGGATCTGCGCGAACGGATCCTGGCGGTCTACGACCACGGCAACGATTCGCGGGCGTCGGTGGCCAGCCGCTTCGGGGTCTCGGAGGCGATGGTGAAGAAGCTGCTGCAGCAACGCCGGCATCTGGGCGACATTCGCCCGCAGCACCACCGGGCTGGGCGCAAACCGAAGATCCACGCCGAGCACCGGCTGCAACTGCGCCAGGAACTGACGGCCAAGCCCGACCTGACGCTGGGGGAACTGCGGGAGCGCACGGGCCTGAAGTGCACCCTGCCGGCGATCCACTATGTGTTGGTCGAGATGGGCCTGACTTTTAAAAAAAGACTCTCCGCGCCGCCGAGCAGGACCGCGCGGATATCCGCCGGGCCCGTCGGCGGTGGCGCAGCGGGCAAGGCGCGCTCGAGCCCTCGCGCCTGGTCTTCCTCGACGAATCGGCGGCGAAGACCAATCTGACGCGCTTGCGCGGCCGGGCGCCGCGCGGACGCCGGCTGATCGCCAAGGCCCCGCACGGCCACTGGCGGACCACCACCATGATCAGTTCCGTGCGCCTGGATGGCAGCACCGCCTGCATGACCATCGAGGGGGCCACCGATACGGCGGTGTTTCAGGCTTACGTCCGTTCGATCCTCCTGCCCACTCTGCGCGCCGGCGACATCGTCGTCATGGACAACCTCGGCGCCCACAAAAACGAGCACACCGTCAAACTTATCGAGCAAGCGGGCGCCACCGTGCGGTTCCTCCCGGCCTACTCCCCCGATCTCAACCCGATCGAAATGATGTGGAGCAAGGTCAAGTCACTCTTGCGCTCCGCCGAGGCCCGCACCGCCGATGAACTCCAGCACGCCATCGCCCAAGCGCTCCGTCGCATCACCCCGCAAGACGCCGCTCATTGGTTTGCCGCTTGCGGCTACAGTATTATTTAATATGCTCTAATTCGTGACTTTCGTGGGGGATCGACCGTGTTTCGTATTTCCGTGTCTTCGGTGTGTTCCGTGGGCAATCATCGCGGCATAAAGCCGCTCCTACAGCTCGGTGCGGTCACTTGCGCGTGGTCACGGGTTTTCTGCGCGGAAACAACTCGCGGCAAAGCAGACACGCAGTGCCGTCGCACCCGCGCGCGGTGCAGTGCTCGCGTCCGAAAAAAATGATCCGCAGGTGCAGCGCGTTCCATTCCTCGCGCGGAAACAGCTTCTTCAGGTCGCGCTCCGTCTGTTCGACGTTCCTGCCGGAAGTGAGTTTCCAGCGCTGGGCCAGGCGGTGGATATGCGTGTCGACCGGAAACGCCGGCACGCCAAAGGCCTGGCTCATGACCACCGACGCCGTCTTGTGTCCCACTCCCGGCAACGCCTCGAGTTCCTCAAAGGTGCGCGGCACCTCACCCTGGTGGCGTTCAACCAATAGCCGCGACAGGTCGCGAATGGCCTTCGCCTTCTGCGGCGACAATCCCACCGGACGGATGATCTCGCGAATTTTCTCGACCGGCTGCTCCGCCATTTTCGCGGGAGTGTCAGCCAGATTCCAAAGCGCCGGCGTGACGCGATTGACGCCCGCATCGGTCGACTGGGCCGACAACACGACCGCCACCAGCAAGGTGTAGGCGTCACGATGATGCAGCGGAATCGGCGTCTCCGGATATAGCTCCGCGAGTCGTTTCGAAATGATCGCGGCTCGTTCCCTTCGGGTCATTGCCGGGAGAGAGTTGCCCGCGAATGGGATCGGAACAAGAGCGATTGCCCACGGAATACGCGGAATGAAACAAGGAAACCACGAAGGACACGAATACCTTCCGTGTGATCCGTGGGCGACAATCGCGGCGTAAAGCCGCTCCTACAGCTCGATCGGAATTCGTCAGCCAAAACAAAAAGGCCTGCCCGAAGGCAGGCCTCGCAATCATCGTCGGACGTCTTCCGCGATCATAGACCCGGATCGATCAGCAGTCCCGTACCGTTGCTCGTCAGGCGATCGCACTTGATCTCGCCCGACAGCACGCAGCCGCTGTTGATCGTGATCGTGCCCGAAGGATCATTGACGTAACCCGAAACGGAAACGCCGCCGTTCAGGGTCAGACTGCCCGACGCGATTTCCAGATCGAGCCACTCCGGATGGCTGGAGTTTCCAATCGAACCGTTCAGCGCGGTGCCCGTCGCCAGCTTCAGGATCACCGGGCCGACAATCGTGATGCGACTGCTGCTGTTCAGCGTCAGTCCCTGCAGATTGTAGACTGACGCCGTCGTGGACCCGGCCACGCCGAAGACAAGGCTGCTGTTGCCGTTGACCGTGAACGAACCGTACGTGCCGGCCGGAACCGTCAACGCGCCATAATTTCCGTTAATGGTCAGGTTGCGCATGGTCGAGAAGTCGCCGGGATTCTGTCCCGCCGAATTCAGCGTCACGTTGCGGGTGCCCGTCGGAGCCGGCGGCGCCGACACCGTCGCCAGGACACTCGCGTCGACACGCCGTACGACGTGCCGCAGCAACGCGCCACTGTTCAGCGTGATCGTGTAGTTCGTGGGCGTGGCCGCACCCGTGCTGTCGATCACGCCCGAGAAATGCGGGCTTCCATTCAGTTTAACCGCGGGCAGTCCCGGCACCAACAAATCGCCGGAAACCGAGGCGCTGCCGTTGAGTGTCGTGGCTTCCGGGGACAGCACCTGCAGCGAACCGTCGATCGCGCCGTTCAACGTGGGCGCGTGACGAACAACACCGGTGATCGTGATCACCTCGGTCCCCGTCACGGAGCCGAAGTAATCCGGGCTGTCGATCGTCGCCACCACCGTGTACGTGCCCGGAAGGGTTGGCGGTGTGACGCTGCCATTGTAGGTCACGTCAACGTTCAGACCGGCCGGCGAGGTGATGACGTCAACCGGCTGCGGATTGCCGTCGTAGGGGACAACCAGGTCGCCCAGCGAAACCGTCCCGGCCGCGGGATTCACCACGAGCTGGACCGCATTGCTGGTGGCGGTGCCGGCACTGTTGGTGACCACCACATCGTAGGTGCCTGCGTCCGCAGTCGTCACACTTGGAATCGTGTACGATGCGCCATTGGCGCCCGTGATTGCGGTTCCATTGTGGCGCCACTGGAACGAAGGCGGCGGCGTGCCGGTCGCGGTGATCGTGAACGTCACGCTGTTTCCCACGACCGCGGTTTGCGGCAGAAGGGTTGCCGTGATCGTCGGTGCCGAGACCAGCGTCACGCCGATCACAACCGGATCGTGGTCGGAGTACCGATAAGGCGTGCCGGCGTTGATCGCCTGCTGCGCCACGCTCTTGTTCTCGAGGCTGTAGTCGTAATACGTCGGCTCGTCCGAATTGGCATGCCACGTGGCTGCGCTCTGCACCTGCGCGTTGAGCGAGGCGGTGGCGAGAGCGTGGTCGAGATGACCAAACTCACCGTTGAACGAGTACGAATAGCCACCGACGCCCTCAAAGCGTTCGGTCAGGCTGGTGAACCCGGCGTTCTCGATCGCGACAATCGGATCCTCCTTCGCGTAGGAGTTCATGTCGCCGATGATCAGGAAGTCGGGATCGCCGCTTCCGGTCGGATCGGTCGCCAGCCACGAGGTCAGCGCCGCGGACTCCTGCACGCGCAGGGCATTGTTGGTGCCCTGCCCGTCGCCCGAATCCTGGTTGCCGGCACCGGCCGCCGCGCCGCCCTTGGCGCGGAAGTGATTGATGCAAACCGTCAGTTTTTCGCCGGTCGCGATTTCCTGGAAGGTCTGCGCGAGCGGATTGCGGGCCACGTTGTCGAACGCCGGGTCGTCGAGCATCGCGGGCAGCCCGACCGTCTGGATCGTTTGCGTACGATAGATCAACGCCACGTGAATCTGGTCGGTCGTCACGTCGACGGCCGCGGCATTGACGAACGCGTAGGTGTAGCCGGCCGGCGCATTCGCGTTGAGGCTCGCCACGAGTTGCGCGATCGCACTGTCGGAGCCGTAACTGTCCGGATCGCCGTTGGTCACCCGGTCGTTCTCGATTTCAGTGAGCCCCATGATGTCGGGCGCAAGATTCAGGATCGCCGCCGTGACCTTCGCGAGCTGGCGCTGGTAGTCGGCCGAGGTGGTCGCACCCCGCGAGGTCGGGAAGCCACCGCCGGCGCCGTCGCCGTTCATGAAGTTTTCCACGTTGCCGATCGCGATGCGAAGCGAGCCGATGGACGCCGGGGAATTCAGCCGCGGATTGGCCTCGACGAACGTCGGAGCCGCGGTCGGCTCGACGACGTAGGCACCGAACTTGTTGTCGAGAATGCCCGTGACACCGGACACCAGGCTGCCCGTGCGGCGTGTGGCGAGCGTGGGGTCCGAACTGTTGAGATACGGCGTCGGATCGGGATCCGTCACGCTGGAACCGTCATCGAGGATCACCTGGTTGAGCAGGTTCAACGCTTCCTGCGCCTGCGCGGATGCGCCCGGCGCGACGATGTTCGTCGGCGTGGCCAGGCGCCCGTTGCTCAACAGGAGTTCACCGAACGAGCCCAGATCGAAGTTGTCCGTCACGGTCAGACTCTGCGGGAACGTCACGAGCATGCCCTCGTAACGTTCGGCATAGCCCGTCGCAGGGAACGGCAGGTTCACCGCCACCGGGGTCGGCAGCGGATTGCCGGAGCTGACCTTCGTGAACGCAGTCACGCCGCTGACCTCGGTCTCGGTCGCCGGCGCCGTTCCGAATTCGGAAACCGTGCCGGTGATGGTGACGAGATCGCCCGGCGCCACGGCGTTGGCGCTGTCGAAGACGAACATGCCTTCCGAGGTCGCCGGATCGGAATCCTGCTGCGCGTCGGGAGTTTCGATGTAGTAGCCACCAAGTCCGGTCGACTGGAAGCTTGCCACGACCACGCCGCCGGTCGTCACGACATGCCCGGCATACGGGCTGGTGAGCCCGCTGCCCTGGATCGTATGGACCGCAAGCGGCGTGCTCGAGAAGGTGAGGAACGTCGCCGTGACATCCCCCTCCGGGTGCTGCGCGCCCGTGGCCGCATCGGTGATCCCCGCCGCGGAGAGAGTCAGCGTGACCACCTCGCCTTCCGCAAACGGCAGGTCCGGGGTCAACGTGTAGCTCGACGGTCCGCCCGAAAGAGCAACCGTGTGCGAGCCGCTTTCGCTGCCGACCAGAGTCACAGCCGAGGCGGAAAAGTTGACCGCTTCGTTGAACGTGACCGCGAGCGGATCGGCGACCGGAACATTCACCTCGCCGTCGGACGGCGTGGTATAGATCACCGCCGGAAGCAGGTCGTCCGTGCCGACTGGCGTGCTGAACGAAAGGTCGTCGACGCCGAGCCCGTCGTCGCTGCCCGTGTCGTCGACGTCGGTCCACCGGATCACGAGGGTCGTCCCCGGAGCCCAGCTGAGTCCGTTGACCGTCGATGAAATAGCCACGCGGTTTGCCGCAGCATTGCCGTCGAGCGCGATACTCGTTCCGGTTGTGATCGGGGCGACAAAATCGAGCCCGGTCGCCGCGGTGAACGTGCCGGTGTTGATGTCGGAAGCGTTGGTCGAATATTCGAAGGTCAGCTTGTTGGCTGCGCCGCTGCCACGACGCCATTGTTCGCCGGTATAGCTCAGCGCGAACGACGTGATCGTGCGGCCGGTGCTGTTCACGAAGCTGGCGCCGAAGCGCGAAATCGTCGTGCCGCTGGCCAACGAACCGAGCGCGCGGTCGCCGGAGCCGCTCGAGCCGTAGGAATAGATGCTGCCGGAGTTGCCGCCGCCGGTGTCGACGCGGAACAATGCCACCGCGCCGCTGCCACCGTACTTCGCCAGGCTCCAGCCGCCGAGTCCGGACGCGTTGACCGGCGCGCCCGAGAGCGCAATCGGACCCGCCGTCGGCAGCGTGAACGTGCCGGAGGACGGTAGCGTATCAAAGCCCTGCGCATAGATGCCGCCGGCGTAGGAGATCGCACCCGTGGGAGTGACGATCGGCGCGAACGCCAGGGTCGCCGTGCCGCTGCTGACGCTGCCGGCGCTGTTCGAAACAACGACATCGTAGGAGCCGAGATCGCCGTTCGCCACGGGGTTGATCGTCAGGCTGGCGGTATCAGCGCCTGAAACCGAACCGGTGTTCGAAAGTGCAACGCCGTCCCGCCGCCACTGGAAGTTCAGCGGCGCGGTACCGGAAACGGCCACGGTGAAGCCCGCCGACCCGCCCAATGACGTCGTGACCGAGGAGGGATTGGTGACGATCGCCGGCGCCTGCACCAGCGGAATGACCGTCAAGGTGGCCGCCGAACTCGTCGCGCTGCCTGCGGCGTTCGAGACGACCACATCGTAATTACCCTGGTCGGAAACGGCGACGCCCGTCAGCGTCAGTGTCGGTGTGCCGCTCCCGGACACGATGCCGACGTCCGCCAGCGGAGCCGTGTTATGCCGCCACTGGTAGGCCAGCGGATCCGTGCCCGTCGCCGCCACCGTGAAGTGCACCGTGTCGCCTTCCGTCACGCTCTGGCTTGTCGGTGAAGTGGAGATCGACGGCGGCGTGGCCGAACTCGTCGCGGTCGTGGAGATCGAAAAATCATCAATGCCAAACGTATCGCGACTGCCCGAACCGGTGGACGCGGTCAGCGCCACGATCCGGATCCAGGCCGACGCCTGGTTGTCGAGCGCCGTGCCAAAACCGGAGAGGTTGATTGGCGTCGAGCCGAAGACTCCCGAATCGGAAATCGTGGTCAGGGTGGTCCAGCTGGCGGGCGCCGCTCCGGTGCCGATCTGCACTGACCACACGGTGCTGCGCGTCTGCACGGAAAGCATCTGCGCCGAGAACGAGATCGCCGTCACCTGCTGGCCGATCGTCGAGAAATTGAAATTGATCGCCGCACCCGGATCGCCAAACGCACCGGTTTGACGCAACCCGAGCGCGCGGTCGGTGGCGGCCGCCTGAACCGTCACGGACTCAGTGCCGATAAATGCGCTGCCGTTGTTGTCGGCCGCGGCAAAGTTGGCGAATTGCCCGGTGGAGGTGGACCAACTCACCGCTGCGGTATTGAGCGTTGCCGCGGTGCCGAGCGACGTCGCCGTCGCACCTGTCGTGACCGACCAGCCGGTGGGTAAGCCACCGCCGATCGAATCAAAGTTTTGCGTATAGGTGCCCGAACCAAGCGCCACCTGAGCCTCGGAGGGCAGAGCGGCGGAAACCAACAGCATCAGCGCGGCCATCGGCCACGCCCGACGAAAACAAGCTGCAATGAACATAGGTGTGAGTGATTTCGCGCTACAACAGACCGCGTGAATTTTGATTTCAACGCTCGAATCGTGAAAATCTCGCGACGAGAAAACGCGCGCGACGAAACGCTGCATTTTGCACGATCGGTCGCGAACGGTGCCCATTGAATTTAACCACAGAGCACCGAGGCGAAACCGTTGATTCGATGTGGAACTCCGGATATCAGGAACAGGCCAGCCCGCTCGACCTTCCGGGCCATCACGTCCCGGTAGGGGCGGATGTCTTATCCGCCTTTTTCATCGTCGTTGCGCCGCAAGGCCGGCAGGATGCCGTCCCCTACCTTGAATTGGGCTGGTCGACGGAGCAAGAACAGGCCAGCCCGCTCGACCTTCCGGGCCATCACGTCCCGGTAGGGGCGGATGTCTTATCCGCCTTTTTCATCGTCGTTGCGCCGAGAGGCCGGCAGGATGCCGTCCCCTACCTCGAACTGGCGCAAGCGAGATGCGCTTGGATCCTTGGAGGGCGGGCGACCTCATCCGGAAGCTCGTTGCGCGGCCTCGTTTTTCGTGTCCTTCGCGTGTTTCGCGGGAAACCTTTGTGCCTCTGTGGTAATATCCAGCACCCTCTGTTTCCTCGGTAGTCTCCTGTAAGAAATCTTTCGTGCTGATTCGTGACATTCGTGGGGGATCGGTTGTCTTGTCTTTCCGTGTGTTCCGTGGGCAATTGGTCAGTAGCGAGTAGCGAGCATCCAGTAGCGCGCACCCAATTCACCGATCCGCTTTCCTCGCCCGGCTCGCATTCCCAAGGTGCGCAAGGAGCGACGGGCATTCGCCCGGAAGCTCGTTGCGCGGCCTTGTTTTTCGTGTCCTTCGCGTGTTTCGCGGGAAACCTTTGTGCCTCTGTGGTTAAATCCATCACCCTCTGTTTCCTCGGTTGTTTTGTCCTTCCGTGTACTCCGTGTGTTCCGTGGGCAATCAGTTGGTTTGCTGAGCTCAACAGTACCGCTTTCGACGACGAAACGCGGGTTAATGGCCTCGACGCGATCCAGAACTCAGTTGCACCGCCTGAACGGTCGTTTAAATTCCGCCGATGGATTTGCCGCGCGCTAATTCCGCACCGCTCGACACGTTTGAACGCCGCCACACCGGCTCCCCAGCGGCGGACCTCGCCGAAATGCTTCGTTCCGTGGGCGTCGATTCCCTGGATGCCCTGGCGGATGCCGCCGTCCCTTCCGATATTCGTCTGACCCGTCCTCTGAAACTGCCGGCCGCCGTCGGTGAAACCGCCGCGCTGGCCGAACTGCGCGCCATCGCCTCCCGCAACAAGGTCTTTCGCA
Source organism: Candidatus Didemnitutus sp. (assembly GCA_035545955.1). Classification (GTDB taxonomy): domain Bacteria; phylum Verrucomicrobiota; class Verrucomicrobiia; order Opitutales; family Opitutaceae; genus Didemnitutus. The sequence goes on along the minus strand of DASZXI010000019.1, from coordinate 59,127 downwards.
GCTTCATCGGCCAAGGCTACTACGACACGGCGACGCCCGGCGTCATTCAGCGGAATATCTTCGAGAACCCCGGCTGGTACACCGCCTACACGCCGTATCAGGCGGAGATTTCGCAGGGTCGCCTCGAGGCGTTGCTGAATTTCCAGACGCTCGTCACCGACCTCACCGGCATGCAGATCGCCAACGCCTCCATGCTCGACGAGGGCACCGCCGCGGCCGAGGCGATGATGCTGGCCCACCGCGTGAAGCTCGGCGACAGCCAGGATGAGTCCGTTTTCTTCGTCTCCGAGAAATGCCATCCGCAAACGATCGACATCGTTCGCACGCGCGCGAAGCCGCTCAACATATCGGTGACGGTCGGCGACCACAAGACCCATGCGTTTTCGGGCCGCACCTTCGGCGTGCTCGTTCAATACCCCGACACCACCGGCGACATTCATGACTTCACCGCCTTTTTTGAAAAGGCACATGCCGCGGGCGCCCTCTGCGTGGTCGCAACCGATCTGCTCGCACTGACACTCTTGCGCGCACCCGGTGAAATCGGCGCGGACGCTGCCGTGGGATCGGCACAACGTTTTGGCGTCCCGCTCGGCTTCGGTGGTCCGCACGCGGGTTTCCTCGCCACGAAGGACGAATTCAAACGGCAGATGCCCGGCCGCCTCGTGGGCGTTTCCAAGGATGCCCAGGGAAATCCGGCCATGCGCCTGGCGCTCGGAACGCGCGAGCAGCACATCCGCCGCGACAAGGCCACGTCGAACATTTGCACCGCGCAGGTGCTGCTGGCCGTCATGGCGTCGATGTACGCCGTGTATCACGGGCCGGACGGATTGCGCGCCATCGCCAGCCGCGTACGTGCGCTTACCGGTCGCCTGGCGGCGGCGCTCAAGAACGCCGGCGCGCGAGTGAACGACGCACCGGTCTTCGATACGATCACCGTCTCGGGCATCGATGCGGCGAAGATTCATGCCGCAGCTGCCGCGCAAAAAATCAATCTCCGCGTCGTCGGCGCGCAATCCGCCGGCATCTCGCTCGACGAGACGACAACCATCGAGGAAGTGGAGACCTTGGCGAGCCTGTTCGGAGCCACGCTCGACTCCGGCACCCTTGCCGCGCCGAAGCCCGGCGTAGGCGGGTCAACCCTCAACCCTCAACCTGCCTTTCCCACCCCCCTCGCCCGCACGTCTCCCTATCTCACCGCGTCGGTCTTCAATCGCTATCACACCGAGCACGAAATGCTCCGCTACATCCGGCGCCTCGAAGCGAAGGATTTGTCGCTCTGCCATTCGATGATCTCGCTGGGTTCGTGCACGATGAAGCTCAACGCCACGAGCGAGATGTTTCCGGTGACCTGGCCCGAGTTTGGGCGACTGCATCCGTTCGCGCCGGCCGACCAGACCAAGGGCTATGCGAAGCTGTTCAAGGATCTCGAAAAATGGCTCGCGGAAATCACCGGCTATGCCGCGGTGTCGCTCCAACCCAACGCCGGCTCCCAGGGCGAGTACGCCGGTCTGCTCGTCATTCGCGCCTACCACGAATCGCGCGGGCAGGGTCAGCGCAACGTGTGCCTCATTCCAACCAGCGCGCACGGCACCAACCCGGCCAGCGCCGCGATGTGCGGCATGAAGGTCGTCGCCGTCGCCTGTGACACGAACGGCAACATCGACCTCCCCGACCTCAAGGCCAAGGCGAAGGAGCATGCCCATGATCTCTCAGCCTTGATGGTCACCTACCCGTCGACGCACGGCGTGTTCGAAACCTCCATCCGTGAAATCTGCCGCATCATTCACGCGCACGGCGGACAGGTCTATCTCGACGGCGCGAACATGAATGCGCAGGTCGGACTCACCTCGCCCGGCCGCATCGGCGCGGATGTCAGCCATCTGAATCTGCACAAGACTTTCTGCATTCCGCACGGCGGCGGCGGACCAGGCATGGGCCCGATCGGCGTCGCGAAGCATCTCGCGCCCTTCCTCCCCGGGCATGTTCTGTTTGCCTCTCAGCTCTCACCCCTGAACTCTCAACCGGGTCGCGTGGGCGCCGTCTCCGCCGCCCCGTGGGGCAGCGCGAGCATCCTCGTCATTTCGTGGATGTTCATCCGTATGATGGGCCCGGATGGATTGAAGCGCGCCACGCAGACCGCCATCCTGAACGCCAACTACATCGCGCGCCGCCTCGAAAACTACTTCCCCGTGCTATACAAGGGCGCCTCGGGCTACGTCGCACACGAGTGCATTCTGGAATTTCGTCCGTGGAAGAAGCATGGACTCGAGGTCGAGGACGTCGCGAAGCGCCTGATGGATTACGGTTATCATGCGCCGACGATGTCGTTTCCCGTCCCTGGCACGCTGATGATCGAGCCGACGGAAAGCGAAACGAAGACCGAGCTCGATCGTTTCTGCGATGCCTTGATGTCGATTCACGGAGAGATGGCCGCGGTGGCGTCCGGAGAAAGCGACAAGACAAACAATCCGCTCAAGCATGCGCCGCACACGGCAGCCGTGGTGACGGCGACCGAATGGCCGCATCCGTACACGCGGGAGACGGCGGCCTTTCCGGACAAGGCGACGCGGCTCTCGAAGTTCTGGCCGGCGGTCGGCCGGGTGGATAATGTGTATGGGGATAGGAATCTGGTGTGTAGTTGTGTGGGTATGGAGGCGTATGCGGCTCCTGCCGCGCACGCCTGACGCATATGCCGAGGCGGCGAAGCCATCCTCGGCGCATGCGTGACGCTTATGCAGCGAATGCTGCGCAGGCTTGAGGCGAATGCGGCTCCTGACGCACACGCCGCTCTGGTGTAGGGCGGCATCGCCGAATGCCGCCACAGGTGGAACGCATTGCCCTCAACGCGTTATTCGCGAACAAGCGCGTTGAAGGCAACGCGCTCCACCTCCCGCCAAATCGAACTCCACGAATAAGCACGAACTCCGGAGGTTGGGATCGATGTCCTCGTCGATCCGTCGGCACTTTCACAGGAGCCACCGAGATCGCGGAGATCTGACTTCCTTCCGTGTCGTCCGTGTGTTCCGTGGGCACTTCAGAATTCGTGAGGCTTTCGTGTCTTTGGTGGGAGCTCGCTTTGGCGGGGTTCGCAGCACCCCGCCCTACATCTCGATCTCCGGCGGCCGGATCACCGTCAGCAACCGATCGAGTTCGGCCTGGGTCGGATTGCGGATCGAAAGCACCGTGAGAATCGCGCGGCCGGCGGGAAGCGCGACCTCCGTCGGCTTGTCGACGGTGAGACCGAGCAACACCGCCGCGAGCGGGGAATTGTGCGGCAGACACTCGATGCCGCTCTCCGGATCGGTGGCCGTCTCGCCGTAGGTTGCGACGAGGAACGTGAAGCGATGTTTCCGTTTCGCGCCCTCGTCCTCCTTTTCGACCCGGACGACGTGCCCGAGCTGCACGAAGTCGGTTGGCTTGGTGAGCCAGGTGACGGGATCGACTTCGATGAAGGTGTTGCGGCGCGAGAAGCGGTCGAGCTCATCCATCTTGCGCTCGACCGCGCGGATGGCGTCCTTGGCCGCCTTGAAACCGAAATTCTCCCGCAGGTCGCCCTGGCTGTGCGCCTCGATCTTGTCCTCGACCAGGGCGGCGCGCTTCACCTTCAGGGCGGCGTACTCCTCGGCCAGCACGCGGGCATAACCGTGCCGCACGTAGATGACCATGGGCGGCGGCGGGGCGATCCGAAAGATGTTCTTGCGCCGCGGGGGTGCCATGCCGGGCCAGTGAGCGGCGAGGGGCGCGAAAGGCAAGCACAGGGCGGCGCCTTCGATGGGTGACCAGTTATGCTCTCCGACAACTGACGGGAAAACATCTCATTGCTTCACTCGCCATCCTGTGTCCTCCCGTGCCGCATGGATAACCCTCAAAACCACCACCGATCCTTTCGCTTCATCCACCGTGTAAATGACTCGATACGGGAATCGCCTGGGATAACGCCAGCGTAGATTCTTCGTTGGATGCTTTCTCGCCGCAAGCAGCGGATGCAAACCCAAATCCTTCAAGCATTCGACGACCTCATCGACAAATTCATGGCCCAAGCCCTTTCGCTTGCCTTCATACCAGACCGCAGCAGCCGCAAGATCCTCCTCGGCCCGAAAACTGAAAACCAATTGCCAATTCACGAGCCAAGCCTGGCCCGCAACCGTCTTTCCATCTCCTGGAGGCTGACCCCCGAACTCGGATCGCGACGATATTCGGCCAGCCGCTCCTCGACCAACCGCTCCTCCTCCGGTGACAGGGAGAACTCGTCCAGCTCCATGGCCCGCCGCATCACCAGCTGACGCTGCTCAAAAGTCAGCTTCGGCAACTCTGCCATGACTTCGTTGAAGCTCATAAGAATATCCTAGCATTGGACTTTATCCGTGCAAGTCGGGACTCCGCCTGCAGGAGGTTGATTTCATGAGCTTGCACAGTTTCGAAAGGAATCTGCGCGATCCGCGAAATCCGCGGTCAAGAATCGGCCGAGCGCCCAAGACATCAAAACTTCGCCTTGCCAATCGGATGACCGAGGCCTCTGGTCGTGGTATGTCAACGGGTCTCATTGCCCCCAGCAAGAGACGAGCTTCCCGCCGTCCGTCCGCCGTTTCGTCCAGAAAAGGGAAACGGCGCCGCCCAACGGCAAAGCTCGAACTGGATGCTGAGGAAGTCGCGCTGCATGCCGCCATTTCGTCGGCGGTGGCGCGGGACATCGACCTTCCCCGTTCCTTGTAGGATCGGATTTACGCCGCGATCCAGCTTCCGAATACAAAGGTGCAGGCTGGATCGGTGACCGGCTACCTTAGGTCGCTTGCTTCCGTCGCCACTTTGTAGGACACGCCCAGGCAGTCGTAGAAGTGCTGTTCACCGCACTTGACCTTCCATCGCTCCGAATCCGGAAGCTGCTTTAGGTCCTTTGATCCCTTTGTCTCGATAACCAGATAAACCCGATTGTCGCTCTCCCGGACAACTGCCCAATCAGGTCGATAATCACCCAAAGGCGTTTTCACGACAAACCAACGCGGCAGTTTGACGAAAAGCTTGATGTCTTCGCGGGCATCGAGACCAGCGGCAAAATTCCGTTCGACTTCCGAATCGTATTCGACCGCATCGTAGATTGAGTTTTCCACCGGGAGCAGTCGACTGAGATAGCCTTCGATCTCGTCGCTTTCAAACAGGCGCATTTCGTAACTTTGTCCTTCGATTCGCTCGTAGCGAATGCCGCCTACCATCAGCTCCCGCTTTGCGTGTTGGATAGCGCTCGCCGCGCGTTCCATAAACTCCTGCGGATTTCTTATGGCCTGCCCAATGCGACCCGATCGCACAAGAATTTCAACGAGAGTAGAACGCGTCAGCTCGGTCTCCCGCTGAAGATAGCCAATGATGTCCGGAATTGCAGGTCGGTAGTCCCCCGCCTTCACTGGACGAAACGCTCGGGGCGCCTCTTCGACTCCTTCCACGCTGAATCTTACCTCTGACTTGGAAACGGAAATCTCCGGCTGCGAAACATCGGGCTCCTCCTGCACCAAACGCGATGCCCTGTTCACCAGCTCGCCGGTGGAAAACTCGACGCTGTAACGCGTCTTCCGGCTAATTCGCTCCCAAAGTTCCCGAAAATCGTCTGACAAAAAGCGCTCCTTTCGGAGCGTGACCTTCTTGCGTTCGCGTCGATTCAAAATGCGGTCTTTGAATTGCACACCGCAGTCTTCTTCGAGTTGCTCCTGCAACTTCCGCGCAAAGTCGGCAAAGCTCTCGTTGGCGATTAAGGTTAGTCGATTTACCAAGGTATCAGTACAGCGAACTCCATTCTCCATGCGCGCGAGCCGGAGACCGCGACCAATCTCCTGTCGCTTGCGGATTTCACTCTGCCCTTCTCGGAGAGTGCAGATTTGAAATACATTGGGATTGTCCCAGCCTTCCCTGAGGGCGGAATGGCTAAAGATAAACCGTAGCGGCTCATCGGGTGACAGCAGCCGCTCCTTGTCCCGCATGATCAACTGATAAGCGTCGTTGTCCGCCTTGGTCGCCTTCCCCTCACTTGAGTCCCGAGGACCGTCCTTGTCCCGAGCGAAGTATCCACTGTGCACCGACTCGACGGGAAGAGGCGACAACAGTGCAAATTCGGCCAGACCAGACAATTTGCGATAGCTCTCTTCAAACCATCGCCGTATTTTTCCATCGAGGGGCGCATAGTTCGCCACGCGGTCGATGAAAAACAGCGAAAGAACCTTGATGCGTTCGCCTGGCAGCCGACCGTGAAAAGAAAGCTCCCTCCGAAAGTGCTCGCGGATGGTCTCCTCGATCTGAATTCGCATGATCAGATCGTCCTGTCCGCCGTGCGTCTCGCCGACCGCCAATCTCAAGCCGTTGCCAAAGCTGACGAATCCGGCTTCAGCGTTGATTTCCGTCACTGTATAGCCGCGATAGATTTCGCGTCGGCCAGACGCGTCGAAGAGATCGTCACTGTTGCGTTTCACCGACACTAATTTCCGTTTCACGCCGCCGGTCAGTTCGACATCGATCTTCAACCGGGCCGCGAGTCCCGTCTTCGACGTCGTCACTTTCTCCAGGGCCACATATGGTCGATTGAAGTCACCGCCATCAGTCACCGAATCGACCTCTATCCGCTTCACCAATCCGAGGTCATAGGCCCGCACCGGATCCAACCGGTAGAGCAGATTGTGGATGTTGCGATGGGTCGCGGAATAGCGCAGCGTGAACAGTGGATTTAACGACTGGATGGCCTGCCGCGCGTTCGGGCTCTCCATGTTCTGCGGTTCGTCCATTATTACGATCGGCTGGCTTTGCTGAATGAATTCGATTGGACGCCGTCCCTGCATCCGATCGTCCTCGCGATGCACGACGGCGACATCCTTCTTGTCGAACGCCTGAATGTTGATCACCAGCACCTGGAGCTGATTGCTCAGGGCAAATTGGCGTAACCGAGAAGCCTGGTTTGAATCGTAAAGCCAATGATCCAGCGGCACGCGACCATACAGCGATTCGAAGTGCTCGGCCATCGAACTGAAGCTTTGCATGACGCCTTCCCGAATTGGCACGCTGGGGACGACAATCACAAATTTCTTCCAGCCGTAGGTCCGATGAAGCTCGTGAATGGTACGAAGGAAAACATATGTCTTTCCTGTCCCCGTTTCCATTTCGACCGAAAAATTTCGGGCGCCGAGAATGTCATCACTGGCCAACGACTCGGCGAGAGCGATGCCATTGCGGCGCTGCACGGCGCGCAGGTTCGCGAGCAGGCGGGTGTCACTGATGTTCAGGCCGTTCGCGACTCCCAACGTATCGAGCAGATCCGTTTCGATTGGTGCCGGCTGCCACTCAAATGTACCCGCTGCGGCCGGTTGGCCGCCGAAGAGGTCTGACACAGCTTGAATGGCTTCCAGCTGATACGGCTCCTGTGCGTTAAATTGAAGTTTCACGATCAGGCAGTACGGAACTGGATGTCGTGACTCTTAAACTCCAACTCGGCGTTTACCTTCAGCGCATCGTTGCCCTTGAAACCAATGTCCAGGCATAGGACCGACTTCGGCGCTAGAGCCACCATGCTCCGCAATGCCTCGCGGGTTAGCTCTCGCGCAAGGCAGATGAGCAGTCGTCCGCCATCGAGTCGGTAGACCGGTACACCAGCCGCGTCGATTCGCTCCGCCCGCGAATCCAGAGGCAAACCGCATTTTAGTATCAGCTCATAGAGCAAAGCCTGCTCCTGCGCATCTTCGCGCAGATTATCGGCCGTCATCTGCCATTGTTCCGCCAGCTTTGCCGGATCCGCGCCGGCAAGTGCGGGATCCCAAACCGCAAAATTGCTCGGAGCAAGTTTGAAGACCTTGAACCCCGGAGCAAGGCCGGCGACTAGAGTAAGTTCGTCGGCTTGCCCTTTTTCCATCCGGCCAATGGCACGTCGCACCCTCTCCTTCGTGATCTCTGAAATCGTCGGATAGTCTTTGCGTCCGGTCGCCTCCGGCAACTGCACCAAAATGAACGTTCGGTTGCCACCGTCCTCTTTGTTCAACTCGAGTACTGCCTGTCCAGTGGTACCACTTCCGGCAAAAAAATCTAAAACGATATCGGAGCCTTCCGGATTTGTCGCCAACCGGAGTATCTTTTGAATCAGCCGCAACGGTTTTGGTGTGCCGAAGACCTCGGTCGCTTCGGGAAACAAAGCGAGAAGTTCCTTTTTCGCCTCGTCGTTGTGGCCCACCTCCTGCCAGGTCCAAACGGTTTGCGCGACAATTCCGGATACTTCGCTGAGGAATCGCTTGTATGAAGGGGTTCGATTCCGTCCGTCTAACCCCCACCACACTCGGTTTTCGCGGACATTTTCTTCGTGCGCGTCCCTGCTGTAGGCCCAAACCCGCGTACGTTTGGGAAAAACGTCTTCCTCAGTGATTGGATTTCTGATCGCGTAAAACAAGCTCGGCCTCTCCTCCGCCGACTTGTTGCAGGTATAGTCTCCCGCCTTCCACGGACCCCGATTGTCGTGGTCGGGATTCTCGTATGCCGCATCCATTTCTGAGGTCCGTTCTTCACGGGAAAGCACGGCAGAGATCTTACCTTGGGCGTCTCGATTCCGTCCACGCGTGTATACTAGAATGTAGTCGTGCGAAGCCGACAGGTCGGCCTTATCGTTGGCAGGTGCGTATTTTTTCTGCCAAATAACACATCCCAAGAAATTCTCCTCTCCAAATACTTCGTCCGCCGCCAATCGGAGATTATGTACTTCGTGATCGTCAATGGAGACGAAGATGACTCCATCGTCCCGCAGTAGATTCCTCGCGAGAAAAAGACGGGGATAAATCATAGACAACCAACGCGAATGATACCTGCCATTCAATTCCACGTTGGTGCTGAGCTTGTGGCCTTCCTGATTCACCTGCTGGGTGAATTGCAGATAACTCTGAAGCCCTTCGGCAAAGTTATCAGGATAGATGAAGTCGTTGCGCGTGTTATAGGGTGGGTCGATAAAGATCAGCTTCACCTTCCCGTAGTAGGACTGCTGAAGTGCTTTCAGAACTTCAAGATTGTCGCCCTCGATGATAGCATTGCTCGCGGCGTCCCACTGCACGGATTCCGACGGAGCCGGCATCAGTGTCGCTGTCGTCAATTGCCGCAGGGCTTTGAGCGCATCGCTTTTCCCCGCCCAAGAGAGACCGTAGCGTTCGGGCCCCGTTACCGCGTGTTCACCCATTAACGCGCGCAACTTCTCCAGATCCACCCGGCCGTCAGTGACGGCCATGGGGAAAAGTCCCATAAGCTCCTCGTACCTTCCCGCCAACGGGTCGGCGGAAGTCAACGGCAGGCGGCCAGTGACTGGAGTTGAAGCATCGGGCACGGACCCCGAACTTCGCACCACCGCTAATGGGGTGTAAAGCCTACACTACCGTTAGAGGGGTGTTTGCGAATGCGGGGTCCGGCTATGCTTCGTCGTGGCACACGAAACGGCGCAGCGGCTCATGGCCCGGGTCCGGGCCCTCCGCGAGGCGCTCGGCCTCAGTCAGGAGGCCTTTGCCGAACGCGCCGGCCTGAAATACAAGCACTACCAGGCCATCGAGGCCGGCCGGAAACCCAATTTCCAGTTTGTCACTCTCGAGAAGATCGCCGCCGCGTGCGGACTCGAACTGCGCGATCTGCTCGATTTCCGGACCGCCCCGGAGGTCCTGGCCGAGGACCGCACCGAGACCGAATTCAAGTCACCCGCCGGCAAGGGAACTCGGAAGCGCGGAACGCGACGGACGGTGAAGTGAGGGAAAGGCGGTTTGAGGGGTGAAGCGCGGGTTGAGGGATGAGGGTTGAAGCCAGGTTGAAGGTTGAGAGATGAGGGTTGAGGGACGATCCGAAGGCCAAGTCCTGTGACGGGGAATCTTTGGCTTACCGGTTGTCTGCACGGTAGCGGTGGTTCTTGGCGGGCGGGCCGCCTTCGCCAAGGCTTCGGCGCGCCAAGTCGGCCGTCCTCCATCAACCGCTCGCTCTGTTTCCTCAGTTGCCTCCTGTGAGATCCTTTCGCGTCTTTCGTGTGTTTCGCGGGCAATCCATCGCGGTTGACGCCCCGCTCGCGAATTCATCAGGATTCGCGGGCCGCCATGAAACACGTCAACCTCGCCGACGTCCCCGAGCAGGAAATCCGGTCGCCGGGCGGCAAATTTCATTCGTTCTTCCGCAACGTCTCCCTCGCCCTCGGCAATCAGCGCAACGTCGGCACCTGGGGTGGCGGGCATCCCTTCGACTTTCAGGTGCGCCGCATTCCGCCGGGCGCGTCCGTGTGCCCGTTCCACTCCCACTATGGGCAATGGGAGTTCTTTCTTGTCCGAAAGGGCACCGGCACGGTGCGCACGACGAAAGGCATCCATCCCATCGCGGAAGGAGACCTTTTCTACCATCCGCCGGCACACCCGCATCAGTTGACGAATACCGGGGACACCGACCTCGAGGTGTTCATTTTCGCCGACAATCCGCCGATGGACGCCTGCTTCTATCCCGATTCGAACAAGTGGGCGCTGCGGCCACCCGGAAAGATCTTCCGCATGGCGCTCACCGACTACTTCGACGGCGAGGAAGCGACGGTTGAGGGAGCGCCCAATCCGATGCCGCCACCCGCGCTGGCGGAAACGCCTCCGGTTCCGTTCGCGCAACGCCACCGCGCGACCGCCCAACTGCCCTGGGCAAAATATACGTCGCCCAAAGGCAAATATTCGGATCACAGCCAGGAATGGTCCGAGGAGCTCGGGGCCAAACGCAACGCGCACCTCGGCGCCGGAGGTCATCCATTCGATCTTTCGCTGACCCGTGTGGCCCCGGGAGGCACCGTGACCCAATATCACTGGCACGCGGCGCAGTGGGAAATGTACATCGTACTCTCGGGCGCCCTGGCGATGCGCACCGCTGAGGGCATCATCCCCGCACCCGCCGGCGAAGTTTTCATTCATCCGCCCTACGACGCCCACCAGATCATCAACCCGTCGAACGCTGAGGCGACTTTCCTGATCGTGGCCGACAATCCGCCAGCCGACTATTGGTTCTATCCGGATTCCAACAAGTGGGGCTTTCGCGAGCCGCGGAAATTTTTCCGACTGGCGGAGGCGGACTATTTCGACGGCGCGGAGTAGCGCCAAGGTGGAACGCATTGTCCTCAATGCGTTAAGCGTCTTGGGGCAAGCCGCTCCACCTCAAACGCGTTTCAAAAGTGTTTCCCCCCTCCGCGCCTCTGTGCCTCTGTGGTTTAAACGAATTGAGCGATGGACAGGCGGCATTTTCAAATGTCGCCGGGAGGGATCGATGCCCTTACGATCCGGCGGCGTTCGGCCCATTGGACAAACGATCGAATTTGGAAATCAGGGACTCGGGACCAACGACTCGGAGTCGGCATGTTCCTGATTCGGTAGGGGCGGATGTCCCATCCGCCTCAGGGAATATCGCGCCAAAGGCCGGCGGGACGCCGTCCCCTACCAACACTTGATCCGTGTTATCCGTGAAATCCGTGGTTAAGTGATCAACCCGACGTCCGCCGCTTCGGCGCCAGCATTTTCTCGCGCGCGACCAGATACAGGATCACGCACAACACGGTGAACGGCACCAGCGTCAGCAGATCCGACGACGGACCGGCGAAAAACGGGTTGTGCGCGGTCGACCATTTGTCGATCGCCTCGTTGATCGAGTCGAATCCGCCCTGCACAAGTGCGATGATAATTCCCGCAATGGCGCCGCCCGCGATGTAGCCGGAGGCCAGCAACACCCCTGGGCTCTTGTCGCTTTCGGCGTTGAATTCCTCCAGCGACAGTTTCGCGTGGGCCGGATTCTGGCGCAGCTTGCGATCGACGAGCAGGCGGATCATGCCGCCGACGAAGATCGGCGTCGATGAAGACAACGGCAGATAAACGCCCACGGCGAAAGCCAGCGCCGGCACGAACGACATCTGAAGGGTAATCGCAATCATCGCGCCCAGCAGCACGAGCGCCCACGGCAGCTTTTGATTCAGAATGCCCTTGATGATGTACGAAATCAGGGTCGCCTTCGGTGGCTGGAATTTCTGCACCTTGGAACCGTCCGGCCGCGTGTCGTGCGTGCCGTTGACGCCCGGGTCGACGAGCCAGACCGCATCACCCTGGTCGTTGACCAGATAGCGCCCGGCCGGGGCGCCCTGCTCGTCGGTTTTCTGCCAGACAAAATAGCTGTTCGCATCCGCGTTCGCCTGGGGACCCGAAAGCCGTTCGCGTTTCGTCAGCGAGTGGACATCCGCATGCAATCCCGCCGGCGCGATCTCCTTGATCGGCACGTACACCGTGTTGACCTGATTGAGCATCATCAGGATCGGGCCGAGTGCTACTGCTGAGAGCGTCGACCCCGCCACGATCGCGAGCTGTTGATATTTTGGCGTCGCGCCGAGCAGGAACCCGGTCTTGAGATCCTGGGAGGTCGTGCCACCGTTGGACGAGGCGATGCACACGATCGCGCCGATGGCGAGCGCGGTGACGTAATACCCGGAGCCGACCCAGCCCACGATCAGGAAGATCAGGCAGGTGAACAGGAGCGTCGCGACGGTCATGCCCGAAATCGGATTGGACGACGAGCCCACTTCGCCCGTCAGCCGCGACGAAACGGTCACGAAGAGAAATCCGAACGCGAGAATCAGCAAGGCGCCCAGGAAATTCATGTGAAGTGACGGCGCGAACGTGATGGCCGCGAGCAGGACCACCGATCCGATGCCAACCACCTTCATCGAAAGATCCCGATCCGTCCGCGCGCTGCCGGAGCCGCCGCCCGAAAAACCCAGGTCCTGCAAGCCGCCTTTCAGCCCGTGCCAGATCGTCGGCATCGCCTGGATCAGGCTGATGATGCCGCCCGCCGCCACCGCGCCCGCACCGATGTACAGAACGTAGGCGCTGCGGATTTCCCCCGGTCCCATTCCGGAAATCGGAATGCCGGCGGGAGCCAGCGGCGTGGACAGCCCATCGCCGAAATATTTGATCATCGGGATCAGCACCAGGTACGACAAGGCGCCACCGCCCGCCATCAGGCCGCCGATGTACGGCCCGATGATGTAGCCGACGCCTAGGAGTGCGGGGGAGACTTCGATGCTGATCGAACCGCCTTTGAACGGTGAGCCGAAAATTTTCTCCGAGACGTCCTTCCATCCCTTGAAAGCGATGTTGAGTGTCGTGTAGAGCAGACCGATCCCGAACCCGCCAAAAATGGCCGTGGCGCCGGGCGCTTTACCCAATCCCGCCGCCTCGGCGGCCTTCATTTCGGCTTTGGCGCTGGGCGATGCCGCCGCCCGGTCGGCGTCGTTGGCGCCGGTTCGCAAAACCGCCGCGCAGGCCGTGCCCTCGGGATACTTGAGGACTCCGTGTTCCTTCACGATCAGCGCGCGTCGCAACGGTATCATCATCAGGATGCCCAGCGCGCCGCCCAGGATGGCCACGAGCATGGTCATCGAAAGATCGAGATCGAAGCCCAGGATCAGGATGGCCGGCATGGTCACGCCCAGGCCAAACGCGATCGATTCGCCGGCCGAACCGGCCGTCTGGGTGATGTTGTGCTCCAGGATCGAGGCATCGCGGAGGCCGGTCTTCGACAGCGCGCGGAACAGCGCCAGCGAAATGACCGCCACCGGAATCGAGGCACTGACCGTCAGTCCGACCTTCAGGACCAGATAGAGCGACGAAGCGCCAAAAATGGTGCCGAGAATGGCGCCGGTCAGGACGGCTCGGAGAGTGAATTCAGGCAGCTTGGCTTCAGCGGGGATGAAGGGTTCGAACTTCGGCGCACTTCCGTGGGACATGGTTGATTCTTTTTTCGCAGGCTAACTGTGCCGGTCGAACCGGCGCAACCCTGTAAAGGGCTCGACGGGGGCAGGACCATGGGCCGGGCGAACAGCGACATGCGGGCGCGATCTCCGAAATCAATTCCGGCTGTCAACGTGCCCAGGCGATTCCGAAAGGCAGGAGGCTGCTTGCGGGCGACCGGGTGGAACGCGACCTCCCCGTTCGACGGGTTCAGGGCCAAAGGTAGGGGACGGCGTCCCGCCGGCCTTGTGGCATGGGCGGATGAGGACATCCGCCCCTACCGGTGTCGGAGGTCGCGTTCCACCCAGTCGCCTGCAAGCAGCCTCCCCACCCGCCAGAGCCCATCTCACTCCGGCCCGACAACGTCGTCCGGGAAAATGACCATCACCTTGGCGTGCCCGGCGGTCACGCCCTACCTTTTCCGCGCCGCGAGCAATCGCTTCAGCAACCAGTAAAGCATTTCGAGGCGCGGCACCGGCACGCCGACCGATTTCGCGCGGCGCACGGGCTCGCCCCAGATCTCCTCGAGCTCCACCGGGCGGCCGTCCTGAAAATCGATAAGACTGGAAGGACGATAGCCGCGCATCTGCGCAGTGCGCTCGAATTGCAGCTCGATGAACGATCGGGGAATCACGTGACCGACCTTGCCCGCCGCGTCGACCACTTCCTCCATCAGGCGGCGGCTCAACGCGCGAAGGCCTTCGTCGGCCAGGATCACGTCGGTGGTCACGCCGCCGGCCGCAATTGCCAGGCCGTTGAAAGGCACGTTCCACACCAGTTTTCGCCAGCGCATTTCCTCGAGATTGTTCTGCACGTCGCATTTTACGCCGGCGCGCTGGAACAGATTCACCAGGGCCTGCGTGCGCGCCGTGGCCGGCCGGCCGAACTCGCCGATGGCCATGAGCCCGGGAAACGAGCACTCGACCGTGCCCGGGGCGGTTCGGATGCAGCCGATGAAGCAGATGGCGCCGACCGTGCGCTCGGCTCCGACGACCTCGGCCACCGGCTCCTCCACGCCCAGTCCGTTTTGGAGGGTGAGCACCGCAGTCTGATCTCCCACCAGCGGCGTGATCAGTTTGCGGAGCTGATCATTGTCCGTGGCCTTGATGGCTAGGATCACGACGTCACAGGGACCGATCTCTTCCGACGAACCGTAGGCTTGAACCTTTCGGAGGTGGATGCGGCCGGTCGGAGTTTTGACCCGAATTCCTTTCGCCATCACCGCGGCCCGGCTGCTGCGAATGAGAAAATGCACGTCCTCGCCCGCCTTGGCCAATTTGGCCCCGTAGTAACACCCCAGGGCACCGGCCCCGACGACCGCGATACGTGGCTTTTGAGGAAAATGAGCAGTCACCGGCGGCCATTCGTCGCAAACCACAGGTGGAAATTCAACCTTTCCCCGCGCACTTTTCCGCCAACGACCCCGCTTTCTTCACACCCCTCGTTCACCGATTTGTGACGATTCCACCCGAGCATAGCCTGTCCCTGTTATTTCCGCTCTGACGCCAGAGCAGAAATCGTGATGACCGCGCAACCCAGAATTAGAAAATGTACGCTCCGGCAGGGCTCAAAAATCACGATCCGTATCATATTAATGATCATATATATGCGATGCATTAGCCCCGGAACATTGATGCACTATTATATGTAAGTGGCACTGCATTCCAGAGGCCCTGCTTCCAAGGGGATCAACGGTACTCCTACCCTGGTCCCGCCAGAGTCGAGTCCCCAAGGCGGAAGGGGCGGTCCCTCACATCCTGCCGTGAGTCTTTGCCAACAAGTTATTCACAAGAATCCGTCCCGGCCTAGAGAGGCAGATTGTCAGTGAGCCGCACCTCATCGACCCAATAGGCGATTGCGAGCAACGACTGGTCCGGAACGATCTCGCGCATCGCCTCCATCGTATCGCGATTCACGATCGAAATGTAGATTATACGTAACCTTCGCTTGGCGGATAGGATGTGCGTGACCTCGGCGACCACGCGATCCGCGCTTTTCACACCCGATTCAACCATCTCCTTTGCTTTGCAGAGCGACTGATAGACGGCGAGCGCATCGGCGCGGTACGTTGGGCTCAAGTAGGCGTTGCGTGCGCTAACCGCGAGGCCGTCGACGTCGCGCACCGTACCGGCCGTTATGACATCGACCGGCACCATCAAATCCTTCAACGCTTTTCTGAGTACGGCGACCTGCTGGAGGTCACGATCGCCCATCACGAGGACGTCGGGCTGCACGACATTGATCAGTTTCAGCCAGCCGGTGAGGACGCCGCGGAAAAGTTGTGGGCGCGAAACACCGCACAACGGTTTGCTCACGTGATCTTCGGTGACGTAGGTCGAGAATCCCTTCGGATACATTTCCTCGGTAGTCGGAACGAATAGCACATCGACTTCCTCGCGTTCGGCCAGGTCGGCGTCCGATTCGGGCGAGCGCGGGTATTTGCCGAGATCCTCGTTGGGGCCGAATTGCAACGGGTTGACAAAAGTCGAGAGCACCACGGCGTAGCCCTTGGACTTCGCCTGGCGGACCAAACTGGCATGGCCGAGATGCAAGGCACCCAAGGTCGGAATGAGCGCCACGCGTGCGCCCTTTTCCCGCAGGCCTGCCGCCGCCGCCCGCATTTCCTGGATGGTCTCGATCTTAAGCATTCCCGGAACGGACTTTGAATAACCAGACGTCGCTCCTTTTTTCAAGCCTCCTTGCCTCGACAAACCCCGAGAGGGCGACGGCGGGTTCACCACGGCCCAAACCACCGATTCCTTCGCGAGGACCCGATTCTGCAAAAGGGACACACAATTCCCATCCGAGCAGGGACAGACTATATTCGGCCCGGAATGCGGTCCCAATCGGGAAAGTCTCGTTCATTGGCCAGAGGAATCTCCCGATCGCGACAGTCTGTCCTTCTCCCCCAGGCCATCTCCCGAACAGGGACAGACTATGTGTCCGCCAAGAACCGGCTGCCCCTGTCATCCGCAGGCATATCCCCAGCCGAACAGGGACAGGCTATGTTACCGCCCCGGAATGCCGCCTACACCGCGTCCGAACAGGGACACACTATTCGTCGGTCAGGAATATCCCCCAAATAGGGACACACTGCTTTTCGCTTTGCCGTCGCCACCGCAATCGCCCTCACTGCCTGTCCCTTTTTTCCCGTGATCCGGATCAACGAAAACTACACCAAGCTCAAGGCCTCCTATCTGTTTGCGGACATCGCCCGGCGCGTGAACGCGTTTGTCGCCGCCAACCCGTCCAAGCCGGTCATCCGGCTCGGCATTGGCGATGTTACGGAACCGCTCCCGAAGGTCTGCCTGGATGCCCTGCATGCGGCCACGGATGAGATGGGCCAGCGATCCACCTTCAAGGGCTACGGTCCCGAGCAAGGCTATGCCTTTCTGCGGGAAGCGGTGGCCCAGCATGACTACGCAGGCCGCGGTTGCGCGGTCGCCCCGGACGAAATCTTCATCTCGGACGGCTCCAAGTGCGACTGCGGCAACATCCAGGAGATCTTCGCCACGGACGTCCGCCTCGCGATTCCCGATCCCGTCTACCCGGTTTACGTCGACACCAACGTCATGGCCGGCCGCACGGGCGCCAATGTCAACGACCGTTACGAGGGCATCACCTACCTCGATTGCACTCCTGCCAACGGCTATGTCCCGTCAATTCCGGCGGCAGCGACCGACCTCATCTATCTCTGTTTCCCGAACAATCCCACCGGCGCCGTCGCCACGAAGGCGCAGCTCAAGGCTTGGGTCGATTACGCTCGCGCCAACCAGGCGGTGATCCTGTTCGATTCGGCCTACGAGGCTTACATCCGCGACCCCTCGATCCCGCGCTCCATCTACGAAATCGAGGGCGCTCGTGAGGTCGCCATCGAGTTCCGCAGCTTTTCGAAAACCGCCGGATTCACCGGCACGCGCTGCGCGTACACGGTCGTTCCCAAGACGCTCCTGGCCTACGACCGCTCCGGCAAGACCCATTCCCTGCACGCGCTGTGGAATCGCCGGCACACGACGAAGTTCAACGGCGTCGCCTATCCGGTGCAGAAGGCGGCGGCGGCGATCTATTCGCCCGAAGGACGCGACGAAACCCAGAAGTTGACGGACTTCTATCTCGGCAACGCGAAATTGATCCGCACGGCGATGACCGGCCTCGGTTTCAAGTGCATCGGTGGCGACAACGCACCCTATATCTGGATCAACACCGGTCGCGATTCGTGGGAATTTTTCGACCTCCTGCTCAACCAAGCCCAGGTCGTGTGCACGCCCGGAGCCGGATTCGGCCGGTGCGGCGAAGGCCATGTGCGCATCAGCGCTTTCAATTCCCGCGAGAATACCGAACAGGCCCTCGCGCGGATTGCCGCGGTGTTAAAGAAGTAGGCGGGCGATTGGTGGAACGCGACGTCCCCGGCGCGTTTGAGAATTGCCGGGAGGATTCTGTCCGTCGCAACAAACCCGCCCGCCTCTCGACTCCGCTCGAGGCCCTGAGCTTGTCGAACGGGGAAGTCCTGTTCCGCCTTTTCGAACTCGTTTCGCAATTGGCAAGGGCGAAGCCCAATCCCCCTGGACAGCCGCCATCGCCGGCGGAGGGGCTTGTTCA
Organism: Candidatus Didemnitutus sp.; assembly: GCA_035545955.1. Classification (GTDB taxonomy): domain Bacteria; phylum Verrucomicrobiota; class Verrucomicrobiia; order Opitutales; family Opitutaceae; genus Didemnitutus. Next base: position 40,753 of record DASZXI010000019.1, on the reverse strand, counting down.
CAAGACGCTTTTCACCTTGAACCCTGACGGGCAAAAACGCGTTGAGGGCAACGCGTTCCACCTCGCAGCGGCAATGCTCTCACGTCAGCGCTTCACGTCCGCTGCGATCGCGTCGCCAAGCTCCGTCACCGCATCGTGAATCAAGCCGACGAGCTTGCCGTAGTCCTGTCCGCCCCATTTTCGCGGGGTGGCATTGAAGGATCCGTCCTTCGTGTACGGCTTGCCTCCGGCCGTTCCCTCGATGGTGAAGTTCGCGGCCAGCTCCACCGTGTTGCCGTCAGACCGGACCAGTTCGCAACGCTGCACGCGCACGGTCACCACCGCCCCGCCGCCGATTGAACCGAGCCGCGCGCGCAGGATCTGGGTGATGGCGAAATCGAGCGATTCCGCCCAGCGAATATCTTCCAGAAAAATGACTTCGCGGTCCGCCACGCGCACGGCCATCTCGCGCCGATGCAGATAACCGGGAGTCTGCACCGGCACAACGCGCACCGCGTCGGGGGCAGGCGCCGTCATCTCCGGATCGCTGAGCGTGAAGTGCCGGGTCGTGTCCGGCTGCGGTTGAGGCAGATTGCAGGCGCCCAGCGCGAGGGCGAGCAGCAGAAGCGTCGGACGAAACCGGGAGTTCATGGTTGCTGGTCGGCTTTCTTGCGCCCGACGATGAGCGAGCTGGGGTTGCGTTCGAGTTCGTCCGCCAGGCGTTGGAGCGACTCCGCGGCATCGGCGAATTGGCGCAGGGCTCGCGTGGTCTCATCCCCCAGCTGCCCCTGCGAGTCGATGAAGCGACGCGACGAAACGGCCGCGTCCTCGAGCGCCTTGATGGCCACCTGCGCCTTCTGCAGCGTCGCGCGCAATTCGTCACCGGACGGGCCGACCTGGCCGTCGATCCGCGCCATCACGCCGCGCGCCTCGTCGATCGCCGTGTTGATCTTGGCAAACGTCTGCTTGGCGTCGGGCGAGTTGATGAAGGCGTCCACCGAATCCGCCGCCTTGCCGATCCGGCTGGAAAGCTGCTTCACGTCAAAATCGTCGACCTTCTTGTTTACCGAGGCGAGAAGGCCGCGAATGTCCTTGGCCAGCCCGGCAAAATCGACGCGCTTCAGGTTGGCCAGGATCTCCACGGCGCTGGCCTGCGCGGCCGCGATGGACGACGGAATCGCCGGCATGACCGGATAGGTTTCCTGCATCTGCCGCGGATTGGCCGGATAAAGCCGCGGGTCCTCAAACTCGAGTTCGACGTACAGAAGGCCTGTGATGCCGGTGTAGCTCAGCTGCGCGCGGAGTCCGTGATCGATCAGGGTCTGCAGCTCCGAGGAATTTGCGATGTCGATCGGGTGGCCCGACTCGTCCGACAGAACGTTGCGGTCGAGCTCGCAGATGGTCTGCACGGCGGAACGTTTCGAAGCGACGTTGTAGCGCACGTTGACGGCTGCAACCCGGCCGACGCGCACGCCGAAGATTTTCACGGCGGCACCGGGATCCAGACCGCTGACCGACTCGTCGAAATAAACCACGAAGCGCGAGGGTTTCGCGAAAATATTCGAGCCGCCAAACGAGAGAAACCCGATGACGCCCAGCAGCAGCGCTCCCAGGATGAACATGCCAACTACGGCGGGACTGATCTTGGTTTTCACGCGCTCGAGGCTCCTTTTTGCCCATCCCGCTCGTGACGTCTATTCAAAAAGTCCCGAACCCTCCCGTCAGCCGAGTCGCGCTCCAGCACACGCGGGTCGCCCTCCGCGATGATTCCCTTCACGCCGCGATCGAGCATGATGACCCGGTCGGCGATCCCAAAGATGCTCGCGAGCTCGTGGGAAACGACGACGATGGTGGTGCCGTGGGTGTCCCGGATTTCCTGGATCAGCTCGTCGAGCTTGAGCGACGTGATCGGGTCGAGTCCGGCGGACGGTTCGTCAAAAAACACCACGGCCGGATCGAGTGCCAGGGCGCGGGCGAGACCGGCTCGTTTCTTCATGCCGCCGCTGATTTCGGACGGATAATACTCCTCGTAACCGGCGAGCCCCACCTGGGCGAGCTTCAGGGTCACCAGGCTGTCGCGTTCCCGTCGGGAAAGGCGGGTGTAGAGTTCGAGCGGCAGCGCGACGTTTTCGCGCAGGGTCATCGAGCTCCATAACGCGCCCGACTGGTAAAGCACGCCGAAGCTGCGGAGAACCGCCTGGCGCTCGGCCCCTGCGGTGTGCACGAAGTCGCGGCCGAAGTACTTCACCTTGCCCTTGGGCGGGTGATTGAGACCGATGAGATTGCGCAGCAGTGTGCTCTTGCCGCAGCCGCTCCCGCCGATGATGAAGAAAATCTCCGCCCGCCTCACCGCGAACGAGACGTTCTGCAGAACCGAGCGATCGCCGTAGCGACATTCGAGGCCCTCGACATCGATCGCCGGACCGACCGTGAGACTTGATTCGGGTGCGCTCATCTCACCAGCCCAGGATGTTGAAGATCACTGCGAACACGGCGTCGCTGACCACGATCAGCAGGATCGCGGTGACGACCGCGCGGGTGGCCGCCTCGCCCACGCCCGCGGCGTTGCGGTCAGCTTGCAGGCCGCGCAGACACCCGACGAGCCCGATCACGAGACCGAACGTGGCGGCCTTGAGGAGGCCGGTGTTGATGTCGGACAAATCGACGATGCTCTTGGTTTCCGCCCAATACAGGCTCGGCGGAATATGCATCGGCGGGGCGTAGGCGATCGCCATGCCACCGAGCACGCCGACGGCGTCGGAATACAACGCCAGCAGCGGCATCATCAGGAAGAGCGCGACGATTCGCGGCATCACCAGAAAATCCACCGGCGACACACCGAGCGTCTGCAGGGCGTCGATTTCCTCGTTCGCCTTCATGTTGCCCAAGGTGGCGGCAAACGCCGCGCCCGTGCGGCCGGCCAGGACCACGGCGGCCATCATCGGTCCCATTTCCCGAACCACGGCGAGGCCGACCATGTCGGCGAGCCAGATGTCACCGCCGTATTGCCGCACGACCAGCGAACCGGTGTAGGCCATCGTAACGCCGACGAGAAAACTGATCAGACCGACAATGGGGAGGGCCATCGCGCCGCAGGCCTGAATTTCCGACAGGGTGTCCCGCCAGCGGAATTGGGCCTGGCCGCGGACAAATCGGCTCACGGTGTATGCACATTCGCCGACAAGTTGGGCGCTGTCCTTGACGTCGTTCCAGAAACTCACTGACACGAGGCCGACCGCGGTGAACGGGTCGGTAAGGCCCTTCGGTTTTTCGGCCGCGCGCTCGGGTTCGGCGGCCAGGTGGGTCGCCAGTTTCATCGCGCCGGCGGGAAGATCGTGGACTTCCACCTTGATCGACGCCTGACGGGCCCATTGATGAACCTCCAGCAGGAACATCGCGAGCGAGCTATCCCAAAAGCCGATTTCCGGCCCGACTAGCCGGACTAAATTTGGCCGGGCGTCACCCAGGATTTTCGACCACGCCGGCCGCGCCTCCACGATGCGCCAGTCCCCGCTCAACCGCACCTCGAGAGCGTCGCCCACGGGGCGTGCCTCGGCCCGGGCGGGAGAAGCGGGTTGATTCATCCCGGACACTTTCGCGAACCTCGCCGCCGGCGACGAGGATTTTTTGCGGTCTTGTTATCCGGGTTGCCTCCCGTTTGGGTCGCTGGTGGGACATGCGCTTTCGAACAATTCTCTTTGATCTGGATGGAACCCTGATCGACCACTTCGAGGCGATCCATCGGTGTCATGCCTTCACGCGCCGGGCACTGGGGATGCCCGAGCCATCGATGGCGGAAGTCCGTGCGGCAGTTGGCGCTGGCATCGAGACCGCGCTGGCCCGTCTCGACGGAGCCGAACGGGTGGCCGAGGCGTTGCCGATCTATCTGCGCCATTGGGAGGCCACGATGCTGGAAGACGTCAGGGCGCTGCCCGGCGCCGCGGCTCTATTGCGGTCGCTTCAGGATTGCGGCGTTGGCAGCGGTGTACTGACCAACAAACGGGGTTCCTCGGCGCGGCAGATTTGTGCGCATCTGGGTCTCGGCCCTTTGCTTAAGGGAATTTTCGGAGCCGGCGACACCCCTTGGCTGAAACCGGATGTCCGATTCACAACTCATGTGCTCTCGGCCTTGCAGGCCCAGGCGGAAACGACCTGTCTGATCGGCGATTCGCCCTACGACCTTGAAACCGCCGAAGCCGGCAGACTGGCGTTTGTCGCCGTGGCGACCGGCACACACACGGTGCCTGAGCTGCGCGCAGCTGGCGCGCGGCACATCGCGTCTTCGCTGTCCGAAGTCGGGCGATTTCTCGAGAATCTGTGATCTCTCCCCTGTAACAGGGACACACCATATTCAGTACGCCTAAGTTTCCCCCGCCACGGGGACATACTGCGTTCAGGGTATTCTAAGTGATGGGAATAGTTACTGAGAGCCCAAAACATGGATCGCATGCGGGAGGCACGCATCAAGATCGATCCCAAGTCCGCCGAAGCGGTGTATCATTGCGTCAGCAAAGCGGTGGCCGCCGCTTATCTGTTCGATGGCCCCGCCAAGGAAACCTTCCGCAAACAGCTCTGGCGCGCGGCCGACTACTGCGGGGTGCAGGTTATCACCTACGTGATTCTCGACAACCATTTCCACGTGACGGTACGGGTGCCGAAAGCCGTCCCAGTTTCGGACACCGAATTGTTGCGCCGGTATTGTTTATACTGCGATCTATCGGATCAGGACGACCGCGCCAGGTTGGCAACCATCAAGTGCCTCCTGAAGACCAACGATTCCAAAGCGGACCAATGGAGAAAAAGCCAGCTGGCCCAGATGGGCGATGTCTCTGCCTTCATGAAGAAGTGGAAGCAGCGCTTCAGTCATTGGTTCAACGCGGTCCATCATCGCATCGGGACTCTCTGGGCATCCCGGTTTTGCAGTCTTCTCGTCGAACCGACCGGCTTCGCGCTGGAGGCGGTTTCCGCTTATGTTGATCTCAATTCCGTTCGAGCAGGAATCGTGACGGATCCAAAGGACTATCGCTTCTGTGGCTATGCCGAGGCGGTGACAGGAAACGTCGTGGCGCGTCGCGGGCTGATGCGAATTTACCAAACTCTTCCCTGGAAGCATACCCAAGAGCGGTACCGGCAGGCCCTGTTCGGCATCGGCGCGAGCGCGCGAAAGGGGAAGGCCGCGATTCCGTATGCCGACTATCAACGCGTGACTCGCGAAAAGGGCGAAATGCCTTTCTCCGAGGTGTATCTCGCGCGCATTCGATATTTCGTTCATGGAGGAGTCCTTGGGTCGCAGGCGTTCGTGCAGGAGCAGTTGGCGGGCTATGAGAATCGCACGCGAAAACGCCCACGAACCCGACCGCGCCCCTTGCCTGGTCCGAACGACTGGCACGGCCTTCACATGATGCGTAACGTCCGCCGAGACGCAGCCTGAAGCAGGATCCGCCCCGAACGGTCCACGGTCGAAAAAACGGGCGCATCGACGCGCAACGCCGCCAGCTTCGTCTGGGAAATAGCGTCCGGATCGGAGGCTTGGCCTGCCCTGAACGTCGGGAGGCCCTGAATTCCGGGGCCAAAACTTAAAAACGCGTTCCGATTTCGGAACAGATCCTGCCGTGCCCAGACACCAAACTCAGCCTGTCCCTGTTCCCGGGTTACAGGGCCGGAATCGCGGCGCAGAGCTACTCCTGCAGCGGAGACGACACCCCCGCTCGCCCCATGGCCGTTGTCTTTATGACCTGCGTCCTTAAAATCGGTCGAACATGAGACCTCCTTGCCTTCCTTTGTTGTTCGTGGGCCTGCCGCTCATGCTTTACTCGCAAAGTCCGGCGACACCGGATAAATCCGCAACGACCCCGTTGGTGCCAGAGTGGGCGCTGCCCGGTTCCGCCACGCACAAACAGGTGGCGCCGCCCCCGGATTTTCGGCGTCCGAGCACGAATTTCGCCACTCCGATCGGACTCTTCGAAGGCCAGTCCGACATCGGAAGCGCCGTCGTACCCGGAAGCGCGAGCTTCGACGCCCGGACCAGGAGTTACACCATCAATTCCGCCGGCTACAATGTCTGGTACACGCGCGATGAGTTTCGCTATCTGTGGAAAAAAATGTCGGGCGACGTCTCGCTTGCCGCCGATATCGCCTATCCGGATCCGAACGGGTACGGTGATCGCAAGGCGGTCCTCGTCATCCGGCAGGACCTCGATGACGACTCCATGGAGGCTCTGGTTGCCCTGCATGGCGCCGGCATGATCCAACTCGCCCGGCGTCCCCAAAAAGGCGTCCGGGTGAAGGACATGGAGTACCGCATCGGCGGGCGCGGCCGGCCCGGCGGAGAAAGCCCGGACAGCCTGGTTGTCGTCACCGCTCGTCGGATCGGTCTCGAGAAACACGGCGACGAATTCATGCTTTTTGTCAGCCTCGAAGGTGAGCCGATGCATCCCTTTGGACCCCCGAACGTCCTTCACCTCGAGGAGCCTTTTTATGTCGGCATCGGATTCTGTTCCCATCAGCCGGCAACGGCCGACACCGCCGTGTTTTCCCACGTCGTGATCGAGAATGCCTCCGGGCAAGTCCGGTAGGGCACCGCGAATCGATCGCTACCGACGGCGCCCTCGGCCTGCAGACCCAAATCCCGCCCGTCCCGATTGCCAGGTGGCTTACCGACAAATACAGCCTGTCCCTGTTTGGGGATAGCGCGACCTTCCTTCGCACCGCCTGCATACGCAGGATGATCCAGACTTTCCTTTCCGCCCCCCCTGCTCAAACGTCGATCCGTGGCGTCTCCTTCCCAAGGCCTCAGCGGTGTGCTCGAGCGCATCATTTTTTTCAACGAGGACAACCACTACACCATCGCCGAGCTGAGACCGGGCGAAAAGGCCGAGACCGTGACCATCGTCGGTCCGCTCCCGGGCGTGCAATGTGGAGAAACGCTCCAGCTCACCGGCGAGTGGACGCGCCATAGCCAACATGGCCCCCAATTCAAGGTGCAGGCATTCCGCAGCGAACTCCCGGCCTCCGTCTACGGCATTCGCAAGTACCTCGGGAGCGGCCTCGTTCCCGGCATCGGCAAGGTCTACGCCAACAAAATCGTCGACGCCTTCGGCACCGACACGTTTCGAATCCTTTCGGAGGAATCAGGCAAGCTGCGCAAGGTTCCCGGAGTCGGCAAGGTCCGCGCCGCCTCCATCAAGGCCGCCTGGGAGGAACAGCGCGCCCTTCGCGAGGTGCATATTTTTCTGCAGACGTACGGCGTCACCACTTCGCAATGCGTGCGCATCGTGAAGAAATGGGGCGCAGAAGCGCAAAACATCATCCGCACCCAGCCGTACCAACTCGCCCGCGAAATCGATGGCATCGGATTTAAAACTGCCGATCGGATCGCGATCAACCTGGGTTTCGCCAACGATGCTCCCCCGCGACTCGACGCCGGCCTGATCTACGCTCTCGAGGTCCTGCAGGAGGAAGGCCACACCGCATTCCCACGCGGCGAACTCGTCCAGCACGCCACGGCCATGCTCGAGACGTCGGCTGAGCGACTCGAGGCCCGTCTCGACGCACTGATCACCGCCAAGAGCCTGATCGCCCACCCTCCACCCGGAGAACGCGCGTTTCTCCAGCTTCCGCTCAATGATCGCTTCGAATCGCGAATCGCAAGCGCCGTAAAACGCCTGATGGCCGTGGCGTCCGCCCTCCCTCCCATCAAAATCGACGCCGCCGTCAATTGGGCCCAGACTCAGGCCGGCTTTGAATTTCACCCGCTGCAAAGCGCGGCGCTGCGCCACGCACTCGCGAGCAAGTGCAGCATTCTCACCGGCGGTCCGGGAACCGGAAAGACCACCATCCTGCGCGCCCTGGTCGATATCCTGAAGGCCAAGAAGGTCCGCGTCACGCTCGCCGCTCCCACCGGCCGCGCAGCCCAACGCCTCGCCGCTTCCACCGGCGGCTTTGCGTCCACCATCCATCGACTGCTCGGATTCGACACCACCCGCGGCGGGTTCGAACACGACGAGTCGAAGCCCCTGGCGACCGATTTCCTGATCGTCGACGAGGCCTCCATGCTCGATACCCGCCTCGCCGCCGCACTGCTCTCCGCCATCCCGGTCCGCGCCCATCTGCTTCTCGTCGGCGACATCGACCAGCTGCCGAGCGTCGGCGCCGGCAATGTGCTGAAGGATCTGATTGCAGTGAGCAGTGAGCAAGGTGCCGTGGGCGGTGAGCGGGCAGCGGTGAGCAGTCAGGATTCGCCAGCACCCCAATCCTCTCCTCGCCGCCCAACGGCCCGCGCCCACTGCAACCTCCCCGTCACCCGGCTTTCTTTCATCTATCGGCAGAAAAAGGAAAGCCTCATCGTCACCACCGCCCACGCGATCAACGGCGGCGAAGCCCAACCTCCGCCGATCGCCAGCGAGGTCGCAAAAGCCCAGGCCTGGAGCGATCTCAACTTCATCCAGGCCAATGGAGCCGAGGATTGTCTCGCGAAGGTGATCGAACTTTGCACGAAATTCATCCCGCAACATTTCGCCTGGTTGAATCGCATCGCCGAAGTCCAGGTTCTGGCGCCGATGCACAAGGGCGTCGTGGGCGTCGCCAACCTCAATCTCCAGCTGCAAGCCGCCCTGAATCCCAATGCGCGCGGACTCAAGGCGGTGAGCGGCGAGTATCGGCCGGGCGACAAGGTGATCCAGTTGCGCAACAACTACGACAAAAACCTGTTCAACGGGGACATCGGCATTGTGGTCAGCACCGACCTTTCGAAGGGCACCCTCGTGATCGATTTCGATGGCGACCGGCATTCCTTCGAGCGGGGAGAAATGGGCGACCTGGCTCTCGCCTACGCGATCAGCATCCACAAATCACAGGGCAGCGAATACCCCGCCGTGATCGTGCCGCTGCTCAAGGGTCATTTCATGATGCTGCAACGCAACCTGCTCTACACCGCCATCACCCGCGGCCGAAAAAAAGTTTTTCTAGTCGGCGAACCCGCAGCCTACGGGATGGCGGTGAAAAACGCCGAGTCCAAGCTTCGCTGCACCCATCTCCGGGAAAAAATCCTGAGCGACTAGCGGCACTGAGACTCCCAGATTGGCGAGACTTTTCGCCCGAGCGGTCGAATTCACCGTGAAATGCCTCAGCCGGTTCCGCGATCCGCCGTCCATCCCGGCAAAAAGTCCATTTGTCCTATTGCCCCCGAGAACGAATCCCGGTGTCATATCCGTCCCAAGGTTCCTTATTGCCCCATGATCAAACGTCTCCTGCCCCTGCTGGCCCTTCCGCTCGTCGCGTCCGCTGACCCGACGCCCGCGGCCACGCCCGCCGTCATCGACGGCTACAGCTACGTCCGCTCCCTCGGGGGCATCAACGAATACCGTCTCGATTCGAACGGCCTCCAGGTCCTGCTCATGCCGGACCACTCCGTGCCCGTGCTCACGTTCATGGTCACCTACCGGGTGGGTTCGCGCAACGAAGTCACCGGCTCCACCGGTTCCACGCACCTGCTCGAGCACCTGATGTTCAAGGGCACGACCAATCGCGACCGCGCGAAGGGCAACAATGTCGACCAGCTCCTCGAGCGCACGGGAGCACAATACAACGCGACGACTTATCTCGACCGCACGAACTACTACGAGACTCTCGGCAGTGAACACCTCGCGATGGTGGTCGAGATGGAGGCGGACCGCATGCGGAACCTCAAGCTCGACGACAACGATCGCAAACCCGAGATGACGGTCGTCCGCAACGAATTCGAGCGCGGCGAAAATTCACCCTTCCAGGCCCTGATCAAGGAAACCTATCAGGCGGCCTACGTCGCCCACCCCTATCATCATTCGACGATCGGCTGGCGTTCCGACATCGAACGCGTGCCGATCGAAAAGCTCCGCGCGTTCTACGACACGTTCTACTGGCCGGACAACGCCACCGTGACGGTGATCGGCGACTTCAAGACCGAGGACGCGCTCGGCCTGATCAAGAAATTCTATGGCGTGTATCCGAAGGCGCCGAAGCCGTACCCGGAGATGTACACCGAGGAGCCCGAACAGACCGGGCAGCGCCGCGTCACCGTCAAGCGCGCCGGCCAGCTTGGCGTCGTCTCCGTCGGCTTCAAGAACTGCTCGGGGCTGCACGACGACTGGGCGTCGGTGGAGATCCTTTCGAATATCCTCACCGACGGTAAGAACAGCCGCCTCTATCGTGCGCTCACCGACAAGGGCCTCACGACCAACGCCGTCGCCTTCAACGGCTATTTCCGTGATCCGTCACTGTGCATCCTGTTCGGCGCCCTCGCCCCCGGCGCCACCCACGAGCAGGTGGAAAAGATCATCTTCGAGGAGGTGGAGAAACTGAAGAAGGACGGCGTGACCCAGGCCGAGGTCGATGCCGCCGTGGCGAAACAGATTTCCGACATGGCCTTCCAGCGCGACGGATCCTTCGCAATCGCCGGACAGCTGAACGAACACATCGCGACCGGCGACTGGCGCAATTTCGTCCTGATCGGAGACAAGTTCCGCCACGTCACACCGGAAAGCGTCCAGAGCGTGGCGAACAAGTACTTCAACGTCGATCAAAGCACCGTCGGCTGGTTCATCCCGCTGGTGCCCGGCGGCGCCGCCCACCCGCCCGCCGTGGCCAAGCGCGCCGATGATCAGCCCGAACTTAATCGTCCGTACTTTTACCGCGACGACGATGAGAAGCCGGCCGGGCCGCTCGCGGTCGACGGCGGGATTTCCACCGGCGGCGCTGCGGGCAGCAGCAATATCGCCGCCGGCGTCATCCGCACGAAAATCGACGGAGTCGACGTCATCGCCTACAAGACCGGCGTGAAGGATGTCGTCTATCTCCGCGGCTCGCTGCCGGCGGGCGACGACCAGGATCCAGCGAACAATCCCGTCCTGGCCGATCTGACCAGCGGCATGCTCGACCGGGGCACAACGACGCACACGAAGGCCGAGATCACCTCGCTGCTCGAAGCCGTGGGGGCCGAGATCACGTTTTCGAACCAGACCAACGCGGCCGAATTCAGCGCCAAGTGCCTGAAAAAGGATGTGCCACTCGTCATATCCCTGCTCGTCGAGCAACTGCGCCATCCCGCGTTTACCGAAGAAGAATTCGCCAAGCTGAAGAAGCAGCAGATGGGCGGCTGGAAGCGCGCGCTCGAGAACACGGATTTTCGCGCGACCGACGAGTTCACGCGGGCCGTCTATGCGCCGGGTCATCCGAATCGCCAGGCCACACCTGATGAAAAGATTGCCGCGATCGACGCCACGAAGCTCGACGACGTGAAGAAATTCCACGCCGACCACTACGGTCCGAACCACCTGACCATCGTGGCCGCGGGCGACGTCGATCTGCCCGCCGTCCAGGAATCCCTGGGCAAGGCGCTCGAAGGCTGGACGGGCGGCGCTGCGCCGACCGCTCCGGCGCGCGCGTTGCGCAATGACGCGCCAAAGGAGACCACTGTTTTCCTTGCCGACAAGACGAGCGTGAGCATCACGTTCGGCCAGGCCACCGGGCTGCACTACGGCGATCCGGATTATTTCGCACTGCGCACCGGCACCGCGATTCTCGGCAGCGGATTCACGGGCCGCCTGATGGGCAACGTGCGCGACAAGGAAGGCCTGACCTACGGCATCGGCGCGGGCCTCAACCGCGATTCCTTCACGGACGGCGACTGGTCAATCACTGCCACGTTTGCTCCGGCGTTGCTCGAAAAGGGCATTGCTTCGACGAAGCGCCAGCTGACCAACTGGTACAGCAATGGTGTGACCGCGGATGAACTCGAACGCCGCAAGGACAACCTGATCGGCGGGTTCAAGGTCAGCCTGGCCACGACCAATGGCATCGCGCAGTCGTTGCTGCTGGCCGTTCAGCGCGGCAAGGATGTGGGCTGGCTCGATGAATACCCGCAGGTGATCCGTTCCCTGACGCTGCAACAGGTCAACGGCGCGATCAAGAAGCACCTCGACCCGGAAAAGATGGTGATTGTCGAGGCCGGCACGGTTCCGGGTGTCCAGCCCGCAGCCACGCCGACGCCGGAGAAGAAGTAGCCCAGCCCGAACGAATTCCCGACTTCAGGCGCGGCGCGAAATCGTCGCGCCTTTTGCTTTTCGACGACGGAGACGAACGGATTCGCGGCATAAAGCCGCTCCCACAATCGGCATCCGGGAGGATTGGCGTGGCAGGGATCGAAATCCCATAGACCCGCCAAAAACGGTTATTTCAGCTGGTCGTCGGCCAGGCCGATCTGGTGCAGGAGCACATTCCAGCGCGGATCGGAATAAAGAGGTTCCAGGAAAATGCTGTTCCGCAGCCACGACATGCTGGGGTCGCGCGACGCGCGCGAGCGTTCCAGCGCTGCAAAAGCAGCGTCGGCGTCGCCCAAGGGCGCGCAGATCCAGGCGATGGATTGCTGCAGATCGGAGGCGTCGGGATTGGTGCGCGCCACTTCCTGCAATTGGGCCAGCGCCCGTTGCGCCCCGGCCCGGTCGCCGCGCGCGATGGCCAGTTGCCCGCTGGCGTTCGCCTTTTCGACGATATCGGTGTCGCGCGCGATCTCGGCATCTGCCTCGGCGTAGCGCTTCGACATAATCATGCTCCAGGCGAGAATGCTGTGATAGCCGACGCCGGCCGGGGCCAGCTCGAGCGCCCGACGAGTCGTCTTCTCGGCTTCCGCCCAGTCGTGACTCAGGGCAAACATGATGCTCAGGTCGATCTGCGCGGAAGGGTTGAGCGGATCGAGCCGCACCGCTTCCTTGGCGAACTGGAACGCCTCCGCCGTCTTGCCGATATTGAACAGCAGGACCGCCGCGCCGGAAAGCGTCTCGGCGTGGCCCGGCCGCAGCGCCATCGCCCGGCGAAACGCCTGTTCCGCGCCTTTCCAGTTCCAATCGCAGGTCCGCCGGATCCAGCCAAGCGCGACCAGCATGTCCGGTGAATCCGGTTCCAGCTCCTGCGCCCGATCGATCGCGGTCCGGGCTTCGCGCCAGGATTCGGTCGTCGGCGCCCCACCCCAGCGCCCGAGCTGGAGATGAGTGGCCGCCAGCTGGATCCAGGCCGCCGCGAGTTTCGGGTCGATCGCCACGGCCCGCTCATAGCTCTTCACCGCCTGCAGCAGACTCGGCATGTCCGCCCGCGCCTCGGCCGATCGACCGGCGAGATAGGCTTCGTAAGCCTCCGGATTTACTTCTCGGGCCGGCGCCGTCGCCGCTCCGATTTTCAACTCCAGGTTCTGCGCCACCAATCCGGCGATCTCGTCCTGCACGGCAAAGATGTCCTTCAACTCGCGCGTGAAGGTGTCCGACCAGACGTGAAAGCCATCGGCCGCCTTGATCAGCTGCGCCGTGATGCGCACCTTCGTGCCCTGACGGCGCACGCTGCCCTCGACCACGTAGGCGACGCCGAGCTGCCGCGCGATCTCGGGGATCGGAGTGTCCTTGCCCTTGAAATAAAACGCGGACGTCCGGGCCGCCACTTTCAACGCCGGAATCTTTGCCAGCACATTGAGCAATTCCTCGCTGATGCCGTCGGAAAAGTATTCGTTCGCCTTGTCGTCGCTCAGGTTCGCAAAAGCCAGCACCGCGATCGAGTGCGAGTCGACCGCCGACGCGACGGCGGGCGGATTGCCGGCCAGCGCGAGCACGCGCGGATCGGTGGCGACGCTGCCAAAGCGCGGGTCCTGAGCGAGGCTCGTCAGATTGAAAGTCAGACTCGAGGGCTGAGTCAGCAGGCGCTTCAGCCAGGGCATCGCGCCTTCGATGTCGTTGAGCACCACATGGGCCTGCGCCACCAGCGCGACCGGCTGGCTGACGTAGACCGACGGATCCTGGCCGGAAAGCAGCGGCTCGACGACGGAAAGCTCGCGTTTTGCGTCGTCGCTCCGGCCGAGACACGCCAGATCGAGGGCCAGCACCGCCCGCAGTTCCTCATTGTCCGGGTCCTGACCAAGCTCGTCGCGGAGTTCCCGCTCGGCGGTGGCAAACTGGCCCTGGGCGACGTCGGTCCGCCCGGCGGCCGCGTGAGCCAGTCCGGCCAACAGCGCCTTCGGGCCGTGATATATTCGGTCGCGCATCATGGACTCGGGCAGCCGATTGAGTTCCTGCAGCGCCTGATCGTATTGTTTTTCCGCCATCGCCAAGAGCCAGCGACACGCCAGCACGCGATGCACCGTCCGTTGGCCGGGAGGGATCCGATCCAGGACGGCGCGCGATGCCGCCAGGTCGCCCTTCAGGTAATAGGTCGCCTCGAACATTGTGACCAACGCGCGGGTGCCGGTGATGTCCGGGTCGGACGAGGCCTGCTCGGACCACTTGATCGCCTCGTCCGGTTCGCGTCTAACGACGTGGAGCTGTGCGAGAATCCACGCTGGAAAACTCGCCTTCGGCTCGGCCTGCAACCACGCCAGGCAACTTTTCTCCGACCCTTCGAACTGGTAACCCAGCCAGTAGGAGGTGACTTCCGCGTAGCGGGTCAGCGGCGTTTTCGGCAACTGCGCGAAAGCGTGATCAATGCGCTCGCGTGGCACGCGCGCGTCGCTGCCGCGGCTGATCATCGCCACCTGGTGCAGTCCCAGGCTGAGTTCCGCGTACGGCGACTTGGGCGCCAGACGAAGCGCGCGTTCGGCGGCTTCCCGGCCGACCTCGAGCGGTTTCGTGCCGGAATCCAGGTTGCGAATCACGAGGAGGCTGTTGGCGATGCCACGGAGGGCCCACGCTTCGCCGTTTTCCGGATAGTCCTTGATCAGTCGATCGACCGACGCCGAGAACGCCTCGAAATCCGCGCGCGTCCAGCTGTCGGGACGCAGCTTGGCGCGCACGGCCGCGATCTCCTCCGCACCTTCCTGCTCGTCGTTGTCGTCCGGGACCGTTGCCGCCGGGACGGGCTTGTGATTGTCCGCCGGATTGCGGTTTTTCGTACGCCAGACCGGTGAAATAATCCCGTAATAGAGTGCAAGGACAAGCCCGACAACCGACCAGGCGTAGCGCAGCCAGGGCGGGCGATCGTCGCGCTTCATTCGTTTTCCGCCTGGATGTAGGGCGGGATCGCCGAATCCCGCCTTGGCCGCGGATGAATCGGACGTGCCCTTTTCATTCGTCGAACTCACCCGTCCGGTTTCCAGCAGGCGCGAGACTCTGGCCGCGAGCTCGACCGGCGTCTCTTCCATTCGCAGACGCGTCCACTGCACGTCGCGGAAGCGATCCGGCACGCGTGCGGTGGCGTCCTTCACGTCGCCGATCGCGATCGGAAAAAGAAACGGATGATCGTCGGCCAGCAAATGGGAGCGGTCGACCGCGAGCTTCCATTCGAGACGAAAATATCCCTCCGGCCGTGCGTCCGTATTCGGCGAAATGATCGGCACAAACAGGGCGCATTCCCTGATCTGTCGGCGGATTTTCTGGTCCCAGGCATCGCCTCCCCGCAGTTCGCTCTGGTCAAACCACACCTCGATGCCCGCCGCGCGCAACGCCTCGCAAATGCGCTTCGCCGCCTCGGCGTCCTGCGAGGCGTAGGAAAGGAAGACGGCTTTAAATGGCTCGCTCATAGCCAGAGCAGCGAGGATCGAGTAGCGGGTAGCGAGTAGGAAAACCGTGACACGCGTTTCCATTTTTCCCGCTTCTCGCGCAGCGCTCCAAGTGTCAGTGCGCCCAATTTTCCGATCCACCCTGGTCCGCGAGCGGCAAGCGTTCCCGCCCCACCGCCAGGGCTTCCCTCCGTCTCTCCGTTATCTTGCAATACACCGTTCACGATTTGGCGGCGGAAAAGGGTTTCGCTCCCTCGGGCAGATTGTCCCGGAGCAGCTGCTCGAAGCGCGAGTCGGACCGAAGAGGATCGAATTCGGGATCGAAACGCGCAGTGGCATGCAAGACCCGCCAGCCCGTTCCCCGCGCCGCGAACTGCCGGGCCAGAAATGCCCGGACCGCGTCGAGGTGTCCGAGCCGCAGGTGAATCGGAATGGTGCGCACGGTGACTTCGTCGGGCGAGGTCCCGGCCAGCTGCGCAGCCAGGCGCAGCGTCGTTTCCGCGCCGGCCGCATCGCCCAGGCAGCCGAGCAGCTCGGCTTTTTGCAGCAGCACCTCAGAGTTGTTGGATTCCGCGGCCAGCTTTTTCTCCACGACTCCCAGGGCCGCCTGCCAATCCGCGCGCGCCGCCTCCCGCCGGCCGGCCAGTTCATGGGCTTTCCCGGTCAGGAGGCCCTTGGGTCCGTTGTATCCGGCGATGGAAAGGTAATCCGTCGGCAGGGCGCCAAGGATGGGAATCACTTCGTCCGGATGGCGGTCGAGAAGGGCGAATCTGACCGCATTGTATGCCGGCCCTTCCTCCAGCAGCGCGGACGCCGGGACTTCGCGAAAAATCGTTCGGGCCTCCGCCAGGTCTTCCCGATAGACCTCAGCCAGAAGCGCCTTTAATGTGATCATGCTGGGGGCCCGTCCCTTCTTCAGCGATCGCTCGGCTGCCTCCTCGGCGCGGACGAAATCCTCGCCGAAATAATAGGACCAGGCCGCGCCGCCCGGCGAGCGAGCCCGGTCATAATATTCCGCCGAGGCCGCGAACCGCCCCTCCTCCCGGTACATGGCTCCCAAAAGCGAGAGCACGACGGTGTCGTCGGGGCGTTCCTTGAGCAGGGCCTTCAGCTGTGCTTCCGCGTCCGCCCGCATCGCGTCGGTCGTGGCGAGACTGGCCAGCACGTACGCGCGGGTGGAGCGGGTCTCGTAAAGGTCGGGCGCCAGGCCCACCGCGCGCGCGCTGTGACTCATCGCACTTTCACGGCGCGCCGCGGAGGTGTCGTAGCCGCTCAGAATGATGCGCGCGTCAATCCGGGCGGCGATGATCCATATTTGCGGATCGGCCGGATCCAGGGCGAGGGCGCGATTGCACAGGGCTTCCGCCGTTGCCAATTGCTCCCGCGAGGGACTGCCGAGCCTGATCGGGTCATAGGCGCGCTGCGCCAGCTGCCGGGCTTCCGAGACAGGGGGCGTGGCACTGGCCGGCTCCGCTTTCTTTTCCCGCCAAAAGACGACCAGCACCAGCGCTGCCCCGGCCAACGACGCCAGCCACCACCAGCGGCGGAGATTTGCATTTCCTGTGGGAGCGGCTTTACGCCGCGAAGCCTCGGAAGATTCGCGGCGTAAAGCCGCTCCCACGGGAATGGGGTTCCCCGTCAAAAGTCTTTTCACCCGCTCGCCGAACGCCGCCGGCGTCTCCCCACCCTTCAATCGCGTCCACTGGCGCTCGCGAAAACGTTCCGGCACGCGCGCAGCGGAATCGGGCGTGTCGTCGATCACGACCGGCAATAGAAACGCGACGTCGTCATCCATGTCGTGCATTCGCTCGACCGCCAGCCGCCATTCGCGGCGAAAATAGCCTTCGAGCCGCGCGTTGGTGTTGGCCGAGATCACCGGCAGAAACAGCGAGCATTCCTTGATCTGCTTGCGGATCTTCGCGTCCCAGGCATCCCCGCCGACGAGTTCGCTCTGGTCGAACCAGACCTCGATGCCCGCCGCGCGCAACGCCTCGCAGATGCGTTTGGCCTCCTCGGCGTCTTGCGAGGCGTAGGAAAGGAAGACGGCTTTGGTGGTTTCGGTCATGACCGAAGTAGCGAGTAGCGGGTAGCGAGGAGCGAGTAGGCCAACCGCTCCTGCTCGGAACGCGGTACAATTTCGCAGGAACGAATGGAAAGCATTTTAACCGCTGTCTCCGTTTCCTCGGTTTCGTCCGGTAAAAAACCCTTGCTCATTTCAGCTGATCGTCGGCGAGGCCCATCTTGTGCAGGAGAACCGGCCAGCGCGGATCGTCATGCAAACTGGCGTTATAGTAGCTGACCTTGATCCAAGCCATGGCAGCGTCCCGCCGCTCGTAGGCCCGGTCCAGCAACCGAAATGCTTCATCGACTTTTCCCATATGGGCGTAGGTTGCCGCGGCGTAGCCCGCCATGTCGTCGCCATACTTGGCGAGCACTTCCGCCAGCTCACGCTCGGCGAGGGCCTGATTTCCCGAGGTGTAATCGACGGTGGCCAACGCGATGAGACGGTAGCGCTCACTGGGCTCCGCCAACGCTGCCGCCCGGGCCTCATCCACCCGGCCCAATAGCGCCAGAACGCGGGCTAGGTGGGATTGGTATTCGTCCGCCTTTGGGGCCAGCTCAATGGCGCGGCGATACGAAGCCTCAGCGTCCGCGAGATGCCCACTAAAAGCCAGGATGATTCCCCGAGTCCAATGCGCCGCGGGATTCAGCGGATCCCGTTCCGCCGCACGCCCCGCCGACGCGATGGCATCATCGACCAGGCCCACATTGAGAAAGCAGATGGCGGCGTCGCTCATGATCGTGACGTCGTCCGGCGAGACGGCGAGCGCGTGACGGAAAGATTTGATGGCGTCACGCCATGCGTGATCCGCGGTGCGCTGGACCCAGCCGAGGGAGTCCAGCGCCAGCGGCTGTTCCGGGTCGAGTTCCAGCGCCTTCTGCGCTGCCTGCCGGGCCTCCTGCATGCCTTCGGTCGTGTCGATTCCGCCGAATCGCGCCAGGTACTGATAAACGTGAGCCATTTCCGCCCAGGCGTCAGCCGTTCCGGGTGACTGCGCCAGCGCCAGTCGATAAAACTTCACGGCGTCATGTCCCCCGTCCGTGGTCTGCAGCGCGGCGGCATGTCGCGCCTGCAGAATCAAGGCATAGGCTTCCGGCGCGGGCGCCGCGCGCTCGTGTCCGAGCGCCATCTTCGCGCGCAGATTTTGCGCGATGAGTCCGGCAATCTCATCCTGCACGCCGAAAACGTCCTTCAGGTCACGGGTGAAGCTGTCGCTCCAGACATGGAATCCGTCGGATGCCTTGATCAGCTGCGCGGTGATCCGTACGCGGTCGCCCGATTTGCGGACGCTGCCCTCGACGACATAGGCGACGCCGAGCTGGCGCGCGATCTCCGGCACCGGAACATCCTTGCCCTTGAACGAAAACGCCGAGGTGCGCGCGGCCACCTTCAGTTCGGGAATCTTGGCGAGGACGTTCAAAAGCTCCTCACTGATGCCATCGGAAAAATATTCGTTGGCCTTGTCGTCCGAAAGATTCGCGAACGCGAGGACGGCGACGGATTTCCCGTCGGGAGCCGACGGAGGGGAAGGTGAAAGTGAGAGTGAAGGTGCTGCCGTCGCGGCCGGCGCCTTCGCCGCGGGATTAAAGCGCGGATCCGCCTCGAGCCGGGCCTGCAGGGCCCGAAATTGCGGATTCTCGCGCAGGGGATCCAGGCCTGGATCCAGACGGACGTTCGCGGCGGAAATAATCCGTGGTCCACCTTCCTGCATGGCGCGTTCGAGCAAAGCGATCGCGGCGTCGGCATGCCCCAGCGCGACTTCAAAGGCGGCATCGCGCGGAAGATTGAACACATCAGCCTCGCCGCTGTTCTCCCGCACCAGTCGCCAGACGCTCTCCGCCTCCGCATTGCGGCCCAATTTCGCGAGCATGGTCGCCTTGGTTTCCAACAACGGCTCCGCGGCGGGATCTTCCGCCAATCGTTGGTCCACCAATTTCAGCGCAATCTGCCATTGCAACCTGGCGGATTCGCGGTGGCCGGCAATTTCATGCGCCAACGCCACCCACCACGCGGTCGGCCCGTCAAAATTGTTCCCGTGAAGCCAATCCCGGGGAACGTTCTCGAGCACACGGAGCATGTCGGCCGGCTCCCTCCGCAAATAGTAAAGGCCGCAAGCTTCGGCCACGCCGAAATCCTCCTGACGCGCGGCCGCGGGTATCTGTTCCAAAGCGGACTTGGCCAGGTCGAGGTCGCCCAGCCAGGACTCGGCCACCAGCATTCTCAGGCCAAGATTGCCCCAATAAGGCTGCAGGGCGATCGAACGATCCGCCGCGCGCAAAGCCATCTGATAGTTGTCGTCACCCGTCCCAAACAACTCCCCCCAGCCGATCTCGTTCCAGGCGAGGGCGGCATACGCCGGGTTCCGGGCCAGCTCCTCGAAGGACGCACGGGCCTCGGTCTTCTTGCCCAAATTGCGCTGCAGGATTCCCCGGGCAAGCAAAGCCCGCGGCTCGGCCGGCCGCTCACGGAGCGTACCCACCAGGATGCGGTCCGCCTCACTGGCGTCCATCGAAGTTGCCGCGTTGCGGACTCCACTGCCGCTGGCGCCGCGCACCAAATAACAGGCCTCGGCGAGCCGGGCTTCAAATGAAGCGGGCGCCAATTGGAGCGCGCGCGTCGCCTTGGTTCGCGCGCCTTCGCGGCGCGTCGCCGTCTGGTCGAAGTTGTGATAGATGAACCACGAGTCCACCTGCGACCACGCGGCCCAGGCGTCGGCATTGTTGGGCTCGAGCTCGGTGGCGCGCTTGCAGAATCCGTCGGCCAACTCGAGTTCCGCCCGGGCCAGCGCGGCGTTGTTCATCAACGCCCATGCCTTGGCGAGGAGTTGCCGCGCCTCGGATTCTGTCCCGGCCGAAGCCGCCGTCGGCGCGGCGTCTCTCGGACTCGGCGCCGGATTGCGCGGCGACCGCAGGTACCAAAATGCAACGGCCGCCGCGACCAGCGCCGAAATCACCCCGATCCACATCGCCGGTTTTTTCCGCGCCGTTGGAATCGGGCCGGGCACGGGAGCGACCGGAGCGGCGCTACCGCCGCCGGGCGCGCTTTGCTGTTTCAGAAATCCCGTGCGATGCGACCACAGTTTCAGGAAACGCTGCAACACCTCGGGCGGTACCGTTCCACCCGGCAAACGCGTCCACTGCACGGCCCGGAAGCGATCCGGCACCAACGCTTCCTGCTCGCGCGTCTGGTCGATGACAACCGGCAGGATAAAGGCCACGCCGCTCGCGAAACCGCGGGCACGCTCCGCCGCCAGGTCCCACTCGATCCGGAAATAGCCTTCCTCGCGCGCTTCGGTGTTGGCCGAGATGAGCGGAATGAACAGTACGCACTCCTTGATCTGGCGCCGGATCTTCGCGTCCCACTCGTCGCCGTGCTCGAGCCCGCCCTCAGCGTCGAACCACACCTCGACGCCGGCGCCGCGCAAGGCGGCGGCAATGTGCTTCGCCGCCTCGGCGTCCTGGGACGCATACGACAGAAAAACCGCTTTCGAGGCCTCGCTCATTGGAGCTGGTCGGGAGCCAAACCAACCTTGTGCACGAAGGGCGGCCACCGGGAATCGTCGTGGATGCGCGCGAACAGGCGGTCCGACAGCAGCCAGGCCAGACCGGGATCACCCTGCCGGTACGCCCGATCCAGCCATTCGAAAGCATGGTCGGCTTCGCCGCGCAACGCGTAGGTCTCGGCAATCTGATAGGCGGCGACATCGGCATCTTCCTTGATCAATTCGTTCAAGCTCGCCGCGGCCGCCGGGTCATTCCGTCCAGATTGCGCCAGCGCGACGCAGAATCGGCGCGCCCAGGCCAACTCGGATTTCTGCGCGTAAGCGAGCGCCTCGTCATACTGTCCCTCCAGCACCAAGACCTGACACACGCCGCCATAGCTCCAGGGCGACGACGGGTTCAGGGCAATGACTTCCTGGAATTCCGCCTTGGCCTCGGTCATCCGACTCGCCGCCATCAGCGCGAAGCCGCGGTAGATCCGGACGGCGGGATTCGCCGGGTCGAGGCGCTCGCACTGCGAGAAATAGTCGAGCGCACGATCAAGCTTGTTCTCCGTGTATGCCATGCGACCAACGTCAATCAGGACGTCGGCATCGTTGGGGGCCAATTCCAGGGCCCGCTGGTAGGACTGGATGGCGCCCTTCCATTCAAAGGCCGGACCCGCCTGCAGGTCGCCCTTGGCCAGATGCGCGACGGCGAGCTCGGAATCCAAAGCCAGCGCCTGGTCGGCGGCCTTCGCGGCGAGGGTGTTGGCGGCGTTGAATTCGGCCCGCGTGTTGGCATAGCCCGCCACGAGCGAGGCCGCCTGCGACAACGCCGCCCAGGCCCGCGCGTAATGGGCATCGAGATCCACCGCCTTTTGAAAAAATCCCACGGCGCGGTTGAGATCATCCAGCGAGAATCGCACCGCGTAGTACCGTCCCTGCAAATAAAGCTGGTGCGCATCGGCGTTGTGCGTGCCACCCCGCTCCGCCGCCTCGACCTGCGCCGCCACATTGGCGGTCACATCGCCGCCGAGCTGTTTGCGGAGCTGCTCGACGATCGTTTGCGCCAGTTCCGT
This sequence comes from Candidatus Didemnitutus sp., assembly GCA_035545955.1. Taxonomy (GTDB): domain Bacteria; phylum Verrucomicrobiota; class Verrucomicrobiia; order Opitutales; family Opitutaceae; genus Didemnitutus. The sequence continues at coordinate 18,644 of DASZXI010000019.1, read as the reverse complement.
CTGCAACGCGAAGACATCCTTCAGGTCGCGGGTGTAGCTCTCCGACCAGATCTGTTCGCCGGTGTCGGCATGCGAAAGCTGCACGGACACGCGCACCTGGTGGCCCGACTTGCGCACGCTGCCCGCGATCAGTTGCCGCACGCCCAGTTTCGCGCCGATCTCCTGCGTCGTCGCGTTCCGGCCCTTGAAATAGAAGGACGAGGTGCGGGCCGCGACATGCAGGCCGGGAATCTTTTGGAGCACCGTCAGCAATTCCTCGCTGATGCCGTCCGAGAAATATTCGTTCTCCTTGTCGTCGGACAAATTCGTGAACGGCAGCACGGCGACCGAATTGCCGGCAGAAGAGTCCGGCGAAGCCGCCACCGCCGCGGGGGACGGCGGCGTCCTCGTCGCGGACGGTTCCGGCCCCGCCTTTGGTCGAGAAGAAACCCAAAGCGCGGTGGCGATTCCCACCACGACCGCCCCGACCAGCCCGGAGATCCGTGCGGTGCGTTTCGATGACGACGCCGGCGGCGGCGCGATCGGCGCAGCCGAGACGCGGCTCGGCTCCGCTTGATGTTTCGCCAAACCCGCGCGATGGGACCAGAGCTTGAGAAACCGCTGCATCACGTCCGGTGGCATCACCCCACCCTTGAGCCGCGTCCATTGCACGCTGCGGAAACGATCCGGCACGAGTGCATCGGGTTCGCGAGTCTCGTCGACCACCACCGGCAGGATGAATGCCACACCCGACGCGAAACCCATGGCCCGCTGCGCGGCCAGCTCCCACTCGATCCGGAAATAGCCCTCCTCGCGCGCCTGCGTGTTGGCCGAGATAAGCGGGATGAACAGCAGACATTCCTTGATCTGACGCCGGATCTTGGCGTCCCACTCGTCGCCGTGCTCGAGTCCACCGTCGGCATCGAACCACACTTCGACACCCGCCGACCGCAGCGCGTCGCTGATGCGGCGCGCCGCCTCCGCGTCCTGCGAGGCATAGGAAAGAAAGACGGCTTTCGAGGGCTCGCTCATTTTTGCCCTCCCAACTTCGGCAGGGGATGAGCGGCGCGCCAGACCCGGACGCGGGCATTGGCCTCCGTGCCCCCGAGGGTGGCAATGATGCCGGTGATCCTGGGGTCGTCGCGTATCCCGTCGAAGTCGGAATCCAGCAGCAATTCGCCCAGAAGCGCTTGATCGAAATTGTCGGCCTCGAACTCAGCCACGGCCTCCTGGGGGCGACCCAGCATCGCCAGGGCCCAGCCCTTGCCGTCCGAACGCGCTATCCTGGTGCTCAACTCCTCCGCTTCCCGGGTGTGCCCGGCACGGGCCAGCACGGCCACGGCAAACACGCTATAGCCGGGCGACTGGTCAATCCGGTATTGGCGCACAACGGCCAGGGCCTCCTCAGTTCGTCCCAGGGCCAACAGATCACGTGCCTTCCAGCTCGCAGCCTGGATGGCGTTGGGCTGGAGGGCCAACGCCCGGTCGTCCAGCGCGAGCGCGACTTCGTAGCGACCGAACATGTGCTCCAGGGCACTCAGATTATCGAGGATGCGGTGGGAAAGAGGATCCAGTTCCGCCGCCCGACGCATTTCCACGAGTGACTCGTCAACGTAGCCCTGCAGCCACAACCAACGGCTGAGCCACTGGTGGCCGCTCGCGTAGTTGGGGTTGAGCTCGACTGCCCGACGAAACTCCACGGCGGCCTCGTCGTAACGCCAGGTCATCATCAGGAGATTTCCCAGTGCCGCGTGCGCCTCGGCCAGGTTCGGATCGAGCTCCAGCGCACGCCTGATCTCCGCGGCGATCTTCGCGCCGCTGCTGGCATTGCGCTGCCCGAATGTCCCCAGCGTGCCGTCGTCCACCGCCCGCGAGGTCCAGACATCCGCGAGCGCGGCGTGCGCGCGGGCAAAATCCGGAGCCAGGGCCAGCGCCTGATTCAAAAGCTGCTCCGCCTGCGTGAAGGCATCCAGGGTGCGTTGGTTCCAGAATTGCCGGGCGCGCAGATACAACTCGAAGGCCTCCGGATTCACGGCCGCAGTGGCACTCGCCGTTCCCGATCGCAATTTGAGTGACAGATTCTGCGCGATCACGGCGGCGATCTCGTCCTGCACCGCAAAGACATCCTTCAGCTCGCGCGTAAACGTATCGGTCCAAACCTCGAAGCCATCGGCGGCCTTGATGAGCTGGGCCGTGATGCGCACGCGTTCGCCGGACCGGCGCACGCTGCCCTCGATGACGTAGGCCACGCCAAGCTGGTGCGCGATATCCGCGACGGGCACATCCCGGCCCTTGAAATAAAACGCCGACGTGCGCGCCGCCACTTTCAGGCCCGGCACCTTCGCCAGCACGTTGAGCAATTCCTCACTCACTCCGTCGGAAAAATATTCGTTGTTCTTGTCGTCGCTGAGATTGGCAAACGCGAGAACGGCCACGGACTTCCCGTCGACGGCCGCGGTCGACGCCACCGGCGGAACGTCGTCGAACGGTTTCGCGCCCCTCGGCAGAGTGTCCCGCAGGAGCTTCTGAAACCGCGGGTCGCTCCGCAGCGGATCCCATTGCGGCTGAAAACGCGCGGACGAATGCTCCACCCACCATTCGCCTGATTTCTCCGTCAATCGTCGGGTCAGCAACGCCAGGACTTCCTCGCTCCGGCCAAGGCGCAGCGGGATCCAACAGTCGTCGAACTTCGCGCCTCCCACCGCCGTCAGGCCGAGCAGGAGCTGATAAGCCTTCTCCGCTTCCGGCTTCCGGCTGAGGCAGGCCAGCAGCAGCGCCTGTGCGGCCAGCATGTCCCGATCGTTGGGCTTGGCCTTTTGGCGTTCCGTGACCAGCTGCAAGGCTCGCTCCCATTCGGCGGTGGCGGCCGCGGTCCGTCCGGCCATCTCGTGGGCCAGCCCGATGTAATAGCGCTTGGGCTCGGCGACATCGGCGGCGAAAATGAACTCCTCCGGATAGTCGTTGAGCACGGCAATCGCCCGGTCGGGTTCGCGGCGGATCAGCGCGAGGTCCACGACGGTCAGCATCGGCCCCACTTCGAGCAACTCGGAGGGCGAGTAGAGATCAACCACCCGCCGGACGCCTTCGGGGTCTTCGCGCAGTGCGCCCACGACAAAGCATTTGAGTCCGATTGCACCCGCGGTGCGCTTCGCCGCGAGCAGCCGGTCGGCCGCCTTTTCCGCCGCGTCGACGTCGTCCGCCGCGCAATAGTTCCAGCCCGCCGACTGCAGGTCACCGATCTGCTCGAAGATCGCCGCCGCCTCGGCGTAGTGACCGGTCGACCGGAGCACCGTGCCATAGTCGGAATAGAATTGCCGGTTGGCGGCCGGCGGCTTTTCCGCCGCGAGCTGGCGCATGAGTTTCTCTCCTTCGTCCCGCATCGCCCGGGAATTGCCGGTGTAGACAAGGACGATCGCGCGCGCCCACCGGGCCTCGAACAGGTCCGGCGCCAGCGCCAGGGCCCGCGCCGACTTTTGTTGCGCACTCTGCCGGCGTTCGTCGGAGTGATCGTATTGGGCCGCGTAAAGCTGCGTATCGATGCTCGCTGCGACCGCCCAGACGTGCCCATCGAGGGGATCCAGGGCGATGGCGCGGTTGCAAAGTTCCTCCGCCGCGTGCATGTCGTCGATGTTCCAGGAGCGACTGCGAATCTCCGTGGCCCGGTCCGCGAGCTGGCGCGCCTCGGAAACCGGCGGGGATTTCGGACCCTTGTCCACCGGTGCCGGTTGGGCCGGCCGCATGAACCAGGCGATGGTGACGACTGCCGCCACCACGACAACCGAAGCGATAAGGGGACGCCGCCCGCGCGGAGCCCGCGCGTTCCCGGCGGCTTGTGGCGCCGAAGATCCCGCGGCCTGGCCGTCCGGCACCGGCGCGGTCGACTCACGCGGCTCCGCGTGCAGCAAATTCCTCACGCGCTGGGCGAAGGACTGACCTGCCGCGGCGTCCTCTCCGCTCGCCACCGGCAGGCGGGTCCACTGCACGGCACAAAACGAGTCGGGCACGTCGGCGTCGGCATCCGGTGTCTGGTCCACGCATACCGGGAGCAGAAACGCCCGGTGGCGACCCATCAGGTGCGTGCGCTGGTCCGCCAGCCGCCATTCCAGCCGGAAGTAACCCTCGGGGCGATTCTGGGTATGATTCGAAATGATCGGAATGAACAAGGCGCATTCCTTGATTTGCTTCCGGATCTTCTGGTCCCACGCATCTCCCCCGCGCAGCTCGCTCTGATCGAACCACACCTCGATCCCCGCCGCGCGCAGGGTGTCGCAGATGCGCCGGGCCGCCTGGGCATCCTGCGAGGCGTAGGAAAGGAAGACGGCTTTCGAGGGTTCGGTCACCAAGAAGTAGCGAGGAGCGCGGTGCTGGTAGCGAGGAGGAACCGAGTCCGAGACCTGTGACCGAAGTGTGGCGGGACCGTTTTCCGCACCGGCTTCGGGGTGAAGCGCAAAACTGGTCCCGCCGTCGATGATCGCGGCGCGCCCAGCGGTCGCGCCCCACCTTCAATGCGTCGCTCAATTCGCCGCAGACGTCGCGTCCAAGCAGTCATCATTTTCCTTTCGAACTCCGGCTCATCGGGCCTCGATCGGCGCGTTGTTCTTCGGATCCTTGAGCAGAGCCTGAAAGCGCGGGTCATCCCGCAGCGGGCGCCAGGCGACATCCATGGGATCGCCGTGCACGTCCGTCCCATAAGGCACCTGCAAGAGGCGACCGAACTCCGCGAGCGCCTCGTCCTTTTCGCCGGCCCACAAGAGAATGATCGCCCGGGAACGGCTTTGGGGTGGTCCGCCCACGGCATCCGTGGACTCGGGCAGGAGTTCGCGCAATTTGGCGGCCGCGGCCAGGGCGGCGTCGCGCTGACCGAGCACGGCCTCCGCCTGCCCGAGCAATGTCCACAGCTGCGAATTCGCCGGCTGCTGCTTGAGCTGGTCCCGAAGTTCCGGCAGGAGCTCCGTCAGGCGTTTCCGGGCGCCGGCCTCGTCGCCCGCCCCAAGCATGTCGTTCGCGATCGTAAAGTCGGTCTGCCACTTCGGCGTGCCCGGAATGGGCGGCTCGGCCAGGTCGATCCGCAGCGCCTCCGCGTAGTTGCCATCGATCCGCGCGATCTGTTTCCGGATCTCGATAAAGGCGGGCTCGTCCTCGGGCTTTGGGTGATACTGGCGGGCCCAGTCCACGATCTCGCGCAACGACCCGGTGCGCGCGAATGAAATGCTGAGCATCGACCCCAACAGGCCGAGGTCGTCGGGAATCAGGGCCAGGGCCGCCCGGCCCTCCTTCTCCGCTTCATCGTACTGGCGCATCGCCGAGAGATGGCTGATCAGTGAAGACCGATAGCGGAGGTTGCGCGGATCGAGTTCCACCGCCTTGCGCAAATTGGTCAGGCAATCGGACCAGCGGCCCTGCCGGCGATAAATCAGGCCCAGCGAACCGTAGGCGTCGGCGGAGTTGGGCCGCAGCTCCAGCAGGCGCCGGTACTGCTCGGCGGCGTGCGCGTAGTCGCGAAAACCATAGTAGAAATAATCGCCGTGAAACTCGATCACCACCGGGTCGTCGGGCGCGAGCCGCACCGCGGTCTCGATCGCGGAGCGGGCCTTGTCCATGCGATCGGACGTGGCGTCGACCTCGTTGAACCGCTGCGAGGCGTGCATGGCGGCGAGAATCGCCCAAGCCTCGGCAAATCCGGGGTCGAGCTGGACCGCTTCCAGAAGTTCGGACTCGGCCTTGTTGTAATCGACGAGTCCGCTGTTCTGATAGCCGTTGCGCACCTTGACGAAGAGCTCATAGGCGCGGGTGTTCTCCGTCGGCTTGCGATCGAGCAGCGTTTTTTCCGACGGCGAGATGGCCGCCTGCAACGCGCCGGCGATCGCCTGCGCCAGTTCGCTCTGGATGGCAAAAACATCGGTGATGTCGCGGTCGTAGGACTTGGCCCAGACGTGCTCGTCGGTGGCGGCCTTGATCAGCTGGCCCGTGACGCGCACCTTGCTGCCCGCGCGCCGCACGCTGCCCTCGAGAATGTAGGCCACGCCGAGTTCCTGTGCGATCTGGCGGATCGACTTGGTCGTGCCGCGATACTGCATGACCGACGTGCGCGAAACCACCCGCAGGTCGCGGATGAAGGAAAGGTTCGTGAGCAGGTCCTCATGCACGCCGTCGGCGAAAAACGCGTTCGCGTCCTTTTCCTCGCTCATGTTCTCAAACGGAAGCACGGCCACGGACTTCGGATCGATCGCCGGCACCTCGGCCGAAACCGGAACCGTTTCGGGTTTTGTTACCTTCGCCTCCTTGGCCTTTTCCGCCTTTTCGACTTTTTCCGCCATCGCCTGGGCGGTCTGGATTATTTTGGCGAGGTCCTGCGGATCGCGGCGCGGACGGAAGACACAGTAACCCAAGCACAGAAGAAGGAACCCGACCACGATCCACGTCAGCAGCGACGGGCCGGATTTTTTGGCCGGTGCCGCCACGGCGGGAATCGGCGGCGGCGCCGCGTGGGGCGCGGAGGAAGTCGACGAGCGACCGAACGCCGTGCCCAGACGCGGCGCCTCGAGCATCCGCAAAACCTGCGAAATAAACCCGGGCGTCGGCGCACCGCCCGGCAGCCGGCTCCACTGCACGCGCATGAATTCCTCGGGCACCGCCGCCTCGTCCTCGCGGGTGGCGTCGATCACCACCGGCATGATGAAGGGCACGCCTGCCGCCATGTCGTGCGTGCGCTCCGAGCCGAGTTTCCATTCGCGCCGGAAATATCCCTCGCCGCGCCCTTGCGTGGTGGCCGAAATCACCGGCAGGAACAGCGTGCAGTCACGGATCTGCGAGCGGATCTTGTGATCCCACGCGTCGCCGCCGCGGAGCTCGGCCTGATCGAACCAGACCTCCACGCCCACCGCGCGCAGACCATCCGCGATGCGCTGCACCGCGGGGCTGTCCTCACGGGCGTAGCTCAGGAAAACGCCTTTGACGGGCTCGCTCATGGTTCGAGCAACGGCGCGTTGTTCTTCTCGTCGTGCACCAGAGCCTCGAAACGCGGGTCACCGTGCAGCGGATACCACAGCGGGTCGTTGCGCGCCGAATAGATGTTCAGGCCGAACGGAGTGTGCAGCAACCGGGCCAGTTCCGCCAGGGCTCCGTCCTTGTCGCCGGTCCACGCCAGGGCGCCGGCATAGTTGGCGCTGAACTGGGTGCCGAGGACGACGTCGACCGACTCGGGCACGAATTCCATCGCCTTCCGGCTCGCCGATCGTGCCTCGTCAGTTCGGCCGAGGATGGTGTAGGCCGCGCCCAAGGTACTCCAGATGCCGGCGGACTGGTTGGTCTTGAGTTCCGCGACGCAGGCATCGGCCGATTCCTGGGCGCGCCGCCGCGCCGTTTCCTTGTCCCCATTCAGAAAAAAGGCCAACGCGGCAAATAAGTCCTCCGTGGCGGGCGGGAACAGGCTCTCTTTCTGGTGGCGCATGATCTTGTCCTGGGCGATGTAGTCGGCCCAGTCGCCCACCAGCCCCGCCCGCAGTTTGCGCGCATTGACGTAGTCACCCTGCTGCTCGGGGGTGGGTTTCAGCCGGGCGAAAAGCGCGTCCAATTCCCGGGTGGAACCGTGGGCAAGAAACGGAATCGTCGCCTGCTGGTAGGCCTCAAAGATGTTGTCCGGTTCCACCGCCACGACCTTTTCCTGCAGCATCGCCGCCTCGTCGTATCGATTCAACGCCTGCGCGAGCTGCTGGGTCGCGCGAAGATAACGCAGGTTATGCGGATCCAGCTCCAGTGCCCGGTGGCACTCGGTCCACGCGTCCTTCATGCGGCCCTGGCGGCGGTGAATCAGCCCGAGCGAACCGAACACGACCGCATCGTTGGGCCGCAGCACGGCGAGACGCTGGTACTGCGCCGCGGCGCCGGCGTAGTCGCGGAATGCGTAGTACAGGTAATCGCCATAGTATTCGATCACCTCGGGCGCATCGGGCGCGAGCCGCAGGGCGGTCTCGATCGCGGCCCGGGCCTTGGCGCGGCGCTCCGGTGAGGTGTCGACCTCGTTAAGCACGATGATCGCGTGGTGACGCGCCAGCTCGCCCCAGGCCTGTGCAAAATTCGGATCGAGCCGGACCGCCTCCGTCAAAAGCGCAACGATCTGCGCATCGTAGGTCCCCTCGGTCACCGACGACGAGGTCATCTGGTGCGCCTTCAGGAAGTCATCGTACGCCGTGGGGTTGTCGGTCGGGCGACGCTCGATCAGCTGCTTTTCCGCCGGCGAAAGGGCCGCGGCCAGCGCATGCGCGATCGCCTTGGAGAGCTCGGCCTGGATGCCAAACACATCCGTAAGATCGCGATCATAGGCTTCAGCCCAGACGTGCTCGTCGGTCGCGGCCTTGATGAGCTGGCCGGTGACGCGCACCTTGTTGCCGGCGCGGCGCACGCTGCCCTCGAGGATGTACGCCACGCCCAGCTCCTGGGCAATCTGCCGGATCGATTTGGTCGTGTTCCGGTATTGCATCACCGACGTGCGGGAGACGACATGCAAGTCGCGGATCAGCGAGAGATTCGTGAGCAGGTCCTCGTGCACGCCGTCCGCGAAGAAGGCGTTCGCGTCCTTTTCCTCGCTCATGTTTTCGAAGGGCAGCACCGCGATGGATTTCGCGTCGACCGGTGCCGCTTCGATCTTCGCCGGCTTTGCGGTTTTATCGGCCGCGGTCTCGCGGGCGGGCGTCGGCGCGGGCGCGTCGGGCGAATGCGTTGTCGGCCGGAGCGCAAAATACCCGACGGCAATGACCGCCAGGGCGGCGATCACCCAAGGGAGCTTCGATGTGCCCGCCGGCTTCGCGGTGGGCGTCATCGGGACCGTCGCGGCGGACACGGCGGGAACCGTAGGTGCGGTCGGCGTAGTCACTGCTGGCCGGCTGCCGGAGCCCGCGCGGCGCGGCGCCTCGAGCATGCGTTGCACCTGGCCGATGAACACCGGAGTCGGCGCGCCGCCAGGAAGGCGCGACCACTGCACGCGCATGAATTCCTCCGGCACGAGGGCGTCGGCCTCGCGCGTATCGTCGATGACCACGGGCACGACAAACGGCAGGCCCGAGGCGATGTCGTGCGTGCGCTCGGAGCCCAAGCGCCACTCGCGACGGAAATAGCCCTCGCCGCGCGCCTGGGTCGTCGCGGATATCACGGGCATGAAAAGCGCGCAGTCCCGGATCTGTGTCCGGATCTTCTGATCCCAGGCATCGCCGCCACCCAGGTCGGCCTGATCGAACCACACCTCAATGCCGAAGGCGCGGAGGGCGTCGACAATCCGCTGCACCGCGGGGCTGTCCTCGCGAGCGTAGCTCAGAAAAACGGCCTTGGATGGCTCCGCCATGCTCAGATCATCGGCTCGTTGTTCTTCAAATCGTGCACGACCTGCTCGAAGCGCGGATCGCCGTGGAGGGGAAACCAAAACGGGTGGGTGCGGGCGTTATAAAGATTTTCGCCAAACGGCGTCCGGAGCAGGCGGGCCAGCTCGGCGATCGCCGCATCCTTGTCCCCGATCCACGCCAGCACCGCGCCGCGATAGATCGCCAGATTGGGTCCGGTAATCGCATCGCTCGTTTCGGGCACCAGATCCACGCCCTTCTGCGCGGCATCGCGGGCCTCCTGCGGGCGCCCGAGAATCGCATACGCCTGCGCCAGCGTTTCCCACATTCCGGCCGAGGGCTTGGATTTCAAGTCGGCGAGGGCGTTGGTGACGACCTCCTCGGCCCGCTGCCGGGCCGCGGCGTGATCGCCCGCCACCGCAAAGGCAAAGGCGGCGAATACATCCTCCTGCTGACGCGAGATCACTCCGGCGTCCGTGTAGCGCTGACTCTGGTCAAGGCGGATGAACCCGGCCACATCTCCCTTGCTCAGGAGCCAGCCCTTTTTCTGAAAAATCAGCGTGTTCTCCTGACCGGCCGGCGCCTTGGTCTCGGCAAACCAGCGGTCGACGGACGCGATGTCACCCGTGACCGAGAAGGGGAGAGTGAACAGGGCGGCGCGCTCGGTCACATCGTCGGCGACCAACGTCAGAATATGCTCCTGAAAGGCCTTCGCCTCCGGGTAGAGGTTGAGCGCGGCGGCGACCTGCTCCGCCGAGCGCAGATACCGCAGGTTGTGCGGATCGAGCTCGAGCGCGCGCCGAAACTCGACCATGCATTCGTTCATCCGCCCCTGGCGCCGGTGGATGAGGGCGAGCGACCCGAACACCACCGCGTCGTTCGGACGAATCACCGCCAGCCGCTGATACTGTTCGGCCGCGCGCGCGTAGTCCCGGAAAGCGTAATAGTAGTAGTCGCCGCGGCTCTCGATCACCGCGGGATCGTCCGGCGCCAAGCGCACCGCGGTCTCGATGCCATTCTTCGCCCGTTCCAGTCGCGCCGGAGACGTGTCAGTCTCGGTGAAGAACATATAGGCGTCGTGGCGGGCCAGTTCCCCCCAAGCGATGGCGAAATGGGGATCGAGTCTCACGGCCTCCAGCAGCAGGTCCGACACCTGCTTGTCGGCTGCGGACTCGTCCGTGGGCGACTGCGTGATCTGGTGGGCCTTCACGTAGGAGTCGTAAGCGGCCAGATTGTCGGTCGGACGCCGCTCGATCAGCAGCTTCTCAGCCGGCGAGATGGCCGCGGCCAACGCATGCGCAATCGCCTTGGACAGTTCGGCCTGGATGCCGAATACGTCCGTGAGATCGCGATCATAGGCTTCGGCCCAGACGTGCTCGTCGGTGGCCGCCTTGATCAGCTGGCCGGTGACGCGCACCTTGTTGCCGGCGCGACGCACGCTGCCCTCAAGGATGTAAGCGACGCCGAGCTCCTGGGCGATCAAGCGGATCGATTTCGTGGTGCCGCGGTATTGCATCACCGAGGTACGCGAAACGACATGCAGATCGCGGATCAGCGAAAGATTGGTGAGCAGGTCCTCGTGGACGCCGTCGGCGAAGAACGCGCTGGCATCCTTTTCCTCGCTCATGTTCTCGAACGGCAGCACCGCGACCGACTTGTCTTCCACGTGGGCGGGAGCGGAAGCCGGCGCGGGCTCGGCTGGTTTCGTTTCACCTGCAGCCGTCGTCGGCGCGGGCACAGGCCCGGAATCGTGTTTCGGCCGGAAGACCACCACCCCGATGGCGGCGGCGAAAATCACCATCACACCCCAGGCCCAGGCGGGAAACCCGGGTTTTTTCGTCGTAGTCGCGGCGGGCGGCGTGCTGTGCGACGCCACCGGCGGCCGGGTCCGGCCCGAAGGCTTGGTCGGTGAATCGAGGATTTGTTTGACCAGAATGACGAATTCCGGCGACGGAGCGCCGGAAATTCGCGTCCAGTGCACTTTCAGAAATTCTTCCGGAACGATCGCCTCGTTTTCGGGCAGGTCGTCGATCACCACCGGCAAAAGAAAGGTGCGGCCCTCGGCCATGTCGTGCGTGCGATCGACCGCCAGTCGCCACTCCCGTCGGAAATAGCCTTCGGTCCGCGTCTGCGTCGTTGCGGAAATGATTGGAATGAACAGCGCGCAATCCTTGATCTGGTTGCGGATTTTCTGGTCCCAGGCGTCGCCGCCGCGCAGCTCGTTCTGGTCGAACCAGACTTCGAGTCCAAAGGCGCGCAACGCCTCGGCGATGCGTCGCACGGCGGGCGCGTCTTCGCGAGCGTAACTCAGAAATATGGCGCGATGTGCCGAAGGAGGTGCGGATTCCGGCATGGTTGCGCCGGTTTATGGCGTCACCGGAGGCCGCTTGCCAGCCCAAACCCTTGAAAATCAAAGGATGCGGCAGCGAATCGAGGCAATCGGCCGGTTGGAGGGCGGCCGACCCCGGCCGCCGCCAAGCCCCGCCGTGGGCGACGCCGGAAAATAGAACATTTCGTTCGCAACGTGCATTCTCGGCGGGCGAGGTCGCCCGCCCTCCAACGTCAAAATCCTTTAGCCGCGAAAAAGCGCAAAAGGCGCAAAAAGAAACCGCATTTGCATCAGGGAAACGAAGGAAGCGGAGACTAGGATTTCCCAACGCCAGGGCCGCGCGGCCGGTTCAGAGTCTCTCAACCCTCAACTTTCAACCTTCAACCCTGCATTCCCTTCAGCCCAGATCCGCCTTCGCGGCGTCGATCCAACCTTTCAGTTCGACCGTATTCTTCAGCGAAGCCGCCTCGCCCGACAATCCGGTCAACAGTGAGGACGCTTCGTCCAGCTGCGCCTTCCGGGATTTGAGCGCGTCGGCGCCGTCGGGTGTGGTCCTGGACTGCACGAGCAGCGCGCGGGCCAGTTGCAAGCGGAAGGTGAATCCCGACGCGCCCGCGGCCTGCTGCTTGCGATAGTACGCGACCACCGGGTCAAGAATCACACGTGCATCGCCGGCCTTGCCCTCGGCGACGAGGATATGCGCCTTCAGCAGTCCAAATTGCGCCTCATCGTCGGTTTGCGGGGCGGCCGCGGGACCCTTGGGTGAGTCGAGGAGTCGATCGACGGCGCGTTCGGCTTCGTCGAGTTTGGCCAGGCGCAGGCCCGATTCCGCAATCGTGAGCAAATCCATCGCGATGCCGGGACCGCGAAGGGTATCCATTTCATGCGCGGCCAGCGCGTCCGCCCGGCGCAGGGATTCTGTCGCTCCGGAAAGTGCCGCCGCATATTCGCCCGCCACAAATTGCAGCCGGGCCTCGACGGCGGAGGTGTATTCCGTGGCCGATTTCGTGAGGAAGTCCGGAGCTCCGGTGCTCGCGAGCAGCAGCTTGCCCGTCCGCGACATCTCGGCCACGTCCGCCTGGGCGCGGTCGCGGCGCCCCTGCAGAGCCTCGGTGACTGCAGCGGCCCGCCACGCCGACGGAACCGAAAGGCTGAGGCCGGTCGTGTTGCGCCCGTCGTGCTCGGTATCGGCGGCGAAGCGGTACATCGCCACGGCATCGTTGACCTTGCCGCGCTCAAAAAGAATCTCGGCCGTCTGCCGGCGCGTGGACGCCAGCATGGCCCAGCCCCAGGCGTTGCTGGGATTGAAGCGGACGTATTCGTTGACCGACCGTTCGGCTTCCTGGGCAAACGCCAGAGCCTGCAGGGTGGAAAACCGGCGCAGCGAAATGGTCGCGAGAACATTCGGCGCGAAACAGCGATCCTCCATCGCGCGCAGGAATCCGGGACGCCTGGCGATGATGCGGTCGGCCACGTCGTCGACTTCCTTCTCCAGCTTTTCAGCTTGGTCGAGGCGACCGAGCGCGAGGGCGTGCCGGGCCTCGGAGTCTCCGAGGTCGGCATAAGCCGCGGCGGCGACCAGATCGCTCACCGTGGTCGCTCCGAGCGTGGCCAGCACCCTCCGCGCTTCTTCGCAAGTGGCGACACCCTGCTCGGGCGGTTGCCGGTGACTCTGCAGGTTCAGGATGTCGGCATAGACCAGCTTGGCGCGGCGCGAGCCGTCGGCCTTCGTGGCAAACGGCCGGATGACCGTCGCCGCCTTGTCGAGGCTGGACAGATCCGTGGCGAAACTGTTGCCGCTCTGGGTATCCGGAAAATACGCCAGCGCATAACCGATGGCGCAGTCCTCGCTGTTGTCCCCGTTGGCCCGGAGCTGGTCGAATATCTGGCGCGCCTCGGCATAGATCGGCGCCGCGCCCTTGCCGTCACCGCGCTGGAGCGTCGCCGCCGCCTCGCGCACGAGCGCCATGCCGCGATTGCGCAGCGTCAGCGGCGTCCGCAATTCCGACGGAAGGCCGTCGTAGTAGGTCACGGCGCGCTGGGCGAGACCGCCGATGATCTCGACGCGACCGGTCGGAGCCAGTTCGTCGTAGAAATCCTCGAGCAAAAACCCGACGAGATTCTCCGCCTCGCCGCGCGCGCTTTCCGCGAGCTTTTTCGCTGCCTCGGCCTGGGCGTCGGCCGCCCGCGCGCGGCGCAGTCCGATCCAGCCGAACACGGCGCTGCCGGCCGCGATCAACATGACCACCGCACAGATCGTCGCGACCGCCCTCGCCCGAACCAGGGCGCGACGGGTCGCGGCCTCGCGCGCCCGCTGCTCGTTCAGCTGCCGCTCCGCCAGGTCGCGCGCCTCCCGCTCGTGGCGCACGCTGCGGCTGGCCATGACGACGCTGCAGAGCACGTCGTGGGTAAGCTCGACGCGCCGGACGTCGAGTCGCTCCTCGACGCGCAAAAGCCGGCGCGAAACCAGCTCGGCCAGCGAGCCGGAAGGCGCGCCCGCCGCGGAAAAGGCCTTGCGCACGCGTTCCTCGGCAACGCTTTCGCGGTAGCCGGAATCGGTCAGCAACTCGTCCTCGATGAAACGCCGGACGCCGGGTTTCTGGTCGGCCAGTGCGCGCTCGTAGAATTCCGTCAGGATGGTCTCGCGCGAACCGGCGAGCAAATCCGCCGTGATTTCCGTCTGCTTCCGCGCCAGTCGCGTGTTGTTGAGTTCGCGGCAAACCAGGCTCAGCAGCGACGGTTCCACCTCCGCCCGGGCGAGGTCGTGGATGCCCGCGACAAACTGGACGATCTGGCCCGCCACCTCCTCGGAAACCAGATGCGGCGCCGCCGAGCGCACCGCGGTCACCGCCTGCGCTCCCGTGAAGCGCGCCAGGCGGACGCGGTTCTGCGTCACCGACGGCATCGAGGTCTTCAATCCCTCGAGATGCGCCAGGTAGTCCTCCCGGAGCGCGATCAGCACGCGATAATCGGCCCGGGCAAAATCGAACGCGGCGGCGTCAACCTCGTCACGATCGATCCGCGCCTCGAGCGAGGCGGGCGGACGGTTTTCCACCAGGTTGGACAGGTCCGCGAGAAAGTCCTTGGCGCGCTGGCGCCCCGTGTCGTCTGTCTGCGCCAGCGTGAAAATCTCCTCGAACTGGTCGAAGATCAGGATCGGCGTGAGGGGATTCCCCTCGTGATCGCGCAACGTGTCGTCGCGGTGATGCAGGAATTCCCACAACGACTCGCCCTCGACGGAGGCGCCGTTGCGCGTCCACGTGCCGGCGGCCGACGTCGCGCGAAAGACCTCAAGCTTGATCTGCTCCGAGGGCGGCGGCGACTTCGGGTCATAGTCGATGCGAACATAGACCGGACAGAAGCCTTCCGGGCGGAGCCGCGGCACAAGGCCGGCGCGCAGGAGGGACGTCTTGCCGTGGCCCGACTGGCCGAACAGCACGGTCAGGAGCTTGCGCTGCACACGGCGCGACAATTCGGCGGCGTCGTCGTCGCGGCCGTGAAAGTATTCGCGCACCTCCTCCGTGTACGACGCCAGACCCAGCCATGGATGCTGGGAGTCGACCGTCGCCGCGATCGGCAGGGGCGAGACCGTACCGGGAGTCGTGCTCATGCCGGGGGCGCGTTGAGCAGCATCCGCAGGCGGGTCGCGAACTCGACGCTCACGATGCCGTCCGGCAGCCGGGTGAAATGCAGGGCCTTGAACCGCTCCGGCACGACGGCCTCGGCCTCGCGCGTGTCGTCGATGCACACCGGCAGGATGAACACGGCGCCCTCGGCGATGTTGCGCGCGCGGTCGACGGCGAAGCTCCACTCGCGGCGGAAATACGCCTCGTGCCGCCGCTGCGTCGTGGCGGAAATGATGGGCACGAAAAAAGCACAGCGCGAAATGTTGCGCGTGATCTTGCGATCGTAGTTGTCGCCGCCCTCGAGGCGTTCGAGATCGAACCACGTGGTGACGCCGGCCGCATCGAGTCCGTTCTTGATCCGCTGCACCGCCGCGAGGTCCTCGCGGGCGTAGCTGATGAAGACGGCGTGCTCGGGCATTTCGCGCGCGGGCGGCAGGAAGCGCATCGGATTGGTGCCGCCGGCGACCGGCACGGGCGGCGCACGCCGGGCCAGCCAGCGACGGTGCAGTTCCGAGACAAAGGCCTCGGCGCCACCAAAAACGCGCGTGCGCACGCTCACCTGTTGCAAAAAGGAAACCAGGCGGAGGTCGCGCGCGGAATGATTATCCGCGAGGATTTCGCCCACATCGCGCGGGTCCGACAGCCGCCGGCGCTTCACCATGCGCAGGAAAAGACGCGCGAGCCAGTTGGAGAAATCGCTGCCGATGACGAGCAGGTGGTTGTGCTCGAGTTCGTGGAAAAGTTTTTCAGGCGTGAGGTGCTCGCTCTGCAGCGCACAGACGAATTCCAGCATGTCCTCGTCGGAAATCACGTAGGTCGGCGAGGCGGACAGCCGGCCCAGGAGGTGATAGACGACCGGGCGCTGCAGCTGGTCGCGCTCCGCGGGCAGGTCCGTCACCCGATTCGGCGCGTACGCGAGCACCTCGGTGGTCTGCACGCCATCGAAACGCGCGGCGTTGATTGCCTGCTCGAGCAGCGGGTCGAAGGTCGTGGTCACGAACAGATCGAAATCGGTGATCTCGGCGAGCTGCTGCAGCGCCCGCGGTGGAGAAAACGGGGCCTCGCGCATGATCGAGCGCAGGCGCGTGTAGGCCTCTTCGCGGCGCCCGCGATGGCCAAGATAACGGCACACCACGTCGTTGAGTTCGAGCGGCTGCGGCAGGCCGCGGGTATCGACCATCAGGCGGGCGGCGAGGCGTTCGGCCAGCCATTCATACAGGGCGCGCGGCCCAGTCTCGGTCTGCACCTCGAGCAGTTCGGGTCCGACGATCGGGATGACCCGTTTCTCCTCAATATAGTTCAGGAGGTCGTCCCAGGCATCGTCATCAAACGGCAGGGAATCGACCGGCGCGTCGGAAGCGGGGGCGGATTCGGAACTCATCGGGACAAGGGCGGTGGATCAGCACTCCGGGACGCCGTCATGCGCGACCGTGCGGACGGGGCACAGCGCGCGGGCGACCGGAAAAGGTGCGTGGTCCAGCATAAAGCACGAAGCTGATGCCAGCTTAGCTTATGCCTTGCCAGCATATTCCCGCGATGCCACCCGTTGAGCCCTCTCGTGCACGGCTCGTCGCCAACCCCCGATCCCAGCTCCTCGCTGCCGTTGTTTCATGTCATCGGGTTTTCCGGCCATCGGCAGCTGGCGGACCCGATTGCCATCGGTCGGGCCGTCACGGAATCGCTCGAGGCGTTGCGCCACGAGTCCGAGGGCGAATGGGTGGCCCTGTCGTCGGTCGCGACGGGAGCGGACCAGCTTTTCGTTGAGCAGGCCCGCAAGCTCGGCCTTTCCTGGCACGCGATTCTGCCGCTGCCGCGTGCCGAGTTCGCGAAGGATTTTACGGGCGAGGAATGGGTGGCGGTCGAGTCGACCCTCACCCGCGCCGAGCACATTCGCGTGATCACGGAGAACGGCTCGCGCGAGGACGCCTATCTCGACTGCGGCATGGAAACCGTGAACGGCTGCGACGTGTTACTCGCGGTGTGGGACGGCGATCCGGCCCGCGGCAAGGGCGGCACCGCCGACGTCGTCGAATACGCGCGGTCGCTGAAGAAGCCGATCATCATCATCAACGCCCACACGCAGGAGGCACGCCGCGAGAATTTCACGCTCTTCGATCGCACCGACGCCGGCCTCGCCTATCTGAACGGCCTGCCCGCGGCCCGCATGGCGTGGGGCGACAATCCTTTCAAGGCGCCCGACCATATCTTCAATTTCCAGCAAAAGGCGGACTACGCGGCCAGCCACGGCGCGCCGCAGTTTCGCCGCCTGATCATCTCGACGGTCATGCTGCACCTGATCGCCACGATCGTCGCGGCCGCCGGCGTGTCGTTCGAACTCCATTTCGCCGTGCTCCCGTGGGTGAAGCTGTCCTGTCTTTTCGGAGCGCTCGTGGTCGCGCTCGTATTGCGCCATCACCATCAACATCACAACTGGGTGCGCTGCCGGCTGGCGGCGGAGTTCTGTCGTTCCGCCCTGGCCACGTGGGGACTGCCCCGCGCCGCCCCGCTTTTCCAGGACCTCGACCTGCCCGGCATCACCGGCCTGACCCGCGCGCTGCACATCCTGCACAGTCGTTCGGCGAGCGTGCAGCCGGTGCCGATGACGGACTTTAAGACGATCTATCTCGCCAAGCGCATTGACGACCAGCTCTCGTATTACCAGCGCCAGGAAAACACCGCGCTGCCGCAGCACAGCCGACTGAAGATCGGTTTCTGGGTCGCCACGATCCTCGCGCTCGTGTGCACCGCCATCTACGCGATGTGTTACACGCTCGACGCGGAGGTGCCGCACTGGATCGAGACGATCGTGTTCTATTTCCTGCCGATCGCCCTGCCCTTCGTGGCCGCGACGTTCATTTCCTTCATTTCGATCAACGATCTGCAGCGCCGGGTTGCGCGCTATCGCGAGATGCGCGCGATGCTCGAGGAAAGCCGTCAGCAGGTCGCCTTTTGCCAGACCTGGAACAGCCTCGAGCGCATCGTGCTCAAGACCGAGCGCGCCCTGCTACAGGAAGTGCTCGAATGGCATTCGATCACGAGCTTCGCGGAGTCGCACTAGAAGCCATAAGCTGTAAGCGATAAGCTCTAAGCGGATTTGCGAGGGACGATTGACGACTGACGATCGGCCGGAAGATTTTCGATTTTGGATTCCCGATTTTGGATTTCCGCAATCGCACCGCGTGGGAGCGATGGGTCATCCAAACCGGTCCATGCTTTTTGCTGACCAAATGAGACCTTTCGGTTATGGTTACAGACGCTCTGACCTCTGACCTCTGACCTCTGACCTCTGACCTCTGACCTCTGACCTCTGACCTCTGACCTCTGACCTCTGACCTCTGACCTCTGACCTCTGACCTCTGACCTCTGACCTCTGACCTC
>DASZXI010000018.1:0-9511 GCA_035545955.1 Candidatus Didemnitutus sp. | reverse complement strand
AAGCGAGCGCTCGTTGGTGGGCGAGAAGCACAAACTCGAGTCGTTGGGACATGGGGGTATGGGTGCACCACGGCATCCCATGGTGTTACCCATGTCTCCGAACACCTGTCACCCATGTCTCCGGTCCTTACAGGGACATCGATCCCTACCGGCGGAGGAGGACCGCCTTTGCCCATGGCTTCGGCGCGCCAAGTCGTCCGCCCTCCAACGTTCCTCAGGCAAATACCCCACCGCCGAGCAGGCGTTCGCCATCGTAGAGGGCGAGGATCTGGCCTGGGGCCAGTGCGCGCTGCGGCGTGGAGAATAGGATTCTCGCACCGCCATTCTCTTCCGGCACGAATTCCGCCGCGACGCGCGGGTCGCGATAGCGCACACGACATTCGAGCTGGCGATCGGAGGTGAGCGGCTCGGCGAGAAAACTCAGACTGTGCACGCGCGCTTCGGTGGTCCAGAGACCGGGTGCCTTGGGGCCATCGAAGTCGACCAGCAGCGCGCGATCGTCCGCCCGCTTGCCCACGACAACGTAGGCTTCGTTGTCCGTGTTCGAAGGTACGCGGATGCCACGCCGCTGGCCGATGGTGAAATAGTGCAGGCCGCGATGTTCGCCGAGGACACGTCCGTCGGAGGCGCGCACGATCGGACCGGGCTGCTCCGGGACGTAGGCCCGCAGGAAATCCGTCATTTTCACTTCGCCGATGAAACAGATGCCCTGACTGTCCTTTTTCCCGGCATTGGGCAGACCGGCCTCCGTGGCCAGCCGTCGCAAGGCTGGTTTCTGCAGATGGCCGATGGGGAACCGCGCAAACTGCAACTGCGTGGGCGAGAGCAGGGCGAGAAAGTAGGACTGATCCTTGTTCTTGTCGGCGCCTTCGAGGAGAGAAAATGGAGGCAGGGCGGGACCGTTTGCCCCTCGCGGATCAGAGTGCGGCGGAAAACTGGGCCCGCCATCTGGCGCCATTTGCGGCGGGCCCAGCCCCGCTGCCGCCAATTTCTTCGCGACTGCGGGCGGTCCCGCCCTACCGACTTCAAGCCTGCGCGCATAGTGGCCCGTGGCGACGGCCGCGAAGCCTTCCTTGCGCGCATATTCGGCCAACACGCCGAATTTCATCTCGCGGTTGCACATCACGTCAGGATTCGGCGTCAGACCGCGCTGGTAGCCTTCAAGCAGGTAATCGACGACGAGACGACGATAGTCGCGCATCAGGTTCACCACCCGAAACTCGATCCCGAGGCGGTCGGCGACCGCGCGTGCATCCTCGATGTCCCGCATCCATGGACAATCCCCGGCGATGTTGTCCTCGTTGATCCAGTTCTTCATGTACGCGCCGACGACCTCGTGACCTTCGCGCTGGAGAACGAGGGCGGCAACGGAGCTGTCGACTCCGCCGGACATCGCCACGAGAATGCGTTCCGTTTTCACCACGAGTTGCTCCAGAAAGGACGAAGCTGGCTCAGCAGGTCCGGGCCGTTTTGTAGGAGCGGCTTTATGCCGCGATATTCCGATCCATCGCGGCGTAAAGCCGCTCCTACAGCAGGACCGACGAATCGAGGCATGGGTGAATTGAGATCCACTGAACTGCGTTGTTTTTCCAACTCAATTGTTCAGGGGAGCGACAAACGCCGGATCGATCACGCGGCGCATGACGGCCTCGAATTTTTCGAGCGGGGCCGGGTAGCCGGGTTCGGCGGTGCTGCATTCTGGAATAAACGTGGGTGCGAGGGCCGGCGGATGCTCAAGCGACAACGCCTCGAGATTCCGCGTCTGCTCCAGGGTTTGGGCGACGTAGAGAACGCTCACCTCGAATTGTCCGTTGCCGCGATGCCGGCGCAGTTCGAAGACGAGCGCGCCGCCGGGCAGGGGAGTGTTGTCCTGCGTGCCGGCGACGGTCCAATGCAGCCCGAGCATGCCGGCGAGATTGACGATGTTCGTGTCGTGGCCGGCGATGATCATCAGCCGGGTATTGGGCGAGCCGAAGGCGCCGCGCCGCGCGGCGCCGGACGTCGCTTGATCGAGCGTGTCGAGAAGGTGCGAAGCGAGATTCGATCCCTGGATTTGCGCTGGCGTGAACGTGCCAGAATTCAGTCGAAACTTGGCCGTTTGAATTCCGATGAACTCCGTCAACTTTTCCGGACTGACGCGGCCCCAGCCGACGTCGCTCATCGGCCGGCCCTCGGCATAGCTCAGCAACATGGCTTCGACCACCCGGCTGGCCGCGTTGAAGGCACCGGTCATTTGCGCCGTGCCGTCGCCGGTGCCCGGGACAACTCGCGTTGGCTGCATCAAGTCCAGGTCCTTTCCGGCCGGCGGGGTCCGCGAGGGTCCGTACAGCACTTCCCGCAGGTCCGCCAACGCCGTGGCGTAAGCGCGGTCGAGGTTGGCCCCGTCGCCGCCGACTTCGCCACGCACGGCGGCGGCCGCGAGTTCGCGATCGGGATGTCCCACCGGCACCTGCGCCGGCCGGTAGAGCGCATCGACCTGACCGGCGGGAAGCGAACGAATCGCGGGATGCGTTCCGGGAACGAGCCCTTCGGCCAGGGCTTTGGCGCTCGCGATGGTCCGCGCGTCGTTGTCCGCATCGAAATACATCACGGCGAGATCCGCATCCGATTTTCCGGTGATGAGTCCGGCGGCCACGTAGCGGTCGCGATAATATTTTCCCAGCAGGACCATTTGCCGGTAGCCGTGCGGAGTGAGCTCCCCGGGCGGCAGTCCCCAATCCGGCCACGGCTGGGCGGAAAGGCGGTTGAGCACCTCGTTCGACTGGAGCGGAGTGCGGACACCGTGACGTGTCAGAATGATGGCCAGACGAAGGTCTGTGTCGTCGGGCGCCGCGCGCAGCGACGTGAAGGCGAGCAGAACGAGAATCGCGGTGCGCGAGAAAATTCGGGTGATCATGGATGGATTTCCAGTTATCCCACCCGGCGCCCGATTCAACCTCCGACTGCCGGGGGAAAGCCAGTCTTGCCGGCGGATTGATTTCCGCCGACAAGTGGGCGTGCTCCAGCCCGACCATCGCATCGTTCGCGCCTGGCTGACGTCCGCAACCTCGGGCGTGATCGAGCTCGATGCCAATTGGACGGCCGACCTGCTGCCGTTGCTCAAGCCGGGCGATCGGGCCTACGAGCTCGCCTCGCTGGAAAAGGCGCCGCCGGAGTCGTACGCCGAGGAAGCGGCTTATTTCGTGGACGACCAGGGGCGCTTGGTCTTCGTGCTTGATCCCTCCGAACACAGCGGAATCGATCTCGCCCGGACTCCCGTCTATGTGGCGGGAGATTTCAACGGCTGGAACGACGCGGTTGGACGGCCGGAGTGGCGCCTGCAGGCCGAAACGATCGGCGGCCGCGAGGTCTGGGCCGTGCGGACCGAGGCGAGCCTGCTCCAGCGCACGCCTGCGCCGCAGTTTAAGTTCGTGACCGGTGACCACCGCTGGCTCGATTTGCCGCAGGACGCCACGAATGTCGTTCCCGACGGCAACGGTCACTACAACCTCACCCTCGATCCGCGGCGCACCGGGAGAAATCTTTTCCGCTTCACGACGACGGGCCCGCTGGAGCCGAGCCGCAGCTACACGGTCATCCATCTGCGCGACGGCCAGCAGTCGCCGAAGGTTCGCTTGCGCCTCGGACGATATTTCCACGCGCAGCGCAGCGCCCTTCCGCTCGGCGCGCTGGTCCGGAAGGACGAGACCGTGTTCCGGCTGTTCGCGCCGCGCGCCCGGCACGTGCGACTTTTCGTGGCGGAGAAGCTCGACGCCCTCGACCAGGCCCACGCCTACGAACTCGATGTGCGCCAGGAGGGCGGGGACTGGAATGGCGTGTGGGAGGCGCGGCTAGACCGCAACCTGCACGGCTGGTTTTACTGGTACTCGGTCAGCGGCCCGCAAAACGTCTTTGGCAATTTCGTGCCGGGCCAGCGCATCCTCGACCCTTACGCCCAGGCCGCCGTCGGTCGCGAAGGACCGGGCATCGTGCTCGATCCGGCGTGGGTGGGGAAGGGCGACCGCGGGTTCAAGACCCCGGCCTGGCAGGATCTGGTCATCGCCGAGGGTCACGTGCGCGATCTGGTGGCGCACGCGCCGATTGCACTCACGCCCGAGGAGCGCTCGGGCTTTGCGGGTCTCACGAAATGGGTCGAGAGTCCCGGCTTCCATCTCAAGGCGCTGGGCGTCAATGCGG
This sequence comes from Candidatus Didemnitutus sp., assembly GCA_035545955.1. Taxonomy (GTDB): domain Bacteria; phylum Verrucomicrobiota; class Verrucomicrobiia; order Opitutales; family Opitutaceae; genus Didemnitutus. Next base: position 5,335 of record DASZXI010000018.1, on the reverse strand, counting down.
TCGAGCTGCAGCCGGTCCAGGAATTCGATAACCGGACCCACGACGAATATCACTGGGGTTACATGACCTGCAATTATTTCGCGCCCGCCAGTGCGTACGCGCGGGATCCGGCGCGGGCGTCGGGCGTGAAGGAATTGCAGGACCTGGTGGCGGCGCTGCACCGGCAGGGCATGGCGGTGATCCTCGACGTCGTGTACAATCATGTGGGCGAACCGGCCCATCTGCTGTTCATCGACAAGCTCTACTACTTCGAACTCGGCGACGACGGCACGCTCTCGAACTGGAGTGGATGCGGCAATGACACCCGCTGCCGCTCCGCCATGATGCGCCGGCTGATCATCGACAGCTGCACGCATTTGCTGGAAGTCTACGGGGTCGACGGATTTCGCTTCGACCTCGCGGAACTGATCGGCGTGGACGTGCTGCGCGATGTCGAAACGGCGTTGAAGCGGGTGAAGCCGGACGTCGTCCTGATCGCAGAGCCGTGGAGCTTTCGCGGCCACATCGCCGCGGCGCTGCGCCCGACGGGATGGGCGTCCTGGAACGACAGCTTTCGGGATTTCGTGCGCGACTATGTCCGCGGCGGCGGCGGGGCAGACAAGCTCGAGTATTTCCTCAAGGGTTCGCCGTGGCACTTCGCCTACTGGCCGGCGCAGACGGTCAACTACACCGAGTCGCATGACGACCGGACGTGGCTCGACGTGATCACAGAGAATGGGAATTTCAACGGCGACCAGCCCACCGAGCACGACCGCCAGCGCACGCATCTCATGGCGGCCATCCTGTTCGCCTCGGTCGGCATTCCGATGCTCGCGGCGGGACAGGATTTTCTCCGCTCGAAATACGGCGTGAACAACACCTACCAGCGGGGCGACCTCAACGCGCTGAATTATTTCCGGACGCGGCGATTTCCGGCCACCTTCTCGTACTTTGCGGACTGGATTGCCTTTCGACGCTCCGACCAGGGGCGCTTTCTGCGCCGCTGGTCCCGGCCGAGCGAGGGTTTCTTTCGGGCCTTCACCGGATCGGACAAGATTGCGCTGGCCTTGCTGTACAATGCCGACAGCAGCGAGGGCCCGCAGCGCCTGTTGCTGGCGATTAATCCCCTGGCTGACGATGTGCGCATTCCGATCGGAGACGTGGCGACCGGGCCCTGGCGCATGCTCGCCGACCATGAGAGCTTCTACACCGGCGGCCGTCCTCCCCCGACAGTGGCAAATGCCGTGGAAGCCGAGCTTTTCGTGCCGGCCATGGGCTGTGGATTGTGGCTGGCGGAGGGCGTGTAGGGGGTTTGTAAGCTCGCGCCCATTTCGGGTGAATACCGTCCGGACGCATATTGGAGGGCGGCCGACCCCGGCCGCCGTGAACCCACGCCGCGAGAATCAGCAGTAATGTGAACATTTCCTGCGCAACGTGCGTCTTCGGCGGGCGAGTCGCCCGCCCTCCAACTCGCAAAAGCCGCTGTTTATTACACAAATAGTGGGCGCTGCGGCGGAGAATGGCCCGGAATCCGTGCATCGCTCTTGCCAAAGCCGGAACGCTGCCCTTGTTTCGAAGAGCTAACGTCCATCAACCCACCTCACTCATGGCTGTCAAAGTTGCTATCAATGGTTTCGGCCGCATCGGCCGCCTCGTGTTCCGCGCGCTCGTCGAGCAGGGTCTGCTCGGTACGACCCTCGATGTCGTCGCCGTCGGCGATATCGTGCCCGCCGACAACCTGGCCTACCTGGTAAAATACGATTCCACCCAGGGTCGCTTCAGCGGCACGGTCGGCTCGAAGAAATCCGCACCCGACAAGGCCGAGGACGACGTGCTGGTCGTCAACGGCAAGGACATCCTGGTGGTCTCCGCGAAGACTCCGGCCGAACTGCCGTGGGGCAAGCTGGGCGTCGACATCGTCATCGAGTCCACCGGCCTGTTCACCGACGCCGAGAAGGCCAAGGGGCACATCACCGCGGGCGCGAAGAAGGTGATCATTTCCGCGCCGGCGAAGGGCGAGGACATCACGCTCGTGATGGGCGTGAACGACGACAAGCTCGACCTCTCGAAGCACTCCATCATCTCGAACGCTTCCTGCACGACGAACTGCCTCGCGCCGCTCGTCCACGTCATCCTGAAGGAAGGCTTCGGCCTGACGGAGGGTCTGATGACCACCGTGCACGCCTACACCGCGACGCAGAAGACCGTCGATGGCCCTTCGAAGAAGGACTGGAAGGGCGGCCGCACCGCCGCCCAGAACATCATTCCGTCGAGCACCGGCGCCGCCAAGGCCGTCGGCCTCGTCATCCCGGAAGTGAAGGGCAAGCTCACCGGCATGTCCCTGCGCGTTCCGGTTCCGACCGTCTCGGTCGTGGACCTCACCTTCAAGACCGCCAAGGATACCTCGCTGGCGGAACTCAAGGCCGCCCTCAAGAAGGCGTCCGAGACCTACCTGAAGGGCATCCTCGAATACACCGAGGACGAGGTGGTTTCGTCCGACTTCATCCATTGCAAGTCTTCGTCGATCTTCGACGCCGGTTCCTCGATCGAGCTGAACAAGAACTTCTTCAAGCTCATCTCCTGGTACGACAACGAGTGGGGCTACTCCAACCGCGTCGTCGACCTGACGAAGAAGATCGCCGCCAAGATCTGAGCGGCTCCGCCGTCATAGCGAGGAGTGAGTAGCGTGTCGCGAGCATCCGCCGCCGCCCGCCTCACTCCTCTTCTGTTTTTACTGTCCACTCGTCACCCGTCACTTTTCACTTCGGCCTCCCATGTCCAAATTCAAAACGATCCGCGACCTCGATATCGTCAACAAGCGCGTCCTGATGCGCGTCGACTTCAACGTTCCGCAGGACAAGACGACCGGCGCGATCACGAACAACCAGCGCGTCGTCGCGGCGCTGCCGACGATCCAGTATGCGCTGGAGCAGGGCGCCTCGGTTGTCCTGATGTCGCATCTGGGTCGCCCGGACGGCCAGAAGGTGGCGAAGTTTTCCCTGCGCCCGGTGGCCGAAGAACTCTCCAAACTGCTCAAGCAGCCGGTGAAGTTTCTCGACGACTGCGTCGGCCCGGCGGTCGAGGCGGCCTGCGCGCCCGGGGCGTTGAAGCCGCGTGAGGTCGTGCTGCTCGAAAACCTCCGGTTCCACATCGAGGAGGAGACGAAGGTGAAGCTGGAGGACGGCAGCAAGAAGGCGGCGGACAAGGCCGCGATTGCCGCGTTCTGCGCCAGCCTGACGAAACTCGGTGACGTCTATGTGAACGATGCCTTCGGCACCGCCCATCGCGCCCACAGCTCGATGGTGGGCGTGGCCCTGCCGCAAAAGGCGGCCGGTTTCCTGATGGAGGCCGAACTCAAGGCCTTCGCGGCGGTGCTCGATCACCCGAAGCGTCCGTTGCTCGCCATCCTCGGCGGGGCGAAGATTGCCGACAAGATTCCGCTCATCAACAATCTGCTCGAGAAGGCCGACGAGCTCATCATCGGCGGCGGCATGGCCTTCACCTTCAAGAAGGAACTCGAGGGTATGGCGATCGGCGACAGCCTCTTCGATCCCGAGGGCGCCAAGATCGCGAAGGATCTATTTGCCAAGGCCGCCGCGCGCAACGTGAAGATCACGCTGCCGGTGGATTTTGTGTGCGCCGACAAGTTCGATCCGAACGCCAACACGCGCATCGTGACGGACAAGGAGGGCATTCCCGCCGGCTGGATGGGGCTCGATGGCGGCCCGAAATCGATCGAGCTCTACAATCAGGCCATCGGCCGCGCCCACACTATCGTCTGGAACGGGCCCTCGGGCGTGTTCGAGTTCGAGAAGTTCGCCGGTTCGACCAAGGCCATGGCGGCGGCGATTGCCGACGCAACCGCGCGCGGCGCCACGACGGTGGTCGGCGGCGGCGACACCGCAACCGCGGCCAAGAAGTTCAAGGTCGCCGAAAAGGTCACTCATTGCTCAACCGGTGGCGGCGCCAGTCTCGAGTTTCTCGAAGGCAAGGTGCTGCCGGGAGTGGCTTTTCTTGAGGCCTGATGGCCTTGAAGTAGCGAGGAGCGAGTAGCGGGTAGCGAGTAGGGAATCCGAAAACGCTCGTTGCCCATACTCTTGGCGCTACCCATGACCAGACTTCAGGTGCTTTGACCAAAAAACGCCGGCCATTCGACGCAGTTCCCCTCCTTAACTAGACTCCGCTGTTTTCTACTCGCTACCCGCTACACACCATTCGCTACTTCAAACCCATGCTCCGCAAGAAACTCATCGCTGGTAACTGGAAGATGAACAAGACGGCCGCCGATGGCGTCGTCCTGACGAAGGAAATCGTCGCCGAGATCGGCCGCGAGACCGCCGTCGACATCGTGCTTTGTCCGCCCTTCACGGCGCTCGAGAGCGTCGGCCGTGAGCTTGAAGGCCAGGCCGTCCGCCTGGGCGCGCAAAACATGCACCCGGAGAAGAGTGGTGCGTTCACCGGCGAGATCTCCGCGGAAATGCTGCGTGGCCTGTTTGCCACGCATGTGATCCTCGGACACAGCGAACGCCGCACCTATTTCGCGGAAACCGATGCGTTCATCAACAAGAAGGTGCTGGCCGCGCTGGCCAACCAGTTGAAACCGATCGTCTGCGTGGGCGAAACGCTGGCCGAGCGCGAGGCGGGTTCGACGCTCGCGGTGGTCGCGAAACAGGTCGAGGGCTGCCTGCAAAACGTGACGAAGGAGCAGGCGCCGACCGTGATCATCGCCTACGAGCCGGTCTGGGCCATCGGCACCGGCAAAGTTGCGACCACGGCGCAGGCCCAGGAGGTTCACGCCTACATTCGCGATCTTCTCACGAAGCAGTTTGGCGCACCGGTCGCGCAAAAAGTGCGGATTCTCTACGGTGGCTCGATGAAGCCCGCCAACGCTCCCGAGCTCCTTGCGCAAAAGGACATCGACGGCGGCTTGATCGGCGGTGCCTCACTGGAGACGAAATCATTCGTCGACCTCGTGAAGGCGGCGATTGCAGCGGGCTAAGCGGGTCAGATGTAGGGCGGGGTCGCCGAACCCCGCCAGGAGATGGAGGGCGGCCTCCCCATTCGGCAGGCTCAGGGCCCCGAGCTTGTCGAGGGGCGGGCGCGCTTTAATTCTGTCGATCGGACTCCGTCTCTGCGCTGAGCCGGCCCGCCTTTAGACTTCGCTCAAGGCCATGAGCCTGTCGATCGGAGAGGTCCGGCTTGTTCGTTCACCGGATCGATGAGGACTGTAAGGACCGGAGACATGGGTGACAGGTGTTCGGAGACATGGGTAACACCATGGGATGCCGTGGTGCACCCATACCCCCATGTCCCAACGACTCGAGTTTGTGCTTCTCGCCCACCAACGAGCGCTCGC
>DASZXI010000017.1:0-117633 GCA_035545955.1 Candidatus Didemnitutus sp. | reverse complement strand
TGCAAATCGTCAGTGTCTGCATCTGGGAGAAAACTCCACTCTCCGAGCTACTTACCAAATCACCCCCTCAGGATCGACAAACCGACTTCTGCGACTTGCTCAAAATCAATGACTCATAATCAGACAGGCGTGCCCTCAACCCTCAACGTTCAACCTTCAACTGGATTATTCCGGCTACGGACCGTCCAATGGATCGACCCAGAAGGCCGGGCCGTCCGTTTTCCATCCGCCCGCCTCCGCCCACTTGCGGCCTTCATCGCCCATCAGCCACAGACTTCGCTCGCCTTTCCGATAGCGATAAACGGGCAGCCGCGGCGCCGCCCCCGGTCCGGGCAAGACAAAGCCGAGAACACCCTCGTCGACGTATCCGGCCGCCACACACGCCTGCACTTCGTCGGGATTGGTCGCCATCACGCGCTCCGTCCGATTCGCGCCCGCGCGGGCCAGACGATGCAGCGCCTTCGCCCCGACGACACCCGGATCGAGATAGCGAAACTGTCCGTCAATCTGCCACGGCCCATCGAGCAGGCGGTTTTTCTCGCCGGGATCGCTGATCATCACGGCATCCTCGGACTTGGCGTCAAACACCAGCCAACCCTTGGCTTGCGCCGCGGCCGTGAGCGGCAGCAGGGCGATCAGTGCGGCCAGGCCCCAGCGGCGCAATCCGGAGGGGCGAAAAAAGGTGACGGTCGTATCAGCGGACATCAGCAGATTGGACCGATGGGATTTGCGTTTGTGCCCGCCGCTCCCGCGGACTTTAGTTCGCCGAGACCATGAATGCGGAGCCCGTCAACGTCCAGGCACCTGTCGTCGTCGACTGGGGCGCATGAGCTCGGAAACCCCGCCGAAGGACCTTGCCACCCGCGCCGGGTGGATCGGCGCGATCTTCATCGTGCTCGGCGTGGCGCTGGCGTACACCAACTCGGTCCACGGGGTCTACGTGCTCGACGATTTTGGGTCCATTGCGGACAACCGCTCGATCCATCATCCCGGCACGGCGCTGTTTCCGCCCGGCGAAGGACGCACGGTCAGCGGTCGTCCCCTGCTGAATCTGAGCTTCGCCCTCAACTATGCCTGGGGACGGGAGTCGATCGCCGGCTATCACGTCGTGAACGTGGCGATTCACGCGCTGGCCGCGCTGGCCCTTTTCGGCATCGTGCGCCGGACGCTCGAGCTGCCCGCATTGGCGCCCCGCTGGGCGGAGCGGGCCGATCCCGCGGCGGCGCTCATCGCATTGATCTGGGCGCTGCATCCGCTGCAGACCGAATCCGTCACGTATGTGGTGCAACGCGCCGAATCGCTGGCCGGTTTGATGATTCTGCTGACGATCTATTGTTTCGTGCGCGGTGTGACGCCGGGTGCTTCGGCACGCTGGCTCGACGCGAGCATTGCGCTCTCCCTCGTCAGTGCGCTCGCCAAGGAAACCGCTGTCATCCTGCCGATCCTTTTACTGCTGTTCGATCGGCTCCTGGTGACGCCCTCGTGGGCGGAAATCGCGCGCCGGCGCGGCATCGTTTATCTCGGACTCGCGCTCAACTGGCTGATCATCTGCTGGAATCTCGCCGGCACCGGAGGACGCGGCGGCACCGCCGGATTCGGAACCAGCGTAAGTCATTTCGACTACGCGATGAAGCAGCTCGAGGCCATTCCGCACTATCTGCGCCTCGCGTTCTGGCCGTCGCCGCTGATCCTCGACTATGGGACCAGCACCGCAGTAACCCCGACAAAAGCTGCCATCGGACTGGTCGTGATCGCGGGGCTTCTGCTCGCCGGATTTCTCGCGCGCAAGCGCCGTCCCGGCTTCGCGTTTCTCGTGGCCGCATTTTTTCTGGCACTGGGTCCGACGTCGAGCTTCGTGCCCGTCGCCACCCAAGTGATGGCCGAGCACCGCATGTATCTGCCCCTCGCGGCCGTGGTCGTGGCGGCGGTGCTGGCGTTGTTTGAGGGGATGCCCGTGATTGTTCCTCCCCTCGCCCTGATGGTAGCCATCGCAGCGGGATTCGCCACGGTCCACCGCAATCGCGACTATGCGTCGCAGGTGGTTTTGTGGACGCAATGTCTGGCCGTTCCCGAAAACACGCGCGCCGAACTCAATCTTTCCCAAGCCCTGATCGACGCCGGCCGGTCGGCGGAGGCCATTCCCCACTGCCAGGCGTTGCTCCGCCTCGATCCGCACTCCGCGGAAGCGCACAACAACTGGGGGAACGCGCTGGTCGAACTCAACCGGCTCGACGAGGCGTGCGCACAATTCGACCTGGCGCTGCGCGAAAAACCGGGACTGGCCATCGCGCATTTCAATCTCGGCAACACGTTGATGAAACTGCAACGCGTGTCCGAAGCGATCGCGCAGTATCATGCGACCGTGCGAGTGGCGCCGGGTCACTCGCGCGCCCACGCGAATCTCGGCAACGCGCTCGTCGAGCAAGGCGACCTGCGTGGCGCGCGGGCCGAATTCGAGACCGCGATCCGGCTGACCCCTGAGAATCCCACGCCGCATCTGCGCCTCGGCGGCGTGTTGATGGTGACCGGCGACGTTCGGCAGGCGATCGCCGAATTCGAGACCGCGGTGCAACTCGATCCCGGCAACGCCGAAGCCGCCCGCAAACTCGCGGCTGCGAGAGCATACGGATCAACTCCGCATTGAAAAATTTGGCCGCGCAAAATCGTTAGGGGCCGGTGTCCGCATCGGCCCGAATGAGACTGGCCGCAAAAGAACGCAATGGTTCGGAATCGATCCACCCGGAATGTCTTTCCCGCGAAACACGCGAACGACGCGAAATCATGCGGGCGGGAAAGACGGCAAACCGAAAAACCCGGAACCCGCGGTCCCTCAACCCTCAACATTCAACTCTCAACGGCCGCCGCCGCGGCCATCCGAAATCCCCTTGTCGTCCGCCACCAATCGTATCCATTCATGAGTCGTCCGCATGTCGACTTTACGCAAACCCGACTGGCTGCGCGCCAAGCTTCCCTCCGGTCCCGGCTACCAGGCCACGCGCCGGACAGTGGAGGAGCACAAGCTGCACACCGTCTGTCAGAGCGCCCAGTGCCCGAACATCGGCGAATGCTGGGCGCGCGGCACGGCGACAGTCATGATTCTGGGCAACATCTGCACGCGTTCCTGCAATTTCTGCGCGATCCAGGTGGGCCGACCGACCGAGATCGATCTCGGTGAGCCGGCGCGGGTGGCCGATGCGATCTCCCGGATGGGGCTGCGGCATTGCGTGATCACCTCCGTGGCACGCGACGATCTCAAGGACGGCGGCGCCGGCGTGTGGGCGGCGACGATCCGCGCGAGCAAGTATCGCAATCCGAACTGCGCGATCGAGGTACTGGTGCCCGATTTCAAGGGCCAGCTCGACCAGGTCGACATGGTGCTCGAGGCCAAGCCTGACATTTTCAATCACAACGTCGAAACCGTGGAACGACTGCAGCGGCCGGTCCGGGTCCAGGCGCGCTACGACCGCAGCCGCATGGTGCTGCGTCACGCCAAAAATCGCGGCTTCACCACCAAGACCGGCATCATGCTGGGCCTCGGTGAAACGAAGGAGGAGATCGAACAAACGCTGCGCGATCTCGCGGGCGACAAGATCGACATCCTCACGATCGGCCAGTACCTGCAGCCGACCAGTCAGCACTGGAAGGTCGACCGCTGGGTGACGCCTGAGGAGTTTCGTCACTGGAAGGAATTTGCCCTCGCCGCCGGGTTCGGCGTCGTCGAAAGCGGCCCGCTGGTGCGCTCGAGTTATCACGCCGACGAGCAGTCGGCAAAATACACCGGACCCGAGCATCTGAACACCGCCTCGTCGCTCGCCGAGGCAGCGAAGGATAGCCAGGGCGCGTTGAATTGAAAGGTCGGAGCCTGCTTGCAGGCGATTTAGTTTGGAAGGCCCGGAGCAAGGCAAAGGCATTATTTGCCGCAAAAAGGCGCAAAGAATCCGCATGTCGCCGCAAGTGTTCCGCGCGCCTATAGGCGCCTTTGGATTCAGTCGGCAGGAGAATTTTTTGCGCCTCTTTGTGGCCAATTCTCTTTTGCGTCGGCTAGATTCGGAACCCGCGGCAAAGCGGTATCCCTTGACGTGATCTATCGCGTTACGCCCATCAGAGCGTAGGATCCGGGACAGGTGGGTTGGAGCACCGGCCGGGCGTGAACTTCGTTGCCGCGCGCTCACCCAAAAAATCCTCGCGTCCCGCCGCGGTCGGGACAGATTTTTAACCTTACCGTGGCCCTGAATACCAAGAAGCGAATCGTCGAGGACTGGCTGCCGCGTTACACGGGCGTCAAACTCAAGGAGTTTGGCCGCTACATCCTGCTGACCAATTTCGACCGGTACGTGGAGCAGTTTGCCCACTGGCACAAGGTGCCCGTGCGCGGACGGGGCAAGCCCATGATGAGCGCCACGGCCGAGGGAATCACGATCATCAACTTCGGCATGGGCAGCGCGACCGCGGCGACGATCATGGATCTGCTGACCGCGATCAACCCGAAGGCGGTGCTTTTTCTCGGCAAATGCGGCGGCCTGAAACACCGCGCCAAGATTGGAAGCATGATCCTGCCAATCGCGGCCATTCGCGGCGAGGGCACGAGCAACGACTATTTTCCGCCCGAGGTGCCCGCGCTGCCGGCGTTCGCGCTGCAAAAAGCCATCTCCACGACGATCCGCGAGCACCAGCGCGACTACTGGACCGGTACCGTCTACACCACCAACCGGCGGGTGTGGGAACACGACAAGGTGTTCAAGAAATACCTGCAGCGGATCCGCGTCATCGCGATCGACATGGAAACGGCAACGATCTTCACGACTGGATTTGCCAACGGGATTGTCGCCGGCGCCCTGCTGCTGGTTTCCGACGAGCCAATGACCCCCGAAGGCGTGAAGACCGCGGTGAGCGATCGCGCCGTCGACAGCGATCACGTGAACATGCACATCCGCATCGGCATCGATTCGCTGAAGCAGCTGATCAACAAGGGTCTCACGGTCAAACATCTGCAGTTCTAGCCGACCGGCCCCGTGCGGCCCTGAAGCCATGATAGTCCGGATCCGCGGCGCGATCTCGAATAGTTACCTGCTGCTGGGAAAGCGACCGGTGCTCGTCGACGCCGGCGCCCCGGGCGATCTGAAACGCATTCTCTCGGCGCTGAAGCATCATCAGATCGAGCCGGCCTCGATCGCATTGATTCTACTCACCCACGGGCACAGCGATCACGCGGGGTGCGCCGCGGAACTGCGCCGGAGGTCCGGTGCGCCGGTCGCCATGCATGTCGGAGATGCGCAACTCGCGCGCACCGGCCAGAACGGCGTGCTGGCCGCACAGGAGACGGCCGGACGGTTGATCCGGCCGTTTGTGAACGAATCGTACGAGGCGTTCGAGCCGGACATCGTTTTTCGCGAAGGGCTTTCCTTTGAGCCATACGGAATCCGCGCGCGCGTCCTGCCCACGCCCGGCCACACCGCCGGCTCAATCTCGGTGGTGTTCGCGAACGGCGAAGCCCTGATCGGCGACGTCCTGCGCGGAAGTCTCACCTGGCCGAACGTCGCCCGTCCCGCCTATTTCTGCAACGACCCCGAAGTGAACTCGCGAAGCCTGGTGCGCCTCGCGCGCGAAGGCCTACTGCGGTGCCACCCGGGACAATTTGGTCCGTTCCCCGGCACCCAGCTCGGGAAGTTCATCGATCCCTCCGACACTGACGTCCTGACGCTGTCGGGCGAGACGGTCTAAACCAAGTTGATGGTTGAGAGTTGAGGGTTGAGTGACCTGATACGATTCGGCGTCGAGTTTGGGCTGCCCGGTCTCTCAACTCTCATCATTCAACCTTCAACCGGCGCGCCCGCCAGGGCGCGCCTACGGCAACACGTCGATCCAGAACGGCACAAAATTCTCGTCGCCGGCCAGCTTCACCTGCGCCCAGATCACGTACCGTCCCGGCGTCGGAAAGGTCACCTTGAAATCGAACTCCGGCTTCAGCGCGTCGGGCTTTTGCGAAAGATTGGTCTGCTTCGGATGGAGATGCGCAAAGCCGCTGCGACCTTCGTCGAAGGCGACGAGATGGGCGAAGGCATCCATCACCGGTTCCAGCGGCACCGCCTGCTTATCCTTGCCCGGACTCTCGATGCGGAATTTCAGGTCGATGGGCTGCCGCGCATGCCAGAGCGGCGGGCCGATCAGCGAGTATTCGAGCCTCGCGTTGGTGAACGTCGTGTTCGGCGCGCGGATCACCGTCGGCACCTCACCCGGCACATCGAAATCGGCCGAGGCGTAAAGTCCGCGCTGCGTGGCGACCGGTGTGAAGTCGGCAAACACCCGGTATTTACCGGTGCGGTTCGGCGTCATCGCGAAGACCCAGTCGCCCGCCTGCCGGCCCGGTTCGGGATGGATGTGCTGGTAGTCCTGCAGGGTCGGGTCGACGACGAGAAGGTGCAGTTTGCGGGTGTGGGCCACCATCAGGTCCTCGGGCGCGATCGGCTTCCCGTTCGCGGTGTGCAGGCTCAGCACGAAATGCGACTCCTTGTATTGCTGCGGCGGGTGGTCGCTGGTGAGCGCGACGACCACCGGGGACCGCGCGGCGATCACCGGGATGAATTGCGGATTGGCGGGATCGCAGAATTCGAGCGCCGAGCGGCCCTCGACGCGAAAATCCATGTGGTTGAGATTCGTGCCCGTCGGCAGAAAACGGACCGCAATGAACAGGGCAATGGCCGAGACGGTGATCAGGATCGCCGAGCGCCGGCGCGCCGAGCCCAGATCGTGCCACACGCGAACGGTCGACATCCTCAGGCTCCCTTTTTCATCTGCGAGAGAAACTCCTCCGTGTCCCACTGGCTGCCATCGGCCCGGTGAATGATGCGCCCCTGCTCGTCGATCAGGAGCGTCGCGAGCGTGTGCTTGATCGTGTCGCCGTCGAATTCGCGGATGATGCCCATCTGCGTGAGCAGCTGGCGCACGGCGGCGTCGGGTCCGGTCAGGAAGGTGAAGTTCGACGTGTCGATGTGCCGCACCTCCGCATAGTCGTGCAGCACCCCGGGAGTATCGTAGGCGGGATCGAATGAAATTGAAATCAGCTCCAGGTTCTTGATCCCCGCCTCGCGCGCGGCCTTCTGCAGGGACATCATCTTCATCGTCGCGGCCGGACACATGTTCGCGATCGGACAACGGGTGAAAATGAAATTCAGCATCACCTGCTTGCCACGAAACTTGCTGATCGAGACCGGGCGCCCCTCCTGGTCGAGCAACGTGAACTCCGGCATGGTTTCGCCGACCTCGCGATAGGCGCCCTTGCCGCGGATGTTGGTGTCCTGCGCCAGGGCGTTGGCACTGGCGTCAACCCGGCTGTTGGTGACGGTGTCGTCGGGCCAGATGTTTTCGAGATAGGCCTTCCCTCCCCGCACGATCAGGTCACCCCGGATGCGCTGGCCCGCCTTGGCGATGGCCGCGTCACCCCGGCTGACGATAAATTCCATCGTCATCGAAGGCATGTAATCGGGAATCGCGTCGTGATGAATGATGAGGATGCCTTCGGGCGCCTTCACCGTGACCACCTCGCCCTTGAGCGGATAGCGCTTTTCCGCGGGTGCGGTGGCGGTCGTCGCCGGCGCCTCGGCGGATTGCCGCGCACATCCGGCCAGGAGAAACCCGGTCATTAGGGCGGCTGCAAGGAGCCGTGGGCGGGACAAATATCCAAGCCTCATGGCGACAGCAATTTTGCCAAGTTGGCGAATTGTCAAAAGGTTTGCGCCGGGCACCGGGCGGGTATCACTTCGTTTTTCCGCTCGTGCCGGCAACCTGATGACTCCCCATTCCAAGTACAAACCCTCGCTCGCGTGGTTCGCCGCGCTGGGCAGCGCCTGGGTTTTCGTGCTGGTTTCATTGGGCGCCTTCACCACCACGATCGGCGCCGGGATGGCTTTTCCCGACTGGCCCCTGTCCAACGGCTCGGTCAATCCGCATGGCTGGCTGACGCAAATCGACAAGTTTGCCGAGCACTCGCACCGGATCAGTGCCACGGTGATGGGCCTGATTTCCATCGTTCTCGCCATCTGGATCCGGCTCACGGACGACCGGACGTGGCTGCGCAAACTGGGTTGGTCCGTGGTCGGCCTCGTCATTCTCCAGGGCGTGGTGGGCGGCCTGCGCGTTCTGTGCGACCACTACGAGATCGCCATGGTCAACACGAGCCTCGGACGGTTGTTCGCCATGCTGCACGCGGTGATGGCTCAGGCCTTTGTGTGCGCACTGCTGACCGTTGCCGCCGCGTGCTCGCGCACGTGGATGGAGGACAACGCGGGCTGGTCGGCCGCCCCGAGCGTACGCGTGCGTCGCCTCGGAATGCTCTGCGTGTCGCTGCTCTTCGTGCAGCTGGCGATTGCCGCGGTCGTGCGTCACAGCTTCGCCGGCCTGGCGATCCCCACGTTTCCGCTCTCCACGAGCGACGGAGCGATTCTTCCCGCGGTGTGGAGCTTTCCCGTCGCCATTCAATTTGCCCATCGGGTGATGGCGGGAATCATCGGCCTCGCGGTGGCGGTCTATGGGCATTTCCTGTGGCGCGAAAAGTTGGCTCCCGTGGTGCTGCGCGCGGCCGGCGTGCTCCTGCTCACGCTGGTCGTCTGCCAGATCACACTCGGGGCCGAGATCATCTGGACCGGACGGAGCGTCGCGGTGACCACCGGGCACGTGCTGCTCGGTGCGCTGACGCTCGCCACCACGTATCTGGTCAACCTCTTCGTGCAACGCGGCGTGGTCGACACTTCGCCCGCACCCGCCTTCGCGCGCGAGGCCGATGGGGCCGCGGGATTCGCGCTCCGGCCCTCCAAACGATGAATTCCAACGGTCACGAGATTCCACTGCCCGCCGCATCGGCGGCGGCGCCCCGCGCCACGTGGCGACACTATCTCGAACTGACGAAGCCGCGCCTGAGCATGCTTTCGGTGATCACGGCGATGGTCGGCTATGCCGCGGCCGTGCCGAACTGGGAATGGCGCCGAACGCTCATCCTCATGATCGGAACCGCCCTGTGCGCGGGCGGAGTGGCCGCGTTGAACATGTGGATGGAGTCGGACGTCGACGCGTTGATGAAGCGGACCGCGCACCGTCCGCTTCCGTCCGGGGTTATCCAGCCCGGCTCCGCTTTCGTCCTGGGTTGGGCGCTCTGCCTCGGCGGACTCGGCATCCTGTTTCTTTGGGTCAACGGCCTGAGTGCCTTCCTCGCCCTGGCCACGGTCGTGGCGTATCTCGCGATTTACACCCCGGCCAAGCGCTGGTCGCGGTGGAACACGGAACTCGGAGCGATCAGCGGCGCCCTTCCTCCGCTCATCGGCTGGGCCGCCGCCGGCCGCTCGAATCCCGGACTCGGCTGGTCGCTTTTCGCCGTGATGTATGCGTGGCAAATGCCGCATTTCTTCGCCCTGGCCTGGACGTATCGCAAGGACTACGCCGCCGCGGGGATGCCGATGCTGTCGGTCGTCGATCCCAGCGGAAACCGCCTCGTGCGGCGCACGTTTGCGTGGGTCGCCGTCCTGCTCGGCGCCAGCGTCTTTCCGACGCTGCTCGGCTACTGCACCTGGTATTACCTCGCGGTCGCGATCCTGCTCGGTCTTTGGATGATGAAGTCGGCGTTTCTGTTTCTCGACCCGCGCCGGCGCGAGACCGAGGCCCGCAAGCTGTTTTTCATCACCTTGGGATATCTGCCCCTCCTGCTTGGGGCGCTGGTGGCCGACCGATTCCTGTTTCGCCTCTGATCGGAGCAATTCATTTGCCCACGAAGAACACGAAACGGCACGAAGAAAAAACAATGAGTTTCGGCCAGCTCATGAGCGCGGCGCTTGATCTGGGGAAGGCATCGCAGGTGCCCGTCCGGACAAATTCCAGACGGTTCTGGTTAATTCAGGCGATAGTCGCGTCGATTCGTGGGCCCACTGCCTTGTCGCGTGCACGAGGGTTTATTTCGCTTACCCCGGAAACGGCGTCCGCCGCAATTTTCCCGTGAACGTTCATCAGATTCCGACGCTCAACGCCGCCTTGAACGGCACCGCCACGGTCCTCATCACGGCCGGCTTTATTTTCATCAAATCCGGGCGCAAGGATCTCCACCGGGCGTGCATGCTCACCGCCGCCGTGGTCTCCGGACTGTTCCTGGTCGGGTACCTCACCTATCACGGCATGATGCGTGGTGCCCACACGCCATTCGGCGGCGAAGGGTCCATCCGCACGATCTATTTCATCATTCTCTGGACGCACATTCCGCTGGCCGCGCTGGTGGCGTACATCGTGCCGCGCACGTTTCTTTTCGCACTCAAGGGCGACTATGACTCGCATCGCCGCTGGGCGAAATTCACCTTCCCGATCTGGTACTACGTGTCGGTGACGGGCGTGCTGGTGTATTTCTTCCTGTACGTCTGGTGGCCGGCGAAGTGAGGCTGGATTCAAGGTGGAGCGCGGCCTTCGGACGCGCTTGAGCGAAATCAACCGGCCCGGAGGTCCGGTTCCACCCTCCCAACAAAAAAGCCGGGCGATTGGCCCGGCTTCGTTCGTTCTGAGATGGCGCTGGACTCTCAGCCCTAAGCTCTCAGCTCGGTCAGCCTACTTCACCGTCAGCGTACCATGCATTCCCGCCAGATAGTGCGCGGGGAAGCTGCACAGGAACGGATACTCGCCGGGCTCCGTGGGTGCCTTGAAGGTGATTTCATCCGACTGTTTCGGTCCGAGCAATTTCGTGTGGGCGATAACCTTGTCGGCCATCGACGCCGGAAAGTAGTCGGTGGCGGCCGCGCTGACCGCCGCGTCGGAGAAAGCCTTCGGATCCGTCCCTTTTTGGAGAAGAATGAAATTATGCGCCATCGCGGCCTTCGGCATGGTGCCGATGTTGGTCAGGGTGACGTGCACCTCCTGGCCGGGCTTCGCTTCGATGGTCGTGAGGTTGTATTTCATGCTGTCGCCGGCCGTGAGGTCGACCGTAACGGGGGCATTGGCGTCGGCCGTGGCCGGCGCGCTCGCGGCGGGGGCTTCGCTTTTGCTGCACCCGGCGAGAATCGCCAGCGTGCCGAGACCCGCGAGGAGGAGGACATTCGTTTTCATGGGAAGGACAAGCTGACACAGTTTGAGGCGGGCTGCAATCGTCGGCGAAATTAATTTTGAGGACTTTGGAACCGGTTGCGTCCGTCTAATACATCGGCCGCGCGGCACCCTCCGTTCTCCGCAAGCTCGCCTCCCTTCGTTTTTTGCGATTGAAATGGCACGCATTTTTCCAACCCTGACAGCTTGGCCCGGGATTGGGCCACTCGCTGCCATCGTCACGCCACTCATGACCCGAATTCGCTTCGTTCCACGCTCCCTTTCGCGTCCGGCCATCGTCCTGCTGGGACTCGCCTTCCTGGTTTTCGCCTCCGGCTGCAGTTTCACCGAAATCTTCGCCCTGCACGGACCCCAGTCGACCTACCATACGGGCGGCCCGGTCGCCCAAAAGCAGTGGGACCTGTTCATGGTCACGGTTTACGTGACGGCGTTCATTTTCGTGGTCGTCGGCAGCGTCCTCGCGTATGCGACGATCAAGTTCCGCGCGAAATCCGAAGCGGACGAACATTTCGAAGCCCCGCAGGGTCATGGCAACCCGCTGGTGGAAATCGGCCTGATTGTGGGATCGGTGCTTCTGCTGGTCATCATCGCCATTCCCACCCTCGAAGGCATCTGGTACACCCACGACGTGCCCGAGGCGGAAAAAGGCCTGGCGATGGATGTGACCGCGACTGCATACCAGTGGTGGTTCAAGTTCGAGTATCCCAGCCTGAAGGTTAAGGGCATTGCCGGCGAAACTCCGCTGGCGACCGGCAACGAGCTCGTCGTCCCCGCCGGCGTTCCGGTTCGCGTGCAGCTCCGCACGGTCGACGTCATCCACAGTTTCTGGATTCCGAAGCTCGCCGGCAAGGTCGACATGATCCCGAACCGCGGCAATTTCCTGTGGTTCAAGGCCGACCAGCCCGGATATTTCTACGGACAGTGCGCCGAGTATTGCGGCGATTCGCATGCGATCATGCGCTTTCGCGTCATCGCGCTCGCCCAGGATGATTTCAAGAAGTGGGTCGAGAACCAGATGGCGCCGGCCCGCAATGTGACCGCCGAGGCGGCCGCCACCCTGCCCCACGCGCAGTTCGCGAATTACACCGAGGGCACCGGCCCGGGCAGCGTGCTCGCCGGCTCGGCGGAATTCGATGCCGATCCGTTTGCCGCCTGGAAACGGAAGCAACTGGTGCCGTCCGACGAGAACGCCGCGCAGATTGCCGCCGGACGAAAGCTCTTCTCCGAAAAGACCTGCATCAGCTGTCACACGATCCGCGGCCATGAGGGCATCGGCATCACCGGCCCCGAACTTACGCACGTCGGCGCCCGGTCGACCATCGCCGCGGGCGTGCTGGAAAACAACCCGCACCGCATGAGCCAGTGGATCCACGATCCCACGGCGTTCAAGCCGGGCAACAAGATGTTCAACGGTGGCTACATCGACGTCCAGACCGGCCAGCGGAAATTCACGCTGAACGACGACGAGATCGCGGCCCTCGTGGCCTACCTCCAGAGTCTGAAATAGCTCCGAAGTGAATGGGAAAATGAGAGTGGACCAAACCCGAGGCAGATTTCCCGCCAACCTCGATTTCCTGCGTTCCACCCTCACCGTCACTTTCCCTGTCACTTTCACCCTCACTTCGTTACTCTTACTCCGACCGCTGCCCTGTCCTTCGTAAATCGTAATTCGTAGATCGTCCCTTTTCATTCTCACTCGTCACTATTTTCCATCCTCCCATGGCTGAAGCACTGGCAAAATCAGATTACATCGACAAGGGGCACGCGCCCGCTCGACCGATCGAGCTGTTCGCGCGGCCCACGGCCAAGACCGGTCTCGTCAGCTGGCTGACCACGGTCGATCACAAAAAGATCGGCATGCTGTACGGCGGCGGCGCCATTCTCTTCCTTTTGATCGGCGGCCTCGAGGCGTTGCTGATCCGCACGCAGCTGATCGTGCCGAACAACCGGTTCGTGACGGCCGAGCTCTACAACGAGCTGTTCACGATGCACGGCACCACGATGATTTTTCTCGCGGTCATGCCGTTGAACGCGGCGTTTTTCAACCTGCTGGTCCCGATCCAGATTGGCGCCCGTGACGTGGCCTTCCCGCGGTTGAATGCATTCTCCTACTGGGTCTGGGTCGCCGGCGCAGTGCTGCTGAACCTCGGCTGGCTCTCGCATCTCAATCCCAGCTGGAATTTTGGCGGAGCGCCCGCCATGGGCTGGTTCGGCTACGCGCCGTTGACCTCGAAGGCCTTCACGCCGCAGCTGTCCACGGATCTGTGGGCCATCGGCCTGCAGGTGCTCGGCGTTTCCTCGATCGTCGCGTCCCTGAACTTCATCGTCACGATCATCAACCTGCGCGCTCCCGGCCTGACGATGATGCGCCTGCCGGTCTTCACCTGGATGGCGCTGGTCACGAGCTTCCTGCTCATTCTCGCCCTGCCGGCCATCGCGATCGCGCTCGTCGAGGTGCTCTTCGACCGCAACTTCGGCACCAACTTCTTCGAAGTCTCCAACGGCGGCGCCCCGATCCTCTGGCAGCACCTGTTCTGGGTGTTCGGCCATCCCGAGGTGTACATCCTGATCCTGCCGCCGATGGGTTACGTCTCGGAAATCCTTCCGACGTTCTCCCGCAAGCCGCTGTTCGGCTATCCCATCGTCGTATTCTCGGGCGCGGCGATCGGCTTCATCGGCTTCGGCGTCTGGAGCCACCACATGTTCACGACGGGCATGGGCAATGTCGCGACGGCCGCGTTCTCGCTCGCCACGATGGCCATCGCCGTTCCCACCGGCGTCAAGATCTTCAACTGGATCGGCACGCTCTGGGGCGGCCGCATCGTCACCCGCACGCCGATGATGTTCGCGCTCGGCTTCATCTGGATGTTCATGCTCGGCGGCTTCTCCGGAATCATGCACGCCGCCGCGCCGGCCGACGCCCAGCAGCAGGACAGCTATTTTGTCATCGCCCACTTCCACTACGTGCTCATCGGCGGCTCCCTGTTCGGCCTGCTCGCCGCCATCCACTACTGGTTTCCGAAGTTCTTCGGCCGCCTGGTCCCGGAATTCTGGGGCAAGCTCTCGTTCTGGATCGTGTTCATCGGCTTCAACACGACGTTTTTCCCGATGCACTTCCTCGGCCTGAACGGCATGCCGCGACGCACCTGGACCTACGACGGCAACATGGGCTGGAACGAGGGTAATTTCGTCGCGACGATCGGCTCCTACGTTCTCGGACTCGGCGTCTTCGTCTACTTCGTCGTGCTGATCTACAGCGTCTTCAAGGGCCAGAAATGTGGCAATGACCCGTGGGACGGCCGCACGCTTGAATGGTCAATCCCGTCGCCTCCGCCGGAATATAACTTCAAGGCCATCCCGACCGTCCATGCCCGCGATGGCTGGTGGTACGAAAAGCATCACAAGGACGAGATCGCCAAGGAGCAGGCCGAGCACATGAAGGCCGAGGAGGAGCATGGCGGCATCCACATGCCCGACCAGTCGTGGTATCCGCTTTTTGCCGCCATCGGCCTCTTCATCGGCGCGTACAATTTCATTCAGATCAACATCCCGCTGACGTTCTTCGGCGGGCGCATGATCCAGTGGGTTTATCACGGTCAAACCCAGACCCTCGGACATGTTCCCATCGCCATCCTCGGCGGCGTCATCATGTTCACGGCCTGCTATCTGTGGTCCCTCGAAGGCCCGGGCGGCTATCACATCCATCTGGATGCCCAGGGCAACGAGACGATCAGCCGGCACTAAAGTGAGGATGAGAGTGAAAGTGGTTCAAGCCGCACCAACCGACCCTTCTTTCACCTTCAACTTCACTCCTGTTTCCGCCCCCTTTCACCCTCACCTTCACTTTTCGACTTCATGAGCAGCACCGCCGCCGCCGGCACCATCGACCACCATCACGACCCGTCCACGACGACGGGCATTCCGCACAAGAAGCTCCTGTGGTGGGCGTTTCTTGCGTCGGACTGCATGTTCTTCGGGGCGCTGATCTCGACGCACCTCGTCTACCGCCTCAATCCGCCGTCCGGCAACGCCGAGCCGACGAAGGTGTTCAACATCGAGCTGACGTCCTTCTCGACGTTCATCCTGCTGATGTCCTCGCTGCTCATGGCGCTGGCCGTGAACGCGATTCAGCGCGGCCAGGTGAAGAGCATGCGCACGATGCTGCTCGGCACGATGTTCTTCGGCTGCATCTTCCTCGGCGGCCAGGTCTTCGAGTTCGGCACATTCGTCCGCGTGCACCACATGACGATCTCGAACAGCCTGTTCGGCTCGACCTTCTTCACCCTGACCGGCACTCACGGCACGCACGTCGCCATCGGCGTCCTCCTGCTCGGTCTCATGTACGCGCGCTCCTTCAAGCCGGCCCACAGCCATGGGACCTTCGGCGATCTCCTGATGACGCTCATCCATGTCGCCGCCGTCTGCACCGCCGCCGGCTTCGCGTTCATCAGCCTGATTCCCGGATTCCTCGAGATGCTCGAGGACGGCACCGGCTTCGCTGCCTACCTCAACCATCACGTCGTTTCCCTGGTGTTCGAAATCGCCGCCTGCGGCGTCATCGCCTGGTTTTCAAAGACAGCCCGGGAGGCCGACTTCGGCGAGCGCAACGCCATCGATGTCGAGACGATCGGCCTCTACTGGCACTTCGTCGACATCGTGTGGATCGTGATCTTCACCGCGGTCTACCTGATCGAGTACATTTGAACGGGAGTGACAAGTGACCTGTGACGAGTGACGAGCTTACGAACCCAAACTCCACCCTCACACTGCTAACTGCTCCCTACCGCTTACTGCTCTCCCTCCCCAGATCACCGCTCATCCCCGCACTTAAGTCTTACCGCTTTCAGCTAAGAGCTACTCGTCACCTGTCACTTTAGTTCACTCGTCACTTTTTAACGCCCATGTCCTCTACCGCCGTCACCGCAGACCATCACGCCGAGCCGAGCAAGCTGCACATCTACGTGCAGATCGCCATGATCCTGGGCGTCATCACGGGCGTCGAGATCATCCTCGTCTACACGCCGTGGCCGCACTGGCTGGTCTTCAGCGCGCTCGCCATCCTCTCGGCAGTGAAGTTCATGTTCGTCATTTTCTATTTCATGCACCTCCGCTGGGACAAGGTGTTCTGCACGATCCTGTTCTTCATCGGACTGGTGCTGGCCGCCGGAACCATGTGGGCGTTGCTTCATCTGTTCGGCGCCGACGCCAGCAAGCCCTTGAGCGCGGCGATGATCGAGACGGCCCGGGCCGTGCTCGTCTGAGCGCGTCAATGCAGGGCGGGATTTCCAAATCCCGCCTCGAACATCGTGAAGTTCATGAGCTAAGGCGGGGTTCGGCGACCCCGCCCTGCACCAGGCCTTTCTTTCGATGATCGATTGGGCGCACTGGCACAATGAACCGCTGCTGATCGGCGGACTCATCTTTCTCGGCTGGCTTTACGCCCTTCTCGCCGGACCATTCCGCGAGCTCCTGGCCGGACCCGGGGTTCCGTGGCCGCGCCGCCAGGCCTGGAGCTTCTATTCCGCCCTGCTCATTTTCTATCTCGCGGTGGGTTCGCCGCTGGACCAGATGGGCGAACGCTTCCTGCTCAGCGCGCACATGCTGCAGCACCAGCTGATGATCTATCCGGCGGCGATCCTGTTTCTCCGCGGACTGCCCGACTGGATGATACGGCCGGTGGTGGCCCACCCGGCGTTGCGGCGCCTCGCGACCATCCTGACCCGGCCGCTCGTTTGCGGCGCCATCTTCATCCTCACGCTCTCGATCTGGCACTACACGTGGCTCTACGACTGGGCGCTGCAGAACCGCCTCGTGCACATCCTGGAGCATTTCATGTTTTTCGGCTCGGCACTTTTTTATTGGTGGCCTTTGCTCAGCCCCTCGAAGGATCTGCCGCCAATCTCATATGCGGGCCGCATGCTGTATCTGATCGCGGTCGAGATCGGCATGATTCCGGTGTTCGCCTACCTGACCTTTTCGCAGGATATTCTCTATCCAACCTACGAATTCGCCCCGCGCATCACCTGGATGACTCCCGCGGACGACCAGCTGCTCGCCGGCGTGATGATGAAGCTGCTCGGTTTCTTCGTCGCCATGACCGCCTTCGGCATCTGCTTTTTCCGGTGGCATCAGGTGTCGGAGAAAAAGGAAGCGGTGAGGGGTAAGCGATAAGCAGGGCCCAAGGTGGAGCGGCTTGTCCTCAAGACGCTTTAACGCGTCGAGGACGACGAGTCCGCCACGGCGACCTTCGGATGCGGACTTTGCACCAAGGCCGATGGGACATCGTCCCCTACCGTACGCGAGACTGATCGGTCAGTTCCGTTTCGTGCCGTCCTGTTCCGTGTAATCGGTGTGTTCCGTGGGCACTCTTCCTTCGGGCGTTCGTGTCGTTCGCGGACCCGGATCGAAACAAAAACGGCGGCCCGTTTGAGGCCGCCGTCGAATCAGTGCGAGACTTGGTTCGGATCAGGATCCCGCTGCCGTGATGAGATCGGCGACGGAATCGCTGTCCGTGTTGACGTCGGCGAAGAGCCACGTCGACAGGTAGCGCTCGGCGCTCGAGGGCACGATGGCCACGATCAGCTTGCCCTTGTTCTCGGGACGCTTGGCCAGCTGCAGGGCCGCCCAGACGGCGGCGCCGGACGATATGCCGATCGGAATGCCGTCGAGTTGATTGACCTGCTTCGAAACCGGACCGGCGTCCGTGTCCTTCACGCGAATGACCTCATCGTAGATCTTCGTGTTGAGCACGGGCGGAACGAATCCGGCGCCGAGGCCCTGGAGCTTGTGCGGACCGGGCTGGCCGCCGGAAAGCACGGCCGACGAGTCGGGCTCGACGGCGACGAGTTTCAATCCGGGACGGCGGGGCTTCAGCACCTCGCCGACGCCGGTGATCGTGCCGCCGGTGCCGATGCCGGAAACGATGATGTCGACCTTGCCGTCGGTATCGCGCCAGATCTCCTCGGCGGTGGTCTTGCGGTGGATCTCCGGATTCGCCGGGTTGGCAAATTGCTGGAGGATGATGCTGTTCGGAATCTGCTTCTGCAGCTCCTCCGCCTTGGCCATCGCGCCTTTCACACCCTTGGCGCCCTCGGTGAGGATCACGCGCGCGCCGAGAATCTTCAGGATCTTGCGGCGCTCGAGGCTCATGGTCTCGGGCATGATCAGGACGACCTTCAGGCCGCGGGCCGCGCCGACGAATGCCAGCGCGATGCCGGTGTTGCCGCTGGTGGGCTCGATCAGGACGCTGCCCGGCTTGATCTTTCCCGACTTGAGGCCGTCGTCGATCATCGAGAGGCCAATGCGGTCCTTGACGCTGGACAGAGGGTTGAAGAACTCGAGTTTCAGCACGACGTCGGCGAGCGCGCCGTGTTCCTTCGCGGTGCGGTTGAGTCGCACCAGGGGAGTATTGCCGATGGTTTCGGTGATATCGTTTTTGATGTTTGCCATTTTTTCTGGGGGTTAAATTGACGAACGGGAGCAGTTGAAATTATTCCATCGCCACCAAAAGTCACAAAAACCGTAACGGCCTTGGGTTCGCGCGCCTCTGGGCGCTCTGGAAATTCATCGGAGCGTCGGGTTTTTGTGCCTCTTTGTGGCTACACCATTTTTAAGATGCTCTAGATTGCAAAATCCTCGGCGAACCGCCGCGCGCGCCGCATGCGCAGGAGGACCGGATCGCCCGGCTGCAGTTCCAGTTCCTTGAGCCGCTGCCGCGACATTTCCGCCTCGATCACTTCGCCGGTTCCGTTGTCCCGGAGGCAGGTGAGTCGGGCGACCGCGCCGGCGGAATGGATGCCGCGCACGATCGCCGGCTCGGCATCGACGGCCGAGGTGGCCGGAACCACGTCGACGTCATGCGGCCGCACGTACGCGACCCGCGCGCCCCGATCACTGAAACTGTCGGCCGCTCCGAAACCCAGCGACGGCAGCGTCACCCGGTTCACGTTTCCGAGGAACTCGTACACGAACGGCGAACCCGGGTGGTCATAGACCTCCTGCGGCGTGCCGCGCTGCTCGATGCGCGCCTGGTTCATGATCACCACCTCGTCCGCGATCTCGAGCGCCTCCTCCTGGTCGTGCGTGACGAAGAGCGTTGTCAGATGCACCTCCTCGTGCAGCTTGCGCAGCCAGCGGCGCAGTTCCTTGCGCACCTTGGCATCGAGCGCGCCAAAGGGTTCGTCGAGCAAAAGGACCTTCGGCTCGACGGCGAGCGCGCGGGCGAGCGCGACGCGCTGGCGCTGGCCGCCGGAAAGCTGGGCGGGCAGGCGCTGCGCGTGCTCCTCGAGCTGCACGAGCTTCAGCAAACGGCCGACGCGCTCCCGGATTTCCGCGCGCGACGGGCGATCCTTCCAGCGGCGCACGCGCAGACCGAAGGCGATGTTCTCGAACACCGTCATGTGCCGGAAAAGCGCGTAATGCTGAAAGACAAATCCGACGCGGCGCTTGCCGGCCGGGGTCGCCGTGACGTCCTCGCCGTGAAACCGAATGCGTCCCGAACCCGGATCGGCGAACTCGAGGCCGGCGATGATCCGCAGCAGCGTGGTCTTGCCCGAGCCGGACGGCCCGAGCAGCGCGGTCAGGCCGCCGCTTTTCACGTGCAGCGTCACGCCATCGAGGGCGGTGTAGGGCCCGAAGGATTTCCGGATGCTGTCGGCTTCGACGCTCATCGGTTCAGGCCCCCGCGCGCTGGGCGCGCCATTCCACCATGGCCTTCAACATCAGGGTCACGAGCGCCAGCAGCGCCAGCAGCGAGGCCACCGCGAAGGCCGCCACGAAGTTGTACTCGTTGTAGAGGATCTCGATGTGCAGCGGCATCGTGTTCGTCTCGCCGCGAATGTGTCCGCTGACCACCGAAACGGCGCCGAATTCGCCCATCGCGCGGGCGTTGCACAGGATCACGCCATAGAACAGACCCCACTTGATGTTGGGGAGCGTCACGCGCCAGAAGATCTGCCAGCCGTTGGCTCCCAGGGTGAGCGCCGCGTATTCCTCGTCGGTGCCCTGCGTCTGCATCACCGGAATCAGTTCGCGCGCGACAAACGGAAAAGTGACGAAAATCGTCGCGAGCACGATGCCCGGAACGGCAAAGATGATCTGGATGTCGTGCGCGTTGAGCCACGCCTGCAACCACGGGAACCAGGGATGCTCGGCGTTCTCGTATTGGCCGAGCCAGCCCTGCGCGCCGAAGAGCAGAACGTAGATGAGGCCCGAGATCACCGGCGATACCGCAAACGGCAGATCGATCAGCGTGATCAGGAGACTTTTCCCGCGAAACTGGAATTTCGCGATGGCCCAGGAGGCGGCCACCCCGAAAATGAGGTTGGCCGGAACGGCGATGGCCACCGTCAGGAGTGTCAGCCGGATCGCGGACCGGGTGTCACTGTCGGCAAAGGCCTTGAAGTAGGCCCCGATTCCCTTGCGCAATGCCTCGCCGAACACCGCGGCGAGCGGTAGCACGAGGAAGCCCGCCACAAAAACGAGCGCGATCGTCATCAGGACAACGCGAACCCAAAGCGGATTGCGCGTCACCCGCGGCGCGACGGCGTGGGCGGGCGCGCGATTTCGGGTCAGGGTGCTGGCGACGGCTCCGGCCATTTCAGACGCGATAGTGACGACGGCTCCATTTCTGGAGCAGGTTGATGACCAGAAGCATCACGAAGGAGATGACGAGCATGACCACCGCGATGGCAGTCGCGCCGGCGTAGTCGTACTGCTCGAGCTTCGTAATGATCAGCAGCGGCGTGATTTCGCTGTGCAGGGGCTGGTTGCCCGCAATGAAAACCACCGAGCCGTACTCGCCCACCGCGCGGGCGAAAGCCAGGGCAAAGCCCGTGATGAGCGGAGGCAGCAGTTCGGGAAAGATCACGCGGGTCACGGTCTGCCAGCGATTCGCTCCCAGCGTTGCGGCGGCCTCCTCCAACTCGGGCTCCAGTTCGGCGAGCACCGGTTGCAGGGTGCGCACGACGAACGGCAGGCCGATGAAAGTCAGGGCGATGAAGATGCCCGGGCGATCGAACGCAAGCTTCGCGCCGAGGAAACGGGTCCAGTCGACCTGCGGCACCGCCGTGTTCAAATGGGAGATCAGGGAGGTCCACGCCGGCTGCAGGTACTGTCCCAGCCAGCCGTGCTCCGAGTAGATCGCAGTCAGGGCGATGCCCGCCACCGCGGTGGGCAGGGCAAACGGAAGGTCGACAATCGCGTCCACGATCTGCCGGCCGGGAAAGGAATAACGGACCAGCACCCAGGCCAGAATCAGCCCGAAAACCAGATTCACCAGTGCGGCGAGCAGCGAGATCCCGAAGGTGATGCGATAGGCGGCCATCACCCGCGGGGCCGTCACCGCCGTCCAGAATTCATCCCAGCTCAGGCCGGCCGTCCGGATGAATGCCGCCGACAACGGCAGCAGGACGAGCAGCCCCAGATAGAAAAGCGTGAAGCCAAGCGAAAGCCCGAACCCCGGAAGAATCCGGCGCAGCGGTTTGGGCATGGCAAGAGCAACGCTCATCGGGGGAAATTCAGGCGTTCAGGGGTCGATAATAGGTCAGTAAAGAGGACAAAGCGCAACACACCGTCTCAACGCGACGGGTCATAGATTTCACCGCGCCGATGCGCAAAATCACCCCGCATCTCCGTCCGCGGTGTTTCGGCGGCGGGGTCCGGGAAAAGGCGTGGCAAGGTGAGCGGAGACAGGGAATGAGATGACGCATGCCGGGTTCGGGAACGATCCCGGGTTCGATCCCGGAGCGGCCCGATGGATTGACGTTATTTCTGATAGATCTGGTCGAAGATTCCTCCGTCGGCGAAGTGCGTCGCCTGCGCTTTCGTCCAGCCGCCGAACACCTGGTCGATCGTGAACAGCTTGATCTGCGGAAACGTCGACGCGAATTTCGCCTGCGCTTCCACGTCGCGGGGACGATAATAATTCCGACCGGCGATGTCCTGGCCTTCCTTTGAATAGAGGTATTCGAGATAGGCCTTCGCCACCGCCTGGGTGCCCTTGCGTTTCACGACCTTGTCGACGACCGCGACCGGCGGCTCGGCGAGAATGCTGACGGACGGAACGACGATCTCGAACTTGTCGGCGCCAAATTCCTTCAGCGCCAGAAACGCCTCGTTTTCCCAGCCAACCAGAACATCGCCGATGCCGCGCTGGACGAAGGTGGTCGTCGCGCCACGCGCCCCGCTGTCGAGCACCGGCGCATTGCGGTAGAACTTCGTGATGTATTCCCGCGCCGCGGCCTCGCCGCCGCCTTCCTTCAAAAGTGCCTGTCCGTAAGCCGCGAGGTAGGTCCAGCGCGCGCCCCCCGACGTTTTCGGGCTGGCGGGGATGAGCGTGACCCCTGGCTTCACGAGGTCGTCCCAGTCCTTGATGCCCTTCGGGTTGCCCTTCCGCACCAGAAACACGATCGTGCTGGTGTAGGGCGACGAGTTTTGCGGAAGACGGGTTTGCCAGTCGGGCGCGATCTCGTGCCCCACCCTCGCGATGGCATCGAGGTCGGCGGCGAGCGCGAGCGTCACCACATCGGCGGGCAGGCCGTCGATGACCGAGCGGGCCTGCTTGCCCGAGCCGCCGTGGGATTGTTTCACCACGACCTCGTCGCCGGTCTTCGCCTTCCAATAGGCCGCGAAGGCCTGGTTGTAGCTCACGTAGAACTCGCGGGTCGGATCATACGACACGTTGAGCAGTTCGATGGTTTTGGCGGACGCGGAGATGAATCCGGCCAGCGCCGCGAGAATCAGGAGGATCTTTTTCATGATCGGGAGTTCCGTGGTTTCAGAATGAGATTTGGACGCGGGAGATGAGGGATTCCTCATTTTGTTTCAGGGCCGCCGCGGTCGAAACGGGCGGGGCGCCCGTCGGCAGATCGAACTTCGTGTCGTAGAAATCAACCGACACGCGCACGACCTTGCTGAGGTACCAGTTGAATCCGAGGCCGAACGCCTTCGCCTCGTCGGCGTTGGAAGCGGCGGCCGCGTAGGTCGGAAACGCCGCCTCGTCGATCTTCAGATCGGCATAGCGGGCCACGACCTCAAAGGCGCCCCAGGTTCCGTTCGCCCAGTCGAAATTCTGGCGCGGCACGACGCCGTTGAACGACGAGTCCTCTCCGGTGAGCACATACCCCGCTCCCACCTGCCACGCCGTGTTGGCGAGCGTCTTTTTCGGACCGGTCGCACTCGGACGCACTTCAACCGTCGACCGAACATACTCGCCAATGAGTCCGAACGGGCCGGCGCGGTAGTCCAGCTGCGGCGACAACCGCGTGTTGTGTCCGTCGGCGATCGTGGTGGTGAGATAGCTGAAGAATGTCTGCTGGCCGTCGGTCTTGTACCCGGCGGTGTGCCCCGAAGCCGTCTTTTCGCGGCCGTAGCTGCCGGAGATGCCGAACGAGAGACCGCCCAGCGCGGAATTCGGATCGCCCTTGAAAGGCGTGGCAAAGAGACGGACCACACCATCCTTGTCGTTGTCGAAATCGGCGTTGCCGGAACTCGCCGCATCGGGCACGCCACCGAAGACGCCCGCGGCATAAGTCAACTTGCCGCCGAACAACTCGCCCGAGGCCTGCGCGCCCACATCGCGGTTGGGCACCAGATTCGTGACGAGCGAACGCTCATCGAAGAACGTCCACGAGTCGGACTGCAGGAGCTCGAGTCCGACCGGCGACTTGAATTTGCCGAACTTGAGTTGCAACTCCGGGCTCAGGTTCACCCCGACATTGGCGTCGAGAATGCTCGGCGTCGTGGCGCCGGCGGCATTGCCTCCGCCGAATTCCGGTACGAGCTGAAAGGTGTAGTTTTTCGCGAACGTGCCCTCGGTGATGATGCGGGCGCGGCGCAGCAGGAACGAGTTGTTGACGATGCCGCTGTCGTCGAAGAACAGACGGTTGTCGAACTGCACGAGGCCGCGAATGCGCAGCGAATTGGCGCCGTCACCCGACGCGAGGGTGAAGCCCTTGTCGGTGAGCGCGATCTTCGGCGCGGCCTTGGCGGCGGCGGCCGCGTCCTCGTCCCTGATTTCCTGTTTGCGTTCGAGCACGAGAATTTTCTGTTCCAGCGCGTGGAGCTGATCGCGCAGTTGCGCGAGATCGTCAGTTTCGGCGGCCGGCAAAGCGCCGGCGGCGAGCAGGGACGCCAGCAACGCAGGCGCCAGTTTCGGATACGGAAGGGTCCTCATCGGAGTGACGGTGGTGGTATTTCATGGGAACCTCCCGTGGTCGGGTCAGTTGCAGTCGGATGTTGGGTAGGAATGGCCTCCGCGGGCGCGGTGGGCCGAAAATTTCACAGGCCGGACGAATCGCGGGAATCCGGGTGAGCCGACAGTCGCGTTTTTTCCGTACGCTCGATCTGGGTGACGCGCCCATCGTGGACAACGAGCTGCACCACGCCGTAGCGGAGCCCCTCCACCTTTTGTTGGACGAGGCGGAGCCACTCCGGCGTGAGTTCGAGGGCGGTGGGGTGAGCAGGCACGTTCATATGGCGTAGTCTCCGAGCAATTGGTAAACGACACCCTCGGTCGGGCTGGTGTTCGCCTTGCGGGGGGCGGATTTCCCGGACTTTGCCGGAGCGGATTTGGCCGCGGCGCTGAAGGGCAGCGGCCGGCCGCTTTGCGCCAGCTTGCGGGTGGTCACCTCGACCACATCGGCGAGCGTGTAACGATCGAGGATGGCCGCGATGGCATTGCGCACGTCGAGCATGAGCATGCGCAGGCCGCAATGAGCCTCATCCGGGCAATTGCATGGCTCGTAAGCGCTCTGGCTCACGCAGCCGATCGGGGCGAGCGGACCGTCGATCAGCCGCACGACCGAACCGACGGTGATTTTGTCCGCCGAGCGCGCCAGGCGATAGCCGCCATGCTTTCCGCGAACGCTCTCGACGATGCCGGCCTCGCGGAGTTGTTGCATGACCTGCTCCAAGAACTTCACCGGCAGATCTTCCGCATGCGCGAGGACCGTCACCCGCTGCAACGGGCGCTCCACCTTGGCGGCGATGCCGAGATTGATCAAGGTACGGAGGGCGTATTCGCCACGTTTGGAGAGCTTCATCTTAGGAAACTAACTTAATCTACATTATTTTAGTCTGGTTTAAGCAAGCAGGAATTTTTCCACTCAAGTCATAGGCGAATCGAGAAGCTTAAAGCCGTAAGGTCTAAGGTATAAGGCGTAAGGTTTACGATCTAAGCCGACGCAGGAGCTTGCTTGCCGGTGATTCGAAGGGACCCCATTTCCGCGTTCGATCGCTTAGCGTTTCGAAAACCGGCCCTCCCCTCGACCCTGCTCGGGGCCCTGAGTTTATCGAATGGGGAGGTCCGGCTCCGCCTGCGCTAAAATTGCCTGCAAGCAGGCTCCTACAACAGGCCGCTCCGATCCGAAGGGGCTCCACGGATTCCAACGCTGCCTACGAGCGCTTCTCCGAAATCCAAAATCGAGAATCGAAAATCAAAAATTTCCCTCACTCGGCCTTCAGGATCTGGATCGGATCGATGCGCGCCGCACGCCGGCCCGGAATTGTACCCGCTATGGCCGCGACAACCAACGCCGTGACTGCGGCAACCAACGCCGACAGCAAGCCGGGTTGCACCGCCAGCGCATCCTTCACCGCGGGAATTCTGGGCATCACCGCGATCACCACCAGGCCGATGAGCGAGCCAGCGATCCCGAGACGAATCGAGTCGGCCACCACGCCGCGAAACAGCCCCGCCGGTTCGGCCCCGATCGCGATTCGCAGGGCGAGCTCGCGCTGCCGCAAAATCACCAGATAGCCCATCGAGCCGGCCACTCCCGCGCCCGCCAGGAAAATGGCGCAAGCTCCGAAAATCGCAGCCAGGCGCGAGGTGGCGCGATCACCACGCAGGTCATCCGACATCCGCTCCTGCAACGTTTTCCAGCTGGTGAACACCAGGCCCGGCTCGGCCCGCGCGAGCACGTTCCGCAATTCGCCGAGCATGGCCTCCGTCGGGCCGTGAAAACGCACGGCGATAAACTGCGGGATCACGTCGTTGGATTGCGCGACTGGGGCGAAATACAGCGCCGGAACCGGGGCGCGGACACCGTTCGGATGCGAGTCCGCCACCACGCCGACGATCACGCGATCGTCCTTCGACGGCTTCGGGTCGTCGCCAAATGACTGGCCGATCGGACTGCGGTTACCGAAGTATTCGCGCGCGAAGGCGGCGTTGACGATGGCCACCGGCATCGAGCCCGCCCGGTCGTCCTTGGTGAATTCGCGGCCCAGCAGGATCGGGGTGCCGATGACGCCAAAGTATCCCGGGAGCACCGCGTCGTGCTGAACCACGCTCCGATGGACGACCGCCTGCGGATCGCGGACAAAAACGCCGGACGACCACTGGCTGCCAGCGAGGATACCCGTCAGTGAAAAGCTGACACTCTGGACCTGCGGGACGGACGTAACGGTTTGTTCGAGTCGATCGAGCAGCGCCGGAATGGCCTTGGTCTCGTAACCGGCGCTCGAGGGGTCGAAGATGGCCGTCACCACGTGCTCCGGATCGAATCCCGGATCGGCGGCCAGCACCTTCTGCAATTCCGCGCCCAACGCCGTCGCCAGCGCCACGAGCGCAACGGCTATGGCGAATTGCGTCACGACGAGGATTCGTCCCAGCCGGATCGGCGCTCGTCCCAGGCCGCGGCTTCCCGAGAGAGCCCGCAAAGGTTCCACCCGGGACACCCACAGCGCCGGAGCGAGCGCACTGAACACGGCACAGCCCAGGGCAACTGCCAGCATGAGCACGACGGAACGGACGCCGAGCGTGACCGCCACGGTGTCGCCCGGCAGCAGCAAATGCGCGGCCGCCGGCAGCAGCCACGTCGCCAGCAGCCAGCCGGCGGCGCCGCCGACGATACTGAGAATGAGCGCCTCGATAAATCCGAGGCGCATGACTCGCACCGAACCGGCGCCCAGCGCCAGCCGAACTCCGATTTCGCGGTGCCGCGACATCGACCGGACCAGCAGCAGGCCGGAGACATTGGTGCACACCAGCGCGAGCATGATTCCCGCCACCGTGCCCAGCAGCCAACCGGTCGAACGGAATGTGCCCCGCAGGCGCGACCGTCCGCCCGGTGATGGAGCAAGCAGCCAGGAGCGATGTTTCAACCGCGTCTGTTCCTCCGTATCGTCGTTCGCCTTGATCAAATCGTCGCGCTCAACCGCCCAGGCACGCTCCAGGGCGGCCGGCACCGAGGTCACTTCCGGACGAATGCGGATCAGGATTTGGAGCCACGAGATCCGTTCCTCGCGATTCCAGTCCGGATCGTTGGGCCGGTCGTCGCCGACGGACTCGCTCGAATTTCCGTAGACATGGAGACGCGGCTGGGCCGCCGTCGGAAGCCACACCTCTGTGGCCTGGCCCACCACGATGTCGTGAAAAGAAGGCGGCAGCACGCCCACGATCGTGACGGGCGTCTGATTGATGGAGATTTCCCGGCCGACCGCCACTTCCGCGGTGCCGAACATTTTCCTGGCCCATGGGTCGGACGCCACGGCGACCAGCGGCGCACCGGTGACATCATCCGCCCCGGTGAGAAGCCGTCCCACCCGCGCGTCGATTCCCAGCATGGTGAAAAAATTTCCGTTCACCAGGCGCAGGCCGGCCCAGGCGGCGGCACTCGATCCGATTTGCACCGCGCCACGCGAACCGCCGCTGTACGCGGCCACGAGATGACCGGGCAGCGATTCCTCGAGCCGTCGTACCGTGCCGCGCGACAGCCGGTCGGGTCGGTCGGCATCCGAATTCACCGCGGCAAAAAGCTCTTCCGGATGGGCGACGGGCAGCGGCCGGAGAAAAACCGCGTCCACGAGTCCGTAGATGGTGGCCGCCGCGGCCAGTCCAAGCGTGAGAATGAGAATCACCGACACCGCCAGCCAGCGCCGTCGCGCAATGCCGCGCAGGGCGAATCGGAAATCATTCACGAGTTCATCCCACAGGGGAAATCCGGCCGATTCGCGCAGGTTTTCCCTGACCTGAACCAGGTTGCCGAAATCACGCTGCGCCGCCGTCCGCGCCTCGCTTGCGCTCAGGCCCGCGGCGCGATGCTTGTCCTCCAGCTCCTGCAGATGAAACATCATCTCGTCGTCGAACGACCGGTCGATCTTCCGCCGGCGGCAGGAATCGCGGAGGCGGGCCAGCAGAGCGCGCATGGTCAGACTCGGGCGTCGGCGGGACCGACGTCGCCGATGATGGAATTCACCGCGCCGCTGACGCGTTGCCAGCGTTCAATTTCCTCCGTCAATCGCGCCCGACCGCGCCGGGTCAGCGAATAGAACCGCGCGCGCCGATTGTTCGTGCTCGTGCCCCACTCCGAGTCGATCAGCCCCTGTTGCTCGAGGCGCAACAGCGCCGGGTAGAGCGTGCCCTGGTTCAGGGCCAGGACATCGGCCGAAACCTGTTCGATGCGGCGCGCGATTCCGAAGCCGTGCTGCGCGCCCATGACCTCGAGGGTCTTGAGGATCAGAAGATCGAGGGTGCCCTGCAGGACGTCGGCGCGTGAATCGCTCATGTTGGAGGTCAACAGGAGTTCCTGTTGGCGGTCAACAGGAAAATGGCATCGACCAATCCCATTTTGACCACGGATTGGCGGGATTCGGCGATCCCGCCCTACATCGACGACCCGAATCGATTGTTTCCTCCGCTGATGGTGGAGCGCGACGTCCCGGCGCGCTTTTCCAAAGCTCCAATCACCCGCGGATATCGTAGATGACGTGGATCAATTTCTTCGGGATTTCCCGGTATCCGTGTTATCCGGGAAATCCGCGGTCAAAACGGATTGGCGGGATTCGGCGATCCCATCCTACAACACGACCCGCAGGCCGTCGTAGGCCAGGCCCACGCCAGCGGGCAATTTCGCCTCCCACTCCGCGTGATCGATCCGATGCGTCAGATGAGTGAGCAGTGATTTCGGTGCGCCGATCGCCGCGGCCGCCGCAGTGGCTTCGGCCATGTTCATGTGGGTCGGGTGCGGCTCGGGGCGCAGGCCGTCGAGCACGACCAGGTCCGCTCCTCTCGCCAACGCCATCGCCTCGGGCGTCACGGTCTTGCAATCATTGAAATAGGCGAACTTCCGCCCCGACGATCTCTCCTCGAAGATCAGTCCGAGCGTGTTGATTTTTCCGTGTGGCAAAAGCGTCGAGCGGATCGTTCCCTGCGGAACCTCGATCACGGGCGGCATCAGGATCGTCTTGAACGCCGCATAGCCCATGGAAATCGGCTTCTCCGCCATGGCGTACGGATAAATGGAACGCACCCGCCCCGCCCCTTCCTCGGTCGTGTACACCGGCAGCGCCTCCCCACCCCGCAGATCGCAAAAGCGACGCAGGTCGTCCATGCCATTGACGTGATCTGCGTGCCCGTGCGTCAGGACAAACAGATCCAGGCGCTCGATCTTTTCGCGGAGACACTGCAGACGAAATTCCGGCGAGGCGTCGACCTGCACATGAAAACCGTCCATCACGACGTGAACGCTCGAGCGCGTGCGGTGATTGCGCGGGTCCGGCGACGTGCACACCGCGCAATCGCAGGCGATCATGGGCACGCCCTGGGAGGTTCCGGTGCCGAGGAAAATGATTTCCATGGATGACGAGCGACCACGGAAACCGCGGATGGCGGGAAAGAAAAGGGAAAAGGCAGGGCAGATGGTCGCCGGTGTCCTCACTAGCAATGCCCCCACGCCGGACGGGAAACCGACGCGCGCTTGACGAGACGATCCGTGATTAGCCCCGATGGAGGAGACGTCGCGCCCCACCGATCGGGCATCGGCGTTTCGGCAGGGATCGATGTCCTCATTGATCCGCGGGTTTTCGGCACCGCGACTGAAGGGTCGGCCCAAACCCGGTGGTCCACAACGTAGGTCCACTCATCCGGTCGTTCAACCAAACCTGCGCGCACCGGATTTTGCCGAATGTAATCAGCCTTATTCGTTATCGACTCTCCCGGGCGGATTCGATGGTCGAAAAAATTCTTCTGCCAATCGATCCCATTCATCCGCGCGGTCAGTCGTTTCCAATTCCCAATCGTCGTCGCCGGATTCGCGGCCAACGGAAATCCCAGAATCGCGTGCACGTGATCAGGCATCACCAGGAAGAGATAGAGCACCCATTGCTGCCAGTGGTGATAGGAAATCGCTGAATCGATCAACGTCTGACCACGCCCACCGGAACAAAGTCGATCGGTGCCCCGGTCCGAAGCGCAAATTGTGATGGAGAACCAGACGCCGGTTGGAACCAATGGCGGCGTCCGATGGTTTAGAAGGACACGAGTTTCCATGACGCAATTCCGTTGGAGTCGGAATAGCTGCACAAGGCGTCGAAATACGTTGATTGAAGTATGATCGCAGGACGGACCGATGAGGACATCGATCCCTACACCGCAACCTGATCGCGGTAGGGGCGGATGTCCCATCCGCCTATTCATCCGGTCGGTTCCAGGGCCGGCACGGAGGCCGTCCCCTACCTTCCGTCAGCCAGCCATTCACGCGACGCATTGGCGGGGTTCGGCGACCCCGCCCTACAACCAAACAAAAAGGCGCGCCCTTGCGGACGCGCCTTGAATTGTTTGGGACGATCGTCGGAGGTCGATTGCCTTCGGGTTGGGATCGTTTCCGACCCTCAACTCTCAACACTCAACCTTCAACTCTGTCCGGACATCAGTAGTCCATTCCGCCCATGCCGCCGCCATGGCCACCCGGAGCCGGAGCTTCCTTCTTCTCCGGAATCTCGGTGATCATGCACTCGGTCGTCAGCAGGAGGCCGGCGATCGACGAGGCGTTCTGCAGCGCGGTGCGGGTGACCTTCGTCGGGTCCACCACGCCGGCCTTCACGAGGTCCTCGTAGCTGTCGGTGGCGACGTTGTAACCGAAGTTACCCTTGCCGCCGATGACTTCCTTCGCGACTACGCCGCCGTCCACGCCGGCATTGGCGCAGAGCTGCTTGAGCGGGTGCTCGATGGCGCGACGCACGATCTGGGCGCCGATGGCCTCGTCGCCTTCCAGCTTGAGGGACTCGATGGCCTTCGCGGTGCGCAGGAGGGCGACGCCGCCGCCGGCGACGATGCCTTCCTCAACCGCGGCGCGGGTGGCGTGGAGGGCGTCCTCGACGCGGGCCTTCTTCTCCTTCATCTCGACCTCGGTGGAGGCGCCGACATTGATGACGGCGACACCGCCCGCGAGCTTGGCCAGGCGCTCCTGGAGCTTCTCCTTGTCGTAGTCCGAGGTGGTCTCCTCGATCTGACGGCGGATCTGCTTCACGCGGCCCTGGATGTCGGACGACTTGCCCGAACCCTCGACGATGGTGGTGTTCTCCTTGTCGACGACGATGCGCTTCGCGCGGCCGAGGTCGCTGAGGGAGAGGTTCTCGAGCTTGAGGCCGAGATCCTCGGTGATGCACTTGCCGCCGGTGAGGATCGCAATGTCCTCGAGCATGGCCTTGCGGCGATCGCCGAAGCCGGGGGCCTTGACGGCGCAGATGTTCAGGGTGCCGCGAATCTTGTTCACGACGAGCGCGGCGAGCGCCTCACCCTCGACTTCCTCCGCGATGACGAGGAGGGGCTTGCCGGTCTTGGCGACCGTCTGGAGCAAAGGCAGGAATTCCTGCAGGTTGGAGATCTTCTTCTCGTGGATGAGCACGTAGGCGTCCTCGAGCACGGCCTCCATCGCCTCCGCGTTGGTCGCGAAGTACGGCGAAAGATAGCCCTTGTCGAACTGCATGCCCTCGACGACGTCGAGCGTGGTCTCGATGGACTTGGCCTCTTCGACGGTGATGGTGCCGTCCTTGCCGACCTTGTCCATCGCGTCCGCGATGATGTTGCCGATCGTCTCGTCCCAGTTGGCGGAGACGGTCGCGACCTGGCGGATTTCCTCGCGGTCGTTGACCTTCTTGGAAATCTTCGCGAGCTCGGCGACGGCGGCCTCAACGGCCTTGTCGATGCCGCGCTTCAGGAAGATCGGGTTGGAACCCGCGGTCACGTTCTTGAGGCCTTCGCGGTAGATGCCCTCGGCGAGCACCGTGGCGGTCGTGGTGCCGTCACCAGCCGCGTCGCTGGTCTTGGAGGCGACCTCCTTGACCATCTGGGCGCCCATGTTCTCGTACGGATCGGGAAGTTCGACTTCCTTCGCGACGGTCACGCCGTCCTTGGTGACGGTCGGGGAACCGAATTTCTTGTCGATGACGACATTCCGGCCCTTGGGCCCGAGCGTCACCTTGACGGCTTTGGAGAGAAGCTCGACACCGCGGAGCACCTTCTGGCGCGCGGCTTCGTCGAAGAGGAGTTGTTTGGCTGCCATGTGATTCTAAATGGTTGAGAGTTGAGTGATGAGAGTTGAGCGATGGCTCAGGCGATGACGCCGAGGATGTCGTCCTCGCGGACGAGCGTGTACTTCACGTCCTCGATCTTCACCTCGGTGCCGCCGTACTTGCTGATGAGAACCTTGTCGCCGACCTTCACTTCGAAGGGCGTGACCTTGCCGCTCTCATCCTTCTTGCCGGTGCCAAGGGCGATGACCTTGGCCTCCTGCGGCTTTTCCTTGGCGCTGTCGGGAATGATGATCCCGCCGCGCACCTGTTCTTTTTCCTCGATGTGCTGCACGAGCACGCGATCACCGATGGGTTTGATGTTCACTTTAGCCATATTGGATTAGTGGTTGTGGGTTAGAATATCGTGGGGTTGTTCGGGTGAAAAAAGAAGCGAACCCGCCCCCGGGGGAGGCAGGTTCGCGAAAACTTACTTCTTTTCCTCGTCGACGATCTCGACGTCGGCGTCGACCACTTTCGGTCCGGCACCGTTGGCCTTGGCGGCCGCCTTCGGCGCGGGCTCTTCCGCGGAACCGCCCTCGGGAGCGGCACCCGCCGCGCCCGCCGCCTGCGCCTGCTGATACAGCTCGGCGCCGACTTTCTGCAGTTCCTCGAGCGCGCTCTTCATGCGGGCGACGTCGTTGGTCTCGAGATCCTTCTTCGCCGAGGCGAGGGCGGTCTCGAACTTCGTCTTCACGTCGGCCGGAATCTTGTCGCCGCCGTCCTTCAGCGTCTTTTCGAGCTGATAGATGGTGGTGTCGAGCTGGTTCTTCGCCTCGACCGCCTCCTTGCGCTTGGCGTCCTCGGCGGCGTTGAGCTCGGCCTCCTTGGTCATCTTCTCGACCTCCTCCTTGCTCAGGCCGGACGATCCCTGGATGGTGATCTTCTGGTCCTTGCCGGTGCCGAGATCCTTGGCGGTGACGTGCAGAATGCCGTTGGCGTCGATGTCGAAAGTGACCTCGATCTGCGGCGTGCCGCGCGGCGCCGGCGGAATGCCGTCGAGGCGGAACGTGCCCAGCGTCTTGTTGTCGCGGGCCATCGGGCGCTCGCCCTGCAGGACCACGATTTCCACCGACGGCTGGTTGTCGCTGTAAGTCGAAAACGTCTGCGTCTTCTTGGTCGGGATCGTCGTGTTGCGCGAGATCATCGCGGTCGAAACCTCGCCGGCCGTCATGATGCCGAGCG
Source organism: Candidatus Didemnitutus sp. (assembly GCA_035545955.1). Lineage (GTDB taxonomy): Bacteria > Verrucomicrobiota > Verrucomicrobiia > Opitutales > Opitutaceae > Didemnitutus. Next base: position 84,087 of record DASZXI010000017.1, on the reverse strand, counting down.
TGAGCGGCGTGACGTCCAGCAGGAGCACGTCGCGGACCTCGCCCTTGAGCACGCCGCCCTGGATGGCCGCGCCGACGGCGACGACCTCATCGGGATTCACGCCCTGGTGGGGCTGCTTGCCCGCGAGCTGGCGCGCGATCTCCACGACCTTCGGCATGCGGGTCATGCCGCCGACGAGCACGAGCTCGTCGATCTTGTCGGTCGTGACGCCGGCGTCCTTGATGCAGTTCTTGAACGGCTGGATGCAGCGCTCGAACAGGCTGTCGCAGATCTGCTCCATCTTCGCGCGGGTCAGCTGCACATTGAGGTGCTTCGGACCGGACGCGTCCGCCGTGATGAACGGCAGGTTGATGTCGTAGGTCGTGGCGGACGAGAGGGCGATCTTGCCCTTCTCGGCCTCCTCCTTGAGCCGCTGGAGCGCCATCGGGTCCTTGCGGAGATCGATGCCGTTCTCGCTTTTGAAAGTGTCGACGAGCCACGTGATGATGGCGTCGTCCCAGTTGTCGCCGCCGAGGTGCGTATCGCCATTGGTGGCCTTCACCTCGAAGACGCCGTCACCGATCTCGAGGATCGACACGTCGAACGTGCCGCCACCGAGGTCATAGACCGCGATCTTTTCGTCCTTCTTCTTGTCGAGGCCGTAGGCCAGCGACGCCGCCGTCGGCTCGTTGATGATGCGCAGCACCTCAAGGCCGGCGATCTTGCCGGCGTCCTTGGTGGCCTGGCGCTGGGCGTCGTTGAAGTACGCCGGGACCGTGATGACGGCCTGCGTGATCTTCTCGCCGAGGTAGGCCTCGGCGTCGGCCTTCAGCTTGCCGAGGACGAACGCGGAAATCTGCTGCGGCGCGAACTGCTCGGTCTTGCCGCCGACCTGGACCTCGACATACGCGTCGCCGTTCTTGCCGGCCGCGACCTTGTAGGGCAGGTTCTTCGCCTCTTCGCTGACTTCGGTGAATTTGCGTCCGATCAGCCGCTTGGCGGAGAAAATGGTGTTCTTGGGATTGGTGACCGCCTGGCGTTTCGCGGCCTGGCCGACCACGCGCTCACCGGTTTTGGTAAATGCGACAACCGACGGGGTGGTCCGCGCGCCTTCGGCGTTCGGAATCACGACGGGTTCGCCGCCCTCCATAACGGACATGCACGAGTTCGTCGTTCCCAGATCGATGCCTAAAATTCTGCTCATAGCCCTTCCCTTGCAATGCCTGTGCCGACGTCGCATTTAATTTTAACCCACTACTATCACGCCTCTTACCTATTTCGAACACCGCCACAAATCGCGCCAAATCTGGGTCAGCGAGACACCCCGTCTCACGACATCCGTGTCCCGTGTCACACTCGCGGTCCGCGACTCGGCTTCGACCGCCTAGGCATTTTGCCCACGAATCACACGAATGATCACGAAACCGCCAACCCATCGGAATCGACGCTCTAAAGCCTATCAAAAAAAGAAGTAGCCGCAAAGAGGCGCAAAAACCCGTCGCTCCGGGAGAATCTCCTGAGCGCCTATAGGCGCGCGAACCCAAAGGCGCTTCGCTTTTGTGACTTCTCGTGCCTTTTTGTGGCTATAGAATTGTCCCAACTGACCACCAGTAGGGATCGATGTCCCCCATCGATCCGCCGCCTGGCCGCCTCGATCCCTCCGTGTCCACCGTGAAGTCCTCGGTCGAAATTCCGACCTCGGCACTTGTCACCCGTCACTCGTCACTGGTCCGGCATTGCCCACGGAACACACGGACGACACGGAAAATACCGATCCACTTGTTGTCGGAGCGGCCTCACGCCGCGAATCTTCGCCTTCGCATCCTCCGACTTTCGCTCGCGAAGGACGCCTACCCCGACGGGCTCATTTCGCCGGAATGCGCGCACCGCGCAAAGCCTGACCCGTCCGATCCGTCCCAACGACGGCTGCAGCGCTGGCGCCGCCGGGCTCATCGGCAGCCGTACCTCCGCAAAGCGCACCTCCTCCCGCCGGCGCTTTGGCCGAGGCGCACGCTCCTGCTGCACCCACGAGACAAACGTCGTATAGTTTACGCCCTCCGCCCGCGCGAACTCCGCCCGCGTGCGGCCACTCTGCCGCCAGGCCGCCACCCACTCCGCCCGTCGTGCGGCCGGCGTGATCTCCCGCCCCAGCCGGTCCCGCACTTCCCCGATTTCGATCAGCTCCGTCGTATTGATTACCATTACGACACTCTATCGCTTCGTTGCTCCCGTATCTACGAGGCGATCGACCGAACGCTTACCCAGCAACAAACGGCTACACTACTACTAAATATGCCTTGGGCCGCTCTAAACTATCAGGAGCGCTCAAATATTGTGATTCCACGGACAGACCATCGCGCCACTTCCTTTTGGCTTCCATCGCCCGGCAACCAAAGCATTGAAGTGATGAACGTATCGCCCTCCAATTCCGTAGTAAACAAATAGTGCTGCCGGGAATCACAGTCGACGGTTATCGATTGTCCGGCTCTGGTCACGTCTTGTCCGTTTTTGCCCGAATAGCTGGCGTCCTTTGCAGCGTAAAGAGACAAGCGCAGCACATGTCGTCCCGGTGAAACGGCCACGTGATTCCGATGCACTCCGAGTAATTCCATTTTTGCCGTTGCCGCTTTTGCACCATCAACCTCCTCCACAAACACGTAGCCCGTCTGATCGTCCAAGTGTGCATTGTGGCGAGGATTTATATCTATATTGACGGCATCCGTGCCGGCATACTCTTGAAGCGCTACACCGGTACAGCCGACAGTCTGCGACAACAAGATCGCCATTCCTGCTGTCACAAATAGAGCACGTATGGGTGAGCGCATGATGCAGCTATTTCGACAGGGTCAGGCTTTGCGCAGTGCGTTTGTTGAATTCGCCTCAGTCCCCTTGTTGCGGATACAGGGCCACGCCAATAGTAGAATTGACGTAACCGAACCCTGCACCAGAGGGCGAGGAACGGCGACTTCAAATTGAACCTGTGATGCTCATGCCTCACGCAGAAATCCACCCCGCCGCTTGCTTTGCTCCTCTTGTTTCGGTGCGGCCGAATGCCGGTTGAGTTTTTCCGGCAATCGCACAGTCTCCCCTCCATGGACGCCGTGAAAGTGCCGCCCACCCTGCCGGTGATGACGCTCCCGCGGACGGTCTTCTTTCCCCAAGCGCTCCTGCCGCTGCACATTTTCGAACCGAGGTATCGCGAGATGCTGCGCGACGTGCTCGCAACCACCCGAATCTTCGCGGTGGCGCGGCTGGACCCGAGTCGAGCGGCGGAATCGGACGACGCCGCGGGCAATTCGACAGGGTCAGGCTTTGCGCAGTGCGTTTGTTGAACTCGCCTCAGTCCCCTTGTTGCGGATACAGGGCCACGCCAATCGTAGAATTGACGCAACCGAACCCTGCACTAGAGGGCGAAGAACCGCGACTTCAAATTGAACCTGTGATGCTCATGCCTCACGCAGAAATCCACCCCGCCGCTTGCTTTGCTCCTCTTGTATCGGTGCGGCCGAATGCCGGTTGAGTTTTTCCCGCATTCGCGCACCCTCCCCTTCATGGATGCCGTGAAAGTGCCGCCCACCCTGCCGGTGATGACGCTTCCGCGGACGGTCTTCTTTCCCCAGGCGCTGCTGCCGCTGCACATCTTCGAGCCGAGGTATCGCGAGATGCTGCGTGATGTGCTGGCGACGACCCGTATCTTCGCGGTGGCGCGGCTGGACCCGAGTCGAGCTAATTCGACAGGGTCAGGCTTTGCGCAGTGCGTTTGTTGAACTTACCCGGTTCGAAAGTTGCGGATACAGAGCGATGCAAGGAGGACAGTCGGCGTCAGCAACTCCTGCACGAAGACGTGGGAAACGGCGACTTCAAATTGAAGCCGTGATGCTCATGCCTCACGCAGAAATCCACCCCGCCGCCTGCTTTGCTGCTCTTGCTTTGGAGCGGCGCGAATGCCGGTTGAGTTTTTCCGGCAATCGCGCAGCCTCTCCTCCATGGATGCCGTGAAAGTGCCGCCCACCCTGCCGGTGATGACGCTTCCGCGGACGGTCTTCTTTCCGCAGGCGCTCCTGCCGCTGCACATCTTCGAACCGCGGTATCGCGAGATGCTGCGCGACGTGCTCGCAACGACCCGGATCTTCGCGGTGGCGCGGCTGGATCCGAGTCGGGCGGCGGACTCGGACGAGGCCGAGCCGCTCGCCCGCATCGCCACCGTCGGCATCATTCGCGCCTGCCAGAAGGCCGAAAAAGATACGTCGAATCTGCTGCTCCAGGGGCTCACCCGCGTCGAGGTCTGCGGGATCGTCCGCGAGAAACCGTATCGCATCATTTCCGTCCGCCCGCTCGCCACGAAGTCGGGCGGCAACACGCAGGATCTCGAGGCCATCCGGCTCGATGTGATGCGGCTGCTCAATATCCGGCGGCGGTTGGGCACGCCCGCGCCGAAGGGCATGACGCAATTTCTCGACAGCATCGAGGACATCGATGCCTTCGTCGATGTCGCCGCGTTCAACTTGTGCGAGGACGACGCCGTCAAACAGCGCATGCTTGAGGAGCTCGACACGAGCCGGCGACTGATGATGTTCGTCGACCAGCTGAAAAACGAGATCGAGGTGCAGCGCCTCCGCCGGAAACTGCAGGGGAAGCTGCCGGACGACGGGATCGTGAATAATTGAGGGGCGTTGCGCCGGGTTGAGAGCGTCCGGTGTAGCCGGGGGCGGAAGACCCCGGGGAATTCTTCTGGAAAAAACGACGAAACTACCGGGCCCTTCGGACCCGGCTACATGAGCGCTCGCTCGTGAGGCGGGCCTTGGTGTGGCCGGGGGCGCAAGACCCCGGTCGAAGGCGGCGTGGCTTACGCTGCGGGAATTCATCCGGGCCCTGCGGACCCGGCCACATCAAACGTTGATGATCCGGCTCCGGCCGGCGCGTCCCGTCGATCTGACTTTTTGCGCTTTTTTGCGCTACCGGTTTTCTCAACCGGCTCTAGCCTCACGGCCTACCCTGCCCCGTCGTCAGCGTCTGAATCTTCACCAGCGCGCCACCCGCGGCGATAAACAGGGTGCGCCCATCCGCACCGCCGAAGGTGCAGTTCGCCGTCGCTGTGCCCGGCAGCAGGGTGCCGAGGTGCTTGCCTTCCGGGCTGACGATAATGATTCCGCCCAGCCCCGACACCCACAGGTTGCCCTTCGCATCGAAGGTCATGCCGTCGAATGCACCCTTGCGCTTGTATTTCGCCTGCAGCGAAGTCGCATCGAAGAACACGCGCTCCTTGCCGGCCGTGCCGTCCGGATTCAGCGGAATCGCAATGACCACCGGGCGGTTTTCCTCGGAGTTGGAAATGTAGAGCGTCTTCTCGTCGAGCGACAACGCGATGCCGTTCGGCATGCCGAGTTCCTTCGACAGCAGCGTCACTTTTCCATCGGTGGCGACGCGGAAAACGCCGCTGTACGGAATCTCCTGCTTCTGGGTCGGGCCCTGCAGGCCGTAGGGCGGATCGGTGATGTAGGTGACGCCAGCGCTGTCGACGCGCACGTCGTTGGGGCTGCTGAATCGCTTTCCTTCGAAACGGTCCGCAATCGTATGAAACAGGAAATTGCCCTCGAGGCGCACCACGCGACGGTCGCCGTGCTGGCAGATCACGATGTTGCCCTTCGCATCGAGCGTCATGCCGTTCGAGCCCTGATGCGGCTGGCCATCCGCGGGCCCGCTGTAACCGCTCGGCGCCAGAAAGACACCGAGACCCGCGTCGTCGCTCCAGGTGAACGACCGGTTCGCCGGGACGTCGCTGAATAGCAACCGATGCTGCGCCGGAACCCACACCGGCCCTTCCGTCCACATGAATCCCTCGGCCACCTTTTCCATGTGCGCATCCGGCGCGAGCAATGCGTCCAGTGCGGGATCCGCGCGATCGATGGTGCCGATCGTGGGAAACGGCGCACGCAGACCGGACGGTTCGGCGGCCGACAGGACAACAGGAGCGGCGAAAAACAACGCGAACGCCGGAAGCACCGACGAAATCGAAATGCGCACGGAAGTCTTCATGGGGAACGATGGGTTTTGACGATGGCCATCGCCGCGGCGGCGAGGTCGGAGATTTTTTTCCAGTCGCGGGCGCGAATCACGTCCGATTTCGCCAGCCACGAGCCGCCCACGCACGCGACATGCGGCGACGCAAGATACGCGCCGAGCTCCGCAGCCGAAATGCCGCCGAGCGGAATGTATTTCAGGCCGAGATGCGCGAACGGGGCGGCCATTGCGGCGAGATGCGGCAGGCCCCCGCAGGTTTCGGCGGGGAAAAATTTCAAAAGCCGGCAGCCGTTCTCGACTGCGATTTCGACGTCGCTCGCCGTCGCGACGCCCGGCGCAAAGGGCAATCCCACTTCCCGCGCGGCGCGCAAGGTCGAAGGATTGCAACCCGGTGACACGCCAAACTGCGCGCCGGCCGCCTTCACCTGCTCGACCTGCGTCCGGTTCAGCACCGTGCCGGCACCGACCAGCACGTCGGGACATCCCGCGCGAATGCGCTTGATCGCTTCGAGCGCGGCGGGCGTGCGCAACGTCAGCTCGATGCCCTTCACGCCGCCGGCGGCCAGGGCCTGGGCGAGCGGCACCGCCGCCTCCGCATCGTCGATCATGATCACCGCCATCACGCCACAGGCGGAGATCCGTTTGAACAGTTCCTCGGGAATCGGATTATCCATAACCGGAAGGGTGGTCAGGCGAACAGAATTCGCGCGGCAACGCAACGCTGACCGACGATTGCGGCCTTCACCCGCCACACCACCAAGACTAAACCGCTCAGTGCTTTTCGGGGGCGCGGTTCACGCCTAAGACGGCGTCGAGTCCCGCGCACGAAATCGCGTAATCGTCGTCCGAAGGCCCGCCACTAAAGGCCGCGATGTAAATCGTGTCCCCGACGACTCGGATCGTGCCACCCTTCCAGCCGAATTCGCCGGTCACCGGCGGACGCTTGGCCGCCCCGCTGTCCAGCAGCGTCGCAGCCATTTCGGATGCCTTGGCATAGGCGATGCCGAGGACATTGGCGCCTTTGTCCTTGTCGTTCGGCGGAGTGAAAAAATGTCCAACCACCGCCATCTGCGACTGCCAGGAGTCGATCGGATTCCCGTGCGCGCGCGCAAACACCGCAGCGCCGTGCACGCCGCGTTTGGCGGCCTCACGCGTCATGGCGGCGATCACCGTGGAGGCATCCTGATCGAAACTCGGCATCGGGGAAACGGGGGCGACTTCCGGCGTCGCGCCGAAAGCGATCAATGTCATTCCAATCAGGACACCGCAGGCAAGGACGATTCGGGATTTCATGGGGTTGGGGTGTGGGCAGGACAGTAGGAATGGGTACGCATCGCGAATCGAATGTCGCGCGGATTGTCGGTCAGAAAGGATCTGGCCGCAAAAGAACGCAAAGGTCGCAAAGAGATCCGGGACTCACGATCAGGAAAAGGGCGATCGGAATCATTCATCGGGCTCCCTAATTTTTTCAACCATTGAGGTCCCTGATCGCAATCGATCGGTAGGGGCGGATGTCCCTCATCCGCCTTCCGTGTGGCACGCAAGGGCCGGCCGGAGGCCGTCCCCTACCGGCCGCCAAAAAGACCGGACTGAATTCGCGCCGTCCCCTACCCGCCTTGGTCCCTCAACCCTCATCTCTCAACCTTCAACCAGTGCGGGCCCTCAACCCTCAACCACATCCCCTCACCACCCCATATCGGCACTGTGCCCGCCGTCGACCAGCAGCGTCGTGCCGGTGATGAACCGCGCGTGGTCGCTGGCCAGAAAAGCGCACAGGGCTCCGATTTCATCGGGCGTCCCGAGGCGGCCGGCGGGATGACCGGCCTCGATCTCGGCGCGCTTGGCCGCCGGATCGGAAAACGTGGCGAACCAGGCGTCATTGCCGGGCGTGTCGATGAACCCCGGCGCGAGCGACACCGCGCGGATGGCCGGACCCCATTCGAGCGCCATCGATTGCACCATCGCGTTCATGCCCGCCTGCGCCACGTTGTACGGAAAGCAGCCGGGCAGCGTGTGGAAGGCGTGATTCGACGAAATCAGGATCACGATGCCGCGGCCGCTCTCCTGCAACGCCGCCTGCGCGCTGCGCGCCAGACGCCAGTGCGCCGCGAGATCGAGCGACATGCAGTCGTTCCAATCGCGTTCCGTGCTTTCGGACACGCCGCGAAAAACATTCCGTCCGGCGTTCGACACCAGGATGTCCGCTCCGCCGAGCGCGGCGATCGCCGACTGGATGAACACGCGCGGCGCCTCCGGGTCGCCGAGCGGCGCCGTAAAATAAAATCCGCGCCGTCCGCGCGACCGCATGTCCTCCATGAACTGTCGCACCGCGGGATCGGTCACCGGCCGCGTCGCGCAGCCCGCGACATCCGCGCCCGCCTCGGCCAGGCGGCGCGCGATGCCGGCGCCAATGCCCTGCGTGACACCCGTGACGATGGCCCGGCGGCCGCTCAGATCGATGGGAAGGCTCATGGGGTTGTGGATGAAAAATGCCGCCGCCACCGACGAAGATCAAGCGGATCGTCGGCAGCTGTGCGTCATTGGAGGGCGGGCGACTTGGCGGGGTTCGGACCTTCGACGAGCTCAGGGCAGGCGACCCCGCCCTACATCTTTTCCGTCAAGCGACTCGACTCTTGCCCGTCCCGATGCGGACGCATTGTCTCGCCCCTTCCCCGAATTTCCTGCTGTCCGTTCCCTCGCGCCATGCCTGTCCTTTCTCTTTCATCCGCCGCCTGGCATTTTCGCGATGCCGCCACCCAACGATGGCTCCCGGCCACCGTTCCCGGCTGCGTCCACACGGATCTCGTCGCCGCCAAGAAGATTCCTGATCCCTTTTTCGGCACGAACGAACTCGGCCTGCAATGGATCGAGGAACGAGACTGGGAATATCGCGGCACATTCTCCGTCCCGCCAGCGTTGCTGAGCGACGAGGTGGTTGAACTCGTCGCCGACGGACTCGACACGGTCGCCACGGTCACGCTGAACGGCACCGAGGTCGCGCGCACCGACAACATGTTCGTCGGTTTCCGCTGGCCGGTGAAGTCCCGGCTCCGTCCCGGCCGCAACGAAATCGTCGTGCGGTTCGAAAGCGCGATGAAGTACGTGCGCGCCAACTCCTCGTTCACGCCGCCGCGCGAGATCAACGACCCCGTCGGCGGCTGCGTGCGCATCCGCAAGCAACAGTGCCAGTTTGGCTGGGACTGGGGTCCGCGCTTCGTGACCGCCGGCATCTGGCGCGATCTCCGCCTCGAATCCTGGACGGCCAACCGCCTCGAGGCCGTGCGAGTCACGCAGCATCACGATTCCGATGGCACGGTGGCGCTCTCCCTCGCGCCGGAGACCGCGCGTCCGGCCGACGGGCTGACGTTTCATGCCTCGCTGAAGCTCGCGGGCAAGGAAGTCGCGCAGGCCTACTTCGGCCGCGCCGAAGCGGGGCAGCGCATTCTCAGCGTCAAGGACCCGCAGCGCTGGTGGCCGGCGGGCCAGGGCGCGCAGCCGTTGTATGACCTGACAGTGACGGCGCTCGATGCCGCGGGACAAGCGCGCGGTTCGGTCCACCATCGCATCGGTCTGCGCACCATCGCTCTCGACCGCAGCGCGGACCAATGGGGGGAATGCTTTCGTTTTCTCGTCAACGGACGCCCGGTTTTTCTCAAGGGCGCCAACTGGATTCCCGCGCACAGTTTCGTGGCCGGTCTGACCCGGCGCGACTACGAACGCGACCTGCGCGCCGCGGCGGCGGCGAACATGAACTGCGTGCGCGTCTGGGGCGGCGGCATCTACGAGCACGAGGCCTTCCACGATCTTTGCGACGAGCTCGGCCTGCTGGTCTGGCAGGATTTCATGTTCTCGTGCACGCTCTATCCGGGCGACGAGCGGTTTCTCGCCAACGTCCGGCGCGAAGCCGATTACCAGGTCCGCCGGCTGCGTCATCGCGCCTCGATCGCCCTCTGGTGCGGCAACAACGAGATTCCCGGGCTGAATCCGGAATCAGCCGAGGGCGAACTCAAAAAGGGCTACGAGGCGGTGTTTCACGAGGTACTTCCGCAGGCCGTGCAAGCCCTCGACGGCGTCACGCCCTACTGGCCGTCGTCGCCGTGGCGCGGACGCTTCGAGCGGAGTCACGAGAATGGCGAGAAATCCGGCGACACGCATTTCTGGGACGTCTGGCATGCCCGGCATCCCGTGAAGGACTACGAAAAGTGGTCGTTCCGGTTTGTGAGCGAGTTCGGAATGCAGAGCTACGCCTCGCCCGAAACCAACGCCACCTTCTGCCCCACCCACGAAGGCAACGTGTTCGGCCCGGCGATGGAAAACCATCAGAAGAACCGCGCTGGCAACCAGATCATCCTCGATTACGTGTCGCGCCGCTACCGCTTCCCGCGCACCCAAAAAGACCTCATTTATCTTTCGCAGCTCAACCAGGCGCACTGCATGCAGGTCGGCGTCGAGCACTACCGGCGCCTGATGCCGCGCTGCATGGGCGCGATCTACTGGCAGCTCAACGACTGCTGGCCGGTGGCGTCGTGGAGTTCGATCGAGTTCACAGGACACTGGAAGGCGCTGCATTTTGCCGCGCGTCGTTTCTTCGCCCCAGCCCTCGTCACCGCGCACGTGCCCGGCGACGAGAAGCCCACGATCGGAAACTACCGCGAGACCACCGTCGACGAGGTGCATCTTTACACCGTGTTCGACGGCCCCGCGCCCCGGAGCGCCCGGTTGCGCTGGGAGCTCTGGCGACTCGATGGACGCCGGCTGGCCGCGCGCAGCCGGGCGGTGAAGCTCGTGCCCGGCGAAAGCGTGCGCCATGAGACCGTCGCGGTACGCCCGCACATGGACAAACACGGACGCGACCATCTCTACGTGCGCCTGATCCTGGAATCCAACGGCGAAACGCTCAGCGAGCAGTCGGTATTCCTGACGTCACCGCGCTTTCTCGCCCTGCCGGCCGGCGCCCCACGCGTGACCGCCAAGGCCGTGTCGCCGAACGAAATCGATCTCACGTTCGTCGCGCCGGTGTTTCTGCATGCCGTCGACTGCAATGTCCGCGGACTCCACGCCTCGCTTTCGGACAACTTTTTCGACCTCTATCCGAAGGTCCCGCGAACCATTCGGGTGACGCTGCCGCGGCCGACGTCGACAAAGACGCTGTTGGCGCGCCTGCGCACGCATTCACTGGTGGATTCGTTTGCGTGACCCTTGGGAATCCGGGAATACGGGCGTAACCCGCACCGGGCCCTTCGGACCCGGCTACATCGAAGCCACGTTCCGAACACATTGGTGTAGCCGGGGGCGTGAGACCCCGGAGGATCGTTTTCCGACCGTCGAAACGGCCTTGCGCCCAAGACGCTCAACGCGTTGGGGACAACGCGTTCCACCTTGCGAATGAGCCGCGCATTATTCGCGTTTGGCTTGACGGTCACATTGGCTAGCGTTCGCCTGAGCTTCGCACGCAATCCACCGTGCGAGTTTCCCTTCCCCTGAACCGTTCGTGCGACGGCAATTCCCGTTCCCCATGAAGTTTCCCCGACTCCTCTGCCTGGCAATGGCCGTCGTCACGGCAATCACCGTTCAGGCCAAACAACTCGTGATCGGATTTGCGCAGACCGGCGCCGAGAGCGCCTGGCGCACCGCCAACACCAACTCGATGAAATCCGAAGCCGCGCGCCGCGGCATCAAGCTGCAGTTCGCGGACGGACAGGGCCGGCAGGAAAACCAGATCCGCGCCGTGCGCTCGTTCATCGCACAGGGCGTCGACGCGATCGTGATCGCTCCGATTGTCGAAACCGGCTGGGAGCCCGTCCTGCGCGAGGCGAAGCGGGCGCACATTCCCGTCATCATCACCGACCGCACGGTGCAGGTCTCGGACGAATCGCTCTACGTTTGCTTCCTCGGTTCCGATTTCTATGCCGAAGGAAAAATGGCCGCCGAGTGGCTCGCCAACGCCACCCACGGACAGGCCAAAATCGTCGAATTGCAGGGCACGCCCGGCTCCGCGCCGGCCAATGAACGCCGCAAGGCTTTCGCCGAGGCGCTCAAGGCCTATCCGGGCCTGACGATCATCGATTCCCAAAGCGGCGATTTCCGCCGCTCGGGCGGCAAGGAAGTCATGGAAGCCTTCCTGAAAAAACACGGGCGCGAGATCACCGCCGTCTATGCGCACAACGACGACATGGCTCTCGGCGCCATCCAGGCCATCGAGGAGGCCGGCCTCAAGCCGGGCAAGGACATCCTGATTGTTTCGATCGACGCCATTCACGAGGCGATTCAAGCCGTGATCGACGGCAAGCTCGGCTGCACCGTGGAGTGCAATCCCCTCTTCGGCCCGAAGGTCTACGATACGGTCGCGAAAATCCTGGCCGGCGAAACGGTGCCCAAGAAGGCCTTCAATCACGACGAGCGTTTCGACGCCTCGAACGCCGCGCAGGTGATCGCCTCGCGGCAGTACTGATGCCCAGCGCGTGGAGTCCGCCGCCCCGCTCCTCACTGTTCGCGGACTGACCAAGCGCTTTGCCGGCGTGGCCGCGCTGGACGGCGTGGATTTCACGGTGCGTCCGGGAGAAATCCATGCGCTGCTCGGCGAAAACGGCGCGGGCAAGTCGACCCTCATCAAGACGCTGACGGGCGTGCACACGCCCGATGGCGGAGAAATCATCCTCGCGGGTGCCGCGTTTCGTCCGCGGTCGCCCAGGGACGCCGAGAACGCCGGGTTGAGCACGGTGTATCAGGAGGTGAACCTCATTCCGAGCCTGTCCGTGGCGGAGAATCTGTCGCTCGGCCGTCAGCCCGGGCGATTCGGATTCATCCGCTGGCGCGCGGTTCGGGCGCACGCCCGCACCGTGCTGGCGCGCCTGGACATTGCGTGCGATCCCGAGGCCGAGCTCGGTTCGCTCTCGCTGGCCACGCAGCAACTCGTGGCGATTGCGCGCGCCGTGGATTTGCGCGCGCGCCTGCTGATTCTCGACGAACCCACCGCCAGCCTCGACGAACAGGAAGTCGCCGGCCTGTTCCGGATCATGCGGCAGCTGCGCACCAACGGCATCGGCATCGTGTTCGTCACGCACTTTCTGGAACAGGTGTATGCGGTTTGCGACCGCCTGACCATTCTCCGCAATGGACGCCTGGTCGGCGAACACGCGGTCCGCGACCTTTCCCGCCTCGACCTGGTGGCGGCGATGCTGGGACGCACACCCGAAGAGACCGCCTCCACCGAAAAAACGACCAGGCCGCAACGCAGCGAGGAGCCGCTCGTCGAAGCGCGCGGCATTGCGCGCCGCGGGGCCATTCGTCCCGTGGATGTCGCCATTGGCGCGGGCGAAGTCGTCGGCCTGGCCGGCCTGCTCGGCTCCGGTCGCACCGAAACCGCCCGGCTTCTTTTTGGAATCGATCGGTGCGAGGCAGGCGAGATTCGCGTGCGCGGCACGCCCGTGCGACTCGACTCGCCGCGCGCGGCCATCCGGCTTGGCTTCGCCTTCTGCTCGGAGGACCGCAAGCGCGAGGGAATCCTGCCCCATCTGTCGGTCCGCGAAAATCTGATCGTCGCCTTGCAGGCGAAACGCGGGGCCTGGAAGCGGTTGTCGCGTCAGGAACAGGAGGCGCTGTGCGAACATTACGTGCGCGCGCTGCGCATCAAGCTTTCCAACCTGGACCAGCCCATCGCCACGCTGTCCGGCGGCAACCAGCAGAAGGTCCTGCTCGCGCGCTGGCTCGCGACGCGCCCGGAACTGATCATCGTCGACGAGCCGACCCGTGGAATCGACATCGGAGCCAAGGCCGAGATCGAGCAACTCATCGGCAGCCTGCGCGATCAGGGCGTCGCCGTCCTTTTCATTTCCTCGGAGATCGAGGAGGTCGTCCGCAACGCCACCGAGGTGGTCGTCCTGCGCGAGCGGCGTCGGGTCGCGTCCTTTTCCGGACCCGAGGTGACCGCCGCCAATCTGATGAACGCGATGGCCGGCGGCCACGTCCCGCATGAATGATTCATTGCTGCGGCGGGTATGCCGGTCGCCCGCGGTCTGGCCGCTGGCGGGAATCCTCCTGCTCCTTGCCGCCAACCTGGCGCTGAAGCCGGCGTTCGCGCGCATCACGATCCTCGACGGTCATCTCTACGGACTGCCCATCGACGTCCTGAACCACGGCGCCAAGATCCTGTTCGTGGCGCTCGGCATGACGGTCGTCATTGCCACGGGCGGAATCGACCTTTCGGTCGGCTCGATCGTGGCCATCGCCGGCGCCACCGCGGCCATGATCGCCAGCCATGGCGTCACGTCGCTGCCGCTGATTGTCGGCGGGGCACTGGCTTCCGGACTCGCCGCCGGCGCCATCAACGGACTGCTGGTCGCACGCCTGGGCGTCCAGCCGATCGTCGCCACGCTGATCCTGATGGTGTCCGGCCGCGGCATCGCCCAGGTGCTCACCGACGGACAAGTGCTCGTGATCCGCCAGCCGGGTTTCGATTTTCTCGGCAATGGTTTTCTTCTCGGCCTGCCCTTCCCGGCCGTCCTAGCGATGGCCGCGTATGCCGTGGCGTGGACCATCCGGCGCCGGTCCGCCGCGGCGCTGATGATCGAGGCGGTGGGCGACAATCCCGCCGCCGCCCGGTTCGCGGGGCTGGCAACGGACAAGATTCGCGTGGCCGCCTATGTCGTGTCGGGACTGCTCGCCGCGGTCGCCGGCGTCATGATGGCCGCCAACATCGGCGCCGCCGATTCCCAGCGCGCCGGCGAAAATCTCGAGCTCGACGCCATCTTTGCCGTCGTCGTGGGCGGCACCGCGCTGGAGGGCGGACGATTTTTTCTCGCCGGGTCGTTTCTCGGTGCGCTGCTGCTCCAGATGCTGACAACCACGCTGTACAACCTCGGCGTGCCGCCGGCCGTCGCGCCGGTCCCGAAGGCATTGCTCATTTTGGCCGTCTGCCTCGCGCAGTCCGACCGCACGCGCGCCTGGCTCAGCCAACTGTGGAGGCGCTCGCCATGAAACCGGTTCTGCGCCGACGGCTGCCGCTGCTCGCCACGAGTTCCCTGCTCGTGGCGCTGTTTGTGGGAACGGGATTGTGTTACGACGGCTTTTTCTCCGTCCGCGTGGTGGTCAATCTGCTGAGCGACAATGCCACGCTCGGACTGCTGGCGGCCGGCATGACCCTCGTGATTTTTTCGGGCGGCATCGATCTTTCGGTCGGCGCGCTCGCGGGACTGGTCTCGATTCTCGTGGCCACCTTGGTGGAAGCCCATCACGTCGCGCCCGTGACCGCCGCGGCGATCGCGCTCGTCGGCTGCGGATTGGCCGGCGCCGGCATGGGAGCGCTGGTGCACCACTTCCGCCAGCCGCCGTTCCTGATTACACTGGCCGGTTTGTTTCTCTTCCGCGGCTGTGCCTACTGGCTCAACACGGAAAGCGTCGGCATCACCCATCCCCTGTTCGCGCGGCTGGCCGGAGATGCGTTTGAGATCGCCGGACACGGCATCCCGATCGTCGCGCTCGTGCTTCTCGCCGGCCTCGCCATCGCCTGGACACTCGGCCACGAATGCCGCTTTGGCCGGAATCTGCTCGCCCTCGGCGGCAACGAAACGTCCGCGTTGCTGATGGGTGTCCCGCTCGGATCGACGCGCATCTGGGTCTACGCCCTGAACAGCATGTTTGCCGGTGCGGCCGGGCTCGTCGGCACCGTTTACACCGGCTCGGGCAATCCCAGCTTCGGCATCGGACTTGAACTCGATGCGATCGCGGTGGTCGTCATCGGCGGCACGATGCTGACCGGCGGACGCGGCAGCGTGCCCGGCACGTTCGTCGGCCTGCTGATCTTTGGCACGATTCAGTCGGCCATTCTCTTCGACGGGCGTTTGAGTCCGTGGTGGGCGCGCATCGTCGTCGGCGGCCTTCTCCTCGCGTTCATTTTGTTGCAGCGTTTTCTCGTCACGCGGTTCGCGGGACGGGACGGCAATTCGGCGTAGGGCGGCATTGCCTGGCCTGAGCCGGTCGAAGGGCTAATGCCGCCATTTTCGGATCGATGAGGAAATCGATCCCTGCGGCCAATTCTGGTTGATTGGGCATTGGCGGGGTTCGGCCCATTCGACAGACTCAGGGCAGGCGATCCCGTCCTGCTACACCAAGCCACCGCGGATTTCGCGGATGCCGCGGATCAGTGGAATTCGAATCAGATAATTCCGTGATATCCGTGGTGGTTGTCGGATAGAAATTGTGCGGTCGATTCGTGAATTTTCGCGGGCAGATTGCCAGGACTTAAGGCGGGGTTCGGCGACCCCGCCCTACACCTTCGGGCGGCGGACGCTGTCGCCGTCGACCCACGTCGCGCCGATCAGCGTGGCACGGGGGAACTCCTGCACGCCCGTTTCGTTGTTGTGGATCTGGCTCACGACCATGTCGACGGCCGCCTCGCCGGCCGCCCGGTTGTGCTGGTTCATGCCGGCGACTTCCGGACGCGACGACCGCCACTCCAGCTGAATGACGCCGACATCGCCGGGCACGCGGCGCCCGGCCGCGCGGAGCCAGGCGAGCACATTATTGTAGAGCGTGAAAATCACGTCCGGCTCATGCTCATCGAGCCAGCGCCGGAAATGCTCGGCGCGTCGCGGGCCGGCCATCTCCGAAAATTGGGGCACGCGATCACGCCGCGGCAGGCGCCGTTGTCCGGTCAGGAAGCCCGCAGAAAAGCGGTGTTCCACCAATTCGTCGATCACATCGTCGAGCACCAGACCCGGGCGCGTGTAGCCCAGGCGCAGCGCCTCTTCGAACGCGTTGAGCGTCAAATGGTGATGGTCGACGCAGCTGAACGAAAGCGCCGGATCCCGGGTGCGCACGCCGGTGACGACCGTGGGCAGGTGCGTCCAAACGGAGCCCAGGTGTTCGGGCAGATGATTCGAGTCCATCAGCCCAACAAGGATGATGCCCTTGATCGCCCGCGTCGTGAGGATGCGCAGCCAGCGCTCGGCGGTCAGGGTCGGATCGTGCAGCCAGAAATGGTCGAAGCTGTAGCCGAGGCGTTCGGCCCGCGCCTCGCAGCCCTCGACGTAGGTCGGGATCGTCGGATGGTTGCGGAAGGCGGCGGGGTCGCGGTTGGCGTTGACGAGCGCCAGCTTGGCCTGGAGCGGCCGGCTGCGGGCCGCCCGCAACTGCGCCATGAGCTGTGCGATGAGCGGATTCGCCCGGTAGCCGAGGCGCTCGGCGGCCTCGCGGATGCGCTCGCGCGTCGCCTCCGGAATCTGCGAGCTGCCGCGCAGGCCGAGGGAGATGGTATTCTTCGAATAGCCAAGCGCGCGCGCGATATCGCTGAGCGTGGGGCGGGGCATGCGGACGATCATTTCCGGGCAATTTCACCTAACGGTCAAGTTGAACCAGCAGGGGCCCGCCACTTTACGGTCCTCCCGCGGCCCCGTTGACCCGGGCACGCGCGGTCGGGATATCTCGGAGGATGTTTACCCTGGGCATCGACTACGGCACCAATTCGGTGCGCGCCCTCATTGTCCGCTGTTCCGACGGCCGGGAAATGGGCTCGTGCGTGGTACCTTATCCCAGCGGCCGGGCGGGCATCCTGCTTGACCCGCGCGACCACCATCTCGCGCGGCAGCATCCGGGCGATTATCTTTTCGGCCTGCAGCGCAGCGTTCGCGGCGCGCTCGCCGCCGCCGCCAAACGTCCCGGATTTCGCGCGGAACGCGTCATCGGACTGGGCGTCGACACCACGGGCTCGAGCCCCATCCCGGTCGATCGTCACAACGTTCCTCTCGCGCTGCAGCCGAAATGGAAACACCGGCTCGACGCTCAATGCTGGCTGTGGAAGGACCACACCAGCTGGCGCGAGGCCGAGCGCTTCACCGCGATCGCAGCGCGGCACCGTCCGCATTTCATCGCCAAGTGCGGCAACACCTACTCCTCGGAATGGTGGTGGGCCAAGATCTGGCATTGCCTCAACGTGGCGCCGGATGTTTTTCGCGCCGCGTTTTCGTGGGTCGAGCTGGCCGACTGGGTCCCCTCGGTCCTCGCCGGCGTTGACGATCCCCGTCAGATCAAGGCGGGCATCTGCCCGGCCGGGCACAAGGCTCTGTACAGTGATGAATGGGGCGGCCTGCCGGATGCCCGCTTCCTCGCGATGCTCGACCCAAAGCTGGCCGCGCTCCGCGATCGCCTTTATCCGCAGGCATTCGATGCCAGCGAATCCGCGGGCCGCCTCAGTGCGACCTGGGCGCGCAAGCTGGGCCTGCCGGCCGGCATCCCGATCGCGATCGGCGCGTTTGATGTTCACTACGGAGCCGTCGGCTGCGGCGTCAGCGAAGGCACGCTGGTGAAAGTGATCGGCACGTCCACGTGCGACTGCGGCGTGGTGTCGGCCGCCGCGCCCGTGCCCGACATTCCCGGAATCTGCGGCATCGTGAAGGGTGCCATCCTGCCCGGATTTTATGGCATCGAGGCCGGGCAGTCCGCCGTCGGCGATATCTTCAACTGGTGGACGGACGTCATTTGCGGCGGCGATACCGACATTCACCAGACACTCTCGCGCGAAGCGGCCAAACTCGCGCCCGGCGCCAGCGGCCTCGTCGCCCTCGACTGGCACAACGGCAACCGCACAATCCTCGTCGATCCCAGGCTCACCGGCCTGATCGCCGGCCTGACCCTGCACACGACGCGCGCGGAAATCTATCGTGCGCTCATCGAGGCCACCGCATTCGGCGCCCGCGCCATCATCGAACGACTCCGCGAATACGGCGTGCCGGTCCAGCGCGTGGTCTGCGCGGGGGGCATCGCGGAAAAGAATCCGCTGCTGATGCAGATCTACGCCGACGTCACCGGCTGCACGATGCGCGTGGCGGGCTCGTCGCAGGCCTGCGCGCTCGGCTCGGCCGTCACGGCCGCGGTCCTCGCCGGCGCCCACAAGGATTTTCCGGCGGCGCAAAAGGCGATGACGTCACTGAAGCCGGTTTCCTATCGCCCGAATCCGGCCGCGCGCAAGACCTACAACCGCCTCTACCGGCTCTATCGTTCGCTGCACGACGGCCTCGGCGGCCGGGAGACATCGTGCGACTACTCGACCGTAATGAAGGAACTGCTCGACCTGAAGGCGGATGCGACGCATTGAGCGATTATTTCATGGAAACATTCCCCACCCCGGAAATCTGGTTCGTTTGTGGCTCGCAGCACCTCTACGGGCCCGGTCCGCTTCGCCAGGTCGCCGCCAATGCCGAAGCCGTCGCCGACGCTCTGGCCCGATCGAAGCGCCTGCCGCTGAAGACCGTCTTCAAGGCGTTGCTCACGACGCCCGCGGAAGTCACCCGCCTGTGCGCGGAGGCGAGCGCCGATCCGAATTGCGCGGGCCTGATCCTGTGGATGCACACGTTCTCGCCGGCGAAGATGTGGATTCGCGGCCTGACCAGCCTGCAGAAGCCGTTCCTGCATCTGCACACCCAGTTCAATCGCGACCTGCCGTGGGCCACGATCGACATGGATTTCATGAACCTGAACCAGGCCGCGCACGGCGATCGCGAAGCCGGGTTCCTCCACAGCCGGCTGCGCCTGCGCCGCAAGGTGGTCGTGGGCCACTGGTCCGACGCGGAGGTTCAGGATCGCGTCGGCGCGTGGATGCGAGCCGCGCGCGCGTGGCACGATCTGCAGGGTGCGCGCATCGTTCGCTTCGGCGACAACATGCGCCAGGTGTCCGTCACCGAGGGCGACAAGGTGGCCGCCGAGGTGCGCCTGGGTTTCGCCACGAACGGCTACGGTCTGGGCGATCTCGTCACCTGCGTCGAGGCGATCAAGCCGGCGGAGGTCTCGGACCTTTGCGCGACCTACGAGAAGCAATATCGCGTCGCGCCCGCCCTGCGCACCAAAGGCGCGCGGCATGGTTCGCTTCGCGACGCGGCCCGACAGGAACTCGGTCTGCGCGCATTTCTCGAGGCGACCGGCGCGAAAGGATTCACCACGACGTTCGAGGACCTGCATGGCCTGAACCAGCTGCCCGGTCTGGCGTGTCAGCGGCTGATGGCCGACGGAATGGGTTTCGGCGCCGAGGGCGACTGGAAGACGGCCGCCCTCGTCCGCGCGATGAAAGTGATGGCGGCCGGTCTCGAGGGCGGCACGTCGTTCATGGAGGACTACACCTACCATCTCGCGCCCGGAAATCACCAGGTGCTCGGGGCGCATATGCTGGAAATCTGTCCGTCGATTGCCGCCACGAAACCGTCGCTCGAAATCCACCCGCTCGGCATCGGCGGCAAGGCCGATCCCGTTCGCCTGGTATTTTCGGCCAGTGCCGGGTCCGCCCTCAACGCCTCGCTGATCGATCTCGGTCATCGCTTCCGGCTGGTCGTCAACGAGGTCGACGCGATCAAGCCGCCGGCGCTGCCGAAGTTGCCGGTCGCCCGGGCCGTTTGGAAATGCCGGCCCGATTTCAAGACGGCGTGCGCCGCCTGGATTCTCGCCGGCGGCGCGCATCACACGGGCTACAGCACCAGCGTGACCACGGAGATGTTGCAGGATTTCGCCGAAATCGCCGGAATCGAGTCGGTCGTCATCGCCGCGGGTACGCGCCTCGAGGATTTCAAGCAAACGCTTCGAAACAACGAGGTGTACCATCACCTGGCCCAGGGCTTCGGCGACTGATCCCATGTTCAAGGAACTGCAGCGCGAGGCCTTCGAGGCGAATCTGGCCCTGGAACGCCATGGCCTGATCAACCTGACGTTTGGCAATGCCAGCGCCCTCGACCGCGCGCGCGGCGTCCTGGCGATCAAGCCGAGCGGCGTCGCGTACCAGGATCTGCGTCCGCGCGACATGGTGCTCGTCGATCTCGAGGGCAACGTCGTGTCGGGCAGATTGCGTCCGTCCTCCGACACGCCCACGCATCGCCGGCTGTATCTCGGCTTCGGTCACATTCGCGGCATCGTGCACACGCATTCCACGCACGCGACGGCCTTCGCGCAGGCCGGTCGGGCCGTGCCGATTTTCGGCACCACGCATGCGGACTATTTCCGCGGCGACATTCCCGTGACGCGCAAGCTGACCGTCCACGAAATTGCCGGCGCGTACGAGTGGGAGACCGGCGCGGTCATTCTCGATCGTTTCAAGGACCTCGATCCTGCGGATTTTCCCGGCGTGCTCGTCAACCGCCACGCGCCCTTCGCGTGGGGCCCGACTGTCGGCGCCGCCGTCGAGGCCGCGGTGGCGCTGGAATGTTGCGCGCGCATGGCGCTGCTCTCGCTGCAACTGGCGCCGAAGCTCGGGCCGATCGAGGCGCCGCTCCTGAAAAAACACTTCGAGCGCAAGCACGGCGTCGGCGCCTATTACGGACAGAAGCCGCGGCGCTGAGGCCGGAAGACGATCCGGTTGTTTTCCGGGAAACGAGATCCCGATACGAAAATTCCCGGTGCGAGTGCCTGGGCGTCTGCTCAAGTGCGCCCGCGGATCACTCTATATTCTGATTGCACCTGCGCACGAACGATTCCCCACGACCGGTTTTTCGTTCGTGCCAATTCGTGTATATTCGTGGGCAAACTGCATTGTTCCGGCCTGGAGCAGTCTAAACAATTCGATAGCCACAAAAAGGCACGATAAGTCACAAAAAACGGGACCCCTTTGGCGGTCGCGCGCCTATGGGCGCCCATGAAATTCACCGGAGCGACGGGTTTTTGCGCCTTTTTGCCGCTAAATCTTTTTTGATATGCGTAGCCAACGGGGGCTGGTCCGCCGACTAAAGTAGACATTGCCAGCTCCACCGCCCGTGTCATAAGAGGAGTCCACCGGGCCGCCTCACCTCAGCACTCCTCATGAACACATGGCTCCAGGAGCTATGCGGCGATGCCTTCATGCCGCATGGCCAGTGTTATCTCTGGAATCCGGGTTTGGTCTGGCTGCATGCGGTCTCCGACTCGTTGATCGCCCTCGCCTATTATTCCATCCCCCTTGTCCTCCTTCATCTCGTCCGCCAGCGCCGCGACCTGCCCTACCCCGGGCTCTTCCTCATGTTCGGCGCGTTCATCATCGCCTGCGGCACGACGCACCTGATGGAGGTATGGACGATCTGGCAGCCCCACTACGTGGCCTCCGGCCTGATCAAGGCGTTCACCGCCGGGATCTCGCTCGTCACCGCCGTCGCGCTCGTGCGCATTTCGCCCCTCGTGCTGGCCCTGCCGGGTCCGGACCAGATGCGCCGGAACAACGAGGAACTCGAACGCCGGATCCGGGTGCACACCGCGGATCTCGCATCCTCGAACGAAAGCCTGCGGGCCGAGATCTCCCATCGCGAGCAGGCGGAGGCGGAAGTCCGCCGCCTCAACCGCGTGCTCGAGCATCGCGTGCGCGAACTGCAGACCTTGTTCGACGTCCTGCCGATCGGTGTGGGCATCAGCGATGACGCCAGTTGCGAGCGGATCCGCACCAACCGCGCGTTCAGTTCGATGCTCGGACTGCCGCCCGAGGCCAACGCCTCCCTTTCCGCCCCGACCGGACAGGCGCCCCAGAGCTTCCGCGTGCGGGCCCAGGGGGAACTCCTGACCCCGGACCGGCTGCCGATGGAGACCGCCGCCCGACAGAATCGCAACGTGATCAACTTCGAGGAGGTGATCGAGCGCGACGACGGCACGCGAATCGACGTCGTCGCCAACGCCGTGCCCCTGCACAACGAAGCCGGGGCCGTGATCGGCTGCGTGGCCACGTTTCTCGATGTGACCGATCGGAATCGCGCCATCGCGGAAAAGGCGTCGCTCGATCACAAGCTGCAGGAGTCGCAAAAACTCGAGAGCCTCGGCGTCCTCGCCGGCGGCATCGCCCACGACTTCAACAATCTCCTGACCGGCGTGCTCGGCAACGCGAGCCTGCTGCATCTCGAAACGCCGCCCGAGTCGAGCACGCAGGCCATCATCACCCAGGTCGAGACCTCCGCCCGGCGGGCGGCCGACCTCTGCCGCCAGCTTCTCGCCTATGCCGGCAAGGGCCGCTTCGTCATCCAGCGGATCGACATCAACCATCTGATCAACGAGACTACGCATCTGATCAACCTCTCCGTCGGCAAGCACTGCGTTCTCCGGCAGAACCTCGCGGTGCACCTGCCCCCGGTGAACGCCGACGCCACGCAGCTGCGGCAGATCATCATGAATCTCGTGATCAACGCCTCCGAGGCAATCGGGCCGCGGAGTGGAGTCATCGGACTTTCGACAGGGGTCGCCCGCGTGGATGACGCCTACGGAGCGACCCTGCATCCCGGAACGTCAATCGCGCCGGGTGACTACGTGTTTCTCGAGGTGAGCGACAACGGCTCCGGCATGGAGCCCGCAACGGTGGCGCGCATCTTCGATCCGTTCTTCACCACCAAGTTCACGGGCCGCGGTCTCGGACTGGCCGCCGTGCTCGGAATCATTCGCGGTCACAAGGGCGCGATCAAGGTCTACAGCGAACCTGGACGCGGCACGACGTTCAAGGTGCTCCTGCCGGTGGCCGAGGGTTCAGCCGAAAGCACCACGTCGACTTCTCCCGGATTTTCCGAACCGCCGTGGCGCGGCCAGGGGACCGTGCTGGTCGTCGACGACGAGGAAACCGTGCGCACCGTTTGCGCGCGCATGCTCGAGCGCATGGGTTACAATGTGGTGCTGGCCTCCGACGGTCGCGAAGCGGTGGACAAATTCCGGGTGGAACCGGCGCGCTATCATCTGGTGCTGCTCGACCTCACCATGCCGCATCTGGACGGCGAGGAGACGTTTCGTCAGTTGCGCCACCTTCATCCCGGCGTGAAGGTGATCCTGATGAGCGGTTTCAACCAGCAGGATGCCGTGTCGCGCTTCACGGGGAAAGGTCTGGCGGGGTTTCTGCAGAAGCCGTTCGAGACCGACATGCTCGTGGCCGCCATTCGCCAGGTGATCCTTAAATCATAAGCCGCGGGACTCAGGCGTCGCATCCGTCTCGAGAGAATCGACCGACCGCGTCGCCAAGGTAGGAGCCTGCTTGCAGGCGATTCGCATGGTGGAGCGCGGCCTCCGGACGCGCTTTGGATAAAACTGGCCCGCCTGCCCTGAGCCCGTCGAACTGGGAGGTCCGGTTCCACCCCCCCATTCAGATTCGCCTGCAAGCAGGCTCCTACATTTCCGATTCCAATCGTCTATAAGCCAATTTAGCGTACACTAGTTCCTTCGCCGATCGGCCAGACTGATTGGGCGATGCGTGGACTCGGGTATGACCGTAACCACGCGGTAATCCCAACCGTAACCGTCGGCAGCCGTGGCGACCGCATACACACGAGCCCTTCCCTTCGGACCGGTGATCGTGAAATTCAGATCCTCGTAACGACTGTTATTCTGCACGCGGTAGTTGCCCATCACGAACCAGGACTCCTGCAGCGGATTGCCCAGGACTTCCGTCACGTCAGGCGACGTCCTGATTCGGTTGAGCACGACGTGATACGGTTCGGAGTTTTTCAAGGTCCGCTCCACCATGAACAGGATGCCTCCGACCAGCCCGCCAAAAAACAGCATCGCCGCGAACGCGATCAGCGGAACGAACCATTTCCAGTTCCGGCCCATCCAGTCGTTCCTCCTGCCCGGCGGTGGGAGCGGTTGCAGCGGAGTATTCATAATTCGATGCAAATCGTTCGATGAGCGGGCCCGGACGCCATCGACGCGGGTGTAAAATCGCCCGGCCGCCGGGACCTGGCAACGCGATTCCGGCCGAAGGGAAACGGATCGACTCCGTCCACCCGTTCATCGCTACTCCAATCGGCGTTCCGCATTCCGCTTTCGGCGCTCCGCATCTTTCTGCCGCTCACTGCTCCCCGCTCACTATTTCGAACCACAGAGGCACGGAGAAGGTCTTCAGGAACAGCCGAGGAGCCGGGCGCAGCCATCGCGAACGTTGAATCCGCCCGCGCACCGGTTCCGCCTACTCAATCCTCGCTACCCGCTACTCGCTACTTCTTCAGATTCAGATGGCCGCGCCCTCCGAAGCCCTGGCGAAGGATGGAGCCAACAGCCGGATTCGAACCGGCGACCCACGCTTTACGAAAGCGTTGCTCTACCAGCTGAGCTATGTTGGCGCGCGAAGGGGGATTTGGCTGGTTCCCGCGGCCCTAGGCAAGCGTTTTTGTCACCCCACTTGTCACCCGGAATTGCCCACGAAACACACGAAAAGACGCGAAACAGGCGCCTGGTTCCGGATCGAAGCGGTAGTGATCGATGTCCCATCGATCCGCTCAGCGCAAGTGCCGCAATCCGCTCGATCTAGTTCCTCTGATTTGATCGAGACGAATACCGATCCGATCGCAATCCGCACCAAGCAAATCCTACTCGGGACAGTTATTGCACGGCCTCACCTAGAATTTTCTTCGCCTCCCGGATATCGATTTTCGCCCGTTTGCCGTGCTTTTGCAGCAAGAATAGAAGGTTTGAGCCGTTAAGTAGCGCGAGTGGCTTTCCTTTAATGAATTCAAAGGCGTCAGGACCAAAATCTGACGTCGTCACGAGAATTCCCTTGATCGCTCCTTCGTTCATTAATGTGCCATAAAGATCCCTTACTGCGGACACGCCGACCGTGTTTGTGTACCGCTTGGCCTGGATGACGATCTTTCCCCCGCGAATTGGGTCCGGATCAAAAGCAACCGCATCAACGCCACCGTCCCGACTTGCCTGTGTCACTTTGACCTCTCCACCGTTTACTTTGAATTCGTACTCGAAGACCTCCCGAATAAGATGTTCAAAGTCTTCCCAATCCATTGCCGCCAGATTCACTGAATCGTCGAGGCCATCAGCTACTTCCCGAGCCTGGATAAAGCGTCGGTCCTCTCTACTAATCTGCAATATCGGCGCAACCGGGGTGATGCTGTGCAGTTGACTGCTCCCGACCCCTCGCAAGCTCCGAAAACACGCTTTCGGATCGACCTGGGCGAGGTTAATCTCCTGAAAAACGGCCTTAGTTGCGTGCACGGAGATGATGCAGGCAGTCACAGTTCGCCCCGTACCTTTGTTGACTGAGGTAACGATCCCATTGAAGACAATTGCCTTAATTGCATTCGCCACGTCCGCGGAGAACAGCTCGTGCAAAACGCGAAGGCAACACTGGTAGACCACCGAATCGAAGAGCGCATTGCGTTCGTCGGACTTCATGTGGGTTTCCTTGAATTCGTCCTTCGACTTGACGTATTTGACCTCTTTGCGCGTTGGCAATTGTTCGACAGCCGGAAGCTTGTAGTCGACGACCGCCGTTCCTGTTTCTCCATCAAAAGATAACTCCCACTCTCGCGGAAACTGATCAGGAAACTCGCTATTGTTCAAAACACCCTCGCAGTATTCTTGCACCGCGTCCGGTTCGGACCGCGCATACTTGACAGCCAATGCGTCGATCGCGGCATTTTGTTCATCAACCTTCTTCTCATGAGCCACCTTTTCAGCCGCGTATTTATCGACCGCCTCGTCATAACGCGACCGAAGCCGGCGATTCATCTCGTCGATTTCCGCGACCTTTTTGGACCAAGCTGCACGAGCGCTCGCCAAGAGTTCTGCTGATTTGGTCTTCTTTGCTTTGGCCCTCGATGCAAAGAGCTTATCGAGTAAAGAGAATTTAGGGGCATAGATGGCATCTGCCGAGTCCGGTGCGGGGGGAACGCGCCCGACGGGAGGGCAGGTAGGCGGCTCTTCAGAGTAGACCCGATTCGCCTTCGACCCTTCAAAATCAATTCGATGCTCCGCCTTAAGAGATGAACTTAACAGGGATTGGAGCGCGAGCAACGTTGCTTCCGATTCAGCCGTCAGCTCCGCGGCATGCTGGACTTTTTCTTCCAAGCTCCGTCGCGCTTGCAGTTTAGTCGCAATCTTTAGCTCATTTTCTTTAACCTTCTCGTACTGCCTATCCCATTCCGCGGATATAGCACTAGCCCTCGCTTGAGCTATCCCTTCAGTAGAACCAGAAACAACCCGGTACTTACCTAGTTTCGCATGACTCACGCGAATGTAGTACATTGTTACTGAGAAAGGAACTTCGAGATGCGGCTGTCGATAGCAGAGAACGCCAACAGTGAAACATTCGGACTACGGGCCGACCTCTCGAACTAGCCCGGCGTTTGGCACCTGGGTTAAACGCCGATCGAAAATGCATCGAAATATTGTCACCCCGTTTGTCACCCGACTTCAGGATTTAGGCATCCTGAGGATTGGCGCAGATTGCTCGCGAAAAATGCTTCTAGCTGAGTCCTCGTCTGTTGTCGGCTGCGCCTGTCTTCGTCTATCTTAACTCATTGTTGCTAGCAAGATTACGAAAGCGTTGCTCTACCAGCTGAGCTATGTTGGCGCGCGAAGGGGGATTTGGCTAGTTCCCACGGTCCTAGGCAAGCGTTTTTGTCACCCGCCGTTGTCACCCGGTCTTGCCGGCGAAACACACGAAACGACGCGAAAAAGTGGCTGATTTCGGATCGAACCGGTAGGGATCGATGTCCCATCGATCCGACAGGTCCTCTACGCAGCTTGTGAACTGGCGATTCCATGAGTTCGTGTCGATTCGTGTCCTTCGTGGTTCCAATCCATCGTTTCGTTCCGAGGATTCGTCGTGACCTGATGGCAAATGCCACCAGCGACAGGCTCGAATTCGGCATTCGCGGCTTACGATCGATCGGCGACATTTTCGGATCGATGACATCGATTCTTACCAGCCGGAATTCGCATTCACTGTAATTCTTGCGGGATGGCGAAGGTGGCCCGGATGCGGCGCTCCCGGATATCGGATTGCATACGATATCCGACAGCATAGGTTCGCGGCCGACACAGCTCACCTCGAACCCCGGCCAGGGTTTTTTCACCTATGCGCTTCCTCCAAGCCTCCTGCCGCGGCATGTTTGCCGCGTTCGTCCTTGTTTGCGTCGCCAGCGGATTGCACGCCGCCGTCGGCTTCACGCTCTCCACGAGCAGTGTGCCGAACGATTTCAACGGCACCATCACGCTGAGCATCACGGGGCTGACTTCCGGACAGTCCGTGCGCGTGGAAAAATTCGCGGACCTGAATGCCAACGGCACGGTCGACGCCTCCGATGTTCTGGTGCGCGTGATCGGCGTCTCCGACGGCGCGGTCCAGAAATTCGGCGGAGTGCGCAACACCAATGTGGCGGGCGACGACGACAACACCGCCAACGGGCAGATCACCATGGCCCTTCCCTTCCCTGGCCTGGACAATGTCTTCGGGTCCATGGTCGGCAGCTATATCTTCCGGGTCTCCGACCCATCCGGCAGCAGCTTCACGCCGATCACCCAGACACTCACCGTGACCGCTCACTCCTACCCGCAGGGCATACAGGGCAAGGTCACCAACACCGCCGGCGGCGCCGGCATTCCCGGGGCGTTCGTGGCGATTCTCAACAGCAACGGCGTTGCCCTCGGCGGAATCATCGCCGATTCGTCCGGCAATTATCAGGCCCCGACTCCCGTGGGCAGCTACCAGGTGGTGGCCCTTGCGTCCGGGTTTGTCACGGATGCCACGACCTCGGCCGTCACCGTCACGGCCAGCGCCATGACGACCAACAATCCGTCCCTCACCGCGGGCACCACCACCATCTCCGGCCAGGTGATCCGCGCCAGCACCACGAACGGCATCAGCGCCGTCGCTCTCGTTGGCCAGTCCCCCGACCATCATTTCATCGGCGGATTCACGGACGTGAACGGCAACTACAGCCTCTCGGCCTCCGCCAACACCTGGCAATTCAACATGCTCGACGGTCAGCTGGCTCAGAAAGGCCTGCTCGCCAACCAGGGCAAATCCTCGGCGGACACGACCGCCGGCAGCGCGACGATGAACGTCAGCATAACACCCGCGACGGCCCTGATTCATGGCGTCGTGACCGACGGCACCAACCCCTTGGTGGGCTTCAATCTCGGGGCGAGCGACCAGAACAGCCTTTTTGAAACGAGCGGCATCAGCGTCGCTCCCGACGGCAGCTACTGCCTCGGCGTGAATGCCGGCACCTGGAACGTGGGCCTGGCGCAGGATACCCTGCCCGCGGGTTACCTGACCGGCTCGGGCGCCATCGTGACGATTGCCGACGGCCAGGCGATGACGTCGAATCTGGTCGCGCCCGCGGTCACCGCCCATCTGCGCGGGACCGTGAAGAAGAACGGAACCGTGCAGGCCGGCCTGCAGGTCGATGCCATTCTGCAGAACAACGGCAGCGGCTCCTACACCGTGTCCGGTGTGACCGATGGCAGCGGCAACTTTGACCTCGGCGTGAATGCCGGCTCCTGGGTCGTGAGCATCGACAACGGTGTGGCCGATGCGAACAACCTCGTGACGCCCAACCCGAAGTACCAGGTCACGGACAACGTGGACATCAACAGCATCGCGCTCAACATCCTCGATGGGACCGGCACGATCGGCGGCACCATTTCGGATCTTTCCGGCAATCCGGTCGGCGACGCCTACATCACCGCCGCCGCGACGATTTCGAGCGTCAGTTATGGCGCCAGCGCCAGCTCCGACAACGCCGGCCACTACACGTTTCCCGTTATCAACGGCACCTGGACCGTCAATGTGTACACCAGCGGCGGTCTCTACTATAATGCTCGCAATATCGCCGTCAGCGGCTCGGCCCCCTCGGTGAACTTTATTCCGACCGTGATCACGCTGCAGCCGCAGCCGCAAACCGTGGCGACGGGAGCGAGCGCGTCGTTCACCCTCACCACCATCGCGCCCGGCACGCCCACCTTCCAGTGGCAGGTGTCGACCGACAACGGCACCACCTGGAACGCGGTGCCGGCCACCGCTCCTTTCTCGGGCACGACGACCATCACTCTGCAAATTTCCGCGGTGACGAATGCGATGAACAACGATCGCTTCCGCTGCGTCATCACGTACACGGGAGTTCCCGGCATCGAGAATTCGTTCAGCGCCAAGCTGACGGTCAACGCGACCACTCCCACGTTCTCCACGCAGCCGGCGGCGGCCACGGTGAACGGCGGCCAGACGGCGACGTTCACCGCGGCATCCAGCGACGGCGCCGCCACGCTGCAGTGGCAGGTGTCGACCAACAGTGGCTCGACCTGGGCGAATGTGACCGACAACACGACCTATTCCGGAAGCACCACGGGCACGCTCACGATCACGAGCCCGAGCGCCACCCTGAATGGATATCAGTATCGTCTTGTCGCGACGGACGTCCTTTCCGGCAATTCCAACGCGGTCACGCTCACGGTCCGGACCATCTCCGCCGACTTCAACGGCGACGGCATGGCGGACATCCTGTGGGAAAACACCGCCGGCATCGACCGCGCCATCTGGTATCTGAACGGCGCGGCGATCGGCAGCTTCGACTATCTGGCCGGCATTCCGGCCGAATGGCATATCGTGGGCACGGCCGACTTTGATGGCGACGGCCACACGGACATCGCTTGGGAAAACACCGCGACGGGCGACCGCACCTGCTGGTTCATGAATGGGAAAAACATCAACAGCTTTGGCTACTTCGCGCTCGTCGACACCGCCTGGCACCTGGCGGCGCTGGGTGATTTCAACGGCGACGGCCAGACGGACCTCATTTGGGAAAACACGACCACCGGCGATCGCGCCATCTGGTTCATGAACGGAACCAACGTCGCCAGCTTCGGCTACATCGCCGGAATTGCGACGGACTGGAAGATCGTCGGTGCGGCCGACTTTGACGGCGACGGACAGACGGATCTCGTCTGGGAGAACACCGCCACGGGCGACCGGACGGTGTGGTTCATGAACGGCATCAACATCGCCTCCTTCGGCTACATCGCGCTGATTGACCCCGCCTGGCATCTGGCCGCCATCGCCGACTACGACGGCGACGGAAAGCCGGACCTGCTCTGGGAAAACCGCACCACCGGTGATCGCGCCTTCTGGCTGATGAACGGACTGACTCCCACGAGCACGCCTTACCTCGCCTACGTCGACCCCGCCTGGCACATCGCGCCGTAGCGATATGCGGATGCACAGGGCGGCATTGCCAATGCCGCCCTTTTGCGAGGTGGAGCGCGACCTCCGGGCGCGCTGGCCTAAAACCGGCCCGGAGGTCCGGTTCCACCTGCCTCGGCAGAATTGCGACCCCGCCCCACGCCTGATTCCGGTAAATCCGGGATGAAAAGCACGCGTCCGTGCGTCGCTTCACCCCATTCCCGTTGAGCGTCGGAATGCCGGGCCTAACCTCGGCGTTCCCATGAACCGCGCCCGCATCGCCATTGCCGTCGCCGTCGTCGTCGCATTCGCCCGGTCCCTGTTCGCGCAGGTACCGACGGCCTGGTCCAGTCGTGGCGTCGGCGCCGGCGGCGCGTTCTACTCGCCGTCGATCAATCCGGCGAACGACTCGGAATTCTACGTGGCGAGCGACATGAGCGGCTTGTACCACACCACGAATTTCGGCGACTCCTATACGACCATCGATGCGTTGCAGGTGCAGGCCGGCCACGACTCCGCCCTGCGCTTCACCAACAACCCGCTGATCGCCTATACGGTCACGTACACGGGCGGAAACAACGCCCTGCCCACCAAGACCGTCGACGGCGGCGTCACGTGGAGTGTCCTTTCGGGGAATCCCATTCCCGACGACGACGTGTACAGTCTCTGGGTCGACCCCAACAATCCCAATCGGGTCGTGCTCGCCGGGTACTCGGACGTGTATTTTTCGTCCAACGGGGGCACGTCATTCACCCAGATTCCCGCGGCGATCGACGCCGGCAACGGTGTGCTCATCTGCGGGGCCTTTTTCGACGGCAACAACATCTACCTCGGCACGAACATCGGCCTGCTCGTCTCGACCAACGGCGGCACCTCGTTCGTCAACATCGGCACCCCCGGAATTCCGTCGACCGAACTCATGATGTCGTTCACCGCCGCAAGGGTCGGTGGCACGCTGCGCTTCTTCTGCCTGACCACGGCATCGTCCTACCCCGGCTTCGATCTCGGCTCCGACTACTACGGCAACTACCGCAACATCTACTCGCTCGACAATAACACCGGCAGCTGGACGGCGCACAGCACGGGCATCAATGCGAGCACCGACTTCCCGCAGGTGATCGCCATGGCCTCGAATGATCTCAACACGGTCTACGCAGCGGGCGGGAGCGACGCCGGCGTGCCGGAGATCTTCAAGACCACCAACGCCGGCGCCTCCTGGACCAACACATTTCACACCGCAAACAATCAAAACATCATCACCGGCTGGTCGGGCACCGGCGGCGACCGGGGTTGGGGCTACGGTGAAGTGGTGTTCGGTCTCGCGGTCGCCCCCGCCAATTCCTCCAAGGTGCTCTTCACCGACTACGGATTCGTCCATCGCACCAGCGACGGCGCCGTCACCTGGCAGCAGGCTTACGTGAACACCGCGGACCAGCACGCCGCGGGCACGACCGCAATTTCCGGCGGCAGCTACCACAGCATTGGCCTCGAAAACA
This sequence comes from Candidatus Didemnitutus sp., assembly GCA_035545955.1. Lineage (GTDB taxonomy): Bacteria > Verrucomicrobiota > Verrucomicrobiia > Opitutales > Opitutaceae > Didemnitutus. The sequence goes on along the minus strand of DASZXI010000017.1, from coordinate 51,711 downwards.
CGTCCGCCTGGCAGATTTTCTGGACCGATGCGCAGCACCTTTTCGCGGGCTTCTCCGACATCAAGGGCATCCGGAGTTCCGACGGCGGCGTGACGTGGACGCTCGGTAACACCGGCGACGACGCGAACACGATGTACCGCATCGTCGAGCATCCCACGAGCCATGCGCTCTACGCCGCGACTTCGGACATCCATGACATGTACCAGTCCACGCGACTCGCCGACAGCCCGCTCAACAACGCGGACGCCAACGGCAAGATCATCATGTCGGCCAATAGCGGCGCCGCGTGGTCGGTGATCCACAATTTCGGCCATCCGGTTTTCTGGCTCTGTCTCGACCCGAACAATCCGAATCGGATGTACGCGAGCGTGATTCATTCCACCGCCGGCGGCATCTTCGTCACGAATGACCTGCAGGACGGAGCCGCCTCGACCTGGACCAAGCTGTCAAATCCGCCGCGCACCGAAGGGCATCCCGCAACGGTCATTGTGCTGAATGACGGCAAGGTCCTGTGCAGCTATTCCGGACATCGCACGACCGCCTTCACGGCCAGTTCCGGTGTCTTTCTCTATGATCCTGCGACCACGGGTTGGACCGATGTTTCCGATCCGGGCATGCTGTATTGGACGAAGGACGTCGTGCTCGATCCGGCCGATGCCAGCCAAGACACCTGGTACGCGGGCGTGTTCAGCGGCTGGGGCGGACCGCCCAACGGCCTCGGCGGATTGTACCGGACAACCGATCGCGGCGCGCACTGGATACGCGTGAATGCTCTCGATCGGGTGACTTCGGTCACGTTCGATCCGTCGCATGCGGGCGCCGCGTATTTGACCACCGAGACCGACGGCTTGTGGCACACGTCGAATCTTCGCGCGGCATCGCCGGTGTTCACGCACGTGGACAACTATCCGTTTCGTCAGCCCGAGCGCGTCTTTTTCAATCCTTCCAAATCGAACGAAGTCTGGGTGACGAGTTTCGGACATGCGTTGATGGTCGGCACGACGGCGAGTCCGAAGGTGTCATCCGACTTCAACGGCGACGGCTCCGCGGACATCCTTTGGGAGAACACCACCACCGGCGACCGGGCCCTGTGGTACCTGAACGGAACATCGATCTCCAGCTTCGACTATCTCGCCGGCATTGCGACGGACTGGAAGATCGTCGGCACCGCCGACTTCGACGGTGATGGCCAGACCGACATTGCGTGGGAAAACACGACCACCGGTGATCGCACGGCCTGGATGATGAGCGGAAAGACCATTCTCAGTTTTGCCTATTTTGCCCAGGTCGATCCGGTGTGGCACCTGGCAGCGCTCGGCGATTTCAACGGCGACGGACAGATTGACTTGATCTGGGAAAACACCGCCACCGGCGACCGCGCCGTCTGGTTCATGAATGGAACCTCGGTCGCGAGCTTCGGCTACCTCGCCGGGATTGCCACGGATTGGAGGATCGTCGGTGCCGGAGACTTCGATGGCGATGGCCACGTTGATCTCGTTTGGGAAAACACCACCACCGGCGACCGCACCCTGTGGCTCATGAATGGCACCACCATCGCCAGCTTTGGCTATATCGCCCTCGTCGATCCCGCCTGGCACATCGCCGCCGTGGCGGACTACAATGGAGACGGGAAACCCGACCTGCTTTGGGAAAATCGCACCACCGGCGACCGCGCCTTCTGGCTCATGAACGGCACGTCTGTCGGCACCATGCCCTATCTCGCCGGAGTCGATCCCGTCTGGCACATCGCGCCGTAAGGAATCAAAATTGATTTCTTAACCACGGAGGCACGGAGAAGATTTCCGACCGTTCGTAAGGGAATTTCATCCGTGGCTTCCGCGACATCCTCGGGAAATTCCAATGAAACACCTTCGGGTCGAAAGGGCCGGCACACTGCAAAATGTCATAGGTCAGTCCATCCTTGGCAATGCCGGCGCCCGGCGGGATGCTGGTGGAATGCAAATCTATCTCGACGGCCAGTTCGTGGACGAGAAGCAGGCCAAGGTCTCCGTGTTCGACCACGGGCTGCTGTACGGTGATGGCATTTTCGAGGGCATCCGCCTCTACGACGGCAATGTGTTTCGCCTGGCCGAGCATCTCGAGCGCCTCGAGTATTCCGCCAAGGCGCTGCTCCTGACCATTCCGCTGTCCCGCCAGGAGCTGGTCGAGGCCACCTGCGAGACGTGCCGGCGCAACAACCTGCGCAACGGCTACATTCGCCTCGTCGTCACGCGCGGACCCGGCGACCTCGGACTGTCGCCCTGGTCGTGCCCGAAGCCGACGCTCTTCATCATCGCGAGCACGATCCAGCTCTATCCGAAGGAATACTACGACAACGGCCTCGCCATCGTCACCGTGCCGACGCGCCGCATCGGACCGGCGGCGCTGCCGCCGACGATCAAGTCGCTGAACTACGTGAACAACATCCTCGGCAAGATCGAGGCGAAGCAGGCGAACGCACTCGAGGCGATCATGCTGAACGAGCAGGGCTTTGTCGCGGAATGCACGGCCGACAACATCTTCACCGTGCACAAGGGAGTGATTCACACGCCGGCGGCCTCGCAGGGTGCGCTCAAGGGCATCACCCGCGACACGATCTTCGACATCGCGCGCGACCTCAAGGTGCCGATCGTCGACACGAACATGACCCGTTACGACATCTGGTGTGCGGACGAGTGCTTCCTCACCGGCTCAGGCGCGGAGGTCGTGCCCGTCATTTCCCTCGACGGACGCCAGGTCGGTAACGGCAAGCCCGGTCCGATCACCCAGCGCATCCTCGCCGATTTCCGCCAGCGCGTCACGCGCGAGGGCGTGCGGATCTGACGCGACTTTGCCCGGTGTAGGGCGGCATCGCCGAATGCCGCCTGGCATTTCGGGGATCGCGTCGATGCGACTCCCTTGGCGGGGTTGGTTTTGCGATTCATCCCAAAGCCGATTCGGAAAACAACCCGGCCATATGCGGCGTCAGCGCCGAAACTCCAACGGCACTATTTCGCCCGCATAAGGCCACAGCTCCGCTTCGCGAACCAAACCTGCGCGCACCGGATTCTGACGCACGTACTCCCACTTGGCGCTATAGCTGTCGGCCGATCGGATCACATGATCGAAAAACTCAGCCTGCCATAGGGGCATATCCAGCCACAACGACCGGCCCAGACAGGACGAAGTCCAGTGCTTCCAGTCGCGCATGAAACTCGCCAGGCCCTTTGCCTCGAGCGCCGGACGTGCGAAGAAGTGGACGTGATCCGGCATCACGACGTAGCGTCCAACCGACCAGCCATGTCGCGCCAGGGACGACTGCCAAGACTCGATCAAAACCGCCGAAGCAGACTGCGAACAGAGCACCCGTCGTCTCCCGGCCGTGCATGCCGTTAGGAAATAGATGGGATTTCGACTCCATACGTCGCGTAATCGCGGTAGGTGTCGTCGCTCCGGCATAGCCGACAGTGCTCCCTGCTGCACTTTCCTGCCCAGAAATCAATCTACCGAAAATGCGGGTGTAGGGCGGGATTGCCTAATCCCGCCTTTGCATTTCAGGGATCTCGCTTGTGCGCTTGCCGATGCCGCGATCTCGGCGGGGTTGGCAACCCCGCCCTACACCAAGACCCCGCCTTTCACCACACCACGCCCGCTCGCGACAGGATCTCGTCGCGGCGGCGGCGCGCGCTCTCGAGGCTCTTCGTCTCGAGCGACACGCGGACACGGCTCTTGGTCAACGGCGTCGGATGCACCGTGTAGTGCAGGTACCAGGTGCCGTTGTTGTTCCAGAGATGGTGATTGGGATTGGCGGCCCGCAGCCGCACCGACGTCCGCGGAAACACCTCGCCGGGCGCGGCGACGGGCAGCTGACGGTAACGGGGGATGCGGGCCGACGCGGACATGATCTATTTGCGCGCCGCCAGGCGGGTGCGCACCGCCTCGCCCATGCGCGTCGTGTTGAGCGCCTGACCCGGACCGAGGTCGGCCGTGCGACAGCCGTCGGCAATGGCGGAATTCACCGCGTGTTCGACCGCCGCCGCTTCCTTCTCCAAGCCGAGCGAATGACGCAGCAGCATCGCGGCCGATAAAATGGTGCCGATGGGATTCGCGATGCCCTTGCCGGCGATATCAGGTGCCGAACCGTGAATCGGTTCGTAAAGACCGAGCTTCCCCTCGCCCAGCGACGCGCTCGGCAGCAGCCCGAGCGAACCGGCGAGCACGGCGGCTTCGTCGGTCAGGATGTCGCCGAACATGTTTTCCGTGACGATCACGTCGAACGCGGGCGCGTGGGTGATCAGGCGCATCGCTGCCGAGTCGACCAGCTGATGCTCGAGCTTGACGTCGGGATAACCCTTGCCGACCTCGATCGCGATCTTGCGCCAGAGACGCGACGACTCGAGCACGTTGGCCTTGTCGATCGAGGTCACGAGCTTGCGGCGCGGACGGGCGAGCTCGAACGCCAGCTTCACGATACGCCTGATTTCCGCCTCGGTGTAGATCAACGTGTCGACCGCACGCTCGCCCTGCGGGGTCATCTCGCGGCCCTTCGGCTGGCCGAAATACAATCCGCCCGTGAGTTCGCGAATGACGATGAAGTCGACTCCCGCCACCCGCTCGGGCTTCAGCGGCGAGAGCGCGGCGAGCGCGGGCACCGCCTTCACCGGCCGCAGGTTGGCGTAAAGTCCGAGCCCCTTGCGGATCGCCAGCAGGCCCTGCTCAGGCCGGACTTTGGCCTGCGGATCGTCCCACTTCGGACCGCCCACGGCACCGAGAAGGATGGCGTCGGCCGTGCGGCAGGCATCGAGCGTCGCCTCCGGCATCGCGGTGCCGGTGGCGTCGATTGCGCAACCACCCAGAAGGTGCGTCGCATATTTGAACTCGTGGCCAAAATGCTGCCCGACGGCGTCGAGAACAAGGCGGGCCTCGTTCACCACTTCGGGGCCGATGCCGTCACCGGGCAGCAGGACGATGGATGCTTTCATGCGGTCAGAAGCTGTTGTGAACGAAACCGATCGGTCCCGTCGGTAGGAGCGGCTTTATGCCGCGATCCTAAACGCGCCAAAATGTGGCTGGGCGTGGGCAATCGCGGCGTAAAGCCGCTCCTACAAAGAATAATTCCCTCGGCGCTCATGCCAACACCTCAAGCCGGGACCGGCGCGCGCGCCGGAGCCGGTTTCGCCGCCAGGGCGTATTCGTAGCCGTCGGCCAGCGCCAGCCAGGTGGCGTCGAGAATGTTCGTGCCAGCGCCGACCGTGCTCCAGCGGCGAACGGTTTCGCCCGTCCGAGCGCCGTCGTTGGCCGGACGGTGGGCGCTGCCGCCGTCGTGCCAGTCGATCAGCACGCGCGTGATGGCGGCCGTGCCGGAATTCGAATTCAGGATGCGCACCTTGTAGTCGGCGAGCTGGATGTCCTTCACCTGCGGAAACTGGGGCTGCAGTGCCTTGCGCAACGCCTGATCGAAGGCATTCACGGGACCGTTGCCCTCCGCGGCCGTGTGCACCTCGTGTCCGCCGATATCCAGCTTGATCGTGGCTTCGGCGATCTGCCGCTCGCCGTGCCGGCTGACCATGCCGCGATAGTCCCGCAGCTTGAACAGCGGCTGGTAATCGGGCGCCAGGCGGCGCACCAGCAGGGCCACGCTGGCCTCGGCGGCTTCGAACGAATAGCCTTCGTGTTCCTTGGCCTTGATCAGCTCAACGACCTTCGCGCTGGTGGCCGCATCGACGTCCTCGAAGCCGAATTCGCCGGCCTTGGAGACCACGTTGGCGCGACCGGACAATTCGCTCACGACGACGCGGGTGTGATTGCCGACCTTGGCCGGATCGATGTGCTGGTAGGCATCGGGATGCCGCCGCATCGCGGACACGTGAACGCCCGCCTTGTGCGCGAACGCGCTGTTGCCGACATACGCCATCTGGTCGTTCGGCGAGAAATTGGCGACCTCGGCCACAAACGTGGCCACCTCGTAGAGACGCTCCAGTCCGCCGACCGGCAGCGCGCGCAAACCCAGTTTCAATTCGAGGTTCGGAATGACGATGCAGAGGTTCGCGTTGCCGCAACGCTCGCCGTAGCCGTTGACCGTCCCCTGCACGTGCGTCGCCCCGGCGCGCACTCCGGCCACGCTGTTGGCCACGCCGCATCCGGTGTCGTCGTGCAAATGCACCCCGACGCGCACGCCCGGGCCGAAGTGCTCACGCACCGCCTTGACGGTCGTCTCGATCTGCCACGGCAGGTGCCCGCCGTTGGTGTCGCACAAAACCAGTGTCTCCGCGCCGCCACGGTGTGCCGCGTCGAGCGCCTTCAACGCATAGGCTGGGTCGCGATCAAAGCCGTCGAAGAAATGCTCGGCATCGTAGATCACCCGCTTCCCCTTCGCGCGCAGGTAGGTCACGGTGTCGAGAATCATCGCCAGATTCTCCTCGAGCGTTGTCCGCAACACGTCGGTCACGTGCAGCACGGACGACTTGCCAAAGATGGCGCAAACCTCGGTGCCGGCGGCGACCAGGGCGCGCACGCTGGGATCATCCTCCACCTTCAGGCCCGCGCGCCGCGTCGAACCGAAGGCAACGATCTTCGCGTGCTGCCACTTTTCCAGCCGGGCCCGCTCGAAGAAAAGCGCATCCTTGGGATTGGAACCGGGCCAGCCCCCTTCGATGAACGCCACGCCGAGTTCGTCGAGCTTGCGCGCAATGCGCATCTTGTCGTCGACGGAATACGAGATCCCCTCGGTCTGCGCGCCATCGCGCAGGGTGGTGTCGAAGATCTCGATGACAGGGGCGTTCGATGAGTCAGGCATGCGCGGCTTCGTAGGCTTCAGTCTGCGGCGTGAATTTCTGCAGGTAGCCGAGTTCGTCGACTCCCTCGAGCAGACAGGTGCGGGAGAACGGATCGATCGGGAATTTCAGCGGCGCCTGACCGGGCCAGCTCACCGTGGTGGACTGCAGGTCGACCGTGACCGGCAGATTGGGATCCTTCGCGCGCGCCGCGACGAGGGCCGCGTGCGCCGCCGGTTCGATGGTCACCGGGATCAGGCCGTTCTTGACCGAATTGCCGCGAAAGATGTCGGCGAACAAGGTCGAGATGACCGCCTGAAAACCCCAGCCCACCAGCGCCCACGGCGCGTGCTCGCGCGAGGAGCCGCAGCCGAAATTGTTTCCAGCCACGAGGATCTTCACGCCCGCGGCCTCGGGCTGGTTGAGGATGAAATTCGGATTCGGCGCGCCGCTATCGAGATAGCGCCAGTCGCAAAACAGCTTTTCGCCGAGGCCCTTCTTGTCCGTGACCTTCAGGAAACGGGCCGGAATGATCTGGTCCGTGTCGATGTCCGTGTTCGGCATCACGACGCAGCGGGCGGTGAGGGAGGTGAATTGAGCAGCCATGTCGGAAGTGAGGAGTGACCGGTGACGAGTGACGAGATTCGGAATGGGACCAAAACTCAGGTCAGCGCTGCCGGATGATACTCGGGAAATTTGATTCGGATGGGATTGATTGAATGGGTTTGTAGGGACTCGTCACGCGTCACACGTCACTCGTCACTTCATCAGAGGTCTCGGATCCGCCACCTTTCCCGCGACCGCCGACGCGACGGCGGTGAGCGGCGAGGCGAGAACGGTGCGTCCGCCCTTGCCCTGGCGGCCTTCGAAGTTGCGGTTCGAGGTCGAAACCGCGAGCTGTCCGGGCGCCAGCTGGTCGCCGTTCATCGCGATGCACATCGAGCAACCGGCCTCGCGCCAGTCCGCGCCGGCCTCCTTGAAGATCTTGTCGAGACCCTCGGATTCGGCGGCCTGCTTGACCGACTGCGAGCCTGGCACGACCATCATGCGCACCGAGGGGGCCACCTTGCGGCCGCGCAGCAGGTTCGCCGCCGCACGGAGATCCGGCAGGCGGGAATTCGTGCACGAGCCGAGAAACACGACGTCGACCGGTTGCCCCAGGATCGGCTTGCCGGGTTCGAATTTCATGTAGGCGAGCGACTTCTCCAGCGCCGCGCGCTCGTTGGCGTCGGCCAGCGATGAGGGCTGCGGCAGCGGCTTCGTGATCGCCACGCCCTGACCGGGGTTGGTGCCGAACGTGACCATCGGCTCAAGCGTCGCGGCGTCGAGCGTGACAGTCTTGTCGTAGGTCGCGCCCTCGTCGGTCGGCAGCGTGCGCCAGCGGGCGACGGCCTTGTCCCACGCCGCGCCCTTCGGCGCGAACTCGCGGCCGGCGACGAAATTGAAGGTGGTGTCATCCGGCGCGATCATGCCGGCCCGCGCCCCGCCCTCGATCGACATGTTGCAGACCGTCATGCGGCCCTCCATGTCGAGCGCGCGGATGGCCGCGCCCGTGTATTCGAACACGTGGCCTGTGCCGCCGCCGACGCCGATCTTCGACAGGATGGCGAGAATGATGTCCTTGGCCGTGATGCCGGGCTTGAGCATGCCGTCGACACGCACCTCGCAGGTGCGGGCCTTGCGCTGCAGCAAACACTGCGTGGCCAGAACGTGGCCGACCTCGCTGGTGCCGATGCCGAAGCCGAGCGAGCCGAACGCGCCATGCGTCGAGGTGTGGCTGTCGCCGCACACGATCGTCATGCCGGGCTGCGTGAAACCCTGCTCCGGTCCGATGACGTGCACGATGCCGCGCTGCACGGAATTCAGACCGTAGATGCGGACATTATTGTCCTTGGCGTTGGACTCGAGCAGTCGCAACTGGATGCGGCCCGCCTCATCGGCCGCCTCGTAGCCGCCGCGCGTCGGGATCGAGTGATCCATCGTCGCGACCGTCCGGTCGGGCCGGCGAACCTTCAGGCCGCGCTCCTTCAGCGTGGAGAAGGCCTGCGGCGAGGTGACCTCGTGCACAAGGTGCAGGTCGATATAAAGGACGGTCGGCGCGCCGGGTTCCTCGGCGACGACGTGGGCGTCCCAGATTTTCTGGAAAAGGGTGCGTGGGCTCTGGCTCATGGTTCGAAAAAATTGACTTACGCCTTCGGTGCCGCCGGTGTCTCGGCATCGACGGAGGTTTGCTGCGGATGGGTCGGACGCGGACCCGCCGCGCGAGCCAGCACGTGATTGATGGCGGAAATGTAGGCCTTGGCGCCGGCCACGACGATGTCGGTGTCCGCCGCGTGACCGTGGTTCGAACGCTGGTCCTCGTGCCGGATGCGCACGGAGGCCTCGGCCAGGGCGTCGATGCCCTCGGTCACGGCATTGATGCCGAACTCGAGCAGCTTGATCGGCACGCGCACGATGGAATCGATCGCCTTGTAGGTCGCGTCGACCGGGCCGGTGCCGACGCAGGCGGCCACGTGATGTTTGCCATCCGGATCCCGCAGGCGCACGGTGGCCGTGGGCAGGCCAGTGGTGCCGCACACGACCTGCAAATTTTCGAGCGACCAGTAGTCCGGCGCCGGGGAATGCTCGTCGGAGGCGAGCGCCACCAGGTCGGCGTCGTGAACCGACTTCTTGCGATCGGCCAGTTTCTTGAATTCGGCGAAGGCCTTGGTCAGGGCGTCGCCCTCGAGCGTGTAGCCGAGTTCGGACAACCGCTTCGAAAACGCGTTGCGACCCGAATGTTTGCCGAGCACGAGGAGCGTCTGCGTCGCCCCGACATCCTCCGGCCGCATGATCTCGTACGTCGACGCATTCTTGATCATGCCGTCCTGGTGGATGCCGGACTCGTGCGCGAAGGCGTTGGCGCCCACGATGGCCTTGTTGGGCGGCACGGGATAACTCGTGCTGCGCGAGACCAGCTTGCTCGCCCGGCTGAGCTGGCGCGTGTCGATGCCGGTCTTGAGGCCAACCTTGTCGCCGCGCGTGTGGATCGCCATGACGATCTCCTCGAGCGACGCGTTGCCCGCCCGCTCGCCGATGCCGTTGATCGTGCATTCCGCCTGACGCGCGCCGGCGCGAAGACCGGCCAGCGAATTCGCGACCGCGAGACCGAGGTCGTCGTGGCAATGCACGGAAATGATGACGTCCTTCGCTCCGGGCGTGTTGGCGATGATGCCGGCGATGAGCGCGCCAAATTCGTCGGGCATCGTATAACCGACCGTATCTGGAATGTTGAGGGTCGTCGCGCCCGCCTTGATCACGGCCTCGAGCACCTCATAGAGAAACTTCGGGTCGCTGCGGCCCGCATCCTCGGGCGAAAACTCGACGTCCGGGCAGAGCGAACGCGCGAGCGAAACCATCTCGACGGCGCGAGCGAGCATCTCCGGCCGCGTGAGCCGGAGCTTGTGCTTCAGGTGAATGTCGCTCGCCGCGAGGAAGGTGTGGATGCGCGGACGGCGCGCACCCTTGACGCCGTTCCAGGCCGCCTCGATGTCACTGCGCGTGCAGCGCGCGAGGCCGCAGATGATCGGCGCCTCCGCCTGCGGGCGACCCGCGATCGGTTCCTGGCCGATCTCGGCCGCGATCGCCTGCACCGCCGCCATGTCGTCCGGCGAAGCGGCCGGAAAACCCGCCTCGATCACATCCACGCCCAGTCGCGACAGGGCCCGGGCCACCTCCAGCTTTTCGGCTGAAGTCATGCTGGCGCCCGGCGCTTGCTCGCCGTCGCGAAGGCTGGTGTCGAAGATGCGGACGTAGGACATGGGAGTGGAGGGTGAAGGTGAGCGGGAAAGTGATAGTGAAAGTGAAGGTGAGATTTAGGGCGATGGCCCGGGTTTTGGTGTGTTTCGAAGCGTCGTAATGGAGACGGTCAGGATTCCGATAATCTCGTCGCAGAGAGCAACGCGCTGCCGAACGATTTCCGGAGTAAGCCAATGGCCAAAGCGGGCGTACCTTCCAGCCGTTTCCTGCGCGGAACCACGGGCGATAACCAGAAAGTGAGCGTAGTCACGGGATGAACCGCGCCCATATCCTTCTTCGATGTTTGCGACAATTGAGTCTGCGCTGGCCAACTGCTGGGCGACCAAGCGAGCGAGTGCCCAGCGTCCTTCCAATGGCGCAAGATCCTCGACCACCCTGTCGAAGAGATCGAGCGCCTTGGTGTAGGCGCCAAAACGATGCAGATTATCCCTTCCAGCCATCGATCCAAAGCAAGGGCAAGCGCGCTCGACCGCATCATTCCAAAATGCAGCAGTTGATGCAATTTAGCGATTTGATTGCCCTTGATCATTGGCGTCGGTGGTTGGCCACTCTCATTTTCATTTTCACTCTCCCCGATCAGTCCCCTGGTTTGATGGTAACGGGATTCAAGAATGGCATCATCGCACGCAATTTCGCGCCGACGACCTCGAGCTTCTGGCCGCGCTCGGATTGGCGGACCTTGCGAAATTTCGGACAGCCGTCCTCGTTCTCGCGGATCCAGCGGCGGGCAAACTTGCCGCTCTGGATGTCGTGGAGGATGCGCTTCATTTCCTTGCGCGTCTTCTTGGTCACGACGCGCGGGCCGCTGACGTAGTCGCCCCACTCCGCGGTGTCGGAAATGGAGTAGCGCATGTAGTTGAGGCCGCCGCGGTACATCAGGTCCACGATCAGCTTCAGCTCGTGCAGACACTCGAAATACGCGATCTCCGGCTGGTAGCCGGCATCGACGAGCGTCTTGAAACCGGCCTTGACCAGCTCCGAGCAGCCGCCGCAAAGCACGGCCTGTTCGCCGAACAAATCCGTCTCGGTTTCCTCGGTGAAGGTCGTCTCGAGGAGGCCGGCGCGGGTGCAGCCGATGCCGCGCGCATACGACAGCGCGAGCTGCTTCGCGTGGCCGGTCGCATCCTGGTGAATCGCGATCAGGCCCGGGACGCCGCCGCCCTCCTGATAAACCTCGCGCACGCGGTGGCCCGGGCCCTTCGGGGCAACCATCGTGACGTCGACGTCCTTCGGCGGCTTGATCGCCTTGAAGCGGATGTTGAAGCCGTGGGCGAACATCAGCATCTTGCCCTTCGAAAGATGCGGGGCGATCGACTCCTTGTAGATGCGCGCCTGCGACGTGTCGGGCGTCAGAATCATGATGACGTCGGCCCATTTCGAAACCTGGTCGACGGTGCCGACCGTGAGTCCGGCTTTCTTCGCCTTGACGCGCGACTTGCTCGTCGCGGCCAGGCCGATGCGCACGCTGGCGCCGCTGTCCTTGAGGTTCAGCGCGTGGGCGTGGCCCTGCGAGCCGTAGCCGATGATCGCGACATTCTTGCCGCGAATCAGTGAGAGGTCTGCGTCCTTGTCGTAGTAGATTTTAGCCATTGGGGGAGATGAAAGTTGAAAGGTGAAGGTTGAGAGTTGAGGGAGTCCAGAGATGGCAATGAATTCGGTGGATGCTTTCGTGCCCGCGGATTTGCTTACGTCTTGGAGCTTATAGCCATTGGTTTCTGCTTACCGTTTGCTGCTCACCGCTCACTCAGACGGACATCGCCAACCCTGAGGTGTCGGCGTGGTGATCGGCCGCCGGCGCGTTGAGCTCCGCGCGGACCAGCGGCGGGTTGGAGGTGACGGATTCGTGTCCGCGGGTCATCGCGACGGCGCCGGTGCGCACCATCTCGAGGATGCCGTAAGGGCGCGCGACGAGCTCGAACTTCGCGATCTTTTCCGGCGTGCCGGTGACCTCGATCGAGATCGATTTCTCATCGACGTCGACCACGCGGGCACGGAACACGTCGACCAGCTGCAGGACCTGCGAACGGGTTTGCGGCGACACGAGCACCTTGACGAGACCGAGTTCGCGGACGAGCGACGGCTTGCGCGTGAGGTCGTCGACGCGGAGTACGTTGACCAGCTTGTAGAGGCTGGCCTCGACGATGCGGGCGCCCGCCTCGCTCGTCTCGACGACGACGGTCAGGCGTGAAACACCCGCGTGTTCGGTGCGGCCGACCGTGAGCGAATCGATGTTGAAATTGCGGCGGCGGAACAGCGAGGCCACCCGGTTCAGGACACCGGGGACGTCCTCCACGTAGGCGATGAGCGTATGTTTCGACATGGGAGAAGCGGGTTGAATCAGGCGCGACGGAGGGAACGCTTGCCGGCAACCTTGCCGCGCTTGGCGGGTGCGGCGGGTTTGGGCGCGGCTTTCGCCGCCTTGGCGGATTTCGCCGCGGGCTTCGCGTGACCGTTGGAGTGCGGCTTCACGTCGGCCTTGGCGATGGCGGGCGCTGCGGAGGGCATCTGCCACTCGGTATCGTTACCCGACTCCAACATCACGTCCTGCTTCGGACGGCGGATCATCTTGTCGAGGTCCGCGCCGGCAGGAACCATCGGAAATACGGTGTCCTCCTTCTCGACGCGGAAATCGATGACGACCGTGCCGTCATGGCCGAGCGTCTCGGACACCGTGGATTTCATCTCGGTGCGCTTTTGCACGCGCACGCCCTTGAGTCCGAAGGCCTCGGCGAGCTTGACGAAATCCGGACCCGTGATCGGCGTGGCGGCGTAGCGCTTGTCGTAGAAAAACTCCTGCCACTGGCGCACCATGCCGAGGTATTGGTTGTTGATGATGGCGACGTTGACCTTGATCTTTTCCTGCGCCGCGGTGGCGAGTTCGGGCATCGTCATCTGAAAACCGCCGTCGCCGACGACGACCCACACGTCCTTGTCCGGACAGGCAAACTTGGCGCCGATTGCCGCGGGCAGCGCGAAGCCCATCGTGCCGAGGCCGCCCGAGGTGATGAGCGAGCGCGGCTTGTCATGGTGGAAATACTGCGCCTCCCACATCTGGTGCTGGCCGACGTCGGTGACGACAATCGTGTCGCGCTCGCGCGTGAAGCGCCAGAGGTCGTTGATCACGTGCGCTGCATAAAGGTGGCCGCTGTCGGGCAGGCTCTGGATGTCGCGCACGGCGGAATCGCCCTTCATTTCATTGATGGTCGCCCACCATGGGGAGCGGTCGGCCTTTTTCACACCCGGAAGCAACTCGCCCAGCACGTCGGCCAGGTCGCCGATGAGCGCGACGTCGACATGAACATTCTTGTTCACCTCGGACGGATCGATCTCGACGTGGATCTTCTTCGCGTGCGGCGCGTAGGTTTTGAGGTTGCCGGTGACGCGGTCGTCGAAACGCATACCGAGTGCGATGAGCAGGTCGGCCTGCTGGATCGCCTGGTTGACCCAGGCCTCGCCGTGCATGCCCATCATGCCGAGATTGAACTCGTTCGAGGCCGGCACGCCGCCGATGCCGAGCAGCGTGACGGCGATCGGAGTGCGCGAAGTCTCGGCGAGCTCGACCACCTGCGCGGTGGCGCCGGCCTTGATGATGCCCTGGCCGGCCAGGATGACCGGGCGCTGGGCGGAATTGATCAGCTCGAGCGCGCGCTGGTACTCGCTCGGCATGGCGCGAAGATTCGGACGATAACCCGGCAGGCTCGGCGCCGCCGCTTCCCAGTCGAACTCGGCGGTCATCTGCTGGGCGTCCTTGGTGATGTCGACGAGGACCGGTCCCGGACGTCCGCTCTTGGCGATGTAGAACGCCTCGCGGATTGCGCGGGCGATGTCGCCGGGACGCGTGACGAGATAATTGTGCTTGGTGACTGGCAAAGTGACGCCGGTCACGTCGGTTTCCTGGAAGGCGTCCGTGCCGATGGCCTTGGAGCCAACCTGGCCGGTGATGCACACGATCGGCGAGGAATCCATCATCGCGGTGGCAATGCCGGTGACCATGTTGGTCGCGCCCGGGCCGGAGGTCGCGATGGCGACACCGACCTTGCCGCTCGCGCGCGCATAGCCGTCCGCCATGTGCGTCGCGCCCTGTTCGTGGCGCACGAGTACGTGGTGGATCTGCGGATATTTCGTCATCGCATCGTACGCCGGCAGGATGGCGCCGCCCGGGTAGCCGAAGACGACGTCCACGCCTTCGCGGATGAGGCATTCCCAGATGATTTCTGCACCGGTGAGTTTCATGGTAGGAGCGGGTTGGAAAGACGGAGGATCAGTGAGTGACGGCGCCTTCGGCGGCCGAGGAAACGGTATTGGCGTATTTCGCCATGACACCGCGCCGGTAGCGCGGCTCGGGCGCGGCCCAGCGGAGGCGGCGCGAGGCCAGGTCGGCTTCGGAGACCTCGAGCTGGAGGCGCCGCGCCGGGACATCGATGTCGACGAGATCGCCCTCGAGCACGAGGCCGATGACGCCGCCCGTGGCGGCTTCGGGCGCCACGTGGCCGATCGAAAGACCGCGCGTCGCACCGGAGAAACGTCCGTCGGTGAGCAAGGCCACCGTCTCGGCCAGGCCCGCGCCGGCGAGCGCGCCGGTCACGCCAAGCATTTCGCGCATGCCGGGTCCGCCCTTGGGTCCCTCGTAACGGATGACGACGACGTCGCCCGCCTTGATCTTCATCGCACTGACGGCCGCCATGGCGTCCTCCTCGCAATTGAAGACGCGCGCGGGTCCGCGGAATTTGCTGATCGCGCTGCCCGCGACCTTCAGGACGCAGCCTTCCTGGGCGAGATTGCCGTGGAGCACGACGAGGCCGCCGCTGGTCTTGAAAGGCTTGTCCGTCGGACGGATAACCTGCTGTCCCGGAGTCTCGGGCGCATTTTTGATTTCCTCGCCGAGCGATTTTCCGGTGACGGTGAGACAGTCGCCCTTGAGAATTCCGCCCTCGAGCAGGCGCCGCAACAGGAGCGAGATGCCGCCGGCGTGCTGCATTTCCACGGCCGTGTAGAGGCCGCCGGGTTTGAGCGTGGCGATCGTCGGCGTGCGCGCGCTGATCGTGTCGAATTCATCGAGCTTCAACGGCACATCGAACTCGCGCGCGATCGCGAGCAGGTGGAGGACCGCGTTGGTTGAACCGCCCGAAGCCGCGATCGAGGCGATCGCGTTGTCAAAAGCCGCGCGGGTGAAAATCTTCGACGGACGCGTGTCGTTGCGCACCAAATCAACGACCAATTGACCGCACTTGTAGGCCGCCTGGCCCTTGGCGGGATCGGTCGCGGGGATGCCGTTGAAGCCGGCCGGCGAAACGCCGATCGCCTCCATGACGGTCGCCATGGTGTTGGCGGTAAACTGGCCGCCGCACGCACCCGCGCCCGGACAGGCGCTTTCCTCGACCTGCAGTAACTGCCGGTCGTCAATCTTGCCGGCCGCGAAGGCGCCGACCGCTTCAAACACATCCTGCAGCGTGAGCGCCTTGCCATTGAGGTGACCGGGGGCGATCGAGCCGCCGTAAAGGGCAAGTCCGGGAATATCGATGCGGGCCAGCGCCATCATCACGCCCGGGTTGGTCTTGTCGCAGCCCGAAAGGCAAACCAAGCCATCGAGGTGATTGCCCCGCGCGACGAGTTCGATCGAGTCGGCGATCACCTCGCGACTGATGAGCGAGGTTTTCATGCCCTCGACGCCCATCGTGATGCCGTCGGAAATCGATACGGTGTTGAACTCGAAGGGCGTGCCGCCCGCGGCGCGAATGCCCGCCTTGACCTGCTCGGCGAGGGTCCGGAGGTGGAAATTGCAGGGCCCGATCTCGGTCCATGTATTGGCGATGCCGATCATGGGCTTGCGCAAGTCCGCGTCGGTGAAGCCGACGGCCTTCAGCATCGCCCGGGCGGGGGCCCGCTGCGGGCCCTCCGTGATGACACGGCTGTGTTTTCTCAGATCGCTATCGGTCATGGGAAGATGGCCGCCGGCATCCGCGGGGAGCGGGCGGGAAGGTCCAGTTTGGCAAGGCGTGAGGATTTCATCGAGTGAAAAACAAAGGCCGCCCGGTTTTGGGCGGCCTCTGGTTAAATTCGTTGGAGAATAAAATCAGGAGACTCGCCCGGTGAGGGGAGTAAGCAGCACGACGACCAGAATAATGATGGCCGCAAGGGGATTGAGGTTGTTGCTGGCGCGGGTCATGTCGGGCTTGGAATTGCTTTTGATACTCCCAGAACGGTCGCCGTCAATGTTACTTTAATTTTTTATGACATTAAGTCGCAGGGTGCATGGCGGGGTTGCGTGGTGGAACCGGACCTCCGGGCCGGTTTATCGCAAAAGCGCGCCCGGAGGTCGCGCTCCACCTTGAGTGGCGGCATAGGGCAATGCCGCCCACCATTCGGATTCCCATTTGCCAGAATAGCTCCGCCGGCAAATCCTGCCCTTCCCTTCCGTTGAACACCGACCTCTTCGACTACGACCTGCCTGAGCAGCTGATCGCCCAACATCCGACGGATCGGCGCGACGCTTCCCGGCTGCTTGTCGTTCACCGCGCCGAACATCGAGTCGAGCACCGGAATTTCCGGGATCTTCCGGAGTACCTCCGTTCCGGGGACCGCCTGTTTCGCAACAACGCCGCGGTCATACCCGCCCGTCTGCACGGAAAGCGCCCGACCGGCGGCGAAGTCGAGTGCCTGTTGCTGCATCCCGCCGCGACGGATGCGAGCGGCGAGTCGTGGTGGTGCCTGATCCGACCGGGAAAAAAGCTGCCCGTGGGAGCAACGTTTTCGGGCGGCAATAAATACACCGCGACCGTCCGCGAGAAATCAGCCGATGGCTTGGCGCGTATCTCGTTTGCGTTGCCATCGGGTCGATTGCTCGACCTCGCAGAGGAAATTGGCGAGATGCCGTTGCCGCCGTACATTGCGCCGCGCACCAGCGACGCGGCACGACAAAAGGATCGCGAGCGCTACCAAACGATCTATGCTAACCGCGAGCGTCAGGTCGCGGCGGCCGCTCCCACCGCCGGGTTGCATTTCACTCCGGAGATGTTCGCCGCGCTGGCTGCGAAAGGCGTCGGCACCAGCGATCTCACACTGCACGTCGGACTCGGAACCTTTCGTCCCATCACATCGGAAAAAATCGAGGATCACACGATCCATCGCGAGGTTTACGAAATCCCCGAGGCCACGCGGGAGGCGCTCACCCACCCGTCCGGCCGTCGCGTCGCGATCGGCACCACGGCCGTGCGCACCCTCGAGGATTTCCTGGCCCGCGCCGATCTGCCGCCCGGCGACTTCCTGGGCGAAGCCGGGATTTTCATCTACCCGCCGGCGACGTTTCGCGGCGTCGACGCCCTGGTCACCAACTTTCACCAACCCCGGTCCACCCTCCTCTGCCTGGTTTCCGCGTTTCTGGCGCCCGGATCGACCGATGGCATTGGCTGGCTCAAGGAAATCTATGCTGAAGCGATCGCGCGGGAGTATCGATTTTTCAGCTACGGCGATGCCATGCTGATTCTTTGACCACCGGACTGTTACGGAAAAGTGACCCTGACCCGGCAGTCTCCGGTTGCGAGGTGATTAAACCTGAATAGTTTTCCCGCTCTACCCCGCAATCGCACTCCATCCACTATGATCAAACGTCTCCTCGTCCTTTGCTCCTCCCTGGCTCTCGCCGCCTCCGTCGGCGCGGGCGTTGAGGTTTACAAGATCGACCCGGTGCATTCGTCCGCCGGATTCACGATCCGCCACATCATGACGAAATTCTCCAGCAGTTTCACCAGCGTGAACGGCAAGATCACGGTCGACCGCGACCATCTGGAGAACAGCCAGGTCGAGGCGACGATCGACGTCACCGCCCTGAACACCGCCAACGAGCACCGCGACGACGATCTCAAGGGACCGAACTATTTCAACACGGCGAAGTTCCCGATGATGTCGTTCAAGAGCAAATCGTGGAAGAAGACGGGCGAGAACACGTTCGACATCACCGGCGATCTCACGATCCGCGACGTCACCAAGGAAGTCGTGCTCCACGCGACACTCGACGGCTTCGGTCCGGGCATGCGCCCCGGCACGCAGCTCTCCTCCTGGGAGGCCACCACGGTGCTGAACCGCAGCGAATTCGGCGTGACCGGGCCGGCGATGATCGGCAAGGCGATCGGCGAAGAGGTGACGGTCAATATTTCCGTCGAGGCCGACGAGGCGAAGAGCTGAGTCATCACGCCCTCACGCGGCAATTTACAAGGACGGCCCGCGGGCCGTCCTTTCTTTTTTGCGCGCGTGATGTGATCGCGTTTGAATAATGTTGTGGTCCGCTTCGTCGAGCGGGACCGTTCTTCGCTCCGACTTGCGGGTGAATCGCGAATCTGGGCCCGCCGCAATATCCCGCGGCGCGCCCAGCGGTCGCGCCCTACCGCCGTTCCGGCATTCCGATCCCTTTGTGACTCCCGACGAAATCCAACAGCTGGTCGACGACGCCACCTATGACTACACCATGGGTGAATCCGACCAGGCGATCGCCAAGCTGACGCGGGCGACCGACGCCGCGCCCGACGCTTTGGCCGCGTGGCATGCCCTGGCGGAGATCCATTTTTCGCTGCGGCAGTTTGATGCCGCCCTCGTTGCCGCGGAACGCGCACACGAGCTGAAGACTGACGATCTTTTCATCAACACCACGCTGTCGCGCATCTGGATGGAAAAAGGCGACAAGGCGAAGGCCGAGCATTTTGGCGCGCAGGCGAAGATTCAAAGCTGGAAGGAGGAGTTGCGGCAAAAGCCGCAACAGCAGAAGCGAGAACCGGGGAGCGAGGAGCGAGGCGGCGGTTGAGAGGTCAGAAGTCAGAGGTCGGCGGTCAGACGTCGGGGCGGATCGGACGATGATTGTGACCTCCGGCGCAATGTCTTGCCCTTGGGAATTCCAGGCTGCGACGTGCAAATCAATTATTGGGAGAATTCGACTTCCGTCCGCCGATTTCTGACCGCCGACCTCTGACTGCTGACCGCTGCCCTCTGACCTCTGGCTTCAGCCCGCTCCGCCGGCCAGTTGACAGCTGCCAACTGCCCCCGGTAATCTGACCGACCTATGGAGAGACCCGCTTATCTCCTCGAGTTCGAAAAGCCCCTGCGTGAGCTCGAGAAGCAGCTCGAGTCGCTGCACCAGCAATCACTCGAGAACAACATCGACATGACCGCCGAGCTTTCCGCCATCGAGGAAAAGCTCGAGGCCACCAAGCGGGAAATCTACTCCAACCTGACGCCCTGGCAGCGGGTGCTCGTCGCGCGGCATCCCAAGCGTCCGTACGCGCTGGACTATGTTGCGTCGCTTTTCACGGACTTCGAGGAACTGCATGGCGACCGCCAGTTTCGCGACGACCAGGCGCTGATCGGTGGCACGGCCTTTTTTGAAGGCCGCTCCGTCATGGTGATCGCCCAGCAAAAGGGCCGGAATACGAAGGAGAATATCGTCCGCAATTTCGGCATGCCGCAGCCGGAAGGCTACCGCAAGGCGCTCCGGTTGATGAAGCTCGCCGAAAAATTCAATCTGCCGGTCATCTGCTTCATCGATACGCCCGGCGCCTATCCCGGTGTCGAATCCGAGGCGCGTCACGTTTCAGAAGCCATTGCGGTCAACTTGCGCGAAATGGCGCTGCTGCGCGTGCCCACCATCGCCGTGATCGTCGGCGAAGGCGGATCCGGTGGCGCGCTGGGCATCGGCGTCACAGACCGCGTCCTGATTTTCGAGAACTCCTACTATTCTGTAATTTCGCCCGAGGGCTGCGCCGCGATTCTGTGGAAGGACCGCGCCAACGCGCCCCAGGCGGCCGAAGCGCTGAAGATGAACGCGGCCAACCTGAAGGAATTCGGCGTGGTCGAGGAAGTCATTCCGGAGCCGCTCGGCGGCGCCCACAACGACCCGGCCGCCGCCGCCGCCGCGCTCAAGGACGCGTTTTCCCGCCACCTCACCGAACTGCAGGCGAAATCGGTCGAGAATCTGCTCGAGGAGCGCTACGGACGCTATCGCGAACTGGGCGCCTATCGCGAAACCGCCACCCGATGAGCTCGCGTCCCCAGTCGCTTCGCCGTGGCCGGGTCCGCCCCTCACTCCGATGGTGGCTGGTGCTGGCGGCGGCGAGCGGGCTGCGGGTGTTCGCGGGCACGGATCAGGACGAAATCACGGCGGTCTATTCGAAGACGTCGGACGACTACGTGCGGCACAAGCAGGCCGACGGCACATACGAAGCGGAGGCCTATGCGTTCGGCGAAGGCGGACTTTGGAACACCAAGGGCGACGACACGATCGATCACCTGAAGTTCGTCGATATCGCGCACACGATCGCCCCGCCCCTGGCGCAGCAGAATTACATCCCGGCCCGTGACCCCAAAAAAACGCGGCTGTTGATCATGGTCTATTGGGGCCGCACGGCCGGCACGGCATCGGGCGCCTCAAGTACCGCAAGTTACCAGAACCTGGCAGCCAGCCAGCAGATAACGGCGCCCACGGTGACCTCCGATTCCAGCGGCCACGTAACCGGCATCAAGAGTGGCGACCCCAGCAAATCCGCGCAGTCGATCGACGAGAGCGCGCTCTTTCCCGTGCTCGTCGAGAACCGGATTCGCGACCAGCTCGACTACACGAACGCCGGCATGCTCGGTTACGCCGACGCGATGAACGAGTCCCGTGGCATGCAGTCGACGGCGCTGCGGTTTCGCCGCGAGGATCTGATCGATGAGCTCGAGGACGACCGCTATTTCGTCGTGCTGATGGCGTATGATTTTCCGCTGCTGTGGAAGGAGAAGAAGCACAAGCTCGTCTGGGAAACGCGTTTCAGCATCCGCGAGCGCCGCGTCGACTTCAGCAAACAGCTGGCCGCAATGGCCGAGTCCGCCTCGAAGTATTTCGGGCAGGACAGCCACGGTCTCGTGCGCAAGCCGGCGCCGATCGCGCATGTCGATGCCGGCGAGATCAAGGTGATCGGCACCGAACCGGAGAAAAAGTGACCGGGCGAGCCGCCCGGGTGTGTCGCCATGCTTGTCAGCACCGAAACCCTGGCCGCGCATCTTAACGACCCGGACTGGGTCGTGTTCGACTGCCGCCATGACCTGAAGGATTTCGCACGCGGCGGAGTCGTGTATGCCGCGGGACATGTTCCCGGCGCTTTTTTCGCTGCCGTGGAAACCGATCTGTCCGGGCCGAAAACCGGCCGCAACGGACGTCATCCCCTGCCCGACCCGGCGAAATTCGCCGCTTTCCTGTCGGCTCGCGGCGTGACCGATTCCAGCCGGATCGTCGCCTACGACGATATGGGCAACCAGTATGCCGCGCGTCTGTGGTGGATGACGCGCTGGATCGGATTGCGCGGCGCCGCGGTGCTCGATGGCGGCTGGCCGAAATGGGTCGCGGAGAAGCGACCGGAGACCCACCTCGTTCCGCCACTGCGCCACGGACACGTGGCCGCCAAGGTGGACGCCGGCATGGTCGTCCGCACCGACGAAGTCGTGAAGAATCTCGGCGGCAGCGGACTGGTGGTCGTCGATGCCCGCGCCGCCGAACGGTTCCGCGGCGAGACCGAGCCGATCGATCCGGTGGCCGGACGCATTCCCGGCGCGCGCAACCGGTTCTTCAAATCCAATCTGCGCGACGATCAGACGTTTCGGCCGGCCGCGGAATTGCGGGGCGACTTCGAGGACCTGCTCGGCGGAACGCCCCTGAATCGGGTTGCGCACCAGTGCGGCTCGGGCGTCACCGGGTGCGTCAATCTGCTGGCGATGGAACTCGCCGGTTTGTCGGGTTCAAAACTGTACGCAGGCTCCTGGAGCGAATGGATCGCCGATCCGGCGCGGCCGGTGGCGCGCGGCGCGTAGCGGCGGAAGCGTAGCCCACGGAACACACGGAATACACCGAAGCAATCCCCCACGAAAGCCACGAACCAATCCAGCGTCCCTATGATCTTGGATTTTGAATGAAAGCATTGGTAGGGACGGACCGTTTGCCGTTCCACGATCCGGGTGAGATCGCAAAACTGGGCCGTCCGCGATTGACTTTGACGGCGCGCCCGGCGGTCGCGCCCCACCAGCAATGCATTCCTGGTCCCGCCCCTTCCTTGATTTCCGCTCCTGGCCGAATCTTTTCGTGCCGATTCGTGACATTCGTGGGGATCGACTGATTCGTCCTTCCGTGGGCCGCGCGCACGGCCCGAACAGACATCGGACCCTACCGGTTTGTCCTCGATTCTCGCTCCTCGCTTCTCCTGGGCACCCACCACTCGTCACTTGTCACTTCCGATTTGGTGCCCGAAGAGGGGGTCGAACCCACACGCCTTTAGAGGGCGACGGATTTTGAGTCCGTTGCGTCTGCCAATTCCGCCATTCGGGCGCACCAAGGGGAGCAAGCAAACGCAGCCGGTTTTCAATGTAAACTGGAATTTCTCCAGTCTCCGGGCTACCGCGGCCCAAAATCGTCTTGCCGCAAAAGAACGCAAAGCAGCCAGCTGATAACCTTCGACGGCATCCAGCCAAGAGTCGCTGGTGTCAGAGGATAGGTTAGCGGTCTTCCCAAAATGGAAAATCCAGGATCCATCTCGCTCACGTTGCGCTCTTTCGCGGCCAGAACTTCCTGAAAAGGCGCGGGCACCGCGCGTGTCAGGCCAGTTGTTGCTTCAGTCGGTCGGCGAGGCGGATCGCCATCGCCACGATCGTGAACGTGGGATTCACCGCGGAGGCGGTGGGAAAGCAGGACGATCCGGCTATGTACAGATTTCCAATCCCGTGCACCCGGCAGTTCGCATCGACCACGCCGCGCTTCGGGTCGTCGCTCATCCGCGTCGTGCCCATGTGATGCCAGCCGGCGCTGGTCGATGCGGGCAGACCGGTCTCGCCGTCGTCAGCGAGACCGTCCTTCAGTTTTACCCGGCCCAGGCCGGCCGCGCCCGCCTGCTGACCCAGCGTCTCGTAGATGCGGCGCACGCTTTTCCGCTCGAGCGAAGTGAATGCCCAGTGCAGCGCGGCCCGCGGCACGCCCAGTTCGTCCTTCTCATCGGCCAAGGTGACCCGCGACAGCGGATTGGGCGCCTGCTCGAGCCGCATGGTCATCTGGAAGGCCTGGTGCATCCGCGGGAGATGGCCCTCGAAGAGCGAGCGGAAAATCCGGTTCATCCGGCCCGAGTTCGCGGAGTCAAAGGCCTTCTTGACCGCCTCTTCGCTGACGCGCGGGTCGGCGTCCGTCCATACCTGGATGTAGGGTGGCATTCGCTGCGCGTATTCCAGAGGCGTGAACGAAACGATGCCGTACAGAACCTCCAACTCCGCCTGTTTTCGCGCCGAAATCGCCAGCTCGCCCTGAACGCGTGGCGCCGCCGCCATGTACAGCTTCAGTTCGCTCCGCTGTTTCAACCACAGCTCGGCGGACTTGATCTCGAGATGCTCCATGAAGAAGCGTCCCACCAGGTCGTGATCGTTGCCGATCCCCCGCGAAGCCTGCCGGTTGGCCGCCAGCAGCACCCGCGCGTTCTGGATGCCTGCGCACGCTACCACGAAAACGCGCGCCCGGACCGTGTGAGTCCGACCAGCATAATTTTTCACCGTCACCTCGCGAATCGACGAGACGTCATCGTTACCTGTGATATCCACCACGTTCGCGTACGTGTAGAGCCAGACGTTGGTGGCAGCGATGACTTCCTTCCGGTATTTGTCGCCGAAGCGCGTCGGCGGACTGAATTGCCAGAGCTTTGTCCGGACGACGTCGTCGTTTAGCGGCAGCGCCACCAGCGAAGGATCCTTTTGCTGCCAATGCTTCAAATCGAACTCATTGGAATTGAGGTCCAGGACAGGATGCGCCCGTTCATAATACGGAAGAAGTGTTTCATGGGTAATCGGCCATCCGCTGTGCTCGATCCAATCACGCTTCCGGAAGGTGATCGGGTCGAAGTGCGAGCACATGCCGGCCCAGTGGCCTGTCGTGCCACCGAAATAGTGCAGTTCGGACGACATGAGCGGGTAGTATGGCTGCCCGGTCGTCTTGCCGTCGTAGAGTTTCTGCACGCGGAGGTCATAGTCGAGGCCTCCGCCCTCGAGCAGAATCACCTTCACGGCCGTCCCGAAAAACTCGCGCGCAATGCTGATTCCGGCCGCGCCGGCGCCGATGATGCACAGGTCGCCTTCGATGAGCGAACCATTGTCGAGGGTTCTGGCGTCGATGTGCATGCGAAAGGCCGTCAGGACAACGCCAGCAGCGCACATTGCCGGGCCTCGGTCCGGGAGATGATCCAGTTATTGATCACCAGAATTTTCTCGGACCGGAAATCCTGCTCCGCCTTCAACTCGATCTCTCCCGCGATTCCCGCGAGGTCGGAGGAATCGGGCCGATCATCGTCGATCTCCGCCGACAGATGTTGGAGCAGACTCGCCCGGGTGCTTTCGCTGGGAACCAGCGCCATATAACGGAGCCCGATTTTGCGGACGATCTCCTCGTCGCAAAAAGTCGACAAGACCAATGGGCAGGCGAACGGCCTCTTGCGTGCCGACAAAAATCTCCAACCAAACACCCCAGTTGCCAGGAGAGCAGTTCCCCCCACGACAGTCTTGGTCAGGAAGGATCGCCGCGTCATCATGACATTCTTAACCTGCTAATTATTATCGCGTTGATGCCGACAATTTCAGTGGAGATGCCAGCAGGTTGTTCAGCATAGAGTCAGTGCGCAGGAAGGCGATTGAATTTCTGTGCCGCCGATAATTTGCAAAATATTTTACATGATTTTTAAGACTCTCTTGTAATACAAGAGGCCAGAATTATCTTATAAGATATTTGTTTACAATTACTTATAAATTTTATCTGCGGCAATCCGATCGTGAGCGTCTGCGGTTAGTGCGCTACTGGTAGGGGCGGACGTCTCCGCACGCCTCCCCCTCTATTGATCGCCGCTCCAAGTTGTGGATACGTCGGCCTTGTAGCCGGGCGCAAGGGTGCTAGAAATCCGTTCCCATGAAACTACCCCGTTTCGCGTTGATCACCGCGCTGATCCTCGCGGCCTGCACTCCCCTCGTGCTGACCGCCGCCTCGTCCGATGAAGCCGCCGTCCGTGAACACTGTGCTTCGTTTGTCACCGCCTGGAATCACCACGACGCCAAAGCGATGGCGGCCACGTGGGCCGAGGACGGCAACCTGATCAATCCGTTTGGTCGCGTCGCTTCCAACCGGGCTGAGGTCGAGAAGCTGTTCGTCGAGGAGCAAGGGGCGGCGATGAAGGGTACGACCTACACGGCCAAGAGCATCTCCGTTCAATTCATCACGCCGACCGTGGCGCTGACCGACTGGACCTCCGAAATTACGGGCATGCACGATCCGAAGGGAAACGAACTTCCCGCCTTCAAACATCACGTGGTCGCCATCCTGCAGAAAAAGGACGGCCACTGGACCAACGTTGCCGTTCGCGCCTTCGGCGATCTGCCGCCGCCACCCAATCCGTAGTCAGCGGACGGCCGCGACGTGAAGGTGGAGCGCGACCTCCGGGCGCGCTTGCCCGAAGCGGGCGACTTCCCGCTGTAGGAGACCAGCGGCTCCCACATCTCGTACCGGCGGGGTTCGGCGACCCCGCCCTACATCGATTCAGCGCGGCGTTCTGCCGTCGCCAAGGCTATGGCGGCCAAGAATGCCACTCCCACATCTCGATCCGACGCGATTAAAATAATTTCGTGTCCCTATTTCACCATCCGACCGAAGAATGTCGCGAGATCCCTGAGATGTAGCCGGGTCCGAAGGGCCCGGGATGCACCCGCAACGGAAGCGAAGAACCCGGCGCACCGGGGTCAGACGCCCCCGGCCACATCGAAAGGAACGCCTATTCAAAATATTCGCGGCGATAGTTTTTCTGAAACTGCGTTACCGCAGCAATTCCGGCGTTCCGTCCCCGCCAATGCCTTCCTGGACAAGATTGCCGCTCCCACAGGTTCCGAGGGTTCGGTGTGTTCCGTGGGCCCAAATGGATTCGACCGAAGCATCGCGGCGTAAAGCCGCTCCTACATTGAATTCCGAAACCCGGCAATGCTATGGCGCGATGCGCCAAACAGGATCGACGTACGCGAGGTAGGTCATGCTCGCGAGCGAGCTTCCGTTCATCAGCCAGATCGCCCGGTCGCCGGTGGTGCGGTTTTCCCAGAGCAGATCCGGCTGACCGTCCCCGTCGAAATCCGCCACCATCGCGAGGTGCCAGGGCGCGGGCACATTGCCAATATAGCCAAAACTCGAAAGCGTCGCGCCGTACATGAACCAGATTGTCCGGTCGCCCGTGACCAGATTCTCCCACACGAGATCGGTTTGGCCGTCGCCGTTGAAGTCGGCCGCGCCGACGATGTGCCAGTCGGTCGAAACACCGGCGATGTAGCCGAAGCTCTTCACCGTTGTGCCGTTCAGATACCACACGGCG
Organism: Candidatus Didemnitutus sp.; assembly: GCA_035545955.1. Lineage (GTDB taxonomy): Bacteria > Verrucomicrobiota > Verrucomicrobiia > Opitutales > Opitutaceae > Didemnitutus. The sequence continues at coordinate 24,776 of DASZXI010000017.1, read as the reverse complement.
CGATCTCCCGTGGACGTGTTTTCCCAGACGAGATCGGGCTTACCGTCGCCGTCGAAGTCGCCGATCGCGGCGATGTGCCAGGCCGGGTCGACCTGCGCAAAATAGCCAAAGCTGGCGATCGCCTTGCCATTCATGAACCAGCAGGTGCGGTCCCCGGTCGTCGTGTCCTCCCAGGCAATGTCGGTCTGCCCGTCGCCGTCGAAATCCGCGGTGCCCACGATTCTCCACTCCGCCGCAATGCCCGCCAGATAGTCGAACCCGGAGATGTTCGTTCCGTTCAGATACCAAAGCGCACGGTCGATCCCGGCGGTGTTTTCCCAGAGCACGTCGACGTGCCCGTCGCCGTTGAAGTCGGGTCCGAGCACGGATACCGACAGCGATTCCGTCGTGCGCGACGCGAACCACGCGACGTTGTTCTCCAGTCCCTGCAGATGATAGACGTAGGTGCCGCGATGAATCGGCGCCGTGGCGCCCAGGGTGACCGTCGTGCTGCCACCCGGAGCGACGCCCGCCAGTGAAGCGAAGGCCAGGTTGTTGTCGCTGTCGTCGCGCAACACCAGGTAGTGACTCGAACCCCAGGCGTTGGAGCCCTGGTTGGTGACGGTACACTGAACCGAAAACGCCGCCCCCGGTGCCGCGTGCGCCGGGAAGGTCACGGCATCGTAGGAAATCAGGTCGGTGCCCACCGCGAGCGAGAGCGTCGCTGCATTGCTGGTGACGGATCCGGCGCCGTTGGCGACCACGACCCGATAGCGCCAGCCGTTTTGCGCCGCGGAAACCGACGCGACCGATAACTGGCTCGTCGCCGATCCGGAAATCGACCCCCCGTCGGTCAGCGTCGTCCACGTGGATCCGGAATCGGACGACTGTTGCCACTGATAGCTCGCCGCTCCGGACGCGCCGACGTAAAAGGTCGCCGTGGTCCCGGCCGGAACAGACTGGTCAGCCGGCTGGGCAGCAATGGTCGGTGTAGCGGTTACGGCGGTCACCTTGGTGCCCCAGAGCGCCGTGCCATCGGCAGCCAGGGCGGAAAAGCCCAGCGTCCAGATCTGGTTGTCATCATCCCACACATGCATGAACACGCCGTGGTACTCGACGCCGCCGACCGTGATGGTGGCAAAGTGATCGCCCGCGATCTGCCAGGTGCCGGCGTTGGCTCCCGAGATCGAATGGTCCGCATTGAAAGTGCCAAGCGTGGACGTCTTGACCGTCGCCGTGATGTCCTTGCCGTGATTGATCAGCTTGAAATCGCCGGTCACCTGCGCGGGGTCGGTCGTGGCGATCGCCTCCTGCGCAAAACGCTGCGGGGCGACGACCGGCCAGCCGTCCGCATTCCAGAAGACCTGGTGCACGCGGACCTCGTGGTATTCGCCCTGGCCGACGAAACGCGTGTGGAAAAACATCAGCGTGCGATCGAGCGTGGCGTCGTAGCTGAACGAAACTCCGCCGGGGGAAACGTAGCCGCGGCTGGTCGTGAGCGGCTGTCCCGACGCGTGAAGGAACTGATAATTGCCCATCAGTTTTACGCCGTATGGCGCGATCGAGGCGTTGTCGAAAACGGTGTTGGGCGCGCCCTTGACCGTGGTGAGATCGTTGCCGGCCGAATCGAGATAAGGACCATCCGGCTGGAGGGAACGTCCGACGCGAATGTTGTAGCCGCCGCTGGCGTCCAACTGCCCGTACGTCATGAACAGATAGTAGTATCCGGTCACCGGCTGGTAGAGGATGTATGAGCCCTCGATCGTGCAATTGTTGCCGCCGGTCAGGCGCTTGCCGTAAGCCTGTCCCGAATAGGGCTGTCCGGTGGCGGGATCGAGCGACAGGATGAAAATGCCGCCGGAAAACGAGCCGTAGACCATCCACAGTTTTCCCGTGTGGTCGAAGAAGGTGGTGGGATCGACGACGTTGGGATGGACGGCGTTGTTGTAGGGTGTGCCGTCGGGACTGAGTCCGCTCATGCCCGATTCGAGCAGGATGCCGACGTTGGCGTAGGGCCCGGTGACGCCGTCGGCCACGGCAAGACCCAGCGCGGCCTTCGAAGTGTTATTGCAGACGCAATAGTAGTAATAGTAGCGGCCATCGCCGAGCCGCACGACATCCGGACCCCAAAATGCCGGTGGTGTCGTGTAGCTCAGCGCGGCCGCAAATTCGGTCTGTGGACTGCTGTTGCGAATCAGCACGCAGGTGGGATTCGACGTGGCATCCCAGTCGTTTGTGATCTGCGTCCAATGCAGCAGGTCGGTCGAGCTCGCCGAGGCGAGGTGCGAGCCGAAGACATAGTACGTTCCGTGGTCGACGATCACGGACGGATCGTGAACGGAAACGTTCGAGAAGGTCGGAGTCTGGGCGGGCAGTGTGGCTGCAGCGAGGGCGGCAACGATGCCGATCAGGAATCGAAATGGCATCAGGTGGGGCGCGCCCGCCAGGCGCGCCCAGGATTGCGATTCACGCGAAAGCTGGCGCGCACGGAGGTCGCGCCCCACCTCAAGGCAATTCCTCACGGCTCCGATGGTTTTCCAAACACCGGCTGACCGTCCTGATCCCAGCGCAGTGTCTTCACATAGGTGTGGCGGTTCGGATCCCAAAGCGGATCGCCGACGATCTCGGTGTAGGTCCGCGCGTGAAAGACGAGCAGGTCGGTCGAGCCGTCCTCGGCGACCGTGAAGCTGTTGTGTCCCGGACCGTACACCTTGTTTTCAAAGTCCGACCGGAAAACGGGCTGCGACGACCTCCGCCAGCTTTGCGGGTCAAGAAGATCGGCGTCGTCTCGAGCCTGCAGCAGTCCCAGGCAATAGTTCTCGTCGGTGGCGCTGGCCGAGTAGCTGAGAAAAACCTTCCCGTGACGGATCAGGACGGCGGGACCCTCGTTGACGCGGAAGCCGCGAATTTCCCAATCGAATTCCGGAATGGACAGCCGCACCGGCGGCGTGGCCAGCGTCGTCGCGGTCGCGAGCCGGGCGATGTACAGGTTCGAATTCCCGGCGATCGCGGGATCCTTCTGCGCCCAGACATAATAGTGCGCACCCCGATGCGCAAACGTGGTGGCGTCGAGCGAAAAGCTGTCGAGTCCCGAATCCACGCGCACGGGCGGCGACCAGCTGCCCTCGAGCGGATTGGCGGACGGATTTCCGATGGCGTACATGCGATGTTGGAATAGCGCGTCCTTGATTTCCTGTGACGGCGCCGCCGCGAAATAGATCCACCAGGCGCCAAAATGATGATGAATTTCGGGCGCCCAGATCAGCGCGCTGGTGGGTCCGGTCGCCGACTTGCGCCAGACATCGCGGGTCGCGGCATCCCGGAGTCCGGCGATCGTACGGGACCGGCGGAGCTCGATGCGATCGTATTCCGGGACGGAAGCCGTGAAATAGTACCAGCCGTCGTGCCGCCGGATGCACGGGTCGGCGCGCTGCAGAATCAAGGGGCGAGCGACAGGCAGGCTGCTCATGCGATTCGGGTGCGCAAATTCCGGACTCAGGTCCGGCTCTCGGCGACCGCCGCCGGTTCGGTTCGTCGCATTTCGTGATAGTAGGCGTCGGTGATGCGGTAGCGGAACATCAGCAATCCCACCAAAAAGTGAAACGCGCCCGGGATGATCGAGAGCATGAGCGCGATGCCGTTGAGCGTGAAGGCGGACTGCGGCTGATCGGGCACGTACTGGTAGTAAGTCAGCAGCAGCCCCACCGCCCCACCCGCGAGACTCATGCCCATTTTCTGGCAGAATGAAATCCCGCCGAAGGCCAGGCCGGCCACGCGCTGACCCGACTTCACCTCGCCGTAGTCGACGGCCTCGGCGATGGCCGACCAGAAAACCGGGGCGTGCAGATCGACTACGAACGAGACGAGAAAATAGAGCACGAAGGCGCGCGTGGCGTCGCCGGGATGAACGCAAAAATAAAGCAATGCGCTCAGGACGCCGACCGCCATCTGCGTCCACCGGAACAATTGCACCTTGCAGAAGCGTTTCGTGAGCCAGGTGGAGGCGACCATGGCCAGGATGGCGGCGATGACGCCGGTGGTCAGAAATTTCGACATCAGCGTGGCATCGCCGCCGAGATAATATTTCGCATAGTAGGCCGCGACCGCACCGCGGATCACGTAGCCGATGGTGCCGATCACGCAGACTGCGGCCAGCACCAGCCACTGGTCGTTGCGCATCAGCAACGCCAGTTGCTGCATCACGGATTTCCGCTCGACGACGTGACGCACGCGTTCCGTCGTGGCGGCGAAGCAGAACAGAAACAGGATCGTGGCGAGCCCGGCCATCAGCGCCATGGCTGCCTGGTAACCGGTCGCCATGCGCTGCGCGCCCCATCGGGCGGCGAGCAATGGCACCACGATCGTCACCAGAAAGGCGGCGACCTTGGCGAAGAACAGACGATAACCGTTGGCGGAAAGGCGTTGCTGCGGATCGTCGGTGAGCACACCGATCAGAGAAATGTACGGAATCGTGACGGTCGTGAACGTCAGCATCATCAGGATGTAGGCTCCGTAGGCCCACAGCAGTTTTCCGGAGTAGGCCAGTTCGGGAGTCGTGAAGACCAGCACCACCGAAAGGCCGAACGGCACGGAGAGAAAAAGCAGATAGGGCCGGTAGCGGCCCCAGCGCGTGGTCACGCGATCGGTGATCACGCCCATCGCCACGTCGGCAAACGCGTCGATCAATCGCGGCAGCAGTGTCAGCAGTGCCAGATCGGCCGGTTTGAGCCCATAAACGTCCGTATAAAAATACGTCAGGATGAGCGCCATCGACGACCAAACGACGTTCACGGCCATGTCGCCGCACCCGAAGCCGGTTTTCTCGACCACCGACAGGCGCGGAGAGGGGCTGGCGACGGAACTCACGGCTGCAGCACGCTGGTGTAGGACTCGACGTCCTTCGGATCGACGACCGGCCAAAGCGCGTCGTCCCATTTCATTTCCAGGATCTTGAGCTTCGGCAGCCCGTGATCGGCCATTTCGTAGGCGTGAAAGATCAGGTAATCCTTGCCGTCAAACGTGTAGGCGCCGTTGTGGCCGAGGCCAGGCCAGGCCTTGCCGCCCGCGAGCACAAGGCTGCCGCCGCCTTCAGCGAGATTCTTGCCGTCCTTGTCGACATACGGACCGCGAATGTCCTTGGAGCGTCCGATGACGATTCGGTAGGTGCTGTCCTGTCCGCGACAGCATAGGCCCCAGGACGTGAAAAGATAGTAGTATCCATTCTTGCGAAACAGAAACGGCGCCTCGATTTCCGCCGGACCGGCCTTCTGGTCGGGTTCGAGTACCGACCGTTCGCGCTTCGCGATGCCGTACCACTCCTCCGGATGCGCGAGCGACGTAAGGCTCGGCGCCAGTTTGGTCAGCTTGATCCCCGACCAGAACGATCCGAACGCAAGCCACGCCGAACCGTCGTCGTCAAACTGCACCGCCGGATCGATCGCGTTCCAGAGGTCCCGTCCGGGCACCGACTGCACGACGATGCCGCGGTCTTGCCAGTGGTAATGTGGAGAACCGGGATCGAGGGTCTGGTTGACCGTGACACCGATGGCTGACGTGTTTTTTCCGAAGGCGGACACGGCGTAATAGAGGAAAAATTGTCCGTCGTGATGGACGATTTCCGGCGCCCAGATCTGCCCGTCGAAACCCGGTGCGACCGTCTTCGCCCACGTCGGCTCGGTCGCAAACACGCGTCCCGCCGACTTCCACGTCTTCATGTCCTTCGAGGAATAGAACGGAATTCCCGGCCCCGTGCTGAACACGTAGGTCGTGTCGCCCTCGCGGGTCATCACGGGATCGTGCACGATCACCTGTGCCGCGGGCACACGCGGAGCGAGCAGCGTGGCGACGAAAACCGTGCCGAAGGCCCATGCGGAACAGCCGACGAATTTCATGGTGGATTCAATCCGCCCTGCGGGAAAAGAGGCGGCGGACCGGTGTCGCCGATCCGCCGCGGATGGAAGTCGCGTCAGAACCGGAAGCGGGCGCCGATTGCGTACGTGGTGTCGTAGTTGCGCACGTCGCGATTGAACATCGCCGTCGGACCAAACCGGTCGCGGTACTTGCTGCCCAGGATGTTCGTGGCGTCGAAGGTCAGCGTGATGCTCTTCGTGAGATCATAGCTCGCGGAGAAATCAAGCTGCTTGGTCGGCTGCACGTAGACCGTGGTGGGCTGGAATCCGGGCTGGTTGTAGGAGTCGATGTATTGCCCGCGCCAGGTGTACGCCAGCCGGCTCGAGAACGGGCCGGTCTCGTAGATCAGGATGACGTTGTAGTTGTTTTTCGCGACCTGGGTGATCTGGAGCTGTTGCCCCGTGCTCGGATCCTCGGTCGTGCCGTCGATGTGCGTGTAGTTGGTCTGGAAACCCAGGCCCTTGAATTCCGCCGGCAGGAAATCGAAGAACTGCTGGTACGTTACCTCGACGCCCTTCAGCGTGCCCTTGCCGGTATTTTGCGGCCGGGTGATGAGGTACTGCGTGCCGCCGACGTCCTCCAGTTTGGCATAGCTCTGCACATAGCCGGTGAGGTCGCGGTAGAAACCGGTGATCGTGGCCTGGCTGGTCTTCGACGCATAGAACTCAAGTCCCAGGTCGTAGTTGGTCGAACGCACCGGGTTCAGATTCGGATTGCCGCCCGTGCCCGTGCCCACCTCGGAGGTCGGCCCGGAATGGAACAAGGCCAGCGCGGGATTCAGGTCGCCGAAGTTCGGCCGCGTCAGCGTCTGCGTGGCCGAGAACCGCAGCTGCAGCTGATCGTCGAGGTGAATGCGACCGTTGAGCGTCGGCAGCGCCTTCGACTGGTTGTTCGTGTTCGAATCCGGCACGAAGCGCGAGAAATCGCTGTTGCCGCTGGAGTCGACCGGATGTTCGTAGCCGGCGAGGGATTCGTGGGAGTCCACGAAGCGCACGCCAGCCACACCGTCGACGAGCGGACGGTCCTTGGAGTTGCCGCCAAAGCTGTAGTTGGCCATGGCGTAGACCGCGAAAATTTTCTCGGTGTCCTTGAGCGTGCTCGAGGGATCGGCGGGCTGCTGACCCAACGGCAGACCGACGATGGCGCGAATGGTGTCGGTGTTGTTCAGGAGGAACGACGGGCTCGGCGACCACCAGCTGCGGATGCTCATCTGATCCGAGGGCACGAAGAGCTGGTTGGTGAAGATGCCCCCGAGACCGGGAATCGTGGAGGCCGGCGTCGCAAAGAACGGAATTCCATGCGGGCTCGGGTCGTCCTGGTGGTAATTGACGAGACGGTCGGAGTACCGCAGGCCGACCTGCACGGACTTCAGGAAGGAGTTGGCGATCGAGAACTTGGCGTCCGCCTTCGCGGCGAACTGGCCGCTGTAGGCACGCGACCACTGGTCGAACAGCTGATTGACGAAAAAGTTGTTTCCGTTGGCGAAGTCCAGACCGGTCGACGTGACGGTCGGATTCGAGCCGTCGTTATAGGTGATGTTCAGCACTTCCGAGGGGGAGTTGGTGCCGGTGTCGAGAATTTCGCCGCGCGTCTTCACGGTGCTGACGTTGTAGCTGATCTCGGCATCGAGCTGCATGTTGTCCCGATTCCATTTCGCACCGAACGCGCCCTGGACCGTGTCAGTGCGATCATCGAACGACTGCATGCTGCTCAGCGTGTTTGTGTCCGTGGCCGTGAGGCTCTTGACGAAGAGCGCGTCCTGGCCCGTGCCGTTCAGGTTGAGGGGATCCGGGATGTGGACGCCGTCGTAGCCGGACGGATAGAGCACGACGTTGCTGCGGGAGCCGCCCCAGCTGGGGATGCCGATGAAGAAATCGACCTGGTGGACGTTGCGGTAGCCCGTGTAGAGCGTTTCGGAATACAGCTCGAGGCCAGTCTTGTTCTTCCATTGCAGGATGAGATTGGCCGCGGGGCGTTTCCGGTCGCCCGGAATCACCTGGTAGCCGAAATTGTCTCCGTAGTAGCCGCCCTTGCCCGAGGAATCATAGGCGACGTCGAAACCGGCGGGATAGTGAACCCAGTTGTCGAAAATCTGGTCCTCGTAACGCCGGCGCTGATAGGAGATATCCAACAGCAAGCCGAAATCGCCGTCAGCGGTCTGCACGTGGTCGCTGACGAGACCGCTCACAAAGTAGCTATCCTTGCGCGCCTGGGTGCTGTACATGCCGCGGACGTTCAGGGCCGTGGTGACGCCCTCCTTGAAATCGAGCGGGTGACGGAGGCGCACGTCGATCAGGCCGGCGACGCCGCCGTCGAGCTGATCCGGGTTGACCGACTTGTAGGCATCGAGACCCGCGACCATTTCCGCGGGGATGTCCTGAAACGCGACTCCGCGTCCGGTACCGGTGAAAACCTCGTAGCCGTCGATCGTGGACTCGATGGCCGGCAGTCCGCGGATCACGGGCGTGTTGGCTTCGCCCGCCGCACGGGCGACCTGGATGCCGGCGATGCGCTGCAAGGCATCGGCGACAGTGTTGTCGGGCAGCTTGCCCACGTCCTGGGCCACGATGCTGTCGACGAATTGCGGCGTGTTGGACTTGATGTCCTGGGCCGTGATCAAGCTCGCGCGCACGGAATTCACCACGTAGGTGTCCAGAGTGACCGTCTGCTCAACCGGCTTGGCGGCCGGCGCGGTCTGATCGGAACCCTGGGCCGGAGCGGTGTTGGCCGCCTGGGCCAACAGCCCGGCGGGCGTGCCCGCCAGGGCGAGAAGCAAGGCGAAGGTGCTCACCGGAACCTTTCCCGGAACGCGGGACAAGGGATGGCACGAGGGGGATGGACTCTGAGGTGTCATGGTCGCTGGGTTGGGGTTGCCTCTAGCAAGGGCAGTCGGGGAAAGGCTGCCTTCCCCCACATGCGCCGTTCCGCGGCGAATCCCGACACGCCGATTACTTATTTTTTTCCGACGCCGGGCGACGAGTCGACCAGGCCCTCGCATTCGCGCAACAGAATGCGGGCGAAAAGCCAGTCGAACCAGAATCCCTGCACCGGGCCGCCCGCGTCGAGCCGGCTGGCAAACTTGCGCTCGATGATTTCGCGCCCGGACTCGAGGTTGGCCCGGGCCGCGTCGAGGTGACCGAGGCGGTAATGCGCCAGGGCAAGGATCACCTTGGCCGTGGCGGTGCGCGGAGCGATGTCACCCGGATAACCCAGGCAGCGTTCGCAAAAATCGAGGGCGCGCGCGTAGTTGCCGCGGCGGTATTCGAGCAGGCCGAGCGACAACGACCGCCAGGCCGCGGAAAAAACGTCGCCGGAGCGGTCGGCCTCGTCGAGAAAATGAGCGTCCGTGTCTGCCAGCACGCGCAGCGACTCGATCAGCCGCTCGCCCGCGGGCAGCAGCAGGCTGATCTTGATGATCCGGTCCGCATACGGAAAGGGCGACGGCGAGAAGCGCTGGATCGCATCCTGACGGAAACGTTCGTAGGCTTGGGTGTCGCCGAGTTCGAGGTACGCCGGTCCACCGCGAAGGCAGTCCAGCGTGGAAACATCCAGGCCATCGAGCTGGTTCACCTGGAAAAGGACGTCCATCCGCTGCGCCGACTCCTTCCACTGCAGTCGCAGGGCGTGCCATTCGGCCACCGCGCGCACCACGGCCGCGCCCTCGACCGTCGGCTGGGTGAGCGTGATGTCGTTGAGCAGACGATCGGCCTGCTCGAATTTTTCCTGCGTCACCAGCAATGCAGCCTGGGAAACCTTCTCGCGGATCTCGGCCTCGTGACGCAGGCGCGCCTGCTGCTGTTCGGCCGCGACCGCGCGCTGCCGGGCCGTGCGCTCGCGCAAGAACAGCCACGTCGACGTCCCCAAGCCGAAGACCAGCGCCAGGGCCACGGCGCCCACTGCGACGAAAACCGAGCGATTGCGGCGCACGAGCTTGCGGAAGCGGTAAATCCGGCTCGGCGGACGCGCCATGACCGGCTCGTTGTGCAGGTGCCGCTGAATATCGAGCGCCAGCCCATTGGCAGTTTCGTAGCGTCGCACGCGATCCTTCTCCAACGCCTTCATCACCACCCAGTCGAGATCGCCGCGAAGCTGCGAGGTCAGGCGCGTGACATCCGTCGATCGCGCCACCGCGGCGGCGACCCGGTCCGCCGCCGGCAACGCGCCCAGCGCCGCCGACGGTCGCGGCGGCTCCTTTTCGCGCAGGATGCGCCGCATTTCATCGAGACCGGCCGCGAGCAGTTCCTTGCCGTCGAAAGGCGTGCGGCCCGTGAGCAGTTCGTAGAGCAGGACGCCGAGGCTGTAGATGTCGCTCCGCGTATCGATGTCCAGGCCGGTCATTTCCGCCTGCTCGGGGCTCATGTAAGCCGGCGTCCCGATCAGTTGCATGTACGAGGTGAAGAGGAAGCGATCGGTCAGGCGCGCTTCGGTGGCTTTGGAGATGCCGAAATCGATGACCTTCGGAGCCGCCTGGCCGTCGTGCAACGTGACGAGGATGTTCGATGGCTTGATGTCGCCGTGAATGATTCCTTTCTGGTGCGCGTGCTGGATCGCGTGACAGACCTGCACGAACAGATCGAGCCGGGCCGCCACGGACAGGCGCGCCTCGTTGCAATAGGTCGTGATCTTGATGCCGTGCACCAGCTCCATCACGAAGTAAGGCGGTCCGCGATCGGTCGCTCCCGCATCGTATACCCGCGCGATGTGCGGGTGATCCATCAGAGCGAGTGCCTGGCGCTCGGCCTCGAAGCGAGCGACGACGCTCTTCGTCTCCATGCCGAGTTTGATGATCTTCAGCGCCACTCGGCGGCGCACGGGCTCCTCCTGCTCGGCCAGATAAACCATCCCCCACCCGCCTTCGCCCAGTTTTTCCAGCAGCTTGTACCGGCCGATCCGGGTGCCCAGAGGTTCCTCACCGGGAACCGTGGCGCCAGATCCCGGCACCGCGTCGGGTGTCACGGCGGCCAGGGCGGCTCCGCTCTCCTCGAAAAACTGCTGCGCGTCCGATTCCGCCAGAAGCAGCTGCTCCAAGCGTGTGCGCAACGCCGCGTCGCCATCGCACGCCCGGTCGAGATACCGCCGCCGCGCCTCGTCATCCGCCAGCCCGCGGGCGAGCCCGAAAATCTCCTCCTCGCGGTCGGTGTCGGGAATTTCCATGGCCAGTCACTTCCTGCATGCGCGCTTTCGCGCCAAAACCCGACACGCGCGCGTCGGATTCCAGCCCCTTCGTCCTAGCGGCATTCGCGAATGTTCTGATAGAGCCAGGCCCGGGCATAGGCCCACTGGCGCTCGATGGTGCGTTCGGTCGTTCCGAGAGCCTCGGCCACCTCGCGATTGGACCGGCCGCCGAAGAATTTCATCGTCACGATCCTCGCCTTGTGGGGATCGGTGGCCTGGAGGCGTTCGAGCGCCTCGTTGATCATCAGGATTTTTTCGTCCGGTGACGTCGCCGCGAGGTCGGCCTGCTCGAAATCGACGCGGACCTGACCGCCGCCGCGCTTCAGGCGCGACTTCCGCCGGGCGTTCTCGACGAGAATCCGCCGCATCGCCTCGGCCGCCGCACCAAAAAAATGGGCCCGGTTCTGCCACTGGCGATTGCCGCCGTCGACGATGCGAAGCCACGCCTCGTGCAGCAGGGCCGTCGGCTGCAGGGTGTGCCCGGGCGACTCGCGCGCCATCTGGACGGCGGCGTGCCGGCGCAGGTCCTGGTAGACGAGCGGCAGCAGGACCTCTGAGGCCACGCTCTCGTCGCTCCCCCACGCCTGCAAGGCGAGGGTGATGTCACCCAAGGGGTGATGCATCGACCGGTCCATTTCCGGGTTCGCGAAGGGTTGGGGTTGAGTCGGTGGCCGCCATCGCGGCCCAAACCGACAAAAGCAACATGGCGTCACCCTCGAAAAGGGTCAACGCGTTTGCCCAACGGCGTCACTTGACCGTTCGGCAAATTGGGCGTGCGCCTTCGTGTCCGCCATTTGCGGTGGGAGCGGCTTGCTTGTCCGCCCTAGCCTCGGCGGCGGCGGCGGAATCCCGCGATTGTTCCCGGCCTGAAGCCGCACCCTCACCCACGACGGCTCGGTCGAATGCCGTTACTTCTTCGCCCCGCCGGTCTGCTTGTTCACCGTCCGCCAGGCACGTTCGGCGGATTCCTTTTTGCCGACGCCACGTTTCTCGTAGCTTTTTTCAATATGAGCCGCCTGACGTTTCTGCTTACCGGAATAGGAACTCTTGCTTCCTTGAGGCATGTTGAGGGTGCGTCGATTGACGCGATTGAGGTTGATCGTGGTTTCGAATTTCGTCCAAAGATCCTCGAGAGTACCGCTCGGTTCGTATTCGCCTGAGACGCTCGGTTCACACTCGCACCTGCTGGGGCGTCGCGAATTTCAGCCGCCGCTGGTCTCGCCGCCCATCACCTGGATGACCGTGCCGGTGATGTAGGAGGAGTCGCCCTCCGAGGCGAGGAACACGTAGGCCGGGGCGAGCTCCTCCGGCTGCGCCGGCCGCCCCATCGGACTTTCCGAGCCGAACTTTCCCACCTCGGCGGCCGATTTGCCGGCGTCCGACGGATTCAGCGGGGTCCACACGGGACCGGGAGCGACGGCGTTGACGCGGATGCCGTGCGGAATCAGATCCTGGGCGAGGGTCTTGGTCAGCGCGTTGATCGCGCCCTTCGTGGAGGAATAGTCCGGCAGTCGCTCGGCGCCGAGAATTCCGGTTTCCGAACTGGTGGCGATGATCGACGATCCCGGCTTCAAGTGCGGCAACGCGGCGCGCGCCAGCCGCAGAAAAGCGTAAACATTCGTCGCAAAGGTGCGCTCGATTTCTTCGTCGGTGAGCTTGGCCAGGGTGGCCTTGCGCGACTGATGCGCCGCGTTGGAGACGATGACATCGAGCCGTCCATAGTGGCTCACGGTCTGGCGCACGAGCTGATCGGCCGCCTGCGGACGCGTGAGGTCCGTGGGAAGCAGAAGGCACTTGCGACCGAGTGTCTCCACCGCCTGCCGGGTCACCAATGCATCGGAGTTCTCCTCGGGCAGAAAGGCGATCGCGACATCGGCGCCTTCGCGGGCGAAAAAGAACGCCACCGCACGCCCGATCCCGGAATCGCCGCCCGTGATCAGGGCAATCTTGTCCTGCAGCTTGTTGGCCGCGCGATAGCGGCGGCCCTGCCAGCGCGGCGCCGGACGAAGTCGTGACTCGAGTCCCGGCGCACGCTGGTGTTGCGCGGGGAAAGGCGGCGTGGGTTCCAAGGCAGCGGGTGCGCGGCTGCGGTCAGAGTATTTCGACGAATTTCGTTTCATGGTTCGGGGGCAGGCACTCATCCGTCACGCGGATGTGCCCCGAGGGACATTCCTGGCTCGTTCCCGGTTCGCGCAGAATCCGCCGCGGGCCTGAAGTCACCGAACTTCACCGAGGGTTGAACTGTCACAAAGCTGGGTGACTGCTCTGCTTCTTCATCTCTACGACCTCCTCGATCGGGGCCTAGGGCTCGCCACGGAACCCGCCCGATTGACATTCGCACAGACAGCTCTGCGAACCGTGATCGTGTTCGCCTGGGGAATCTTTCTGCTCCGGATCGGCGTCCGCCGCCTTCTTTCGCGGCATGCCGGCTTCGACATTCTGGTCGTGGTGATCATTGGCTCGGTGCTAAGTCGCGGCATCAACGGTCGCGCCAATTTCTTTGCCACGCTGGGCGCCTGCGGCGTGATCGTTCTTTGCCACCACTTGCTCGCCTTGCTCGCATGCCGCTCCGACGTCCTCTCCCGCTGGCTCAAGGGTATTCCGGTTGTCTTGGTGCGCGACGGGCAACCCGATCCTGCCGCCCTGCGAGCCTGCCGGATCACGCGCGACGATCTTGACGAGAGCCTCCGCCTCAACGGCAACGTGGCGTTGTCCGGCGAGGTCAAAGAGGCACGCCTGGAGCGCAATGGAAGCATCAGTGTGGTGAAGCGGTAAGGGCGCCACCGCGGCAGAGTTGGGCCCGCGCAGTGGACGGACAAATATCGGGTCCGCACACGAAGAATCTCCGGCGTCGGCGAAACTCCACCCCATGCCAACGGTTCGGCGGGCACTGTTGCCTCGCACTTTCCCATCTCCGGTCAGGGCGGACGTAAAGCGATTCCCTACGTCCGATGCACTCGCTTACAGGGCTGAAACTCGTTATCCCTCGCGATAAAAACGATTTGCGATCGTCCGCGAGTCGACCCGGAAGCTCCAAACCTTTTCCCTTAATGGGGAGTCGGCAGAGCCGATGCTTTCCAGGTCATGCTGAATACTATCCGGGATATTTGCAGAAACTGTATTTCAAATCGCTGGCGGACCTGCCTGGTCGCCATCGTTGGTTTAGGCACCGGATCGGTTCTCCGCGCCGACAACTCTGCCTCCGGCCTGGACTTTCTGGCGAAAGGGACTTTTTCCGGCCTCATCCGCTACCGCTTTGATTACTACGATCAGGATTCCTCCACTGCCGTGCCGATCAAGGGAATCGGCGAGGATTCGACGCTCCGTCTCGACTTGCGCTATCAGACCGCATCGTGGTCCGGCCTTTCGTTCCTGGTCGATATGAACGGCGTGTATGCGATCGGGCACACGAGCTTTCGGATTCCGACCCTGCCCTCGCAAAATCAGGTCGGCTATCCGACGATCAATGATCCCGCCGTCACCGACCTGCACCAGCTTGAGCTGCTGTGGACCATTCCTTCCGCCCCGATAAAGATCAAGGTCGGGCGCGACGAACTGCAGCTCAACAACGGACGCTTCCTCGGAAACTCACTCTGGCGGCAAACCCCGCAGACGATCGACCTCGCCCAGGTCAGCGCCGCGCTGGGCGACGGATTTGGCGTGCAGTACACCTATTTCGACCGCGTTCACCGGACCATCGGCAAGGACGCCACGGACGGAACGCTCAACATGAACTCACATTTGGGCAATCTCACCTGGGCGAAGCCCGATGTCGTGGCCGCGTCGGCGTACGTGCTCCTGCTCGACTACCAGCGCCCCGACCAGTGGGTGAATTCCACGTCCACTTCGGGAATCCGTCTCACCGGCCCCTACAAACTGAACAAGGATTTTGGACTCTACTACACGGCGGACTTTGCCCACCAGAAGGACTACGCCCGCAATCCGAATCATGTATCGGTCGACTATTGGGACTTCGAATTCGGCGTGGAGGCGCATCACGAGGACATTTTCGTCGGGTGGACCGAGCTGGGTGCAAAAAGCAGCACGGACAAACTGAGCACGCCGCTCGCTCCGCCGTTTTACGGCTGGGTCGAAAAATTCGGCCCCAATCCCACGCTGAAGAACAGCGCGGGCCTCGACGCCCGCTACATCACCGCGACCGGTCCGGTCCCCGGCGTTGCGGGGCTCACCCATACGATCACTTACTACGACTACTATGCCGTGCTGAATCGCGTGCACTACGGCCACGAAATCGATCTCGGCCTGGAGTGGAAAGCCAAGCCGATCGCGAAGAATCTGCTCCTGGGAATTCGTTTCGGTGACTACTTCGCCGCGGCGCTCTATACCCACTCCGTGCGGATCGCACCGTACTCAACCCTGCAATTCTGATCGCCAGGAGTGGTGGGGAGGATGCCGTGGCCATCAACCGCAAGCGTCGGCGTCAGAGGTTCAGCGTCGCCTGCACGTAACAGTAGGAAGCGTCCCGGGAACCGACCACGCGGAAGGACTCCTTCACGTAGTCGCCGCGATAGAAATGTCCGAGGCCGGCCTCCAGGAGCAGGCCGCGGGTCACGGTCCAGCCGCCGACGAGGTCCACCTCGCGACCGAGATTTGAGCTGTAGTTCGGATTGATATTGAAGCCCTTTCCGCTGCCCGGCGCAGCCCCGGCGGTGTTGCGCGGAACCCCGGCAACGTTGTACCAATAATCGCTGGTCGATTCCAGGAACTGTTGGTGAACATCCAGCGCGAGGCTGGTCGTCTTGCTGGGCTTCACCGAGGCGGAAAGCCGCCAATCGATGAGGTTTTGCAGACCCGACATATCCATGGCGCCATAGAGTCCATGATTCGACGGTAGGATGTTCTGGAAAGTTTCACTGTCGTGATCCGCCGAGTTATGATCACCGGAGGCTCCGCTCACAATCAGGGCGAGCTTGGGTTTGAGCGGGCTGGCCGTCCAGGTGTAGCTGCCCTGCGCCACGAACGCCCAGGCGTTTTGGACCAGACGCGGGGCGGTTTTCGCCGCCGCCACCGTCGTCGCCGGGAAAACGGCCGTGCGGTCGCCCAACTGCATCATCGTCTCAACGCCGTAGTCCCACGGTCCATACGCGCCGGGTTTGGATTTCGCCCGGAATCCAAAGGTGTAGAGATCTTGCGGCGCCGTGAAACGGAACGGCGCCGGGACCTGGCTCCAGTCGTCCGTCACGATGCCGCGACTCACATTGCGGGCCAAAAGATAGGCTTCGATGACATTTTTCTTCGAAGCGCCGGGGAAATCAAAGTACGCGCCCGAAAGGGTATCCTGGGAGTTGGATTTGTTGAAGTGCCCGGCGCTGGTATAAACCAGGTTGGACGCAAAAAGGTCGACGCCCATGAACGCGTCCTGAAACCTCACCTTGATGGCATCGAACGTATGCGGCACGTTCAACCAGAAGGCCGGCCCCACCAGCCGCTGGTCCCCGTACGCCAGTTCCTGGCGGCCCACTTTCACCACCAGCGGAAACTTTTTCAGATTCCCGATCTGGACGTACGCGAGCTCGAGCTGAACCGGTCCGTCATTTTCGGTCAGTCCCTTTCCGGCCGCCGTACCGGTGTAACGATTATCGCTGAAGGAATAGCTCGATCGGGCCTCGGTCACGAAGGAGAACCAGTCGCCAGTATAGCCAATTCGCGCCATCAGGCGCGACAGCCAATAGGAATTGCTGTTCGCGGTCGGAGGCAGCGCCGAGAAATCGAAGTTCGAACCCGCATGGGTCGTGCCGGCGAACGACTTGTCCTCTCCGCGCACGCGCCCGTTGATGCCGATATCCCACGAATTGAAATCCGGCTGCGCCTTGCGCAAGTAATCGTCAATGGCCCCGGGGGACGGCAATGGGGACGACGGCGGAACGTACTGCGCGGACGCGGCGCCGGCAATGAGGGTGAAAAACAGGACAAGGCTTGGTGTGTGTCGCATGGAGAAAATGTCGCCGGCGGCGTGGTCAGCGCCCTTTATGCCAGTGCCGGCACCCGGGAGGGGGAAAGAGGCTCAAATAATTCATGCCGTCATGAAAATCGCTCGTCGGGGCGGGACGTGAAAATCCGGCGGCTGGGTCGCGGATGAGGGCATTGGCAGCGCCCAAAAAGGATGACGCTGCAATCATGTAAAGCGGAGCGGGGCCGAACGCCGGCGGAATGACGCCAGCAGGCGCACATCCGGGGCGACCGGCGTGAAGTCGTGGATACGACGACGCCTTCACCGGCGGGGCATAGGGGCGGCGCTTCGGGGAGCCCCCCGCCACGCCTCCAATTCCATCAAAAGCGGTATTCGGCCGAGAGGGAGGTGACGCGTTGGTCGAAGTCCCGATAGGCGGGATAGAGCGCGGGGGGCAGATTCGGGAGGTTGTTGCGGCCCAAATTCACGCTGGAAGCCAGCGTCGCGGCCCAGCGCGGGGTAATCCGGTGGGTGACGGAAAGCGTCAGCTGATATAGAATATCGTCGCGCCAGCTGGGCGCCGATCCCGCGAGATCGTTTCCAATGGTGAAGTTGGCCCTCAGCAGGCGTGCCCCGCCCTCGAACGACCAGGCCTTGGCGGGTTCCCAACGATAGGTCAGCGACGAAGTGATGTCCTCGAACGGAATGAGTCCGTTCAACGACACCCAAAGCCATTGTTTGAATGAAGCCTCCAGTTTCTGGGTGGTCGAAATGGCGATCTCCATCGAGGCTTCACCATACCATCGCGTGGTCCGGGGCTGATCGATCGGCGCCGAGGCATTGTATGATCGAAAATCCGGACCTCCCGCGATGCGCACCGTTGTCACCGCGCCCACCTTGCCCTCGAGGCCAATCAACAGTCGCTGATAGTGATTCGACGAGAAATGCTGGTCCGCACTCGTGGCCGGCTCAAAGCGCTGCTGGTGCTGGAATCCCCACCGATATCCGGCCACCAGGTCGAATCCCCGGGGCAGATGCCAACCCGCATCCATGCCTCCGTTGAGGTCGTAGCAATTCAGGTAGTCCTGATAGCCGCGGTAAGGGACCGCACTGTTGTTGAAGAGGTCCGTGTGAAAATCATAGAATGACAGCGCCGCCACCGCGCGCGCGAAAATCGGCCCGTGGTCGACCTGCATCTTCGCGGAGGCGCGGTCCTGCATCTGGCTGCGCCGGTCGCGCGCATAGGGATGGGCGTAATTGTTCCGAAACCGGTCGTTCTGGTTCGCCTCGGCGCCCGTCGACTCATTGAGCGCGTAAGTCGTGGCGCGGCGCTCGCCGTCGACGATCAGCAGCGAGTCCTCCGCGCTGAAATTGAGGTCGCCGAGTCGTCCCGCGCCGGCCGCCTCCCACCGGTGCGCGATGTTGTTCTCCGACGGAGCGCTGGCATACGCCGATGCCTCGGCCTGGTAGCGCAGGGAAAGAGTGTGAAGCGCGCCGCGCGGGCCAATCCAGGGGAGCAGGTTCACGCCGAGATTGAAGGCCACGCTGCTCACCCACGAACCCTGCTCGGGCAGGCCGAGTCCGGAGACGCGCAGAATGTTGTCGTCGTAGGATTCCCTCACGGAGAGCGATGCCTCCTGCAGCCACGGGTCGGAGGCCGGCGTTTCGCCCCCGGCCCGGAGGTTCGGGAGGGCATCCCGGAGAATGACGATTGCCAGCAGGAGACAGAACAACGGTCGGGAACGACGCATGGCCGAACAGGCTGCGCCCGCAGCCAACTCCGGGGAAGCCGGGTGGGACGAACTGCCGACCGGCCGGGGCGAATCTCCGCGACACCGCGCGCAGCGGGGAAAGAATCGAACTCTCGAGGCGACCCTTGCCAGGGCGGGACGCAATCGGTACGAGAGAGCGATGCCGGATTTTCGCGCTTATGCCCGCTCTGCCACGGCGACGATCGCCGAAATTCGGCTGGATCCCGACGAGAGCCATCATCTCGTTGCGGTCAATCGCTGTGGACGCGGAGATCCGGTCATCGCCTTCGATGGCCGCGGCCGGGAGTGGATCACTGTTTGCGCGGACCCCAACAAGAGTGCCGCCGTCCTGTCGGTGAAAGAGACCCGGCTCGCGGCGCCGCGACGTCATGAAATCACGCTCGCCCAGGCGTTGCCGAAGGGATCGACGATGGATGAGATTGTCCGCCAGGCGACCGAGATCGGCGCGGCGCGAATCGTCCCGCTGCTGAGCGAGCGCACGCAGGTGCATCTCGACGGCGACCGCGCGGATAAGAAAATCGAAAAATGGCGCACGACCGCGATTGAAGCCGCCAAGCAATGCGGCAATTCCTGGCTGCCCGAAATCGCCCCGGTGAAAACTCTCGCGAGCTTCCTGGCGGAGGCCGCCTCAGAGTTGAAGCTGATCGCCAGCCTTCAGGCGGGGGCGACCTCGCTCCGGGAGGCACTCCAGCGCCAGCGCGCGAAGCACGGAGCCGTGCCGACGCGCGCAACCTGGCTGGTGGGACCGGAAGGCGATTTTTCGTCCGCCGAAATGACCGCGGCCATCATGGCCGGATATGCGCCCGTTTCCCTCGGCAGACTCGTCCTCCGCTGCGACACCGCGGCGATCAGCGCGCTGAGCGTGCTGGTGTATGAGTTGGACGGGTTGGTGTAGGGCGGCATCGCCGAATGCCGCCTCGGCAAACGATCGAATTTGGAAATCAGGAACTCACGAACGAACCAAGGCCTGCGGGTGTCGAGGAATTCGGTTCCTGATTTCCTGGGTCCCAGATGAAATGATGATCGGCGGCATTCGGCCCCGCCCCGCCAAAGCCTTGGCGACGGCGGGCGATGCCGCCCTACATCAACCGCGCGTGGCTTTCCACACGGCCACGCACGACGCGATCAGCGCGGGCAGCTCGGCGAGCGGAATCTGGCTGTCGGCGTCCGAAATCGCCTTCGCCGGATCGGGATGCGTCTCGATGAACAGACCGTCGGCTCCCGCGGCGAGGGCGGCACGCGCCAGCGATGGGACAAATTCCCGCTGGCCGCCGCTCTTCCCACCGGCGGCGCCCGGCAGTTGAACGCTGTGCGTCGCGTCGAAGATCGCCGGATAGCCGAACGCCTTCATCAGAGAAAAGCTGCGCATGTCGACGACAAGATTCTGATAGCCGAAGGTCGTGCCGCGCTCGGTCTGCCAGATCTCTCCGGCTCCGCCCTTGGCGAGCTTCGCGGTGACAAATTTCATTTCCGCGGGCGAAAGGAACTGGCCTTTCTTCACGTTGACGACGCGTCCGGTGGCGGCGGCCGCGAGCAGCAGATCGGTTTGCCGGCACAGGAACGCGGGAATCTGAAGCACGTCGCACACCTCGGCCACGCGTTTCGCCTGCGCGCGTTCGTGGATGTCGGTGAGCACGGGAAATCCAAATTCCTTTTTCACCATCCCGAGCAGGTCGAGCCCCGCCGCCATGCCCGGTCCGCGATCGCCCGCGGCCGAGGTGCGGTTCGCCTTGTCGTAGGATCCCTTGAAGACGATGTTCAGTTCGCGGTGCTTCTTCCCGAGGGCCTTCAGCGTCTTCGCCACCGCCCGGCAAACGTCGGAGGATTCGAGCGAGCAGGGACCGGCGATGAGGAGCAGTTTCGAGGGGTCAAAAATCATGGGTCGACGGGCAGGATGACCGGAGGTTGAACCGCCGACGAGACGTTTTTGTCACCAGACCTGCTCCGATCTTGCCGCCGGCTTATCGCTTCGCCCGGGACTTGTTCTTGATCGAGGCGGCGACGAACGCGGCGAAAAGCGGATGCGCGTGATTCGGCTTCGACTGGAATTCCGGGTGGCACTGCACGCCCAGGAACCACGGATGGTCCTTCGTCTTCAATTCGGTCACCTCGACGAGACCTCGCTTGGGATTCCAGCCCGAAATCACCAGGCCGGCTTTCTCCAGCGCAGAGACGTAGTCGTTGTTGACCTCGTAGCGGTGCCGGTGGCGTTCGGAAACCGTTTCGCGTCCGTAGGCCTTGCGCGCAAGCGTGCCGGCCTTCAGGCGACATTCGTACGCGCCCAGCCGCATCGTGCCGCCCTTGAGCACCACGTTGCGCTGTTCGTCCATTAGCGCGATGACCGGATGCGGGGAATTGACGTCGAACTCGGCGGAATTCGCTCCCTTCAGCTTGAGCACATCCCGGGCGAATTCGATCACCGCCACCTGCATGCCGAGACAAAGACCAAAATACGGAATGCGGTGCTCGCGCGCGTAACGCGCGGCCGCGATCTTGCCCTCGATGCCGCGGTCGCCAAAGCCGCCCGGCACGAGAATGCCGTCCAGCTTCTTCAGCTGCGCCAGGCCCGGCGCGTTCGTGAGCTCCTCGGCATCGACGCGCACGATCTCCACCTTCGCGTGATTGGCAAAACCCGCGTGGCTCAGCGACTCGTAGACCGACTTGTAGGCGTCCTGGAGTTCGATGTATTTTCCGATGACGCCGATGCGCACGTGGTGCCGCGGTGACTTGATGCGCCGCACGACCTCGGCCCAGTCGTTGTGCACGCTCGGTTTCGCCTTCACGCCGAGGAGATCGCACACCTGCTGGTCGAGCCCTTCCTTCTGCAGCATGAGCGGCAGCTCGTAGATCGAGGACTCGACGTCCATTTCCTCGATCACCGCCTTGACCGGCACATTGCAGAACATCGAAAGCTTTTCGCGCATCTCGGGCGTCAGGGGCTTTTCGCAGCGACAGGCCAGGATGTGCGGTTGAATGCCGATCTCGCGGAGCTTCGCGACGCTTTGCTGGGTGGGCTTGGTCTTGAGTTCGCCCGCGGCCTGCAGGAACGGCACCAGCGTGACGTGGATGAAAACGCAATCCTTCGGACCGACCTCGAGCGCGAACTGTCGCATCGCCTCGAGGAACGGCAGACCTTCGATGTCACCCGTGGTGCCGCCGATCTCGGTGATCAAAACATCGACGCCCTTTCCGCCCTTGTAGATGCGCGCCTTGATCTCGTTCGTGACGTGCGGAATCACCTGCACGGTCTTGCCGAGATAATCGCCACGGCGCTCCTTCGCGATCACGGCCTCATAAATCTGGCCGGAGGTGAGGCTGTTGAGGCGCGAAAGTTTTCCGGAGGTGAAGCGTTCGTAGTGGCCGAGATCGAGGTCGGTCTCGGCGCCGTCATCGAGCACGTAGACTTCGCCGTGCTGATACGGGCTCATGGTGCCCGGGTCGACGTTGAGATACGGATCGAATTTCTGGATCCGGACCGTGAGGCCGCGCATCTCGAGCAGGGCGCCCAAGGCGCCTGCCGTGAGGCCCTTGCCCAACGATGAAACCACCCCGCCGGTGACGAAAATATACTTCATCGGCTTGCGTTAAATCGGGCGCGTTTTCCAGACACAAGAAAAAGCTTTGCCAGCGCGCCGGTTCGGAGCGCATGTTGCCCTGACGTGCCCTCGAAACCGCAACTTCTGGTCTGGCTGACGTGCGATGCCGTCCACCTCGATCCCGCCTCGGGAAAGCACACGATTCTGGGGGTTTTCTCCAACATCAAGGCGCGCGCTTTCCCCGTCATACACCCGCGGATGGTGTGGTTTCTCACCCTGACGGATGTTCAGCCGGGCATGCATACCATCAAGATATCGATGGGGCTGGATCCGGCAAATCCCGGCGAGCTGATCCGGCGCCAGTTCGAGTCGCAAAGCCCCTTGCACCGGATCAATCTGATCAACGAGCTGCACAACCTGAGATTTGAGCAGCCGGGCGACTATTCGATTGTCGTGGAGGTGGATGAGGAACCCATTCTCGCCACCAACCTCGGCGTTTCGCTCTGAAACAAACCCTGATGTCGCCGCAAAAAGCTGTCGCTTCGTTGAATTTCATGAGCGCCTAGAGGCGGGCGAGTCCAAGGTCGCTTCGTTTTTTGTGACTTATCGTGCCTTTTTGTGGCGATAGCGTTACTCCAACTGCTCTAGTTCGGCCATGACTGAACCTTCCCTGCCCTTTGACCTGGTCGGCATCGGAAATCCGATCATGGACCTACTGGCCCATGTCACCGACGACTTCCTGGCCCGGCACGTTGCGGGCGACAAGGGCGGCATGGTTCTGGTCGATCAACCGGACATCGAAGTCCTGTTGTCGCTCGTGGGGGACAAGATTGCCGTGACCCCGGGCGGCTCGGCGGCCAACGCGGTGATGGTGGTGACCCGGCTCGGCCTGCGCACCACCTTTGTCGGCAAAACCGGTGGCGACACCACGGGCGCCGCCTACCGCGACAATTTCGCCTCGGCCGGCGGCGATGCCACACGCTTCAAACGCACGAACCTTCCGAATGGCCGCTGCCTCTCGATGGTGACGCCCGACGGACAGCGCACGATGCGCACGCATCTCGGCGCGGCCATGACGCTTTCGCCGGAGGAAATCACGCCCGAGGATTTTCGCGGCGCCCGCCACGCGCACATCGAGGGCTACTTGCTCTTCAACCCGGCCCTCGCGGAAAAAGTTGCCCGGACGGCTCGCGCCGCGGGCTGCTCGATCAGCCTTGAACTGTCCTCGTTCGAAGTGGTCGGCGTCGCGCGTGACTGGATTCTGGACCAGCTGCGTCAGGGTGTGGACGTGGTTTTTGCCAACGAGGACGAGGCCCGCACGCTGTTTCAATCGGACGATGCCTTCGATGTGCTGGCCCGGCGAATCGCCGGATTCGGTGGAATCGGGGCGGTCAAGATCGGGAAGGATGGCGCCTGGGTTGCGAAGGGCGCGGAGGTGCATCGCATCGCACCGGTAAAGGCGGAACGGGTAGTCGACACCACCGGTGCGGGCGACGCCTGGGCGGGGGGATTTCTCTACGGCTATCTGCGCGGTCTCGGCGTTCCCGCGGCCGGAGCGATCGGCTCGCGGCTGGGATCGGAAACCGTCCAGCATCTCGGACCGTCAATTCCCGAGGCGCTCTGGCCCGGCCTGCGCAAACAAGTCGCCGCGCTCGCCGACAATCACGGTTAGCCATTGATTTTAGTCTCACGCCATTAGCAGTTTGCCCCACTCGCATCGCGATTTTGGTCGAACAGTGCGGCTTTTGTGATGTCATCTCAGGTTATGAAGTCACGGTTCACAGTCCTGATCGGATGGACCGCTGCCTTGACGCTCCCGGTCCTCGCTTCGGCGCAGATTTCCGATAAAAGTCATGCCGAAATCAGTGCGGCGTTGCCCAAGTATGATCCGGGTGTCGCCGACAAGGAACGGAAGAAGGATGTCGATTCTTCCGTGGGCCGCCCTGCACCGCTGAGCGATGATCCGTTGATCACGATGCCCACGTTTGAGGTGACGCACAAGGCGACGACGCCGGGTGACGAGTTGTGGCTGACCAAGGACGGCAAGCAGGCGCAAGCCTACAAGGACTACAAGAATTCGCTGACCGCGCTCGAGTGGGCGCTGAACTGGTTCAACATTCCTCTCCTCACGCCTTCCGCCCAGTCGCGCGCCGACGAGCAGTACCGGGACCGCCATCTTATTGGGGAGCTGCAGGACCTGGGCAACGTCGTGAATGCGTTGTCGAAAATCGATCCCGCGGCCGCGAAAAGCCTCTCACGCGAACTCGACATCGACCGGCATCCGGAGAACTGACGGTAGCTTTAAGCTGTAAGCGTGACACTAGAGCATATTAATTAATAGTGTAGCCGTTTTTTGCTTGTATTCTCTGCCGGAGGGTTCAACCTGAGTGCATGAAAACGCTCTCTTTGGATCTGCGCGAACGGATCCTGGCGGTCTACGACCACGGCAACGATTCGCGGGCGTCGGTGGCCAGCCGCTTCGGGGTCTCGGAG
>DASZXI010000016.1:0-2858 GCA_035545955.1 Candidatus Didemnitutus sp. | reverse complement strand
ACCCGGCTACATCTCGGCGATCTCCTGACATTCTTCGGTCGGGCGGTGAAGAGGGCTACGACTTAATTTCAATCGCTGTAGCGACGGCATTTCATGCCCAGTGCACCAGTGCGGGCCGGATCCATTTCGAAACGGCGTTCGGTGTAGCCGGGGGCGTCTGACCCCGGTGTCCCGGGTTCATCGCCGCCGTGGCGGGCGCATTCCGGGCCCTTCGGACCCGGCTACATCTCAGCGATCTCCTGACGTGCTTCTGTCGAGTGACCGGCCCGGAAGTCCGGTTCCACCAGTGGTCCACCAAGCGCTCAGTTCGTCGAGGTACGCTGCCAGCGGAAGCGACCGACCTTGACGGCGTTCGGTTCCGAGGCGGCGACGACGCCGAAGGATGTGACCACGCAGGCCGCCTGATCGCGCCGGCCGGCCTTGGCCTGTTCGGAATCGATGCGCGGCGGATTGATCGGCTTGCCGTCCTTGCCGATCGATTTCAGCGAGACATGGCCGTCGGCCGTGATCTCGAGGATCGCGTCGCCGGGCTTCTTGCCCGTGCCCGTCGCATAGGTGCCGGCGACGGCGCTGAAGAGGGATTCCTTTTCCGGCGAGGTGGTGATGACCACCACATTGCCCGGCAGATCGCTCAGGCGCTTGTGCGGCATGCCGTACCAGAGACCCACCGCGATCAGTACGACGCCCAGGAGCAGAAGTCCGACGACCTCGAGGCCGCTGCGCACCGCGCTGCGCTTTTTCGGGCGATTGGCGGTGGCGGACCAGGTTCCCGGGGTGCCGGAGGTGGCGGAATTGCTTTGGCGGAACGGCGGGAGATTGACCAGGCCTTTGGGCGAATCGACCGTCCAATAATCATCGATCGACGAGGTGCTTTCGTGCACGCGCAGCAGGCCGCGATTGGCCACGATGCGCCAACCTTTCTCACCGCGGTAAACCAGCAGCGCGGGCTCGCTCTTGGGATGCGCCGAGATGTCGATCTTCTGCAGCTTGCCGGCCAGCGCAAAAACCTCGTCGAGCGATTGCGAGCCCAGGTCGAGCTTGTCCGTCGGCGAGCCCACCGCCGAGAGGTCCGGCTTGAGCTGCAGGAGTGTGACTCGATACGGGCCGCTCATGGTTCGACGATGAACACCAGGTCGTTCGTCGAGCTGAGCTGGACGTTGCCCGTGCTCGTGTTGCCGTCATCGTAGGTCTGGTCGACGGCCTCGAGGAGCTCGAGATCGTCGGTCAGCGGCGAGGTGCCGGTCGAGACGATGGAAATGCAGGCGGTGACGTGGAAGCCGGGGCTGGTGGAATCGTAGTCCCACTTGTAATTTCCCCCGATCGGCGACGGCTTGCTGAACTTGTCGGAGATGGCGTCGGCAATTTCCGGCGGAACCACGCCCGGACCGGCCGTGGCTGGCCACGCGCCGTGTTGGGTGCTATAAGTTTGGAAAGCCGTCGAAAACACGCGGATGTCGTTGGTCACCGCGGCGGCTTTGGACCGGATGGTGACATGGCGATAGGCGGGAAGGGCCATCGCGATGAGGAGGCCGAGCAGCGTCACCACCACGGAAATCTCCACCAACGTAAACGCCCGGTGGGACCGGTGCGGTTGGTGAATAGGCGATGCCTCCCTCATGCAGGGATTTACGTTAGTCCGGGGACCCGGCGTGGCAAGCGCTTCCTTGGATCGATATACAAATTCGCATCCCGTCGTGAGCCGCTGTATCAAAGCAATCCGGGGGGTTCGCCGGATGAGGAAACCGGGAATTCGATTGGATTTCGCCCGTCGACCCCTCTAGTTGCTACTCTCGTGGAAAGGAACCCTGGCGAAACGGCGGCGTTGGAATCGGCGCGCGTGACCTTTGTCCGCAGCCGGCAGGCGCGGAACTATCGCCTGACCCTGCGCCACGACGGCACGGTGGTGGCGACGATCCCGATGCGCGGAAATGAGCGGGAGGCGGCACATTTCGTGGCACAACACCAGGACTGGCTGGAGCGGGCCCGGGCCCGTCAGGCGCGCCGCCCGGTTTTGCCGACGAACTGGCAGGTGGGAACCCAGGTGCTCTGGCGCGGCGAACCGCAGGAGATCCGCGTGGCCGCGGCGGGGAACCGCCCGCAAATATGCCTGGCGGCGGACGTCTTTTCCGTGGCCTCGATTGAGGGTGATTTGCGTACCGCGTTGGAGAAACAGTTCCTGCGCCGCGCCCGGATCGAATTGCCGGCGCGGACTTGGGAACTCGCGGCGGAGACCCGGATGCCGGTCAAACAGGTGAGCGTCCGGAACCAGCGCACGCGCTGGGGTTCATGTTCGGCGGGCGGAGTGATTTCGCTCAACTGGCGTCTGGTGCAGACGCCCGAGTCCGTTCGCGACTACATCATTTATCACGAACTGATGCACCTTCGGGAGATGAATCACTCGGATCGATTCTGGGGGCGCGTGGCCGAGGTATGTCCGTGGTGGCGCGAGTCCGAGCGCTGGCTCAAGGCGCACGGCAGCCTGCTGGGCCGCTAAGTCTTATCTTCGAACAAGCGGTCGACCGGGCAGGTTCCGATGTTCTCATCGGACCGCTGAAGGTTGCCCACGGAATACACTGAGGACACCGAAGACCGATCCCTCACAAAGGCCGCGGACCGGCACGAAAGTTCTTTTTGGGAGGGCACGGAGCGGATTCAGTCGCGGACCACGAAACTCGGAAGTCTTCCCGCGAAACACGCGGAGGACGCGAAAAAAGGGCTGACGCAACGAGCTTCCGGGCTGCGCCCGTCGCTCCTTGCGCGCTCTTGAGAGTGTAATCCGAGCGAGAGCCGACGGGTCGCTGGATTGTCTGCTCGCTCCTCGCTACTCGATGCTCGCTACTAATCATTTCCCCGGATTT
>DASZXI010000015.1:0-16799 GCA_035545955.1 Candidatus Didemnitutus sp. | reverse complement strand
GGTATTTCATGGACGAAGGACGAAGGACGAAGGACGAAGGACGAAGGACGAAGGACGAAGGACGAAGGACGAAGGACGAAGGACGAAGGACGAAGGACGAAGGACGAAGGACGAAGGACGAAGGACGAAGGACGAGAGCGGCGCTCTAGCCGACTGTTTCGCGCACTGCCATTCCGGAAATCAAGAATCGGGAGTCCAAATTCGAAAATCGGTCCGACCCATCGTCGATCGTCAATCGTCCTTCGTAATTGGTTTGGACCTTACCCCTTAAACCTTACGTCTTACCCCTTGGCGCGCCTCACGCCTTCGCTGCCAACCGCTGGCGCAGGGTCGCGCGCAGGTCCGCGTTTTGCCAGTGGATCTCGATCGCGCGGCCGAAGGCGGGCAGCGACAGGTCCATCAGCCAGCGTCCCCCGAGGTTCTTGATGCCGGTGCGATGAATGACCTGATCCGCGAAATCCTTTCCCTTCGTGGCGAGCTGAGGAAGCTGTCGCGCCTCCGCGAGCGCGGCGAGTTCACGCACGTGATCGCCATACAGGTTCATCGTGGCATGCGGGTTGATGACGAACACGCCCACCAGGTTGAGCGGCACGCGCAGAATGCTGCCCGCGCCCTCGGCCGGGGCGACGGCGTCACCGAGTCGCAGGGAGAACGCGATCGGCGCGAATTGGACGAAGTCGACCATGACAAGGCGTCGCGCCTCGATCGCGGGATTTTCCGCGCCGAGAGCATTCGCCAGTTTTTCGCGGGCCGGTGCGGAAACGGTCGAGCGATCGAGGATGAGGGTGGCCGTCTGAAGAGCCAGTCGTTCCATGACCTCAGCCATCATGGTCCGCAGCAGAGTGCGGGAGGTGAGGGGCAGCTTGCGATTGACGTCGAGCAGCGGAACCAGCGTGGCGACGGCGTCGTCGCCGTGTCCGTCCAACGCCTGCAGGGTGGCGATCGCGCAAAGATGGTAACCCAGAGTACGCCAGGATTGCAGCGCGACGGAGTCGGCCTGGAGATCGGGCGGTGTCAGGTCGCCGATGCGGTCGAAGGCAGCGAGGGCATCGAGCCAGCGACGCTGGGGCTCGAGGGTTTTCCAGTCCTGCTCGAGTCCGGCACGATGCTCCGCCACAAAGGCGGTCCACGGCGCGGCATCCGAGGGATTGGCCTTGAAATCCGTCACTTCAAGATGGGCGGCCGCGAGCGCCGCGGCCTCCGGACTCGGATGCAGGTGCGAAAACTGCATCAGGACGGCGAAGCTGCGGTCGGCGCCGGGAAATCCCGGCGAGAATTCCTCGATGGTGATGGGCTGGTGAATGGTCGCATCGTCCGAGGCCAGCCAGAGAAGGACGGGAAGAACGATCACCCAGCCGGTCAGCAGCATCGGCCAGCCCAGCCAGCGGAAGCGCCCGCGGCGCTCGGCCCCGCGCGGACCGGAGCCGGTGGCGGCCGGAGTCGAGCCGCGCACCAGCCGGCGGACGAACGGCCAGAAGAGCAGCAGGGCGGGCAGCAGGATCAGGAAAAGCACGGCCACCACCATCGCCCCGCGCGCGGTGCCGCGCTCGCTCGTGAAGAGCGGCTCGAAAATCTGGCGGGCGGAGGTCATGCACCCGAGGACGATCAGCGCGACGATCAACGTGACGGCCAGGGCCAGGGCGAGAGCGAGAATTCCACGGACAAGACGAAGCGCGAGGGGCTCGCCCGCGCCGGCAGGGGGTGTGCTCATCGTTTGAGGACTAGTGAAATTCGCCGACCGGACAAGGCCGGACTGTGGCGACGTCGGGGATACGGTGCGCTCGCATCAGCGCAGGTCAGCCGCATCGTGCAGAATTTCGATCATGCGGCGATTGGTTGCCGGATCCTTGACCGCCACGCGCACGGCGTGGGGGCCCAATCGGGCACCCATCGTGGCGGCATTCCGGATGAACAAGCCGCGCGCGGCGGCGCGAGCCACGACCGTCGCCGCGTCGGGTCCAGATGCCGGCAGATGGCACAACAGAAAGTTGGCGATGCCGGGGAGAACGTCCCAACCCAATCCGCGCAATCCAGTCGCGAGAATTTCGCGTGCCAGGGCCGTTTCACGATAACGTCCGGCATAGTAAGCCGGGTCCTGCAGCGCGCGCACGGCGGCGACCTGGCTCGGCAATCCGACGACCCACGGCGGCGTGATCGCCCGCAAGGCTTCCAGCTGGTGACGACCGGCGCACAGATAGGCGACGCGGGCGCCGCTAAGGGCATAGACCTTGGACATGGATTTGCACACCACGATGTTTTCCGACTGGGCCGCGAACTGTTCCATCGACTGGCCGGCGCCGGCATACTCCACATAGGTCTCGTCGATCCACAGACGCGTGCCCGGGGGCAAACCGCCGACCATCAACTCGAGGGTGGCGCGCGGCAGATGGCGGCCGGTCGGGCTGTTCGGGTTCACCAACACGATCAGGTCGTAGCCGTCGGCAAACGCCGCCTCCAGGCGGGCAGGCTCGACCGCGAAATTCGCGGCCCGATCCAGCGGCAGGCGATCGACGCGACAACCCACCACGTGTTCGAGGACGTGCGCGTACTCGCCGTAGGTCGGATCGAGGATCAACACGCGGGAGCGCGGGGTGAGCCACGAGGTGAAGGCCCGGAAGATCAGATCGGACGAACCGGCGCCAGGAAGAATATTCGCCGGCAACACCCCGCGGGTGCGGGCGATGGTTTCCACCAGGCCGGCGCACGCCGTCGGCGGAGACGTCCGCAGGAGCCAGGGCATTTCCGCCTGCAGCGTCCGGAGCACGCCCGGCGCCGGATCGAACCACGCATCGAGGACGTCGGCGTTGATGATTTCGTGACGGCGTTCGAGTCGCTGAAAATCCTCACCCACGGCCGCAAAGAAAGCACCGCCGTGAAAGCAGCCGGCCGGTTGGCGAAAGGGAAAAGAAAGGCGCCAGTGAATATGGCGTTCCAGCCGGCCAAACAAATCGGCCAGACGGACGGCCTGCGCGCGCAGCTGGGTTGCCGTCGCGTGCAGCAAATCGTACGTGACCGCTCCGCTGCGGGCGGAAAGGCCCATCGGGCGCAGGCCCACGCGTTCGTACAGTGGCACGACTTCGCGGCGACCGATGGCGGCCACGTGTGTGCCGCCGTGCGACTCGACCCAACGCAGCGCCGCGTACATGAGCAGCAGGGCGATTTCGCTGCCGCGGTGCTCCGGCAGAACGGTCAGCAAACGGACCTCGAAAAGCGAATCATCGACCGAAAACGGGAGATCGGCCCGCGGGAAATACTTGTCGATGGAATAGGCCGGGCAGCGCGGCGGCGTAAGGCTGACGAATCCCGCCACGGCGCCGCCCATGCGTGCCACCAGGACGATGTTGTAGGCGTCGAGGCCGTCGCCCAGCCTTCCGGTCGCGTTGACCGGATGCTGGCCGAGCTCGCGGGCATAGACGTCGTGCCGCAGCGCGGCCACCTGGGCGCGATCGGCTTCGGAGGCGATCTCGAGTACGCAGGTGAGCGCCCGACCCGGAGGGCGAAGGCCGATGACGCGAGGCGACCTGGGCAGGGTGGCGGATTCCATGGCGAAACGACGGGTGCGGGTGGCCTTGGCGCTCAGCGCGAGGACGGACGGGAGGCAGGCGGGCAAAACTTGGTGAGCAGCCAGTGGGTGGGTGCGAAAACGATGCCGACGAGCAGCGTGATCCAGACGCCGAGGTACGCGAGCGGCGGCAGCCAGGATTGTGGGCGTGCGTCGTCGAATCCGAAAACGTAGTTGATGTTGCGCGGAACCTGCGGATTGGGCAGCGGGGCGCCGGCGGCGGGCAGGAAGAAAAACGAGACCAGACAAAGCGCGGCGGAGATGAGCGTCCAGCCGCGGAAAGCCCGCCGGTCGTAGCCCACGCGGCGGACCAGGAGCAAGAGCAGCAGAGGGAGCCAGCCGTGGAACAACGAGAGGCCGCGCAGGAAGAGCGAACGGTGCGGGTCGAACATGTAGTCGGTCATGCCGGTCAGGTGGCCGCCCGCCAGGCCGAAGAGAAAGTCGACGCACCACAGCAACTGGGGCAGCAGGATGCCGACGCTCGGCAGCGAAATCAGCAGCGGAGATTCGGTCCAGATGCCCACGAGCGTCAGCAGCAGGGCGACGTCGCAGAAGTACAGGAAATTGGTCGGGCCGTAATTGAGCCAGTACACCGGAATCATGACCGCGAGAAAGGCGGTGTAGGCCAGCTTCAGGCTGAGCGGAATGAGACGCGGACGCGGAGGAGTGAGGATGAGAGCATTCATGGGAGGGTTGAAGTCAGGAAGAAATCGTTGTTGCGACGGGCGCCTCCTCGAGCAGGCGCAGCAGCGCGCGGTGATCCGTCTTACCCGTGCCGAGCTTGGGAATGGAGCGCACCACGCGGAGCTCCCGCGGGGCGCAAAGATTGCTGAGGCCTTTCGCGCGCACGGCGGCGCGGATCTCGGGCAGGGTGAGCCGCGGCTCGTTCGTGACCGCGACGAGCTTCTCGCCCTTGTCATCGTCGGGCACGGCGATCACCGCGACCTGGCAGCGCACGCCATGTTGCGGCCACGGGCCGGCGACGGCGTCCTCGACGGCGGTCAGGCTGACCATCTCGCCGCTGATCTTCGCGAAGCGCTTCAGGCGTCCGCGAATGTGCAGGTAGCCGTCGGCATCGAGCTGCACAATATCTCCGGTATCGTACCAGCCGCCCTGCGCCTGAAACTTCGCGTTCGCGGCGGGATTGAGGTAGCCCTTCATCACATTTGGACCGCGGACGAACAGCCGGCCGCCATCGTCGACGCCATCGACCTGCTCGATCCGCGCTTCCATGCCGGGCACGAGCCGGCCGGCGGTACCGCTGCCGGGCTCCATGCGCGTGTTGAGACTGACCATCGGGCTGCATTCCGTGGCGCCGTAACCCTCGAGGATGCGCACGCCGAAACGCTGCGCCCAGGTTTCGAAGGTGACGGTCTGCACCTTTTCCGCGCCGGCAATGAGGGTGCGCACGGAATTGAAATCGTAGGCGTGAGCCTTGCGCGCGTAACCGTTGAGAAAGGTATTGGTGCCGAGCAGGACGGTGCAGGCGTGGTCGTAGACGAGGGCGGGCACCACGCGATAGTGCAGCGGCGACGGGTAAAGAAAGGTATAGCACCCGCGCACGAGCGGAAACAGCGTGCCGCCGGTGAGCCCGAAACTGTGGAACAAGGGCAGCGCATTGAAGAAACGGTCGTCGTCCGTGACGTCGATCACCGCGGCCGCCTGACGGAGGTTCGCCATCAGGTTCCGATGCGTCAGTTCGACGCCTTTCGGCACGCCCTCGGACCCGCTGGTGAAGAGGATCACCGCGGTATCGTCGAGCGACAGCCGGGAGCGCCGGGCGCGTTTGCCGGCGGCGAACAGATTGCGCGCGAAGGCCCAGGTGCGGCCAATCCGGGAAATTCCGGCGGCGATGTCCTCGAGGTAAATCAGCTTGAGCCCGCCCTGCGTCAGCACCGCCGGGTCGAGCCGCGCCTTGGGCAGGAAAGCGCGGGAAGTCACGACGCAGCGCAGGCCGGCGAGCTGCGCGCACTGGAGCAACGTGGTCGCGCCCGTCGAATAGTTGAGCATCGCAGGGACCATCCCCGCCTGCCAGAGGCCGAGCAGCGTGGCGGGCTGGCTGTTGACGTTGGGCAGCAGCACGCCGATGCGGCCGCCGGTGCCGGGCTCGATGAGACGGCGCCATTGCGCGGCCAGCACGTCGGAGGCTGTCATCAGCCGGCGATAGGTCAGCTGTTGAAAAGTGACATCCTCGAGTGCGACGCGGCCCGGGATGTTGCGGGCGGTTTCGCCGACGGCCGCGAGCACGCTGCGCGGCCCGTGCGCCATCTCGACTTCGAATTGCTGGCGTACGAGCTCGTCGCGTAGCCAGGTGGCCAGCCGCTGCCGGGCCGTCGCCGCCGAAACCTCGCCGGGATCGGGGGCGGTGCGCGGCGGGCTGAAATGCGCGCTGACGCGGGGAAACCATTTGCGCCAGCCGTGATGCCGGACGAAACGCAGCCGGTTGGCGCCGCGCAGGTAGCAGGTGATGACCTTGGCGTTGGTGCGGCGGACGAGGAAGCCCGTGCCGTCGTAGATTTTCATCAGGCTCCCCGTGAGCGAAAGGCGTCCCTCGGCAAACAGAACCAGTCGCCCGCCCTTCTCGAGGTAACCCGCCATGTCGCGCACGGCGTAGGGCGAAGTCTGGTCGACCGGAAAGGTGCGGCGGTTCATCATGACGCGGCGCAGGATCCAGTTCGAGTTGGCCGTCGTGCTGGAGGTGACGAACTTCCAGTCGTTGTCGAGCACGGCATAGAGAAAAAGCCAGTCGAGCCACGAGGTGTGATTCGGGACGAGCAGCACGGGACCCGGCGTGTGCAGGGACTCGGTGCCCTCGGCCTTGAAGCCGAAGCAGAAGCGCAGGAGAAGGCGGGCGAGGGCTTTCATGACGAAGGGACGGAGGAGCGCAGGGCCGGCGTGCGCAGGGCCAGGGCGATGACCGCGAGGGTGGCGGCCAGGGCGACGAAGACGCTGGTCGGCGCGAGGCCGAACTGCGCCAGCGCGAAGAGGAAGCCGGCGCCGAACAGCATCGCGAAGTAGTCCGTGAAGTTCTGAATCGCGATGGTTTTGCCGAGCTTGGTCGGGTCGCTCTCGTGCTGCAGCGCGGCATTGAGCGGAACCAGCAGCAGCCCGGAAAACAGGCCGGTGACCACGAGACCGGCGACCGCGGGAACGAGACCGAAGCGGCCGCCGAGCAATCCGAGCATCGCGACGCCGACCGCCACGAAAAATCCGTAGCGCCGCGTCCAGCGGAGATCGCCCACGCGATGCAGCTGGCCGGCGAGCAGGCTGCCGCCAACGATGCCGGAGGTCAGCGCCAGCAGCAGCAGGTTGAGCTTCACGTTGGAGATGCTCTCCGCCGCCAGGCCGGCCGTCTGGAAAACCTCGAGGCCCCAGCCCTGCATGTTGCTGCGCAGGATCGAGCCGGCGAACCAGAACAGTCCGCTGCCGAGCAGAATGCGACCGAGGCGCGGATGCCGCACGAGACTGGCGAGCGAACCGCCAAACTCGCGGAGGCTGTGGCCGAGCGTCGCCGCCGGATTGTGTGGCGTGCGCAGCATGAGTCCGTTGAGCACCAGCGCGGCCACGTAGAGGAGGAGCGACACGACGTACACCAGCGGCAGGGAGCGCACGTGGTCATAGAGCGCGGCGCCGCCGCCGATCCCGCCGACGATGGCGACGAGGGTGAGCATCTCGACCGTGCCGTTGGCCTTGACCAGGCGGTCGGGGGGCACGATTTCGGGCAGGATTCCGTATTTGGCGGGCGAATACACACAGGCGCCGATGCCGACGACCGCATAACCGATCGTCTGCCAGGCGAGGCTGGCGTGAAAGTCGGAGCGGTGGAGCAGGGCGCCGGCCAGACCGATGACGGTGCCGATGACCTTGATGAGGTTGCCGCCGAACAACCAGGACGTCTTCGGCATGCGGTCGTTCAGCCACCCGGCGAGCGGCGCGAGCAGGATGAAGGGGACGAAAAACACCGCGCTGAAGCGCGAATTGAGGGCGCTGACCTGCTGCTCGGTGATCTGGTGATCGAGCAACTGGTAGGTCAGCGGCCCGAGCAGGGCCTTGAGCAGGAAGTTGTCGCCGAACGCGCCGAGAAACTGCCCGGCGAGCAGGAGGGGATAGTTGCGCTTTGAGGTCACGGGAGTGTGCTTGGGCGGCCCGAACCCATCGCCGGACGCTGGGGCGGTTCCGTCGGGCGGGCAATCCGACAAACGGGGCGTCGGGGCAGCTGGGGTGTCCGGGCTGAAGTTCATGGCCTCAGCATACCGGAAACGGCGCCGAAGGCGTTAATCGATAAACTTGATGGGACCTATTGGTGGAGGCGATTGGCGGCGGAATGAGGCCAATCCGGGCGCGGGCACGATCGTCGCCGGCCAGGATTCATTCCGCGTCAAACGACGTTGCGACCGACGGGCCGGGGTGATGGATTGGGCCGCGGCATGAACATTCACCACCTCGAACTCTTTCACTACGTCGCCCGGCATGGCGGCATCAGCCGGGCGGTGCGTCACATGCCCTACGGCATCCAGCAGCCGGCAGTTAGCAGCCAGATTCTCCTGCTGGAGCAGGATCTCGGCGTGAAGCTGTTTGAGCGCATGCCCTTCAAGCTGACGCCGGCGGGCGAGGAGCTGCAGGCATTCGTGGCGCCATTCTTCGATCAACTTGACGGCATCAAGGAGCGAATTGGACGCCGCACCGCGCCGCATTTGCGCATCGGCGCCTCGGAACTCGTGCTGCGCGATCACCTCCCGGCCGTGATCAATCGGCTGCGCGAGCGGGAACCGAAGTTGCGGTTGAGCCTGCGCTCCGGATTTCAGCCTGAGATGGAATCGTGGTTGATCGACCGCGAGATCGACCTGGCGATCACGCCGCTGGAAAGCCGGCCGCCGGCCAAGCTCAACTTCCTCCGGCTGCTGCGGGTGCCGCTGGTCCTGCTCGTGCCACGTTCGGCGAAGATCAAGGCGGCGCGCGAACTGTGGGACCGCGGACTTGTCGACGAACCGCTGATCAGCCTGCCCGCGGCGGAAATCGCGAGTCGAATCTTCCAGCGCAACCTGAAGCGCCTGAAGATCGACTGGCCGGTGGCGATCGAGGCCAGTTCGCTCGAGCTGATCACGCGCTACGTGGCGAACGGTTACGGGATCGGCGTGAGTGTCGACATGCCGGGAGTCATCCGCGACCGCAACGTGCGCCTGTTGCCGCTGCCTGGATTCGAGTCGATCGAGATCGCGATCCTGTGGCGCGGCGCTCCGACGCCCCTCATCCAGGCCGTCCTCGACGAAGGCCCGCGTTATGTGAAGCAGCACTGGCCGGAGCGGGCGGTTCCGGCGGGCGGCGCATAGAGCCGATTCGGAAATTCCCGCAGCGGTTTACTATGTAGCCTGAAAGGGTGGGGCGGGACCGCCGGGCCCGCCGCGCTTGGGCAACGGGCAGAGGTGTTCGGTCGCCGGCCCTATTCCGGCTTCACGACGCTGAATTTTTTGCAGTTCCGGCACCACGCCGCCCGGCCGAGTGTGGCCCAGACCACGAGATAGGCCCCGACCGGACCGAAAAGGAAAGCGGGCCACCAGTGTCCCAGCCGGAGTCCGATCAAGACCGCGGCCAGAAGGAACACCAGCCCCACGAACAAAAGGCGGGCCGGGCTCTTCCGGATCATTTCACCGCCACAGGTGGGACATTTCATGAGCGTCGAATTTCCGGTGCTTCACCACACCAGGCCCGCGCACTGAAACTCGGTGTCGGCGGGAAAATTCAGGCCGAAATTCTCTGCGAGGCATTGGCGGAGCTCGGCAGGTGAGGAGAGCATCGTGGTTTCGCCGCGGCCGGTGGCGTCGCGCCGGGTGAACTCGCGGTTGAGCAGTGATCGCCGCCGGCCATCGGTGTCCGCCCGGGCGACGGACAGATTTTGCCGAAACTTCGAATCGGGATGCGTGCTCGTGTACCAGTTGGCCAATTCGCGATCGATCGGCGGCATCTCCTCGAGGGTGAAATCGTAAACATCCTGCCAGACTCCCGCGAGGCGCACCTGGTGAAACCACAGCGGTCCTTCGCGGACGAGCCGGCGCGTTTCGTGCGGTGTCGGCTGTTCGAGGTCGGTCAGCAGGCGAATCGGTGCGGTGAGCGAGAAACTGCCGATGCCGACGTCGGCGAGCCAGCTCGCGCCATCGAGGTCGACGCGCAGGAACAGGTGCGTGCGCGGCGGAATGAAATCACGCGCCCGTTGCAGTCGAACGCGCGCGCTCAATGGCGTCGCGGCAAACCCGATTTGCCGCAGGACCTCGAGCAGCAGTCCGTTTTGCTCAAAGCAATATCCGCCCCGGCGGTCATGCACGAGCTTCCGCTCCAGCGAGGAAACTTCCAGGCGGATGCCGCGGCCGAGAAGCACGTCGAGATTTTCAAAAGGGATCGCACGCGCGTGAGCCGACGACAACGCGCCGAGCGTGGCGAGGTCGGCCCGCAGGGGGCCGCCAAATCCGATGCGGGCAAGGTAGGTGTCGAGATCGACAGGCATTGGCAATTGGCATCATGCCCGATGTCGGAGCGTTTGTCACGGGACAGTCGGAGTTCATTCCGACGGTCCATTGTGCATCCGGGCGGTCCGGGAAACGCGCTTCGTCGCTGGCCGCTCGACAAGATCGGCACCCATGACAATGATTCTTTCATGTTCTTCCGTACCCTGCTTGCCCCTGTCTTCGCCTTGACCCTCGCCGCCGGCGCGATCGCCGCCAATAAGCCGGATCCTGAATTCGATCGATGGGTGGATGACATTTCGAGCGCGTGGGTACGGCGCAATCCGCAGTTCGCCACCAGTTCGCAGTATTTCACCGGGCCGGAGCAGGACGCGATGGACCGGCAGCTCACGTCCTTCACCCGCGAGGCGCGGGAAGCCCGGGTGGCACTGGCGCAGCGGAGCCTCGACGAATTGTCGAGGTTCGACCGCTCGAAGCTGTCGCCGCAGCAAAAGATTTCCGCGGAAATGCTCGAGTGGCATCTGAAGGAGGCGGCGGAGAGTGAGCGCTTTCACGATTTCAATTTCGTCTTCAACCAGTTCAGCGGGCTGCACGTGCGGCTGGTGAATTTCCTCAGCCAGACGCACCCGATCCGGAACCGCCGGGACGTCGAGAACTACCTCGCCCGGCTCGGTGAAGTCGAAGGGCAGATCGACGAAGGCATCGCCCAGGCGAAGGACGCGGCCGGCCGGGGATTCCTGATGCCGAGGTTCATCGTCAATTCCTCGCTCGGCCAGTTTGAGCGGTTCTTCGCCGGCGGACCGT
The DNA here is from genome assembly GCA_035545955.1 of Candidatus Didemnitutus sp. Taxonomy (GTDB): domain Bacteria; phylum Verrucomicrobiota; class Verrucomicrobiia; order Opitutales; family Opitutaceae; genus Didemnitutus. The sequence goes on along the minus strand of DASZXI010000015.1, from coordinate 5,975 downwards.
CGGCCAACGTGCTCGTGACGTCGCTGCAGAAGCGTATGGCGTCGGTCAAGGAGCTCACCGAGGCCGAGCGGGCGAAGTTTGCTTCCGACGCGCAAGCCATCGTCGCGCAGAACGTGTTTCCCGCATTTCATCGCGCCGAGGCGTTGCTGCAGGAGGAACTGCCCCGGACGAACGACGATGCGGGTGTCTGGCGCCTTCCGCATGGCGATCTCGCCTACGCCGATTCGCTCCACCGCCTGACCACGACCGACTACACGGCCGACCAGATTCACCAGATCGGCTTGAAGGAGGTCACCCGGATCGAGGGCGAAATGGACGGCCTGCTGAAACAGCTCGGTTACGTCGACGGATCGATCAAGGACCGCATGGAAAAGCTGGAGCACGATTCGCAGCCGCCGGCGGATCCCGACCCGCGTCCGATGCTCCTCGCGCAATTCGACGGAATTCTCCGTGACGCCGAAAAACGCGCCGCATTGCTGTTCGATATTCGCCCGAAGGCTCCGATCAGGGTCGAGCGTGAACCGCCCTTCACGGAAAAAACCGCGGCGGCACACTACACCTCGCCGGCGAAGGACGGCACGCGTCCGGGCATTTTCTGGGCGCCGTTGCCGGGTCCGACCTACGAGATCGCGCAGATGCGGACACTGGTTTATCACGAGGGCGTTCCCGGCCACCATTTCCAGATCGCGCTGCAGCAGGAGATGGAAGGACTGCCGCGCTTCCGCCGCGATGGCGTGTTCGGATTCGTCTCCGCGCACGGCGAGGGATGGGCGCTGTATGCGGAGAATCTCGCGGCGGAAAACGGCTGGTATGAGGGCGACATCAAGGGACACCTCGGCCAGCTCGACGCCGAACTTTTCCGGGCCCGCCGCCTGGTGGTCGACACGGGCATTCACTCCATGCACTGGACGCGCCAGCAGGCGATCGACTACGGAATCCGTCCCGCGGAGGTCGAGCGCTACGTTGTGTGGCCCGGACAGGCGTGTTCGTACAAGATGGGCATGTTGAAGATTCTCGAGGTGCGCGCGAAGGCAAAGAAGGAACTCGGCGACAAGTTTTCGCTGAAGGAATTCCATAACGTCGTATTGCGCGCGGGCAACGTGCCGCTCCCGGTGCTCGAGCAGGTGGTGGATGATTATATCTCGGTGATCAGGGGAAAGTGAGCGGTAGGAGCGAGAACCGTGGAGCGAGAAGCGAGTATGGATGGCAAACTATTGGGCGAAAATCCGCGGCCAGGAACAGTAAGCAGGGAACGGCGAGCCGTGAGCGGTCCACACGCAATTTGTGATCGGAAGTCCATGGGCAAAGATCTCCGTGCCTCCGTGGTTCAAGATAGTGACCGGTGCCTGACAACCCGGGTTGAAGATTGCGCGGGAAGGCGTACGTTGCCGACATGCACGAGAAAATTGGATTTGTGGGCGTCGGGCGCATGGGGTCGAACATGGCGCGCCGCCTCAAGGACTGCGGTTATCCGGTCACGGCGTTGTACGACCTCAACGTGACCGCGGCTTCGGCGCTGGCGGAGGAACTAGGAGCCTTGCGCGCGGCGCGGCTGGCGGATGTGACCGCGGCGGCGGACATTGTTTTCACGGTGGTGACGGACGACGCGGCGCAACTCGGCGTTTTTGGCGAGACGGGCGATTCCCTTCTGGCCGGCGCAGCGGGCCGGATCTTCGTGAATTGTGCCACGATCACGCCGGCGACGCACGTCGAGGTTGAGCGGCGCGCCAAAAAGGCCGGCGCATCCTCGCTCGAGGGATGCATGGCTTCGTCAATCCCGCAGGCGCGCAACGGCACTCTGTTTCTCATGTGCGGAGGCGAACCGGCGGTTTTCGAGCGCGTGGAAACGGTTCTGCGCAAGTTGAGCAGCGCCCTGCGCTACGTCGGTCCGGCGGGTCGCGCGGCGCAGGTGAAGGCGCTCGTCAACATGGTGATGAACATCAACACGGCGGGCCTTGCGGAAGGACTGGGCCTCGGGGCCGCGCTCGGGCTCGACCTCGGGATGCTGCGCGACGTGTTTGCGCTGACCGGCGCGAATTCGCAGGTGTTGCGGACCGATGGCGAGGATATGCAAAACCGGTCGCACGACTGCTATTTTTCCGCGGCCCACGCGGCCAAGGATTCGGGCATCGCGCTCAAGCTCGGCGAGGATTGCGGAATTTCCCTGCCGCTGGCCGCGGCCACCAAGTCGCAATTCGACCGCATGGTCGCGCTTGGCCTTGGTGGACTCGACAAAAGCGGCGTGGCCGAGCTGACCTTCAAGGGACGGCACGAATAAGGCGAGTCAGTCGGAGGCATGTGCGGTAGCAGAAGCCCCGGGAGTTCCTCCCGGTCCCGAGGTGCGGAAAAACATTCGCGATTGGACCGGGAATGTGACTCCATTCTCGAGTGGGCGTCGTCATTTTTGTCCTGTGCACCGTGGCACCCATGGTGGGACTTTTCTCATGGATTAAAGCCAGCCAAAACCGAATCAGGGCAGGATACTTCAAGCTTCTCGCGGAGGCACTGGAGCTGAACTACGACGAAAAATCGCGCAACGTATCGGGGAACTTTGGAGGGCGACAGGTGCTTTTTTACTCTACGGACGGCAACACCCGGTACACCCCCTATCGCCGGGTTGTGGAGGTTAGGTCGGCGTCCGCGGGTTCGCTCACTTTCAGCCTCAGAGCCGATGGGATAACATCCGTGCTCGATGAGTTGTGGGCGGGTAAACGGATGGAGGTGGGCGACGACGCGATCGACAGGACATGTATCTGGCATACCAACAATCCGGAGTACCTTCGCGCGGCACTGGTGCCGGAGATTCTGGATCAGTTGAAGGAGCTGCTCGCGTCGGGTGCGGTCGGTCACCGATTCGGCATTGAACTGGCTGACGGAGTTGTTCGTTACGAGGAGGAGAGCGGGGAATTCGAGGAGCGAGACGTTTTGCGCCTTCAGAATCGACTGCCTTTCCTCCAGGACTTGGCGGCCATCGCCGAAGTGGACGCCGATTCGAAATCATGAACCGCCGCGAATTTCTGCAACAGTCCGGCGCGGCCGTTGCCTTTGCCGCCTTGTATGGCGTGGTGGGACGCGCCGCCACGCTGGAGGACAAGGTCGTGGCCTTGGTGTATCCGACCGATGATCCGGTCGTCGGGGCTCCATCGGTCAAATGGGCGCTCGAATTGCTTGGGCAGGCGATCACACAGCGCGGCCTGCGCCTGAGGATAACGAACAGCATCAAACTGGCAGAGGGTGCCGACTTTTGTCTGCTGGCGGCGGGACCTGGCGGTGCGTTTGGCCGTCCGGCGGACGCTGCTCCCGCGACCGCTCCCGAGAGCCTCGCGATCGTACCGGGAAAGCTTGATGGCCGCGACGTGCTCTGGATCAGCGGGAGCGATGCGCGCGGTCTGATGTATGCGCTCACCGAGGTGGCGGATGCCGTGGCCCTGGGCATCGATTCGACTCAGGCGTTGCGTCCCTTGCAGCCGGTGCGGGAGAGTCCGCCCAACCAGGTGCGCAGCGTGATCCGGCTGTTTGCGAGCGACGTCGAGGACAAGGGCTGGTTCAACGACCGCGACTTCTGGCGCGGCTATTTCGGTTTGCTCGCGGCGAACCGTTTCAATCGCTTCAGCCTCGGCTTTGGGCTCGGCTACGACCAGCCGATCGGACTGCGCGACACCTATTTTTATTTCGCGTATCCGTTTCTGGTCGATGTGCCCGGCTACCCGGTGCGCGCGACCCATCTGCCGGACGCCGAGCGCGACGCGAATCTCGCGATGCTGCGGTGGATCAGCGACGAGGCCGCGGCGCAAGGTCTGGATTTTCAGTTGGGTCTGTGGACGCATGCCTACCGCTGGATCGACAGTCCGTCGGCCAATCATGTGATCGAAGGACTGACCCCGGAAACGCACGCGCCTTATTGCCGCGATGCGCTCACCCGCGTGCTGGAGGCATGTCCGAACATCACCGGCATCACGCTGCGCATTCATGGCGAGAGCGGCGTGCCGGAGGGCAGTTACGGATTGTGGCGGACGATATTCGATGGCTGTCAGCGCGGCGGAAAGCGCGTGCCGCTCGACCTGCACGCGAAGGGCATGGATCAGCCGACGATCGATGCGGCGCTCGCCTGCGGCTCGCCGCTGACCATCTCGCCGAAATTCTGGGCCGAGCACATGGGTCTGCCGTACCTGCAGGCGGCGATCCGCCCCACCGAGCGCCCCACGGGAAAGCCGGGCAAGGGCCTGTTCACGCAGAGTGAGGGCGCGCGCAGTTTCCTGCGCTACGGTTATGGCGACCTGTTGCGCGAGGACCGCAAATATTCCGTCGTGCACCGGATCTGGCCCGGCACGCAGCGCGTGCTGCTGTGGGGCGACCCCGTTTTTGCGGCGGCGTACGGACGCGTCTCGAGCCTGTGCGACGTCAAGGGGTGCGAAATCTTCGATCCGTTGTCGTTCAAGGGTCGCAAGGGGTCGGGACATCCCGGCGGACGCGACGGTTATCGCGACCTGACCTTGCGCGCGACCGGCGGCGACTTCGAAAAGTATCGATACACGCACCGGTTGTGGGGTCGCTGTTTCTACAATCCGCAGACGGCCCCCGAAATCTGGGACCGTCAATTGAGAAAGGACTATGGCGCCGCGGCGGAAAGTGCCGGCAAGGCCCTCTCGCTGGCCAGCCGGATCCTGCCACTGGTAACGACGGCGCATTGCCCCTCGGCGGCCAACAACAACTACTGGCCCGAGATGTACGTGAACATGGCGATCGCGGACGAGTCCGAGACGCCGGAGCCTTACACCGACACCCCGAAGCCACGGCGGTTTGGCACAGTGAGCCCGCTAGATCCGCAGCTATTCTCCACGGTGGAGGAGTTTGTCGCCAGCGTGGTGACCGACAAACTCGACAGCCGACATCCTCCAACTGAAGTAGCGCAGTGGCTTCATCGGCTGGCGAGCGGAGCTGAAGATGCCCTGCGAAAAGCGAAACGAACATCGGGTGAGAACGCGGCGCTTCGACGCCTGGCCATCGATGTTGAAACTGTGATCGGGCTCGGCCGTTTTTTTGGCGAGAAGCTCACTGCCGCGTCCTGGTATGCGTTGTATCAGATCGAAGGAGGTGCCGATACGCTCGCCCAGGCACTGAAGGCATACCGTAGTGCACGCGAACACTGGCGGCAGGTCATCGAGATCACGATACCGGTCTACGTTGCCGATGTTTCCTACGGTGAAGGTTGGTTCCAGCGCGGCCATTGGGCAGACCGGCTGGCGGCCATCGATCGCGATATCGAGGTAATGGCGAGGAAGCCGATCTCGAGTTCTGCCGGGCCGTCGGCTGCGGCGCACAAATTGGATTTGCTGACGCGTTCGATTTTTCGTCCCGCAGTCGTGCCGGGTCCGCTGGAGGTGCGGAGAACAAAGGCAGGTCAATCAATCGAGATCAGGCTGACCGATCGCGGAGGCCAATTTCGTAGTGTGATCATTTATTTTCGGTCGATGAACCAGGCGGAAATCTGGCAGTCGACGCTGATGCGCGGCGAGAAGCGGTCCGACGGCACAATTTACTTTGCGGCGATTCCGGCCTCGGTTGCCGACAACAACTATCCGCTTCAGTTCTATCTCGAGGTGCAAGATGACGACATTCGGCCAAGTACCATGCCGCGACTGAGGTTAGAAATGGACCAGATGCCCTATATTATCGTCAGAGCATCCGACCTCGCACGCCCCGAGGGTGTGGCCATTGGGACGGGTATTGAAATCTAGCACCCGTGACGATCGCCATGATGACGTAGGCGGCTCGTTTTTGGCGGCCCGATCGGGACATCGGGCCCTACCGCGAAAACAAGGCCGGGTAGGGATCGATGTCCTCTGTAAGGACCGGAGACATGGGTGACAGGTGTTCGGAGACATGGGTAACACCATGGGATGCCGTGGTGCACCCATACCCCCATGTCCCAACGACTCGAGTTTGTGCTTCTCGCCCACCAACGAGCGCTCGCT
>DASZXI010000014.1:0-14687 GCA_035545955.1 Candidatus Didemnitutus sp. | reverse complement strand
GGGCGGGGAAGGAGCTACGCCCCTTCCCCTGCACCCCATCCCAAAAATACTTTTCTTCAAACAACCATCAACACAAGGGTGTCAACTTTTAGCCAGGACTCGACACATTCGGCGCACCGCTCACTGCCAACCGCTCACTGCTTACTCGTCACTACCTTCACGCCGTAACCGCCTGCTTCGGCGAACGGCAAAGGCTGACGATTCCGATCACGACCAGCACCGGCACCCAGATCGGCGACAGCGCGATCGCGAGGCCGACGAGCACCGCGAGCAGGACCGCCAGGAGCGAAAGGCCGACGGCACCGAGCACCGTGGCGATGAGCAAACCGACCAGCGCACCGCAGAGCAGAATCGGGCTGAACTTCAGCGCGACAATCGTCAGGGCAACCACCAGGAGAATCTTGAGGAAAGTGTTCATGCCTGAAGAACACCGCTGCCCGCGGAAAGTTGCAGGTCTGCGTCACCCCATTGCCCTTTCGACCTAACCCGTTTATCCTGCGACCTTCGCCATGTCCGCCAAACCTCCTGTTCCCGTCGTGTGTGCCGTCATCGTCCGGGACGGGCAAGTCCTGCTCGCCCGTCGCCCGCCCGGAAAGTTGATGGCGCTGAAGTGGGAATTTGCCGGCGGAAAGGTCGAGCCAAATGAGAATCCCGCCGTGGCCATCGCCCGCGAGATTCGCGAGGAACTCGGATGCGTCATCGAACTCGCGCGCGTGTTGCCGCCATTTCTCCACGACTACCAGACTGTCGTGATCCGCATGATTCCTTTCGTGTGCAAGCTCGCGTACGGCTCGCCCGAGCCCACCGCGCACGAACATACGGAGATCGCATGGATCGCGCCCGCCGAATTCGAAAAATATGATCTGGCCGCGGCTGACTGGCCGGTGGTGAAGGCGTTTCGGGAATCGTTGTAGGGCGGCATCGCCTGACCTGAGCCTGTCGAAGGTCCGAATGCCGCCAACGTGGTGCGCGACCTCCGGGCCGGTTCACTGCCGCGCCAAAAATCGAGCGCCACGGCTCATGCGCGCCCGGAGGTCGCGCCCCACCTCGGCGGGGTTCGGCGACCCCGCCCTACATCAACGGCCAGATGAGGACATCGAGCCCAACCGCTCACTCTTCCATCCTCTCACTGCTCACCCTTCACACTCTCTCGTCACCCGTCACCCGCCACTCGTCACTTCAGACAATCCCATCCTCGAGCCACCGGTGCCTTCCGTCGACGACCTCCTGCGCGAGCGCGTATCCGCGCTCGTCGGAGTTGCGCGCCACGCCGGCATAATTCTGCCGGATGCGCGCGCTGGCCTGCGCGTGAAAATCGTCGACCACGTTGAGAATATTCTCGGCCGCTTCCCCGTCATTGATCCGCTTCTGCGCATAGACGCAGGTCGCCGCCAGCGCGAACAGGTCGGAGCCGATGTCGGCGATCCGGTTCAGCAATAGCTGGCGCTTCTCGAGCTTCGGACCGAAGCGGACCATCTGATGGAACAAGGTGCGGGCCAGTCGGCGTGACTGCCGGCTGACGGCGCTGAAATGCGCCGCCAGGTGCGGATGCATGTCGGAGGGCGCACCGCTGCCGAACGGCAGCCATTGCCGCGGATACCACCATGCGTAAAATCCCGCGGCGCGCAGCGCGCTCTTCAGCCGCTCGCCCCACGGCCGTTCCGTGTTCAGCGCGATGCCGGCGATCTTGAGGTGGGGATCCAGCGCCTCGCGCATGACGAACAGCCGCAATACCTCGGACGACCCTTCGAAAATCATGGACACGCGGTTGTCGCGAAACATCCGCTCCACCGGATAGGCTTTTTCCCCGCGGGCGCGCAACGACTCCACGTTCTCGTAGCCGCGGCCACCACGGATCTGCATGACGTCGTCGATGCAGTTCCACGCCTTTTCCGTGCCCCAGATCTTGCACATCGCCGCCTCGAGCCGGATGTCCGCATGCTTGTCGCGATCCACGATTCGTGACGTCACGAACAGCATCGCCTCGAGCGCAAACGCGTGTGCGGCGATGCGCCGGATCTTTTCCGCGATGGCGGCGTGGCGTCCGATCGGCGCGCCCCACTGGATGCGGTCGTGACCCCACTCGCGCGCGATCATCAGCGATTTCTTCGCCATGCCGAGCGACGAGGCCGGAATCGACAGCCGCCCCGAGTTGAGCGTCGACAGCGCCACCTTCAGCCCGCGGCCCTCGCCGTCGACGATGTTGGCGCGCGGTACGCGGACGTTCGTGAAGCGGATCACGCCATTGTACAACGCGTGCAGGCCCATGAACTGGCTGCGATGCACGACTTCCAGGCCGGGCGAGGATTTTTCGACGATGAAGGTGGTGATCTGCGTGCGCGGCTTGCCGTTGACGATTTTCGGCGGCGTCTTGACGGCCACGATCAGGAGCTTCGCCTCGGTGCCGTTGGAGCACCACAGCTTCTCGCCGTTGATCACGAAATCATCACCGTCGGGCTTCGCTTCCACGGTCAGCCGGCCCGGATCCGAGCCGACGCCCGACTCCGTCAGGGCAAACGCCGACAATTCGCCCGCCGCCACGCGCGGCAGGAAACGTCGCTTCTGTTCGTCGGTGCCGAAGAGCATGACCGGTTGGGCGACACCGACCGACTGGTGCACCGACAGGTGCGCGAACAGGTTCATGCAGTGGCTGGCGATCAGCGTGCAGGCGCGGCAATAGGTCGTCTGGGAGAAGCCGAGGCCGCCGTATTCGACCGGCACCTTGATGCCGTAGGCGCCGAGTTTCGCCAGTCCCGCACGCACCTCGGGCGGAATTTCGCCAATGCGATCGATGAGATCCGGGTCGACTTCGGTCGACAGGAACGCACCCAGATCCGTGAGAAACTTGTCGGCGCGCGCCTTTTCGTCCGGCGGCAATTCGGTCGACGGATAAATCTTGTGGGGGCGCCAGCGGCCCATAAACAGGTGCGCCGCGAAGCTCGGATCGTCGTGGCTTTCGCGGGCGGCCTCCGTGACCTGCATCGCGGCGCGCTGGCCCTCGTTCATCTTCGAGAGATCGATGACGGATTTCGACTCCTCGGTTTTCGGTGCTTCGGACGATGCGGACATGGGGCAGAGGCAGAGAGTGTCGGCGAAGAATATGACACCGTCAAACTAGCCCCGGTAGTCCAAACGGAGTAAGCGCATTCGGCCGTGGCGGCGCTTGCGTTTGTCGCGCCAGCGAACAATGTAACCCTCCCGTTCTTTGATTCGCGTACTCTAAGCTCTAAGCTCTAAGCTCTAAGCTCTAAGCTCTAAGCTCTAAGCTCTAAGCTCTAAGCGATAAGCCGAAAGCTTTAAGCCAGAGAACGAATCCGCTAGGGCGCTGAGGACAGTTTCGTCACTCGTCACTCGTCACTCGTCACTCGTCACTCGTCACTCGTCACTCGTCACTCGTCACTCGTCACTCGTCACTCGTCACTCGTCACTCGTCACTCGTCACTCGTCACTCGTCACTTAGCTTCAGCTCTTCAGTCTTTCCCATTTTGGGGGTGTTCCGGATTCGACCCTTGGTTGGAGTGCGCCGCTGCCGATCGAGAGCCGAAGGCCTCTCGTTAATCCCCCTTCGAAACCAATAAACGGCACCTACGAAGAAATGCCCCTGGCGGCTTAATGCCGCCACGCTCCTACCGTGACACCTGCTAGCGGATAGGAGCGTCGACAGCAGGAATAGCGGTGACGGCCGTCGTGACGTCACCGTGGTATCTTCAACCACGGCTGGTGGGCGGGGAAGCGCGCGTCGAAGCGTCCCCGCCTGCGAGATCAAAGCGACGCTATACCGGTAGATGCGGCGTGCAAAGGCCCGGGGCACAGGGGTTCAACTCCCCTCACCTCCACCAATTTTCTTTCCGAATCGGAAAGAAAATTGCCCTCCGTAGCCTTGGCGAAGGAGGGCATCTTTCACACCAGCACCCAAATCCACTCGGGTGCCGTTTCGGCCCCATGCCAACTGACCCGCTGGTGCCGCAGTCTGACCGCTGAATCGCCTCAATTCTTTCCCGGCACCGTTTTCTGAGCATATTCGGGGGCGTACCAGGGATAGGGAGGCGTTCCGTTCGGTCCGAAATAGCGCCTCAGCTCCGAGAAAGTCCGACGCTGCACGACTACGGTCTGCCTCCAGGGAGTGCCGTTTATTTCCAGCGCGACATCGAATTTGAGCTCGGTGGCGTATGCGAAAAACGGGACGTTCCCTGCGACAAAGCCCGTGCGCGCGTACGGGCCGGGGCCGATCGTGACATCGCCCTTCGAGCTTAGAACCGAGTCGTGATGCCGAATCTCGAGCGCATGAGCTGCAAGTTGGGGAGAATCCAGGTTCCAGAAATACAGGGTCACCTTGCCGACGCCGTCGGCGTCGGTGCCTTGAAGACTGCCAAACATTTGCCGCGACAAAGGTGTGTCGTTGTCGATGACCACGCTCAGCCCCAGCTTCCCGGGAATGATCCAGACGCCGGCGTCGAAGTACTTGGAGTAGTTCGTGCGACGCAAGCCGCCGGTCGCCGGGTCGACATCATCGGAAACCATCGATCCGCTTTGCGCACAGCCCGCGAGCAGCAGGACCAGAAGCAGGGCGACAAATCCACGTCCGAGGAGCTTCGGATCTAGTTCCCGCTGGTGCGAACCGGTCATTGGTTCGCGCAGCGTGGATACACGAAATGCCCACAACAACCCAATTCATCGCAGGACACTCGGCGATCTGGGCACCCTCAAAGGTCAAAGCCGAACTGAAATCCAAGGATCAATTTCTCGCCGACAACCAGCCATCGCCCTCCTTCCCGTGAATGCTGGAGGTCGAATGCCGTAGGGCTAGAGCTTACGTGAATTGGACGTGATTTGGCTTGGCGGCCGAGCGGTGGAAAATGTATCCACGTTCTGGTGACATTTTTGGCGCCGCCGCGGCCTGAAATCGGCGGCATCGAAACACCGCACCAGCCCCCGGATCTCACCCCGCCCGGGGGTTGCCTCATGCATTCCTCCTCCCGGCGGGCGGCATAATCGCCCCATCATGCTGTTCTATCTCCTGGCGATCGCCGCCTGGGCGCACGCGCTGTTTTGGGGCACAGGTCTGGCGTGGTGGGTCACGCCGCGTCCGTGGCGCCGACTCTGGCCGATCTTCGCGCTCACCTGCGGACTCACGTTGCAGTCGATGGTGGTGTGGATCGCCGCCTACCTGAACCTCCCCGGGACAAACTCCTATGGTCCGTTCACGGAAATCATTCCGGCGCTGCTGTTCGCCGTCGCACTGCGCCGCGCGAATCTGGAAAATCTGATCCGCGACCTGAAGCGAACCGCCGGCACTCTCGCGCTTTCGCTCGTCTGCCTCGTCGCGCTGATCAGTCCCTACGCCGCCAGCTACCATGGCTTGACCACCGGATCGCTCGGCAGCTGCGATGCCGCCGACTACGCCGGCGGCGCCCGCGCCTTCATGGAATTCGCCCGCTCGGATCGGATGGGTTTTCTCGGGCTGACCGAGGTCACCCGCGTGATGTCGGTGGACACGTTCTTCGACTTCTATCTCCGGCTGATGCATTTCACGCCGTGCGCGATCATCGCCCTCAACGGCACGATCTTCGGCTGCGCCCCGCACGAGATCATCGCGGTGCTGGCGGCGGTGTTCCTCGCGGGCTCCGTGCCGGTCGTTTTTGTGATCTCCCGGGATCTCCTGCATCTCGGCCGGTGGGTGAGCCTGGGCATCGCCCTGCTCTTCGCCTTCAGTCCGATCAACTGGTACGCGGTCGAGCAAACCGCCCTGGCGCAGTTGCTCGCGGCCCAGGGCATCGCCGTGCTGACCTGGGCGGCGTGGAATCTCTGGCGTTTCGGCAACGGACCGCGGACCGGCTGGCCTTTTCTGGGCATCCTGACGGTCGCCTTTGCCCTCATCCTCGGGAGCTACACCTTCATCGTCGTCGTCTGCCTGGCGCCCGCGGTCGCGTTCGCCGGCGGACTCGCCCTCGCCACGCGTCAGGTGCACCGCTTCTGGCGGTGGCTTCTGTGGATCGCCGCTCCGCTCACGGCCGCCGCATTTCTCTTCGCGCCCCGGGTCGACAGCATCGTCGAACGCTTTGCGGTCTTCAAGAAGCACGACGAAGGCTGGCCGATTCCCTTTCTGTGGCCGGAAGGCTGGCTTGGCCTGGTGCGCGGTCCGCTGCTCCATCCGCTGGGTGCCATATTTCACGTGGCGGGTGGTCTGCTCCTGGGCAGCGGGCTCCTGCTCACCGCACTCAATTTCCGGACGCAACGCCGCCAGATCATCTACGGTGCCATTTGCCTCGCCGTGCCCGCCCTCATCGGAAGCAGCTATTTGAATTTCATGGGGATTCACTGGGGTCACGACGCGAATCGGAGCTACCTCGCGTACAAGCTTTTCAGCGTCTTCTACCCGGGAATTCTTCCGGCCCTGTGCATCTGGTTTACGCTGGCGGGCCGGTCCCTGGCCGAACGCACGTTCTGCTGGCTAACGATCGGCGCGCTGGCGATCGCCGTAGGGCGCGTGGACTTCGCCACCTTCCGCGCCATGCGGTCGCCGACCCTGATCGTCGACCGCGAGCTCCTCGAGATCCGGGCGCTCGAGCAGTCGCCCACCCTCACGTCGATAAACGTGATCATCCCGGACATGTGGTCCCGTCTGTGGGCCAACTGCTTTCTCCTCCGCAAGGAACAATATTTCGCCACGCACAGCTACGAGGCGCGCCTCGACACCCCGCTGCGCGGCCGATGGGACTTGAACGGAGGCATCATCGCGGTGCAGCTTCCCGCGCCGGGCACACGTGTCGTCGACAGCACCTACTCGCTCGCCGACACCGCCAGTCCGTCTTTCGTGCGCGTGTTTCTGGGCGAAGGCTGGCACGAACCCGAGCATGTGCTCCACTCGCGGGCGCATTGGGTCTGGTCAAAGGGCAGCGCCAGCGTCGACGTGACGAATCCGCATCCCTATCCCGTGCACGCGACCATCAAGATCAAGCTGCGCAGCGCCCATTCCCGCCACGTGGAGGTCTGGATCCGTGGCGTCGAGTGCTCGAAGGCGGACGTCGACCCGTCGGAATGCAAAATCGAGCTGCCCCAAGTCGATCTCGCGCCCGGAGTCACCACCGTCGAACTCCGTCTGCCCGCGCCGCCCGACCCGCCGACGGCCAGCGAAACGCGCGCACTCGGATTCGCGCTGTACCGCTTCGAAGTGGACGTCGCGGAGACACGCTGAGTCGATTCCGACGGGCTATTCCGCGCGCAAGGCCACCACCGGATCGATGCGAGTGGCCCGAAACGCGGGCAGCAAACAGGCAATCGAGGCGACGCCGGCGAGAAGCAACCCGATGCCGACGAAGGCCCGCGGGTCGCGGGCCTGAACCTCGAATAGTTGCGACGACATGGTGTCGGTCAGCAACAGGGCCGCGAAAACTCCGATCGAAAGGCCGATCAGGGTAAGACGAAGACCCTCGCCGAAAACCAGGCGCAGGACGTCGCGTCGCTGGGCCCCGAGCGCCATGCGAATGCCAAATTCGCTCGATCGTTGGGAAACGGAATACGCCATGACGCCATAAAGGCCGATGATCGCGAGCAGCAGCGCCGTCAGGGCAAACACCGCCGCCAGCAGAGCCGGCGAACGCCGCGTGGCCAGACTGTCGTCGATCCGCGCATCCATGGGCCGCAGATCGGTCAGCGGCATGTCGGGATCCACGCCGCGCAGGAGTCCGCGCAACATCGGGCCGATCGATTCCGCCGCCAGACTCGTGCGCGCGACGAGATAGAAATTGCGGAAGAAGATCCGGCTGTAGGGAAAATAGACGGCGCCCCGCGCCAGCCCCTCGCCGAGTCCGCCCTGCTTGACCGAGCCCACGACCCCCACGATGGTAAACGGCCGGTCGTCCTTGTCGATTTGCGTTCCCCGATAAAGCGATTTCCCGACGGCATCACCGTTCGGCCAATAGTGGCGGGCAAAGGCCTCGTCGACGACGCAGACCAGCGGCCCCTCACTGTCTCCGGCCCTCAGACGACGGCCGGCCAGAAGCGGAATTTCCATGGTCGCGAAGTAGTCCCCCGCCACCGCATAGACATCGTGGACGGAGACCGACTCGCCCGGCTTCGGCCGGTAGCCCGGTACGGTCACGGCGTCGCCATCCCGCGGGCCGCCCGCCGGCACGTTTGAGACGACACCGAACGCGGAGACGCCGGGCAAGGACCGGCTTCGTTCCAGCAGGCGGTCAAAAAATCCGCCGAAGGTCGAGGCGTCGTGGTAACCGAACCAGGTCAGGTTGAACTGGCCCGCCACGACCTGTTCCGCCGTGAAGCCCGGCGACACCGCCATCGCCCGCTTCAGGCTCAATCCGAGCAGGCCGGCGCCGGTGAGGAGAATGAATGCGAGGGCGATCTGCGCCACGATGAAGCCGTGACGCAGGTGCTGGGTGGCGCGGGCCGCCGTGCTGCCGCGCGACTCGGACTGCAGCGCGACGGCCAGACGGTGACGGAGATTGAGCCAGACTATGGGCAGGCCGAAGGCAACCCCGGCAACAACCGCCACCAGCAGAGCCACCATCGCCACGCGCCCATCGAGCGCGATCGGCGTGCCGAGCGGAAGCTGTTTCGCCCCAAGCGCCGCCAGCAGCCTGATGCCTCCCGCTCCGACCCCCAAACCGAGAAATGCTCCGAGCACGGTCAGGAGAATGGTTTCGGTCAACGTCTCCCGGATCACGTGGCCTCGGCTGGCGCCCAATGCCTGCCGGATTCCCACCTCGCGAGCCCTCCCGCTGGCGCGAATCAGGAGGAGATTCGTGAGATTGATGCCCCCGATGAGGAGCAGGAAAATCGCCGCGGCCTGCAACAGCAGCAGTACGGGGCGCACCGCGGTGACCGCATCGTCGTGCAGACTGGCGACCACCGTCCGACAGCCCGCGTCCGCGACAACCTTGGCGTCCGGAAACAGCGGCGCCAGCACCGCATCCAGTGCGTCGATCTGGGCCTGCGCCTCCGCCCGGGTGGCTCCTTCCGCCAGACGACCAAAAAGGATCTTTCCGACGGAGTGCCTCGCTCCGATGTTCCGCTCACCTTCCTCCGAGGAAAGCGGCATGTAGATCGGCGGGGCGGACGCGAGGAAGCGAAAATCCCGCGGCAGGACTCCAACAATCGTCCGGGCGATTCCGTCGATCCGGATCGAACGTCCCAGCACCGCCGGATCTCCGGCATAGCGACTTTGCCAGTATTCGAAGCTTATCATCGCCTCGTGATCACTCTGGTAAGTCATTTCGGCGTCCGTGAACGCCCGGCCGAGAAACGGCTTCACGCCGAGGGTGGCGAAGAACTCCGAGGTGATCCGGCCGAGCCCCTCGATGGTCGTGGCGCCGGGCTCGCCCGCGACGGTGGTGCCGAACGTTACCTCCGCCAGCGAAGCGAGCGCGGGAATCTTGCCCCGGCGTTCGTAGTAGTTCGTGAGGGAGGCGCCACTCGTCGCGCTCGGGAGCTTCGGGTAGACATAATAGAGCGTCACCAGCCGGCCCGAATCGGGAAACGGCAGCGGACGGATGAGAATCGAATCGACGACCGCAAAGATGGTCAGGTTCGCCCCGAGGCAGAGTGCGAGCGTGGCCAGCGCGGTCAGGGTGAATCCCGGAGTCTTGGCAAAAAGGCGGATGCTCACGCGCACGTGCTGGGCCATTTGCTCCAGCCAGGCCCAGGAGCGTTGGTCGCGACACACTTCCTTCACTTGATCGACGCCTCCGAATTGTCGCAACGCCGCGAACCGGGCTTCCTCCGGCGAGAGGCCCGAGCGCCGATGCTCCTCCGTCCGCTGCTCGAGATGCAGGCGGATCTCCTCGGTCATGTCGGCCTCGAGCTGGCGTTTGCGGCGCTGGACCCGCACCCGCTGAAAAAATCCGGCGATGAAATTCATGGTTTCAAGACGCTTCCATGATCGCCGCAATGGCTCCCGTGAGGCGCAGCCAGTTTTCGCGCTCCACCTCGAGCTGCTTTCGTCCCGCGCGCGTCAGCCGATAAAACTTCGCCTTCCGATTGTTGTCGGACGCACCCCATTCGGACTCGATCCAGCCCTGGTCCTGCAGCCGGTAGAGGGCCGGATACAGCGAGCCCTCGCCCACGCTGAGCACGCTTTTCGAAAGGATCTGGATCCGGTCGGCAATGCCCCAGCCGTGGAGTTCGCCCCCGCTGAGCACGCGCAAGATGAGCATGTCCAGCGTTCCCTGCAGCAAATCAATTTTTGGCATGAGGAAATGAGTTCTCTCCCATCGACATTCGATAGGTAGGCGCTTCCCATCGACTGTCAAGGGGAATGCGACCGGATAACGAACCGCGGTGGGGGCGGGACCGTTTCTCGCACCGGTCTTCGGGTGAATCGCGAAACTGGGCCCGCCGGTAGCTCTGATCTTTTCTCGGTCAGCCCGCGGGGAAATCGGTTCGGGGCGCCCCACCAGATCGCACGCCGGCTCTCCACGACGGATTGAACCTTTTTCGCGCTCGTGGCACAGACAACCATGCCCGACAGCGAGAGTCATTCGGCCAGCGCGGAGCTGCGCGAATGGATCGACGCGTACGGCGAGCGACTGCTGCGCTCCGCGTACCTGCTTTGCGGGGACCGGGCGGAAGCCGAGGACCTGGTGCAGGACACATTCCTGGCCGCCTTTGAATCCCGCCAATCCTTTCGCCGGGAGAGCACCGTGTACACCTGGCTGCATGGAATCCTCCTCAATCTAAGCCGGAAATACTGGCGCCGGCGCAGGCGTCTCGTCCTCGACAATGAATCGGTCCAGAATAGGGCGGGCGATCAATTCGTCGCGCCGGCCGGCGATCGGGAATATCGGTCGGGACAATTGCTCCGGGCGCTGCAGGCGCTCTCGCCGGAGCACCGGGAGGTGATCGTCCTGCGCTACTATGAGGATTGTCGCCTGCAGGAAATCGCGGCCCAAACGGGCGCCTCGCTTGGAACCGTAAAGTCGCGCCTGCACTATGCCGTGCGGGCGCTCGAAAAGCGACTGCCCGGCGAGATGAACCTTTTTGCCACTGAGGGCACTCACCCCGACTGGCCATGAACTGCCAACAATTCGAAGAGGATCTGTATGAGTATCTGGACGGCACGCTCAGCGCCGAACGCATGGACGCCGTCCGGGAGCACCAGACCCGCTGCGACGCCTGCACCCGCGCCCTGCAGCGGGAACGCGAATTCGGCACCCGTCTGCGCGCCGAACTTCACGCGGAGGTGCGCGGAGTAATCGCCGATCGCCACCTGGCCGACCGTATCCTCGCCGCCGCGCCCAATTCATCGTGGCGGGTGACCTGGTCACGCATCGCGGCGCGCTACCGGACCCCGGCCCTCGCTTGCAGCGCATTCCTTCTCGCCTTGGCGGCCATTTTTCTTCTGTGGAAAACGCCAATGGACGTAAGGTCCACGCCGTCCGACGCGACCGTCGATTTGCCCTACGAAACACAGTCCCATGTCCTGCGCATTGCCGATGGCCGGATCGTCGACGAAGTCGTCACTGACCGCGTCGAATGCCGCGGCAGCCCCTGACCAGTCCTCCGATGAAAATGGAAGCCGTCTCATCCCTCGTGATCGCCCTCGGCGCGCTGGCCGCCAGCGCCCTCGCTAGCTCTGCCCCGTCAGAATCCGTTTGCCCGATCCCGGTCGAAGCGGGCGTGTCGGAATTCGCGCCCGGCGACGGGATCGAAATCCTGTCCGTGACCGGCGACCGGCCGCATCTGGAGAGTGGCGGGCATTACGTGGTCCAGGGTCGCTTCGTTCTGGCCTCGGCCGATGGCGCAATGGTGTTCCTGTCGGTCACCACCAAAAAGCCATCGACCTCCAGTCCCATCCTGCCGGGTCAAATGGTGTCGGTGAGCCGCGGGTCAGGCCCTTTCACGCTCAGCATGACACTCGCACACGACGGCTGGACCCACCTTTCCTTCTACATCGGTGGGCGTGAGCATGGGTGCATCTATTTTGGAGAGCGCGGGGTCGAAGCCACCGTCCTGCGGACAAAGGCGTGGTCGGCGTTCTCCCGGACCGGCGGGCCGACGACTTCCTCCCCCGATGCACTCGTCGAGTACCTGGGAAAGGCCGTTCCGCCGCCGTCGAACCTGGACCCGCGATTCACCCCGGAGGGAATCCTGCGGGCGTTTCATCAGGTGGCCTCCCAGTCTGGCTGGACGCTGACCAAAGTCGCGGTGGACGACACGGAATTTCCCCATCTCGTTTACGGAACAGTAGGCGGACAGCACTCCTTTGAGGAATTCAAAGCAGCGGTTTCCAACCTTGCGGGCTATGTCTACGCAGGCTCCTCCATATCCGCCGGTCGCGACTCAACATGCTTTGCACTGAACCTCACGCCTCGGGAGCAGTATCCGCCGGAACGCGTCGAAACGATAAGTCGTCGATTGATGGTCCGCTTGCAGATGTTGATGACCCGGGCGCGGCAGGAATTCGCGTCGCGACAAAACGGCGACGGAAATCATCAGGATCTGTCGCAATCGACCGCCAATGCCGGGGGCTCGCGCAGGCCGCCGGGACAGTAAAGTTCGGTGCTGCCAAGGGGGTCCTCGTTATCCTCAACGAGGATAAACCTCAGAATCCGAAGCGAAGCCCACGCCGCTCCCGTCTGATCGCCCTCCGCCGGATTGCTCCTGCTGTCGAGGGTTTCCCTGGGGCCCGGAGGGCGGGCGATCACCCAATGGCGCAAGGCCGGAGGCGCGCCTACGCTGGTGGATGAAAGTATTGATTTCCGGTGCCGGGATCGCCGGGCCCACGCTCGGATACTGGCTGGAACAAGCGGGTTTTGAGCCGACGATCGTCGAACGCGCGCCGGAATTCCGGACGGGCGGCTACATGATCGATTTCTGGGGCATCGGTTACGAGGTGGCGGAACGCATGGGTCTGCGGGACGAGTTGACGCGGCGAGGATACATGGTGCGGGAAGTCCATGTCGTGAATGCCCGCGGCCGGAAAGTGGCCTCTTTTGGCGCCGAGGTTTTCAATCGCACGACCGGCGGCCGCTACGTGAGCCTGCCGCGAGGGGATCTGGCGGAGGCAATTCATGGCCTCATCAGGGGAAAGGTCGAGATGTGGTTTGACGACAGCATCGATCGGCTGGAGCAGGATGAGAAAGGTGTGCACGTGCGCTTCGCGAGCGGACGCAACCGCCGGTTCGACCTTGTGGTGGGCGCCGACGGATTGCACTCGCGGGTGCGGGAGCTGGTGTTCGGCCCGGAAAGCCGGTTTGAAAGATTTCTCGGCTTCGGCGTGGCGGCCTTCGAAGTACACGGCTACCGGCCGCGGGATGAGCTTGTCTACGTGATGTTCACGCAAGTCGGGCGCCAGATCGCGCGCTTTCCGATGCGAGGCGATCGCACGATGTTTCTTTTTGTCTTTGCGGACGAGGACGGCGCCCGGGCATCCGCGAAAACCCTCGGGGAGCAGAAGGCCGTCTTGCACGGTGAATTCGGCGGGAAGGGCTGGGAATGTGAGGAAATCCTCGCCCAACTGGACCGATGCGATGAGCTGTACTTCGACCGGGTGAGCCAGATCCGGATGGAGCCGGTGGCGGGCGAGGCTCGCTGGAGCCGGGGCCGGGTAGGGTTGGTGGGCGACGCGGCGGGCTGCGTGTCACTGCTCGCCGGCGAGGGAGCAGGGATCGGCATGGCATCCGCCTATCTCCTCGCGGGGGAGCTGGCGCAGGCGGGCGGCGACCATCACCCCGCCTTTGCGGAGTACGAGCGGCGCTTCGCGGAGTTTGTATTGCGGAAGCAGGTTGGCGCGAGACGGCTGGCCGGGCAGTTCGCTCCGCGGACCGCACTAGGGCTGCATGTCCGCAATATCGTGATGAACCTCTTCAAGATCCCGTGGGTGGCGGACATCACGGTCGGACACGAGATGAAGGACGACTTCGAATTCCCGGGGTACGACTTCGGAGAATCGGCGGCGGTTCGGGCGAAGACCTGAGCATGCCGGGCAGGAAAAGATCCGCGCCCGGAAAGGAAATTCCACGGCGTCGCCTCGAGGAGCGGCTTGCCAAACTCCCGCCGGCCACGCTTGGATGCCCGTTCCCATGAGCAACTGTCCCTGCGGCTCCGGCCGGTCCTTTGAAGAATGCTGCGGCCCGATCCTCGCCGGCACGCCCGCGCCCACGGCCGAGGCGCTGATGCGCTCGCGCTACACGGCCTACGTGAAGCACGACATCGCTCATCTCGAACGCACCCTCAGCGTCGCCCAGCGGAAGGATTTCTCCGCCGACTCCGCCAAACAATGGGCTGAGACTTCCGAGTGGCTCGGTCTCACCATTCTCCGCACCGAAAAGGGCGGCGAGCAGGACGACGCCGGTGCGGTGGAGTTCTCGGCCAAGTTTCGCGCCGAGGGACAGGACCACGAACATGTGGAAGCCGCGCTTTTCAATCGCGAGGAGGGACGCTGGGTTTACGCCGGCCAGCTGGACCAGCCCGGCAAGACCGTCCGCCGTGAATCGCCCAAGGTCGGACGCAACGATCCGTGTCCGTGCGGAAGCGGCAAGAAATTCAAGAAGTGCTGCGGAGCGGAAGCCTGAGAGCAGGAGCGAGACGGTAGGGATCGATGTCCTCTGTTTGGACCGAAGACAAGGGTAACACTCAGACCGGAGACATGGGTAACACTCGGGGTTGGCGTGGCGAAGGGTTTTTTAGTCTTGGAGAGTGAGCCGAGCGGTGAGCTTACGGGCGAGGTG
>DASZXI010000013.1:0-106188 GCA_035545955.1 Candidatus Didemnitutus sp. | reverse complement strand
AGCGAGCGCTCGTTGGTGGGCGAGAAGCACAAACTCGAGTCGTTGGGACATGGGGGTATGGGTGCACCACGGCATCCCATGGTGTTACCCATGTCTCCGAACACCTGTCACCCATGTCTCCGGTCCTTACAGAGGACATCGGCCCCTACCGCGCTCAGCTCTCAGCTCTCCGCGCTCAGCTTCTGCTACGGCCCCACCTCAACCCACGGCACCTTGGTGGTGTCACGTGAGCCGACGCCGAGTTGCGCGGCAAAGTCGAGCATGCGCGCTTCTTCCGAATCAATCGGGTCGAAGCCGGTCTTCTTGCGCGCCGCGTTCAGGCGCTCGAGCATCAGCGCGTCGAGGACCACCGGGTCGGCACTCATCCACAGGCGCGGTTCGGAAACCGTGTAGAGCGAGTTGAAATAGGGTCCGCCGATGAACTGGTAGAGCTGCAGGCTGGTGATCGTGAGCGCCCAGCCCTCCCGGAGTTCGGGGATGGCCGCCATCTCCGCCACCGCCGCCGGCGCCGTCGCCGGGCTCTTGAAAAAGCGATAGGTGTTACTCGCGTTCCACAGCGTGGCGTTCACGAGCGCGCCGTTGATGCCGAGGACCGGATGGTCCGTGTAGACCGGCAGGTTGATCCAGAAATCCGCGTCGAGGAAAAGCGGCGTGGCGAGGAAGCTCTTGCGGTCCTCCTCGGTCGTCGTCGTGTTCTTGCCCTTCGCCGCCTGCTCGACGGCGCGATCGTTCGAAATGGGGTCAAAGCGCGACGGCAGCGGGCTGTCGTAGAACCACGAGGGATCGTAGAATTTTCCCGACTCGAGCACGTAGAGCGGGTGTCCCGGGAACGGCGTCTCGCCCGTGGCAAACGACGGCAGGAAACCCGTCAGGCGCAGGCGGAGCGGATTCAGGCCAACGAGAAATATTTGTCCCGGCTGGTACCCGCGTTCCTGCAACACCGCGATGACGGCGCGCACCAGCGGGAAAGGCGTTGCCAGTCCCGGACCGGAGTCCGCGTAGATCTTCAATCCCACCTTGTGCTTGGCGCCGGGCGCGATCCGGTGGCCGAGGCGCTTTTCGTATTCGCTGATCAGATCCTCGACTCCGCGATGGTAGTCCGCGTCGGAAAAATCCTGGAGCTTGAATTCGAAAACCGGGAGGCGCGGCGGCAGCGGTTCGGACTTGGCCGAAACCGGAGCGGCCGTGTGCGGGGGCGGGCTGCCCGGGTCCGCCGCCATCGGCAGCGGAAGCGCGGTGGCGCAGAGGAAAAGCCAGGGCAGGGTCCGGGCAGAAGAAATCATGGTAGGCGCAAAGACGTCGTAAAATGGCTCCCGTTTCGGGAAGCCGGGCACGGTGACAGACCCCTATTCGCGGGAAAAGTTTAATCTTCCGTCTTGGCCCGCGTGTAGGGTTTCGCCGCAACGGGCGGGGTTTTGATTTCGGGCGGCATCGCCTGACCTGAGCCAGTCGAAGGTCCGAATGCCGCCATTCCACGTCCCCAATCCTTTTGACCACGGATTTCACGGATGGCACGGATTCCAAAAACAGAGTCAGTGGATCGATCCGTGATATCCGTGTAATCCGTGGTCACGAAATTGGGAGACTGTTCCAGCGGCGGGGTTCGGCGACCCCGCCCTACACCCGGACTCCGCGCCGGCCCGCCGCAGAATGTTGTTGCCGCGGCGCCGCGGCAGAGGGACGAAAGGCGGGTTGGGAAGGTTTCGGGGCCGACGCCGGACGCGGGCCGCGACCGTTTTCCACCGATCGTGGCCGTCATCAAGAATCGCAGCATCCAGGACCTGAAGCAGCGCGTGAACATCCACGATGTCGTGGCGCGCGTGGTGGCACTGAAAAAGGCCGGCGGCTCGCGCTTCAAGGGACTGTGCCCGTTCCACAGCGAAAAAACGCCATCGTTCCACGTCACCGCCGACAAGGGCTTCTACAAATGCTTCGGCTGCGGCAAGGCGGGCGACGTGCTCAGCTTCGTCATGGAGACGGAGGGCCTGTCGTTCGCGGAGGCGGCCGAGGCCATTTCCCAGCGCTTCAACGTGCCGCTCGAATACGAGGAAGGCTCCGGTCCGTCGCGCGAGGAGCGGTCGCTGCGGCAGGAAATCTTCGAGATCCACGACGTGGCCACCGGCGTTTTTCGCCAGGCGTTTCTGGCGGCGAATCCGCACGGCGAGTTCATCCGGCGCTACTGGACCGCGCAGCGCCGCTTCACTCCCGAACTCGCCGAGGAATTCGCGATCGGGTTCGCGCCGCCGGAGGACGCGGGCCTCGCCGCCGCGCTGTGGCGGAAAAAATATTCCGAGGACGCGCTGCGCCAGTGCGGGCTGTTCTTCATTCGCGAGGGCGCGGTGCTGACCACCGGAACGATGCGACCGCGCTTTCGCGGCCGGCTGATGATTCCGATCCGCGACCACCAGTCGCGCGTGGTCGCGTTCACGGCGCGCCAGCTGGAATTGACGCCGGCCGACGATCCCGCGCACGAGGCGAAATACGTCAATTCGCCCGAAACGCCCATCTTCGTGAAGAGCAACCTGCTCTTCAATCTCGACCGTGCCCGCAGCCACGTGTCGGACGAAAAACCGTTCGTGCTCGTCGAGGGTCAGCTCGACGCCCTGCGCTGCTGGAGCGTGGGACTGCAGACCGCCGTTGCACCACAGGGCACCTCGATCACGGAGAACCAGCTCGCACTGCTGCACCGCTACCAGCCGCGCGTCGAATGCTTTTTCGACAGCGACGCCGCCGGCCAAAAGGCCGCGCTGCGTTTTCTGCCGCTGGCCTTGAAGGCCGGACTCGAGGCGCGTTTCCTGATGCTTGCCGGCGCGGAAAAACTCGATCCCGATCTGCTGTTTCTCGAGCGCGGCCTGCCCGGTTACGAAGAGGTGCGCCGACAATCGCTCGGTGCGATGGAGTTCGCGCTGCGTTCGCTCCTGCCGGGCGGCGCGTCGGCCGGAGCGGAGCAAAAGGCGCGCACCGCCACGGCGCTGTTCGAAATCGTGGCGCAGTCCGCATCCGATGTCGCGCGCACCGCGTTCATCCAGGAAATCGCCCAGCTGCTGCGCGTTCCCGGTCCGGCGCTCGAGCGCGATTTCCGGGCGTTCACGTCCCGACAGTCGAGCTATCGGGCGCCGCGACCCGCGGACCCGGCGCCGGCCCCGGAACCCGTTGCCACCGGCCCCGATGCCCATCTGCGGGGTTATGAGGAGCATTTCCTCTACCTGTGCCTGCACCACGATTCGCTCGTTTCCACGCTGACGGCCCATTTGGCGCACGAGTGGATCGACGTCTCAACCACCGCCGGACGGCTTCTCGACCGGCTCCTGTCGGAAGCCCAGCACAACGGCTGGGCGGGGCGGGAAAATCTCGACCAAATCCTTGAAAATCAGGAGGAAAAGGCATTGGTGGCCTCGATGCTTTTTCAGGCTCCGGCCGACGACGATCTGGCCAAAATCGTGAACGAGGGATTGCGTCACTTGCAGAAGCGTTTTCTCGAGCCGCGGAAGCAACAAATAGAACTTGAAATAGCCTCGAAAGGCGCGATAGGTGACCCGACTCTGTCCTCACTCTTGAAACAGCGCGCCGATATCACCCGACAGCTCCTGAATCCACCGCGACTCACCCTCGCGTCGTAACGCTGTCCGATCGGTCACCTCCGCTGTCACTCGTTTCGAGTCTGAGCAATCTTTTATCATGTCGAAAAAGTCCAAGCCCGCCGAGCATTCCGCCAAGTCCGTGAAAGCCAAGGAACCGGCCCCGAGTCCCAAGTCCACCGCTCCGGCCAACGGCAAGGGCCACGACAAGGGTCCCGCGGAAAAACACGTCGCGCCCATCAAGGCGGCCATCGCCGAAATCGCGGCCAAGGGCGCGCCCGCGCTCTCGACCGACGCGGCCAAGGAATTCAAGGAGAAGGCGCTCGAGTCACTCACCGGCGACCTGAACGAGAAGATTCGCTACCTCATCCGCCTCGCCAAGGAGCAGGGTTATCTCACGTACGCGGACATCAACGAGGCGCTGCCGGAGTCGGTCGACAATCCGGAGGACATCGAGAACGTCATTTCCATCCTGCAGAATCTCGAGATCGACATCCTCGATCCCGAGGAGGTCGAGGGCTACAAGCAGCGCCAGGAAGAGGCCGAGGAGGAGGAATCGCGCACGTCGAACAACGACATCCTCGACGACCCGGTCCGGATGTACCTCAAGCAGATGGGCCAGGTGCCGCTGCTGACTCGCGAGCAGGAAGTCGAGATTTCCAAGCGCATCGAGACGGCCGAAATGAACGCGCTGGCGGCGCTGTTCTATCTCGGGCCCGTGGGACGCTTCCTCGCCGACCTCGGCGAGAAACTCCTGCTGCGCACGGAGCGCTTCGACCGTCTGGTCATCGACAAGAAGATCGAGAGCCGCGAGGCGTATTTCAAGAACCTCGAGAAGCTCGTACACAGCACGCGCGAGAACGATGGCGCCGCCACCGAGGCGTGGCAGGACGCGCAGAAGGCGCGCGACGACAAGGCGCGCAAGAACGCAATGGTGCGTTTCAAGAAGCGCGACAACGTGCTCCGCGCGAACTACGTTAAGTTTTATTTCAAGTTGAAGGTCTTCGAGGACTTCCTCCACGAGTTCAGCCCGAAGATCGAGGAGATCGAGAAGTGTTTCCTCGACCTCCATCGCGCCAAGCATCCGAAGACCAAGCGCGACGCCGCGATTGACGTGCGCGCGGTCAACAATCGCCTGAAGCAGCTCGAGACCGAGCTGCGCATCGCCCCGCAGGCGCTGCTCGACACTCTCAAGGTCGCCCGCGGCCACATCCGTGAGGCGCATCGCGCCAAGACCGAGATGGTCGAGGCCAACCTGCGTCTCGTCATCTCGATCGCGAAGAAATACACGAACCGCGGCCTGTCCTTCCTCGACCTGATCCAGGAGGGCAACATGGGCCTGATGAAGGCCGTCGAGAAGTTCGAGTATCGTCGCGGCTACAAGTTCTCCACGTACGCCACCTGGTGGATCCGCCAGGCCATCACCCGCTCGATCGCGGACCAGGCGCGCACCATCCGCATCCCGGTCCACATGATCGAGACGCTGAACAAGGTGATGCAGGTCCAGAAGCAGCTGCTCCAGGAATTCGGCCACGAGCCGACGCCCGAGGAGGTCGCCGAGGAAATGAACCTCCCGGTCGAACGCGTGCAGCAGATCATGAAGATGGCGCAGCAGCCCATCTCGCTGCAGTCGCCCGTCGGCGACGGCGACGACACCTCGTTCGGCGATTTCATCGAGGACAAGTCGGCGGAAAATCCGTACGACATGACCGCCTTCTCGCTCCTGCGCGAAAAGATCATGGACGTGCTCGACTCGCTGACCGAGCGCGAGCGCCGCGTGCTCACGCTGCGTTTCGGCCTGGTCGACGGCTACAGCCGCACGCTCGAGGAGGTTGGCAAGCAGTTCAAGGTCACCCGCGAGCGCATCCGCCAGATCGAGGCCAAGGCGCTCCGCAAGATGCGCCACCCGACGCGCATCCGTCAGCTGCACGGCTTCTTTGACGCCGAGCAGATCGACAATCCGCAGAATCTCCTCAAGAAGCCGCCGGCAATCCCGCCGCACCTGATCAAGCAGGGCGGACCGCTCGCCGGCCGCCTGCCGGGCGCGCCCATTCTCCCCGGCTATCCGCAGTAAACGCACCCCCGGCTGGAGCCGCTTTCGGCCTTTACTATCCGGACCTTCAAACTACCTTTTCCTCATGTCGCTGACTTCACTGCCCATCGCCGTCTTTGGTATCGGCGGTTCGGAGCTGCTCATCATCCTTCTGATCGTTCTGCTCCTTTTCGGCGGTGCGAAACTCCCGCAGCTGGCCCGCGGCATGGGTGAGTCCATCCGCGAGTTCAAGAAGGCCTCGAAGGAGGAGCCCGAGACCAAGGCCTCCGGCGAGAAAAAGACTGAAGAAGGCCACGGCAAGAACTGAGCCGTCGCTCCGCCATTCCGAGCCGCGTCAGCCGACGCGGCTTTTTTTTTGCGCCCGGACGCTCACATCGGATCACCCAAAACCGGTCGGGGCCGATGTCACCAGACAAGTAGCGAGCATTGAGTAGCGAGGAGCGAGTAGACAATTCAACGATCAAGCCACGCTCTTACAGGAGCAGCGGAGGAAACAGAGGCGAATACAGCCAAGGTCCAAGACTGCGAAATCATGCCATCTGCGTCGTTGGAGGGCGGGCGACCTCGCCCGCCGAAGATTCACGTTGCGATAGAAATGATCTGTTTTCTGCCGATTATCGCTGCTTGGGTTGGCGGCGGCCGGGGTCGGCCGCCCTCCAGTTTCCTCCGTTCCCTCCTGTAAAATTGATCCCCGGCTCTACGACCCCGACAACCTCCTGTGAATAACCTGACTTCAACCTCGCCGAACTCCCGCCCAAACCCGCGTCGGTCAACGAGTTTTGGCTTTGACAATTTCGCGCGAGGGCCGCTTTGATTTGGAAACCCGCTACACGCCCCAATGTTCAATCAATTGCTGGGACTCTTTTCGAACGACATCGGCATCGATCTCGGCACGGCCAACACCCTCGTCTACGTGAAGGACAAGGGAATCGTTCTTCGTGAGCCTTCAGTCGTGGCAGTGCATACCGGTTCGCGCAAGGTTCTCGCGGTGGGCGACGAGGCGAAGAAAATGCTGGGCCGCACCCCGGGCAACATCACCGCCATCCGTCCGAGGAAGGACGGCGTCATCGCGGACTTCGACATCACCGAGGCGATGCTGCGCTATTTCATCAAGAAGGTGCACAACAACTCGAAGGTCGTGTCGCCGCGCGTCGTCGTCGCGATTCCGTCGGGCATCACCGAGGTCGAGAAGCGCGCCGTGAAGGAATCCGCCACGCACGCCGGCGCGCGCGAGGTCATCACCATTCTCGAGCCGATGGCCGCCGCGCTCGGTGTTGGTCTGCCCGTCGATGAACCCGCGGCCAACATGGTGGTCGACATCGGTGGCGGCACGACCGAGATCGCCATCATTTCGCTCAGCGGCATCGTGTTTTCGAAATCGATTCGCGTCGCGGGCGACGAACTCGACGCCGCCATCATCAACTACATGAAGCGCGCGTACAACCTCCTGATCGGCGAGCGCTCGGCGGAGTCGATCAAGATGACGATCGGCTCGGCCTACCCGCTCGAATCCGAGCTCGCGATGGAGGTGAAGGGCCGCGACTCCGTCGCCGGCCTGCCGAAGACCATTCACATCACCTCCCAGGAGATCCGCGAGGCCATCGCCGACACCGTCGGCGCCATCGTCGAGGCCGTGCGCGCCGCCCTCGAACGCTGTCCGCCCGAGCTTTCCGCCGACCTGGTCGACCGCGGCTTCGTCATGGCCGGCGGCGGCTCGCTCATCCGCGGGATCGACAAGCTCCTTTCCGAGAAAACCGGCCTGCCCGTCACGGTGTCCGACGATCCGCTCTCCGCCGTCGCGAACGGCACGGGCGTGTTCCTCAACAACATCGACGAGCTCTACCGGGTCGCGGCCGACTTCTAAAAGGAGCCGCGGCTGAAGCGCCGACCTCGCCGTGCTGCCCCATCGCTACGACCAGACCCGTCCGTTCGTCGTGCTGGGCGTTGTGCTGCTCGTCTGGCTCATCCTGCCGGTCGGCTTCAAGCGCTTTACCCGGTCGGCGCTGTTCGAGGTGCAGGCGCCGCTGACGGTCACGCAATCGTACGTCCAGGAATTGCAGGATTTCTGGGCGACGCGCCTCCACACCAAGGATGAGCTTTATCAAAAAGGTCACGACCTCGCCGGCCTGCTCGCCCAGTATGATTTCAGCCTGCAGCAGAACGAGAGCCTCCGCGCGGAAATCCTGCGGCTGGAAAATCTCCTCAAGCTGCCGGCGATGCCGAACTACCGGCTGGAGCCCGCGCGCGTGGCGAAGCGCGATTTCTCCGGCTGGTGGCAGCACATGGTCATCCGCAAGGGCAGCAACTACAACATCCCCGTCGGCGCGCCCGTCGTGTTTTCCGGCGGCGTGGTCGGACGCGTCATCGAGGTGCACGAATACACCTCCGTGGTCGACATGGTCACCAGTCCCACCTTCCGCGTCGCGGCCAGCCCTGAGGGCGACAATCGGCCGGTCAGCTACCAGGGCGGCGAAAACGAAACCTTTTCGTCACCCACCGGCACCGTGGAATTCGTGCCCCTCGACATCTATGCCACCCCGCAGCAGCCGAAACATCTCGTAACCTCGGGCCTCGGCGGCGTCTTCCCGGCGGGCCTGACCATCGGCGACATCGTGAAGCTCGAGCCTTCGAACGACGGCATGTTCAAGAGCGGCGACGTGCGTCTCGACGATCGCCTTGGCGCGCTTTCCGAAGTCACGATCCTCGTCCCGCTCAACCCCGACCAACTCTGAGTCAGGACAATCCAGACGGCCCACGAATCGACACGAAAGCGGCACAAATGAAACCGGTGCAGCGGAAATTTTTCAGGTCGGAGACGAATTTGCTGTATTCCATCACTTCAGCTGATGAATCCCAAGGGGCCGGAGCAACAGTCTCTAGACTCTTGGCTCTGAGCTCTAGACTCCAGGAATTTGCCTGATCCCCATGCGCCAACACGACTACCGCTGGCTGATTTCCCTGGGCTGCAATCTGCTGCTTATCTGGCTGGTTGGAATCGCCAACCACTATCTCGTGGCCCGGTCGTTCATCGGCATCGACTACTGGACGGTCCATCTGTACGTCGGCGGGTTGCTGGTCACCTTCGCGGCGCTGCGGCTCGATCTGGCGCACGGGCTCGCAAGCACGCTGGTGACCGGCCTCGCCGTCGATTCCCAGATTCCCGTTCCGTTCGGAACCAGTATGGTGCTTTTCGGTCTGGTTCACTCCGTGCTATTCTCCGGCCGGCAGCGTTTCCCGCGCGAGGAGGTCATTTTCGCGATCATCGTGGCGCTTTTCTCCAACCTGTTTCTGTTCCTCGTGCTGTCCTTCGCGCTCATCGGCCGCCTGCCCCACCCCGGCTCCGCGTGGCTGCGACTTTTCTCCGACCTGATCGCCTCCCAGATCGTCATCACGCTGATCACGCCGTGGTTTCTGGCGCTGCAGGTGCGTGCGTATGCGCTGGCGCATTTGAATCCCGAGACCGGACGACGTCTCGCGACTTGAGTTTCGCGGCGAGTCGACTCCGCTATTCCCGTGGCCCGGACGATCGAAACCCATAGCGCGCGCAACCCGCGCCTGCTGTTTTTCCACGGCCTGCTCGTGCTCGGCGTGCTGGTGCTCGTGGGCGGACTCGGCTTTCGCCAGCTCCTGCGCAGCGGCGTGTACAGCGAACGCGAGCGCCTGCAAAACCAGCGGCGCGTCATCTCGCCCGGCCCGCGGGGCAACATCCTCGACCGCGAGGGCCGCATCCTCGTCGGCAACCGCCCGCGCTTCTCGGTCGTGCTCTACCTCGCCGAGCTGCGCGGCGAACTACGCTCGGAGGTCATCAAGGTCATCCGCAACTATCGCGATCTTCCTAAGGGCGACCGCCCCACGCCCGATCAGATCGAACAGATCGCGCGCGTCTCCGTCACGCAACGCTACCTCGATCGCGTCAACGCCATCCTCGGCCGCGACGAAAAAGTCCGGCAGGACGACCTCGACCGCCATTTCTCGCAGTCGCTGCTCCTGCCGTACGTGCTGCTCGACGACCTCTCCCCCGCCGAATATGCGCGCCTCATCGAGCGCCTGCCGGTCAATTCCCCGCTGCAGGTCTACACCTCGAGCACGCGTGACTATCCCAACGGCTCGACGGCGGCCCACGTGCTCGGCTACATCGGCGTTCATTCGGGCGACACGGACGAGGACATTCCCGGGGACGGTCTCACCACCTTCAAGATGAAGGGCACCGTCGGGCGCGATGGCCTGGAGAAGAAGTTCGACGACCAGCTGCAGGGCGACTCGGGCGTCACGATTTATCGCGTCGATCCCGCCGGCTACGAGGTCAAGCCGCCGGTCGAAAGCCATCCGCCGATCCAGGGCCACAATATCGTCACCTCGCTCGACCTAGACCTGCAGCAGACCGCCGAGAAATCGCTCGGTGACCAGGTGGGCGCGGTCGTCGCGATGGACGTCCACACCGGCGAGGTCCTGGCCATGACGAGCAAGCCCGATTACGACCTGTCGGAAATGTCGCCGCGCATCAACGCCGACACCTGGGCGGACATCCTGAGCCGCAACGCGCTGCGCAACGAGGCGATCATGGGCGCGTTTCCGCCGGGCTCGATGTTCAAGCTCGTCACAGCCATCGCCGGCCTGCGGAGCGGACGGCTGCCGATCGACAAGCCCATCGCCGACTGCGACGGCATCATGCGCATCGGCAACAAGAACTTCTATTGCGACAACGGCGAAGGCCATCATGGCGAGGTCCTGCTACCGGAGGCGATCGCAATCAGCTGCGACATTTATTTCTATCAGGCCGGATTGACCATCACGCCGGAAGTGATCGCCGCCGAAGCGCGACGGTTCCATCTCGACCGGCCCACGGGCATCGAGCTGCCCAACGAAACCGACCGCATGGTGATTCCCGATCCCGCGTGGAAGGAGAAGACACAGGATGACCGGTGGTATCCGGGCGACACGGCCAACATGTCGATTGGTCAGGGTTACGTGCTCGTTTCCCCGATCGACATGGCGTGTTTCGCGTGCTCACTCGCCCGCAACGAAACGGTGACGCACCCGACAATCCTGCACGATCCGAACGCCCCGACCCAGCACTCGGAACCCATCGGACTCACCGACGCCCAGCGCGCCGCGCTGCTCAAGGGCATGGAGGAATGCACGATCTACGGGACGGCCAAGCCGATCACGCTGCCGAAAATGAAGATTCCGGGGGTGCGCATCGCCGGCAAAACCGGCACGGCGCAGAAGCGCGTGAAGAAGGACGGCAAGGTCGGCAACATCAACTATTCGTGGTTCCTTGCCTTCGCGCCGCTGGAAAAGCCGGAGATCGCGGTGGCGGTGATGATCGAGGGCGATGTGATCGGTGAAAACTTCGCCGGCGGCATGCACGCCGCGCCCGTGGCGAATGACGTCATGCGGACCTATTTCGACAAGCAGGCCGGCCGCGACAAACCCGCAAAGGTGGAGTTCAAGGTCAACTGAGCGCGCGACGGAATTTGAACCGCAAAGGCACGGAGTCTGCCCCGGGACGACATCTCCCGTCAGGCGCGTATTCGTCACTTTCACTTGCCAATCACTGCCCGCGAAACATGGCCGGCGAAGCCGGTGTAGGACGAGGTCGCCGAACCCCGCCATTGAGAGAGGATCACCTCGCTCGCTGGCAACCTGGTCACTCGGCACTCCCCGAACCATTGCCCACGGAACACACCGAGCACACGGATCCGCCCCAAAGACTCACCGCCCGATGGAGAGCAGACGACCGCGTCCGCCAACGATTCACGATTCGGCACTCCCCGCGAAACACGCCAAGCACGCGAAACATGGCATGTGAAGCCGGTGTAGGGCGGGGTCGCCGAACCCCGCCGTTGAGAGAGAATCACCTCGCTCGCTGGCCACCTGTTCACCCGCCACTCCCCGAACCATTGCCCACGGAACACACCGAGCACACGGATCCGGTTCACGAACCCCGGACCGTCGCTGTAGGAGCGGCTTTACGCCGCGATCAATCTTCTATTCCATTCATTGCACGTTCAGATGACGATGAAACTCGCACCGTTCCTCGCCATCGCCCTGATCTTGTTCGGCTGCACCGGCGGGCCGTGCAATCCGCCGCCGATCCTCTATCCGGTTCTGATTCCGCTGGTCGTACCGGTGGCGATCGCGGCCCGGGTGAAGGAGCACAATCGACGTGCTCACTTGAAACCGATCATGGGCGGCGATTCGGTGGACCGGCCGTTCAAACTCGAAGGCAGCATGAGCGCCGCGGATCTCCAGGAGGAGGAATACCTGGGTTTCTGGGCCAAAAACAACTTTCAGGCGCCCGGAGTCGGCGTGCGCGCGTCGTCCGCGGTGGTGGACGGTCGGACGATTCAGGCAGTCGTGTACCGGGATTGGGCGACAGACAAGGAATCGTGCTACTATTTCGACGTGACCGATGTTCATCTGACGGAGACAAAGCCGACACCGCCTTCCGGAGGCACAGCCGCCAGCTCCAGTCACTCTTCTTGAACGGTCAAATATCGATGTCCAAATCAGTTTTTCCTCTGTTCCTATTTTGCCTCTGCGCCGGTTGTGCGTCGACGAGCGCGACCCACTGGCCGGTGGGCGACGCGCAGCACTTCGAGATCATGGAGACAACTCACGGATATGCGCTAGGCTCGTGCGGAATCTATAAGGGCGGGATTCAGTCGGTAGCTGAGTTCACGCTCAGCGGCCAGCATGCCATCTATGCTGACGGTCAGTTTAGCATAAAAACTATCGGATCTTTTCCCGGACAATTCGCAGCACATTATTCGGGTACAATCGCCGTCGACTGGAAGAACCGGACCCTCACCATCGATCTTCGCGCGTGGACTTTGGCGAACCCAAACAGGAAACAATCTCGATTGAACGGCACCTATCGATTTGACGAACAAAAAGCCCCTGTGTCGTCCGAGCCCGCATCTCCCGGCCACCATTCATCGTAATCTCTGGCTGCGCATGCGTTCGTTACGTTCGTTTCTCATGGCTCTCGCCCTCGTCCTGACGGGATGCGCGAATGTATCGGTCAAAGTCGGCCAAACGATTCCGGCGGGAATCGAGCCCGCCCGCACGTGGAGCGTCGATGAGTTTGCCGCGAAGGTGAGAACCGCGGGTACGTCGTTCGAGGTCCTGCCCGTGACTGCCGTCGATCTCGCCGCGATGCTCAATATCTCCCGCGATGGAGATCAGGTGTGGGAGATGGTCTCCGCGAATGGCCGGAACGAACATTATTGTCTCGTTCGCGGGCGGGAAATCCTCTGGCAAATCGATTTCGAAGTTCCCCGCGCCGCGCGGGCACGATCATGACTCGGCTGCGGCGATCGCCGGAGCTGCGCATTTTTCAGCGCGATCCGCGCGCGTGACACCAACCGCCAGTAATCGTTTCAGAAATTATTGGCCGCAAAAGAACGCAAAGGGCGCAAAAAATTCGGGAAATTTGGTCTGAGAAGTTGCGATCGCACTCTCTGCCTGAAGCACTGCAGCGGTTCAAATAATTGTGTGGCCTGAAAGTGGTAGGGCGGGACCGTCTCTCGCGCCGGCTTTCGTGTGAATCGCAAATCTGGGCCCGCCGAAAGTTCACGGCGCGCCCAGCGGTCGCGCCCTACCTTACATTGCGGCGCGCCTTGCGTGCGCGACGAAACACGCGCTGCGGATCGGGCCAGGAGGGCCGCGGACCATACCGCAGGCGTTGCAGATCGCCGAGGACTTCGGCGTCGAAGGGTTGCGACAACGCGGTCGCCCGGATGCGAACAAGCCAGCGTCCCGCCTCGCGGCGCACCGGGTCGTACTCTCCCGGACGACGCCACTGTCGCCATCTCACGATCGCCCAGGCGCCCGCGCGCCGAAGCAACCAGAGACCGCCGAAAAGGCCCAGGATCCAGGCGCCCGTCCGCATCGCCCGCTTGACGTTCCACGGGCCGGTGAGCCAGGCCCGGATCCGCGCGGTCAACGCCTGCAGGCGCGCGCTGATCGACTGGCCCAGTGCGGTCGTGTACGATTTTACGTCGTCGACCATCTGCACCTGCTGGCGGGAATCGAAATTGACGATCCGCCGGTACCACAGGATGCGCAGGCTGTCGAAGCGCGCCGACCAGCTGTTGTCCTCCTCCTGCTTCACCGCCGCGGCCTCGTTCGGCTCCGGCACCGCCCGCTCGCCCGGCGTGGGATCGGAGCGGAACCAGGCGCCCCGTCCGTCGTAGACTTCGACCCAGGCGTGGGCGTCGGAGTTTTTCACCATATAGTAGTTTTCGAAGGCGTTGAGCGTGCCGCCATGAAATCCCGCCACCACCACGGCCGGAAAACCGGCCGAGCGGCACAACACGGTGAGTGCGGAAGCGAAGTACTCGCAGAAACCGGGCTCATGCGAATCGAGCCATTTCACAATGTCGTCGCGCGGGCCCGGGGGAATGTGCGAGGATAGCGCGTAGGCATGACGCGCCCGGAGCCAGTCGGTCGCCCGGGCCGCAAACTCCGTCGGACCCATCTTCCGTCCACCGGTGATTTCCTGGACAAACGACTCGAGCGTGCGGGCGCTGGCATCATTAACCGGCCCCCGGGTCAATATCCCGGGATCATAGGGCGGCACCTCGCGCGCATAGCGATTCATGCGCGGCCGGGCCACGACCAGGGTGTCGGGAGTCGTGGATTCAGCCTCGAAAGACTCGATGTGGAACGCGACCATGGCCATCGCCTCCGTGCGCAACGCGACCATGCCCTGTTCCGGTCCCTGGAGCGGCAGCGTTTCTTGCAGACGCAGGCCGCCAAATCGTCCCGGCAGCGGAAGGAACCGGCTGACTCCAGGCTCGACATAGACCGTCATCGAAGAGTGAACCGGCGCTCCCGGCATGGAACCACGTCCGGGCAGGTATTGCCGGATCTGCTGCGAATCGATCAACCGGTTTTTCAGCTCGGTCGAAAGTCCGAATCCGGAGGGCCGATAGTCGTCCAGCACCACCATCCGCCAGTACGGCACGCCGCGCAGGGTGGCACCCTCACCCAGATCGACGCGCAACGCCACGCTGTCGTCTTTAACCAGCTCGCTCACGTCGCCGAAGCGCACCGTGTCAGTGAAGCCCGAGTGACTTTTTCGAGTGATGTATTTGTCGAGGAAGAATCCCGTCGCGAGTTCGAAGCGGGGAATTGTCAGAAACAGAATGCCGGAAAGTCCCACGACCACCGTGAACAGGACGCCCGCGAGCGCGAGCAGGCGCCAGTCCGCCACCTGCCGCAACCGGCGGAAAAGCGGACCCCACCCACCCCGCGCCCAGGCCGGCACCTCGCGCATGTCTTCGGGTCGCATCACGGTCGGGCCGGTGTCCACGGCGTCGATCAGCGTGACCGCGAACAGAAATCCCAGCGTGCACGCGGTGAACAGCAGGAGCAGAAAGGCGAAGCCGAGCGAAACGGTCAGCACACCCGCGACCACGATGAGAAACAGTCCGAGCAGGATCAGCTGGAGGTCCTCGCGGCGCCGCCGGTAGCTGAGCGCGCGATAGAGCACGAGCAGCACCGCGAGGCGGATGAGCACGGGCAGCGTTTCGGAACTGAAGAAAAAATCCGCGGCGACGGTGATGATGATCGCCGGCACGGACAGCCGCCAGAGCAGTGCGGGAATGCGCGCCGGCAACCCCGGCCAGATCATCGCGGCCGCGATCGCGCCGCCCGCGATGGCCACCAGGGCCAGCGCCTCGACATCGAGGAAGAATATCGTCCACAGCGAGACGAGCGCGAGCACGCCGCCGAGCAGCCATTTCAGGCGACGCAGTTCGTCGAGGCTAAGCTGAGGCGGTCGCGACCCCATTGACATGGGCGGTTACTCCCCGCGCACCGGACGCGGAGAACGTGATGACATTGCGGCGAAACGCGGCGGCGGATTCTCCGGCCGGCGCTTCCGAGCGGTTGGGTTGCAACAGGGCGAGTTCGTCAAAAAACGCCTCGAGGTCACGCATGCGGCGCGTTTCGTGCCAGCCTCCTCCGCCCACGCGAACCGCGAGGAGTCGCCCGGCCGCAAACAAATCCTCGGCGAAAGTGGCGGCAAAACTGCACAGAAGTTCGAACTGCTCCGGACGCGGCCACGCCTCCGCTCCCACCGACACATCGAGCGCATAGCCATCGAGACTTTCCGCCGCGAACTGCCGCACCATCAACTGGCCAAGGCGCGCGCTCGCCTTCCAGTGGATCAGGCGATGGGAGTCGCCCTGCGAATACTTGCGCAGTGCGAGCAGGTCCTCGCCGGTGCCGGCCTGAACCGTGCGCCGGCCCTGTGAGCCCCCCTGCGCGGCGGCCGCGCCGCTCCACTGATATTCCACCTGGGCCGGCCAGATCAGCACAGGCTGCTTCAAACTCGTCCCGATATTCTTGCGCAGAAATCCGAACGGGAAAAACGATCCCACCGCCGCCAGCGCCACGGTGGCTTCGCCGCGACGCGCCGGCTTGTGCGCCCACTCGACCGTGGCGGCGCCCGTCGGCTCCAGCCGCTCGCGCGTGAACAACCGGCCACGCACGACATCCTTCTCGAAGGCCGCCAGCACGGCTCGCACATCGGGCTCGTCGCCGCCCCGGACCACCTCCGCCGGCCGCTTCGGCTGGACGACAAAGTCGAACCAGAGGCCATAGGTCGGGAGCCACTTCTTTCGATTCTCGAGTTCGACGGTCACGAGGGTCTCATGACCGGCCCGCCAGGCCGCCAGCGGACGAAACCGCCAGCACACGCCCATGAAATTGAACCACGACATCAGGCCGCTCAACAAGAGGCAGGCGAGCAGCAGCGAAAGCGTGATGAACAGGATGTTGCTGGCCGTGTTGTAGGCGGCCGTGCCGATGCCCATCGCCAGCATGATCAGGAACAGCCCCGAAACGGTCATCGAGATCCGATGCCGTCGCACCGGAAAGACCAGCGCCCACAGGAACCGCTGCCAGGTAAACGACAGCGACTCGTCATCCGGCGAACCCGGTCCCTGCCAGGTCGTCGAAGCCGGGGGCGCGGCGGTCGTTGGTTGATTCATCGGATTGTGCTCGACGAAACAGCGAGGTGGAGCGCGGCCTCAGGATGCGCTTTAGGTCGGAAAAAATTCCAAACCCGTCCGGAGGCCGGGTTCCACCTTCGAACCGAAAGCATTCATTCCGGAAGAGGCAGGGCCGCGATGATGCGGCGCAGCGAGGCCAGCACGGTACGACGTTCCTCGAGCGCATCGGAAGTCTGCCGCGCGAGACCGAGGCGGTGCGACAGGACCGGCCCCGCCATCTCCTGGACGTCCTCGGGGATCGCAAAATCGCGGCCGTGCAACAGCGCCCGCGCCTGCGCCGCCAGGCGCAACGACAGTCCGCCGCGCACGCTGATGCCCGACTTGAACTCGGTCGCCAGGCGGGTCGCGGTCACGATCTTCAGGATATAGTCGAGCACGCTGTCCTCGACGAACACCTTGCCGGCCAGCTGCTGCAATTTGATGATGTCGGTGCGGGTGGCCACGGGATTCAGGGCGATCGCATCGTAGCCGATCTTCGGCGCGCGGAGGATTTCGAGCTCATCCGCCGCCTGCGGATAACCCATCTGCAGCCGCATCAGGAATCGATCCATCTGGCTCTCGGGCAGCGGAAACGTGCCCTCATAATCGACCGGGTTCTGCGTCGCCACGACCATGAACGGCACGCCGACGGCGTGCGCCGCCCCGTCGACGGTGACCTTCGCGCGATCCATCACCTCGAGCAGCGCCGACTGCGTCTTCGGCGTCGCGCGATTGATCTCGTCGGCGAGCACGATGTTGGTGAAGACCGGGCCCGGCTTGAACACGAACTCCTTCACCGTCTCATCGTAGATCGACACCCCCGTGACATCCGTCGGCAGAAGATCGCTGGTGAACTGGATGCGCGAGAAACCGCAGTCCATCGAACGCGCGAGCGAATACGCCAGCGTCGTCTTGCCGACGCCGGGCAGGTCCTCGATGAGGAGATGGCCGCCGGCGAGCAGACAGACGAGCGCCTGCTCGATCACGTCGTCCTTGCCCTTGATCGTCTGACGCATGTTGCCCTTGAGCCGGGCCAGGATGTCGCGCGCGGAGGCGACCTCGGCGGCGGGAGCGAAATCACTCATGCGCTGAGTTTAGGAGCGCCCGAGTCCGGCGCAAACGGATTCCGGACGTGCACGCTTGCGGCGAAGCGAAAGCCGGTTTTCATGAACGCTTCCGGCACCGCTCGTCGAATCGTCTTCGGATCCGCTCCGTGGACGGATGGCGAGTTCGCCCTTTCGAGATCTGATCGTTGATTCACGGCAGGCGAGGTCGCCCGCCCTCCCTCGCCACCCCAACCCCGCCCCATGAAACTGTCCTCGTTGCTGCTTGTCCTGGCCGTGTCCTGTCCCCTCGTCCGTGCGGACGAACATGCATTGCCGCGCGCCACGCCCGAATCGCAAGGCGTGTCCGCGGCCGGGGTCAGCGAATTCATCCACACCCTCGACCAAAAGATCGACGCGGTGCACAGCGTGATGATTGTCCGCCACGGACACGTGATCGCCGAGGGCTGGTGGGGTCCTTACGCGGCGAACGAACCGCACATCCTCTATTCGCTGAGCAAGAGCTTCACGTCGACCGCGATCGGCCTCGCGCAGTCCGAACGCCGCCTCAGCGTCAACGATCCGATCCTGAAATTTTTTCCCGAGCTCGCCCCCAAGGACCCCAGCGCCAACCTGAAGGCGATGCGCATCGCCGATCTGCTGCGCATGTCGACGGGCCATCACGATTCGGACATCGATCCGTTTCCCTTCGCGACGCAGGACGATCTGGTTAAGTATTTCCTCTCGCGTCCGGTGACCGACAAGCCCGGCACGCACTTCTTCTACAACTCGGGCGCCACCTACGTGCTGTCCGCGATCGTCAAGAAGGTGACGGGCAAGACGGTCGTCGACTACCTGAAACCGCGCCTGTTCGATCCGCTTGGCATCGCGAATCCCGTCTGGGAGTCCTCGGGCGACGGCGTCTCCTACGGCGCCTTCGGGCTGAGTCTGCACACGGAGGACATCGCCAAATTCGGCCTGCTCTATCTGCACAAGGGCGAATGGGGAAACCGCCGGCTCATCCCCGCCTCGTGGGTCGAAACCGCTACGGCGCGCCAGACCGCCAACGGCAGCGATCCCACCAGCGACTGGGAACAGGGTTACGGTTACCAGTTCTGGCGCTGCCGCTACGAC
Source organism: Candidatus Didemnitutus sp. (assembly GCA_035545955.1). Lineage (GTDB taxonomy): Bacteria > Verrucomicrobiota > Verrucomicrobiia > Opitutales > Opitutaceae > Didemnitutus. Next base: position 87,374 of record DASZXI010000013.1, on the reverse strand, counting down.
TTCTATCGCGGCGACGGCGCCTTCGGACAATTCTGCATCGTCATGCCCTCCGTCGATACCGTGGTCGCAATCACGAGCGGCACGCGCGACATGGGCGGCGTGATGAATGCCATTTGGGACAAGCTGTTGCCGGAGCTCCGGCCCGCGGCGTTGCCGTCGGACGAGGACGGAGACGCTATCTTGCAGAAGCAACTCGCCGGCCTGACCCTGCCTGTTCCAAAATCCACCGGAGCCGCGCCCGCCGGAATCGTGGGAAAAAAATTCGTTTTCGCCGCCAACGACGCCGGGCTCGAATCACTGTCTCTTGCCTCCGAACCGAACGGCACGACGTCGGTGCACGTGCGCTTCCTCGGCACCGACCAGGTCATTCCCGTCGAGACCGGAACGTGGACCAAATTCGGCTACCAGGCGGTGACGGGGCCCGAGAAGCCGGTCATGGGATCGGTGCATTATGGGCGCCTGCCTGCGAAGCCGTTTGCCATCGATTTCGAATATGCCGACCGCCTTGCGGCGGCGGGAGCTTGGATTTCGCCCGATACGTATGAGCTGAAAATCTGCCAGTATCGCACGACGTTCACCCAGACCATCCGGTTGAAGTTCACCGGCAACGACGTCACCGTGACCGCCGCACAGAATGTCGGGTTCGACAAGCTCGAGGCCGCGCCGATTATCGGACACGCGCAGTAATCTACGATCTACAATCGACGAATGACGATCGGTCCGGAAATTTTCGATTTTGGATTCTGGATTTTCGATTTCAGAATCGCGCCGCCCGTGGTTTTCGACTAAAAAGCGTTCAGTTCTGCATTCTGCATTCTGCATTCTGCATTCTGCATTTCTGCATTCTGCATTTCTGCTTCCCGCTTTCTGCTCACTGCCCACATCGGGGCTTACAGCTTAACGCTTACACCTTAAAGCTTACAGCTTTCTACCCGCCGCTCACTGCTCACCCTAAGATCTCCAGCATCCGCGAAAACAGCCGATTCACCTTCGCCTGGTTGTCCTTCACGAGGTCCTTGAACTTGGCGAAGTCGATCTCGGTGCCCTCGAGGCCGTTGGCGTAATTGTCGATCAGCGCCAGGCTGTTGTAGTTCAGTCCGGCCTCCGTGCAGAGGTCGGCCTCGTGCGCGGCGGTCATGCCGATGACATCGCCCCAGCTCTGCATGATGCGGATCTCCGCCTTCGTTTCGAAACGTGGACCGCGCATCTGCACGTACACTTTTCCCGGGTGGATCGTGAACTCGGGCGCGAGCCCCGCAAGGAGGCGCGGAATGAGATTGTTGGCGATTCCCGGAGCGCCGCCCTTCAGCTCCTTGTCGAAAAACGTCGCCGGACCCTGCTGCAGCCCCACGTAGTCGCTGCAGGAAACAAACGTTCCCGGCGGGAGATCCTTTTTCAGCGAGCCGACGGAATTGAGCGAGACGACATCCTTAAAGGCGAGGTTCGCCAGCGCGCGGATGTTGGCCCGGTAGTTGATCGAGTGCGGCGGCAGCGGGAAGGAATAACCGTGGCGATTGATCAGCGCGAAGTCGCCCCTGGTCTTGTAGGTGACCTCGCCGTGCTCGGTCGCGACGGTCTTGACCGCCCATTCGGCGAAGAGGTTGGAATTGACGATGCTCGTGCCGCTGATGAATGCCACCTTCATACCTTGGAGCTAACCGCGTTCCCCGCTCCGGACACAACCGGAAATTCGGGCCGTTGGAGGGGGTTTTTAGGTAGGGCGGGACCGCTGGGCCCGCCGCGAAGAATCAGAACGGACGTACGTTTTGACTTCGGCCGCATAGTCGACCGCACCAAAAGGACGCCGGCCAATCTTTGCCGATGCAACGGCGGGCCCAGCGGTCCCGCCCTACCCAACAATCCCGCCGACTCTCACCCCACCCACGAAATGCCCTGGATCTTGCGGGCGAGCGCGATGTCCTTCGCCGTGACCTTGCCCCCGGCGTCGTGCGTGTTGAGGCGCACCGAGACGCGATTGTACACGTTGCTCCAGTCGGGGTGATGGTTCAGCGCCTCGGCCTCGAACCCGACGCGAACCATGAACGACATCGCCTCGCGAAAACTGGTAAAGGTGAATTCCTTGGCGAGGCCGTTGCGCTCGTAAGTCCATCCGGGAAGCGAATGCAGCGCGTCGTTGATTTCCGCGAGCGTCAGGGGCGTCGTCGCCATGGGTGCCAGTCTGGCGGAAATCCGCTCCTTGGCAAGCGGACAGCGGTCGCCCGACGCGAGGCTACGCCGCGATCGGCGCGCAACCTGACTCGATCAGTGCGGTGCCGGCGATGGGAGCGTCGCCCGATTCGGTTCCGCTGCCGCCTTATTTCGAATGGCTTTGAGTTCCCGCTGCAAAACCACGGCGCACGGCTCCTCATGCCCGTCCTTGAAGCGAATCAGGTAGGGCTGGCCCGTCATCGAAGACCCCGTGCCGCAAAGCCGGATGAAGTCCTCGGCCGTGACAATCTGGTCGGACTGGTTTTTCCATTTCAGTCGCAGATGCGCCTCCGCCTCCGCGGCCGTATGGGTCGAACCGTTGCGCACGAAGTCGGCGCCGTCGAGATGGCCGAGAAAATGCGCCAGCGCCTCGATTTCGTCTCGCGGCGCCGCTTGCAAAGGAACCCAGCCAAAAACGAGCAGGACGAGGAGCCATCCGGCCTTCCCCGGGCGTGCGAGGTCCAGCAAGGGGACAATTCGCGTCAACGAGAGAGTCATTCAGGCCGAGTGTTTTTCACCAACGAAGGTCGGGCCCCGCCGCGGGCACCGGGCTTCAGCCTTCGGCCGTCGTCGGATCGATGATGGTCCTGATCTCCGAGACGCGATTGGCGGGAAAGCCGCCCTGGCGGGCATGCTCGCGCACGGTGGCCTCGTCCGGCGCGATGTAGACGCAGTAGATCTTGTCGTCGGTAACGTAGCTCTCGAGCCACTGGATCTTCGGACCCAGATTGCGCAGGACACCGCACGATTTCTGGGAGATACCGTGCAACTGTTCGTGGGTGAGCTTTCCAGCTCCCGGAATTTCCCGTTCGATCACGTATTTGGGCATGGCAGCAGGGGGGTTGATTGACCGGCATCCCTTTTGACCCGAATCGATCGACGTGGCCAGCCCGGACATTGCCCCACGCGTCGCAGGCCCGAAACGACTATTCACGTCGGCGCCACCCTCACGAACGCGGCTTGTCAAATTCCGCAGCGCCAACCTAACTTGCCCCCTCGCTCATGTCGCAACCGGGCCCGACCAAGACTCCCCATCACGTCGCCATCATCATGGATGGCAACGGCCGCTGGGCCCGCCAGCGCGGACTGCCGCGACTCGAGGGCCACCGCCGCGGGGTCGAAACCGTCCGCACCGTGATGGATGCCGCGCGCGAATTCGGCATCCGCTACGTCACCCTCTACGCCTTCTCGGTCGAAAACTGGAAACGACCGACCGAGGAGGTCGGCGGCCTGATGGGACTGCTCGATTTTTTCCTGAAGCGCGAACTGAACACGCTGATCAAAAACAAGGTTCGCCTGCACACCATCGGTCGCATCGAGGCCTTGCCGGCCAATGTGCGGCGGGAACTGGAGCGGGTGAAGGAGGCGACGCGTGAATTCACCGAATACAATCTCGTGCTCGCGCTCAACTACGGCGCGCGCACGGAGGTCGCGGAAGCGGCCCGGGACTTTGCCCAGGCCGTCGCCGCCGGTCGCGAGGATGGCGCGAACGTCACCTGGGATTCGTTCAAGCGCTACCTGTACACGGCCGATCTGCCCGAACCCGATCTGCTCATCCGCACGTCGGGCGAGACCCGGATCAGCAATTTCATGCTGCTGCAGCTCGCCTATGCGGAAATGATCTTTACGCCCACGTTGTGGCCGGATTTTGGCCGCGATGAACTGCTGCGTGCGGTCGAGGAATACGGCCGGCGCGAACGGCGGTACGGCCAGACCACGGAGCAAATCAAGACTGGCGCGCGGTGAAGTCGCCGACCTAACTCGCTCCGTGCTTTCCCGTATTCTCAGCACCCTCCTGCTCTGGAGCGTGGTTCTCGCGAGCCTGTGGTATTTCGGCGCGGATGCCGCCGTCGTGCTGCTGACCGCGATCGCCGCCCTCACGCTGCACGAATTCTACCGGCTCGTCGAAAAGATGGGCTACAAGCCGTTCCGCTGGACGGCGATCGTCTTCGCGGTGCTGATGACCGCGTCGCCCTATTACGTCGCGACGTATCTGCCCGAGGTCGACGAAGTGGTCGGGATCGTCCCGGGTCTCCTCGTGCTCGCCACGATTCTTGCCTCGGTCCGTTCGCTCGGCGAACGCGATGGCACCAATCGCGTGGAGTCGATCGGCTCAACCGTGCTCGGACTGTTTTTCATCCCGTTCCTTCTGCAGTATCTCATCCGGATTCTGCTGCTGCCGCCCGACGACAACTCCGGCCTGGTGCTCTGTCTCTGGGTCGTCGCCGTCTCAAAGTTCTGCGACGTCGGCGCGCTGCTCACCGGACTGGCCATCGGACGTCACAAGATGGCGCCGAACATCAGCCCGAAGAAAACGTGGGAAGGCGCGGTCGGCGGCGTGCTGATCTCCATGGGAGTCGGCGCCGGCATCGCCGCCTGGGTGCCGGATCTGATGCCGGAAAAAATCACCCCGCTGGTGGCCGCCGCAGTCGCGCTTCCCCTCGCGCTCACCACGATCGTCTCCGACCTGATCGAGTCCGCGCTCAAGCGCCGCGCCGACATCAAGGATACCGGCAAAATGATTCCGGGCATTGGCGGCGCGTTCGACTTGAGCGACAGCCTGATCCTGACAGCGCCACTCGCGTATTACATCCTGGTTTTTCTCGTCTGATGCCGCGGTGCCATCAGCCTTCAATGGGTGGAACCCGGCCTCCGGACGGGTTGCATCGTCAGCGATTTGAATCGCCTGCAAGCAGGCTCCTACCGCGTCCGACGCTGGCCGATTTTCGATCCGAATGGGTTCGGACATGAGCGCACGTCCTCGTCGTCGGGTGGTAATCCTCGGCGCCACCGGCTCGATCGGCAAGAGCACGCTGCGGGTGTTGCGCGCGCATCCCGACGAGCTCGAGCTCGTCGGCGTCGCGGCGCACCGGGATGCCGCCGGGCTCATGGCGATCTGCCGCGAATTTCGCGTGCCGCACGCCGCGCTGGCCGATGAAACGGCGGCCGCCGCTGCGGACGTGCCGGCGGGCACCACGTTGCACCGCGGGGCCGAAAGCCTGGCGCTGCTCGCCTGCCTGCCCGACGCGGACGTCGTGGTCGTCGCCGTCGTCGGCACCGCGGGGCTTCGTCCGACCCTGGCGGCGATCGCGGCGCGCAAGACGATCGCCCTGGCCTCCAAGGAAATTCTCGTCCTGGCCGGCAAATTTGTCACTGCGGCAGCGAACGACGCGGGCGTGCGCCTGCTGCCCGTCGACAGCGAGCACAACGCTGTTTTTCAGTGCCTCGAAGGCCACCGGATCGAGGATGTGCGGAAAATCTACCTCACCGCGAGCGGCGGCGCATTCCGCGACTGGCCGGCAGAAAAACTGGCAACGGCCACGCCGGCGGATGCCCTGCGCCACCCGAACTGGGCGATGGGGCCAAAGGTGACCGTCGACTCGGCGACGCTGGCCAACAAGGGACTCGAACTGATCGAGGCCCAGTGGCTTTTCGGCCTGCGCCCCGAGCAATGCGACGCGGTCATCCACACGCAAAGCATCGTACACTGTCTGGTCGAGTTCACCGATGGCGCCATGCTCACGCACTTCTCGCCGCCATCGATGACCTTTCCGATCCAACATGTCCTGTTGTATCCGCAGCGGACGGTGCGACCGGCGGATCCGGCGCTGGCCGTCGACCGGCCCCTCAATCTCGATTTCCGGCCGGTCGATGTGACGCGTTTCCCGTGCCTGCGCCTGGCGCGGGAGGCGATGGCGGCCGGCGGGACCGCGCCGGCGGTCTTCAACGCAGCCAACGAGGTCGCAGTCAACAGGTTCTTGCAGGAAGGTGCCGCGTTCCTTGCGATTCCGCGAATCATCGAACAGACTCTGAATCGGGTAAGATCGTCCGAACCAAACGCCCTCGATGATGTCCTAGCCGCAGACGCCGAGGCCCGCCGGGTGGCCGCGACGATCCCCTGAACACACTGATTTGATGAATGCCCTGCTGGGAAACATCTGGTCGATCGCCCTCGTGGTGCTGGCGCTCGGCGGCTCGATCTTCGTCCACGAGCTGGGTCATTTTCTGGCCGCCCGCCGGCGCGGCCTCAAGGTCGAGCGCTTTTCCATCGGCTTCGGGCCGGCCCTCTGGCGCCGCCGGGGCAAGGATGGAGTGGAGTACCGCGTTTCCGTGCTGCCGTTTGGCGGATACGTGGCGCTGCCTCAGCTCGCCGACCTGAGTGCACTCGAGGGGGAAACCGAGACCGACATCAGCACGCTGCCCCCGCCGGGCTATGCGACCAAGATGATCGTTTTTGTCGCCGGCGCGTTCTTCAACGTCCTCTTCGCGCTCACCCTGGCCTGCGTGATCTGGCTGGTCGGCCTTCCGACGATTTCCGAACTTTCGACCACCACGCAGATCGGCTACGTGGCGCCGACGCTCAAGCTGGCGGACGGCACCAGCGTGACGAGTCCCGCCGCCGAGGCCGGACTGAAACCCGGGGACGTGATCGTGTCGATCGACGGACGCACGGTGAACGACTTCGAGGACGTCATCACCAATATCTTTCTCGGCCACGATCACGCGAGCGACGGACGGCGACAGGCCGTGCTCGTGATCAACCGCAATGGAGTGACGCGGACCATCACCGTTTATCCGCAACTGGTCGGCGAGGAACAGATCCGCGGCATCGGCATCGGCCCGTCGGAGGATCTCACCGTCGACGACCTGCTTCCGGGCTATCCGGCGGCGGGCGCGGGCGTGAAGCCCGGCGACGTCATTCTCGCCGTCGACAACCTGCCGGTATTTCAACGCAGCGTGTTGACCAATTATCTCGGCCAGCATGCCGCGAAGCCAGTGGAATTCCTGCTCCGGCGCGATGGCCGGGAAATCCGGATTCCGATCCAGTCCAAGCTGGAAACCGACGAGCGCACGCATCACCAGATCGCCCGCGTCGGCATCCGCTACCGCGACAACGTCATCGTGATTCACCCAAATCCGTTCCGGCAACTCGCCGACGACGCCGACTCGATGTTTCGCACGCTCGGCGCCCTCTTCAATCACAACTCGGACATCGGCCTGTCCAAGCTCTCCGGACCCGTCGGCATGGCCCGCGCGCTCTATCAGGAAGCGCAGTGGGACTTCCGGCGCGTGCTGACGCTAACGGTGTTGATCAATGTGAGCCTCGCCATCCTGAACCTTCTGCCGATCCCCGTGCTCGACGGCGGCCAGATGCTTTTCGCCACGGTGGCCCGGCTGCGCGGGCGTGCCCTGCCGCTGAACTTCGTCGCCGCCACCCAAAGCGTCTTCATGGTGCTGCTGCTCTCGCTGATGCTCTATGTTCTGGTCTTCGGCGACATCCGCCGCTGGGTCCATGAGCCGCCGGCCGACGCCCCGCCCGCAGCCGACCCGGCGAAGAAGCCCGAGGCCGCGCCGGTGCCCGCGCATCCGTAGGCGGCCGATGTAGGGCGGGGTCGTTTTCCGCACCGGCTTTCGGGTAAATCGCAAAACCGAACCCCGCCAATGTTCGATCCCAAATTGATCACGGATTTCACAAATGGCACGGATCGCCCCAAGCACCCTTTCTGGGGAATCCGTGTGATCCGCGAAATCCGTGGTCAAAAGGTTTGGGTATTTTCATAGACGGGAATCGGCCGCAATCGAGATCAGGGACGGACTTGCGACGATGAATTTCATTTTGGAGGCAATTCGTGATCTTTCGTGGGAGATCGAATTGGCGGGATATGGCAATCCCGCCCTACATCCGGCGGTGGGGGTCCGTGGTCTCTCTTCCCGACGAAATGACCGTTGACCGCCGGGCCGGGTCGGGCGACCAATAGCCCCGTGTCCTACTGCGCCTCCCGCTATCACACGATCCGCCGTCCCACCCTCGAGGTGAAGGTCGGTTCGGTCGGGGTCGGCGGCCAGAACCCGATCCGGCTGCAGTCGATGACGACCAGCGACACGCAGGACATCGACGCGACGGTGCGGCAGTCGATCGCGCTGGCGGAGGTCGGCTGCGAGATCGTGCGGATCACGGCGCCGAATGTGGCGGCGGCGAAATGTCTGAAGGAGATTCGCGCGAAATTTTCCGCGGCCGGCTTCGGGCACGTGCCGCTCGTCGCCGACATCCATTTTCTGCCGTCGGCGGCGATGGAGGCGGTCGAGCACGTGGAAAAGGTGCGCGTCAATCCGGGCAATTATGCCGACAAGAAGAAATTCGTCGTCAAGGAATACTCGGACGCGGACTACGATCTCGAGCTGCACCGCCTCCACGACGCCTTTTCGCCACTCGTGCTGCGCGCGAAGGAACTCGGCCGCGCCATGCGCATCGGCACGAATCACGGATCGCTGTCGGACCGCATCATGAACCGCTACGGGGACACGCCGCTCGGCATGGTGGAGAGTGCCCTCGAATTTCTCCGGATCGCCCGCGACCACTCGTATCACGACCTCATCCTCTCGATGAAGGCCAGCAACCCGAAGGTCATGATCCAGGCCTACCGGTTGCTCGTCGAACGCCTGGAGCGCGAGAACATGCCCTACCCGCTGCATCTGGGTGTGACGGAGGCCGGTGACGGCGAGGACGGGCGCATCAAGAGCGCGATCGGGATCGGCAGCCTGCTGCTCGACGGCCTGGGTGACACCATACGGGTGTCGCTGACCGAGGATTCCGTCTACGAGATTCCGGTGGCGCGCGCGATCGCGGAGAAAGCGATGAGCCGCTGGCCACAGCCCGCACCGGATGCCGCCGCCCTGCCGCTCCTCGACTCGATCGATCCCTACCATTTCACGCGGCGGACAACCACGCCGCTCGATCTGTCGGCGCGCTGCTCCGTCGGTCCCGAACAACCGCCACGCGTGATCGTGCGGGTGGCCTCGGTGGAAAACGTGAAGGAGGCACTGGCCGCGTTCGCCAAGGCGCGCCTGACCGACACGCCACTGGAGGGTTTGCTGGTGCCCGTCTCCGACCACGCGCAGATCAAGGCCCTGACGCACTTCGCCGGTGAGGAAAGCGGTCCGGAGTTTTATGTCGCCGAACTCGCCGGCTCTCTGGCGGCGTCCGACGTCGAACCCCTGCTCGCGCAAAAGCGGCGCCGCGTCGTGCTCTCGCGCCTGTTCGGGCCGGGCGAAAATGAGCTGCTCGCCGCGTTCGTGCGCCTGGTGCGGAGCCATGGTCAGGTGCTCGCGATCGAGATCGAGCCGGAGAATTTCGGCCCGTTTGAGGCGGCCTTGCATCGCTTCGGCGACGCCAATCTCATCTTCACCCTCGGTGCGCTGCGCGGCGCGTCGATCTCGACTCACGCCATCGGGGCGTATCGCCGCCTGCTCGAGCATTTGCGCGCGTGCGGATCATCAGCGCCCATCTGGATCCGCAACACTGCGGCCACGGCCATTCAAGGTGACAACAGCTTTCTGTCGCGATTGCTCGAGGCGAGTTTCCTGACCGGCAGCCTCCTGTGCGACGGCCTCGGCGACCTCGTCAGCGTCGAGACCGAGCCCGATCCGGTCCGAGCCACCAAGGTCTCCTACAATCTCCTGCAGGGCGCCGGCACGCGGAGCTCGAAGACGGAATTCGTCGCCTGCCCCAGCTGCGGGCGGACGCTTTTCGATCTCCAGACGACGACCCAACGTATCCGCGAAAAAACCGGTCACCTGAAGGGCGTGAAGATCGCCATCATGGGCTGCATCGTCAACGGCCCGGGCGAAATGGCGGATGCGGACTTCGGCTACGTCGGCGGCGCGCCCGGCAAGATCAATCTCTACGTCGGCAAGAACTGCGTGCAATACAACCTGCCCCAGGCGGAAGCCGACGCCCGGCTCATTGCGCTGATTCGCGAGCATGGGAAATGGGTCGATCCCGAGGCTTCGCCCGCCGCGGCGGGATAGATGTTTGCGTTGACCGCAACCGCAACTGGAGCGAACCGCCAGAGGTGGAACCGGCCCTCCGGGCCGGTTCTTCGAATTGAAAACGACCCTCGCGAGTCCGTCGGCGCGCCCGGAGGTCGCGCCCCACCTTCGGACGTTTCAGAGGAGAAAAATGACCCCGGATCGAGTCCGATTATCGCAACAAAAAAATCGGCAAAGTTATACTCAGAAGTTTGTGAAAAACTTGGTGGAAAGTTGGCCTTGAAACGCATTTTGGGATTCACGTTATCTCCGATTTCACTTTTATCGCGCTCCGCTCGATTGTTCTTTGCCGCTTCCGTCGCGCACCATCACCTCCCGCATCCCCTGGGGCTTCTCCAGACGCTGAATGCCGGGGCCGCCACACCACCCCCGTGTTCGCCGCCCTGAGCTGAACCAACCCATTTTTCCCCAAGCGAAGGCGGTTTTTGATGTCACGACGCCGAGGTCGGTGAGGACTCCGGACGGTGTGAATAACAGGCCCGCACGCAACTGACATGCCCCCCGCTTCGCTTCAGACCAGTCTCTGGGAAACCGTGAAATGCGACCTCAAGGGACTTTTCCCCGAGGACGTGTTCCAAATGTGGTTTGAGCCCCTCGCCTGCATCGATGCGAACGAAGATACGCTCACGCTTGGCGTGCCGAACGATTTTGCGGCGATCTGGATCCACGACAACTACCTCGACCTGATCTCGCAGCGCCTGCGCCTGACGGCCGGCCGGATGGTCCATGTCGTGCTGAAGAAGTTCGACGCCGGCACCCCGACCGCCAAGGCCGAGTCAACCGGTCGCAGCCGCCCGCCGATGAAGCAGCGGACGGTGCGTTATGACGAACGCCAGGCCACGGGCGGTTCGCTCAATCCGCGCAACTCCTTCGAAACTTTCGTGGTCGGGCCGAACAATCAGCTCGCCCACGCCGCCGCCCTGGCCGTCGCGCAGGCGCCCGCCCAGGCCTACAATCCCCTGTTCATCCACGGCGCCACCGGCCTGGGCAAGACCCACCTCATGCACGCCATCGGCCACAGCGTGCTGCAGCGGAACCCCGAGGCAAAGGTCGCGTACCTTTCCACGGAAAAGTTCACCAACGAGTTCATCCACGCCATCCAGGAGAACGCGCTCACCAAGTTCCGCCAGCGCTACCGACACGTCGACGTCCTGCTGATCGACGACATCCATTTCCTCGCCGGCAAGGAGCGCATCCAGGAGGAGTTTTTCCACACCTTCAACGACCTGTTTGAGTCGGGCAAACAGATCATCCTGTCGAGTGACCGCCCCGTCACCGAGATCGCCACGCTCGAGTCGCGCCTCGTCTCCCGCTTCCAGTGGGGCCTCGCCGCCGACATCCAGTCGCCCGATTTCGAGACCCGCCTGGCCATCCTGCGCACCAAGGCGACCGCGCTGAAGATCGACATTCCCATGCCCGTGCTGGAGTTCATGGCCCAGCACATCGTGAAGAACATCCGCCGGCTGGAAGGCGCGCTGATCAAGATTTCCAGCTACTCCGCCCTCACCGGCAAGGCCCTCGATCTCCCCACCGCGGAATCGCTCTTGCGCGACGTGCTGATGGAGGAGGCCCAGAATCGCCTCAACATCGAGGGCATCCAGAAACGCGTCGCCGACCATTATCAGATCCGCCACTCGGACATGACGAGCAAGCGGCGCCCGAACGCGATCGCCTTTCCCCGGCAGATTGCGATGTATTTGTCCCGTCAGCTCACCCGCCATTCCCTGCAGGAAATCGGCGAAGCCTTTGGTGGCCGGGACCATGGGACGGTCATCCACGCCATCAAGACCGTGGAAAACCTGATGGAAACCGACGACTCCGTGCGCGGCAGCGTCGATTTCCTCAAGACGCAGCTCTCCAAGTAAGTCCGGCCGCGTTCGCGCCGCCGGCTTGCGATTCGCGCAAAAATCGCGAACGTTGAGCGCGATTTTTCGACACCGCATGTCCCTCTCCGACGAACAAAAGAAAGCCGTATCCAGCTGGGTTGCCGCCGGCGAAAGCTTGTCCACGATCCAGAAAAAGCTCTCGGACCAGTTCAAGATCTCGATGACCTACATGGACGTCCGCTTCCTCGTGGACGACCTGGGCCTGGAGCTCAAGAATGCCGCGCCCAAGGCGGATGCCTCGGATGTCACCAAGGCTAAGTCGGCACCCGCTGCGGCCGCCGGCCGCGCGTCCGAAGCCGCTCCGAAGGCCGAAAAGAAGGGCTTGATGGATCGTCTGAAGAAATCGGTTGGGCTCGACGAGGAGGAAGAGGAAGTGATGCCGGCCGAGGAGGCCTTTGAAGAGGAGCCCGACGCGGGCGTTCCGCCAGTGGGTGGCTCGGTCAAGGTCGAGGTCGACCGCGTGATTCGGCCCGGCGCGGTCGTCAGCGGCAGCGTGACTTTCAGCGATGGCGTTTCGGCGAAATGGGCTCTCGACCAGATGGGTCGTCTGATGCTCGACGGCACGCAAAAAGGCTACCAGCCGAGCGCCGCGGACGTGCAGGCGTTTCAACGCGAGCTCAGCCGCCAGCTGCAGCAGCACGGGTTTTAGTCGGGGTGTAGGGCGGGATCGCTCGCCCTGAGCTTGTCGAATGGGCCGAATCCCGCCACGGTGGAACGCGTTGCAGCGGATTGGGGACAATTCGCTCCATCTAGCAGCGATTCGTCACGGATTTTGCCGGATGCATGGAATCCATTCGCCAAAAATTCCGTTCCAGCGGTGCCATCCGTAAAATTCGTGGTGCAGTCGGGGATCGTCCAAGGCGGGGTTCGGCAACCCCGCCCTACATCAAATGCGACTACAATCTGCGCCGCCCCCGGCGGTTGACCGCCAGCCCTGACCGGCGCATATTCTCCGGCGCAGCCGACATGACGCCGGCCGCAATCTCCACCCCAAAACCCCAGGAGGCGTTATGGAAAAGTTGCGTCAGTTCGTCCATTGGGCCGAGTCCCACCCCAAGGTGTGGCTCGATTGTGTCCGGATCTACCTCGGCATCGGCCTGTTCATCCGCGGTGTGCTGATCATCACCAACTCGCGGGCCGATTTTGTGAACGACATGCTCAGTCGCGTCGGCAACACCTGGATCGTCACGGTGTTCCTGCTGCACTACGTCGCGGTCGCCCACCTGGTCGGGGGCGCGATGCTCACGTTCGGATTGCTCACCCGCATCGCCGCGGTCGTGCAGCTGCCGATTCTGGCCGGCGCCGTCATCGTCATCCACCGCGCGGAAGGCCTGATGACCGGCGGCCAGTCGCTCGAGTTTTCCATGCTCGTGCTGTTTCTGCTCTCCGTGGTGGCGGTGGCCGGAGCCGGGCCTCTTTCCGTCGATGGCGACAAGGCCGTGGTCCATCTCGAATCGGAACTCCACGGCTCGCCGGGCGGGGGTGGATCGGCGTAGGGTTCTTTCGTGTAGGGCGGGGTCGTTTTCCGCACCGGTTTTCGGGTGAAGCGCAAGACCGAACCCCGCCAAGGTGGAGCGGCTTTATGCCGCGAATGAATATCCCGCGGATTTCGCGGACAACGCGGATCAGTCGCTGCGGGAATTCCAGGAATCCATGATATCCACGTATTCCGTGACCAAATGAGGATCGGATTTTTGGCGGGGTTCGGCGACCCCGCCCTACAACTTCTCCTATCCCGCCAGCATCCGCACGAACTCCGCCTCGTCGATGACCGGGACATTGAGCGATTTCGCCTTCTCGAGCTTCGAGCCGGCTTCCTCGCCTGCCAGGACAAAATGCGTTTTCTTGCTCACGCTGGATGAAACTTTTCCGCCCGCCGCCTCGATGCGGGCGGAGGCTTCCTCGCGGCTCAACGTCGGCAGCGTGCCGGTCAGCACAAATGTTTTCCCCGCCAGCGCCGTGCTCGTGGCCTGAGCCTTCGCGGGCGCCTGCGGCTTCACGCCCGCTTCAATGAGCGCCGTCACGGTCGCGCGGTTGCGCGGCTCATTGAAGAACCCGACAATCGCGCGCGCCATCGTTTCGCCGATGCCCGGAATGACGCTCGCCTTGCCGGCGATGAAATCCTCGAGTCGCGCCTCGGCCAGTTTTTCGAGTTCCCGAAAGTGATTCGCGAGATCCTTCGACGCGGCCACGCCCACGTGCGGGACGCCGAGGCCGTGGATCACCCGCCAGAGCTCGCGCGTTTTCGCGGTCTCGATCGCCGCCAGAAGGTTGTCCGTGGACTTGCCGACATTCTTTCCGAGCGTCAGCAGCTTCTCGCGCTCGAGTCGGAAAATATCCGGCAGTTCCTTGACCCATCCGCGATCGACCAGTTCGTCGATCATCGCCACACCCAGTCCGTCGATGTCGAGGCAGGCCTTGGAAACAAAATGGGCGAGGCGACGCCGCACCTGCGCAGGGCAATTCACGTTCGGACACCGCGTGGCGACCTCGCCCTCCAGCTGGATTGTGGCCGTGTCGCACACCGGACAGTGCTCGGGAAACCGGTAGACCTGACACTCCGGCGTACGCTTCTGCAGGTTGACGCCGATCACGGCCGGGATCACCTCGCCCGCCTTTTCCACGAGAACCACGTCGTTCACTCGAATGTCCTTGCGCGCGATTTCGTCGGCGTTGTGCAGCGTCGCCCGCGACACCGTCGTACCCGCCAAAATCACCGGTTCGAGTTCGGCGACCGGAGTCAGCACGCCGGTGCGTCCGACCTGGACACTGATCGCCTTGATCCTAGTCTCGGCCCGTTCGGGTTCAAACTTGTAGGCGATCGCCCAGCGCGGCGCCTTCGAAGTGGCTCCGGCCTCACGCTGCTGCGCAAAGGAATCGAGTTTCACGACCGCGCCATCCGTGCCGTAAGCGAATGCGTGCCGCAGCTGATCGAGCTCCTTCACGGCCGCCCAGGCCGCATCGATGCCCGTCGCCGGCCAGTAGCGCTCGATGGTCGGCAGGCCCCAGGCACGCACGAGTTCGTGGTAGGCGCCCTGGGAGTCCGCCACCGCGGGCTCGCAGTAACCGACGCCGTACAAAACGATTTCGAGCCGCCGCTGGGCGACCTCTTTCGGATCGAGCTGCTTGATCGTGCCCGCCGCGAGATTGCGCGGATTGGCATAGAGAGCCTCGCCCGCCTCCTCGCGCTCCTTGTTGATACGCTGGAATTCCGCGGAGGTCAGGTAGACCTCGCCGCGGATTTCGATGACGTCGGGAGTCGGCAATCCCTTGCCGGATTTCAACTCGACCGGCAGCGACTTGATCGTGCGGGCATTCTGCGTGATGTCGTCTCCCTGCTCGCCGTTGCCGCGCGTGACCGCACGCACCAGCCCGCCCTTTTCGTAGGTCACGCTGACCGCGAGACCATCGATCTTCGGCTCGACCACGTATTTGAGATCCTCACGCCCGAAAAGTTTGACCAGGCGCTGGTGAAACGCGCGAAATTCCTCCTCCGAATAGGTGTTGTCGAGACTCTGCATCGCCTGGCGATGCCGATAGGTCGCAAACCCCGCACTGCGGTCGTCACCGATCTGCGCGGTGGGTGATGCCGGCGAGGCGAACTGCGGAAATTTGCCCTCCAGGTCGGCAAGTTCGGCCTTCAGCGCATCGTAGTCCCGGTCCGCCACCTCCGGCTTGGCCTGACGGTAGTAGAGTTCGTCGTGGTGCGCCACCTGCTGGCGCAGCGCGGCGATCTTCTTTTTGGCCTCGGAGGGAGACATCGGGCGCGACGTTGACGCAAAGTGGGCGGGTCGTCGCGGACAAAATGGCCGCCCGTCGCAATCCTCGGCGATTTCACGGTGTCAAAGGTGGGAGCCTGCTTGCCGGCGATTCAGGTGGAGCGCGGCCTCTGGACGCGCTTTGCAAGTAAACCGGCCCGGAGGTCCGGTTCCACCTATTGCCGACCAACAGGCTCCTACCTTCGCTTCGAACAGGGCCCCCCGCGGAACCGGCCCTCCCAAGACGCCGTCCAAGGGGTATCATGCAAAATTCTCCCTCGACCAAAGTACCCTCCACGCCGCCGTCACATCCGTCGACTCCGAAGAAACCGCTGGAAAAATCGCCGCAGCAGGCGGAGCGCGACAAGACGAAGCTGCGCCAGGCGCGCGAGAAGATCGAAAACGAGCCGAACGTCGATGACACGTCGACGCGGTCGAGTTTGTTCTGATTGGATAGTTCGCGACGAGGTGGAACGCGTTGTCCCCAACGCGTTGAAGGTGCTGGGGAGTCTTTAGCAGTGGCGACGGGTGATCGCCTGTGACGAGGCGGGGTTCGGTTTTGCGATTCACCCAACAGCCGGTGCGGAAAACGACCCCGCCCTACATCATCGCGTTCGCCCGCCGATGGTTTTTCTACTCGCTGCTCGCTACCCGCTACTTCCCCCAACCTACATCGACTGACTCTTCATCCACTGGATCGCATGGCGAACGAGATCGCTGCCGGAGGTCAGGCTCAGCTTTTCCTTCAGGTGTTCCCGGTAGGAGTCGATCGTTTTCACGCTCAGCTTGAGCTGCTCCGCGATCTCGCGGGTGCCGTAGCCGTTGCCGAGGAGCTGAAAGACCTCCATCTCGCGATCGCTCAGTTTGTCCATCGGTGACACGACGGCATCCGCGCGATGCTGCACGAAGCGGCGCAGCATCATTCCCTTGATGCGATCGCCGAGATAAATTTCGCCCTGCATGATGCGGTCGATGGCCGTGACGACCTTCTCGATCGCCTCGCGTTTCATCAGGTAACCCATCGCGCCCGCGCGCAGTGCTCGCTCGGCATAAACATCCTCGTCGTGCATTGACATGATCAGGACCGCCATCGTCGGCACCTGCGCGCGGAGCCCTTTCGTCAATTCGATGCCGTTCGTCGAACGAAGCGAAATATCAACGACAGCCAGATTGGGCCTCAATTTTGTCGCCAGCTCCATGGCGCGCGGCGCGTTGTCGGCCTCGCCCACAATCTCGTAGCGCGAATGCTCCTCGAGCAGCGAGCGCAGACCCTGACGCATAAGTGGATGATCATCAACCAACAGTATTCGCACGTGTCCCGGCACACTCGTGGGCTTGGGAGCCTCGGGGATCCTGTGCTCCTCCTCGACCGCCACCCCGGGCGCCGGCCTCTCTTTCAACGGGTTTTTCATGCGGCTTTAAACCCAGACACGGTCGCGTGACACTGGTGCGCCGAAGGTTCGCCACCTGCGGGAGTTCCACCATACGGAAGCGATACGGGCGCTGCCCGAACGCGGGTTTTACCCCATCGTTCAGACAGCGCCCGCGACCGGCATCGACGGACGTCATTTGCACTTGGCGGGCGCTTCACGCCCCTGGTCCGGCGCCGGTCCTGCCGCCTACCCCTGTTCGATGGCGTCCTGTTCAACGGCCATCGAACGTCGGTTCCCCGTCGCTGTCAGCCACGGCGGGAAACCCAATTAACCCACCTCCCCATCGCGCTCTTCCTCGTCGCTGGAATCCGCGCTCCGCTCTTCATCCTCGGCCAGGCGGTTGATCTGACGATCGACATCGCCCGCTTCGCGCTCCCGCATTTCGCCGGAGCCGGCGGCGGTGGAATGGGATTTCATGCGGTGCTGTTGGATGGCGCTCGCCGTGTTTTTGGGCGCCTTGCGTCCGCGTCCGTGCTGAGGAGCTCCCGGGGAAACCTGGTCGGAATGCTCGCGCAACTGCGGCGCGGCCTGCGATGACGAAGTTGCGGTGTGATGAGGATGAGTCTGGGTCGTTGACATGATTGTTTCGAGTTGAGGGTTTCGATGATCTCGCGGCGTACCGTAGTCTCGACGCGGCGCTTCCGCCATCGGCAGGCTTCCGGTTTTCGGGTACCGGGAATCCGACGACCCGCTGCGGGGCCGATTCCGGAGGCGGGCCGCCCGGTGGCACCCCGAAATCGACGGGAGTGATTCACCCGCGGTGGTTCTTCTCATGTGAATTCACGCAGGTGGCCCGATACCGCGTTGTCGGCCGGGCGACTACATTGGGCCCGTCCGCGACGATGCCTTCCGGCACCGTCCAGTCATCAACCTCAAATCATCGTTACCATGTCCAAGATCAACAATCTCCGCGAACTTTTCATCGAGGAACTGCGGGACCTTTACCATGCCGAAAACCAGCTGATCAAGGCGCTGCCGAAGATGGCCAAGGCGTCGTCCGATGCCTCCCTGCGCGCCGGCTTTGAGCATCATCTCGAACAAACCAAAAACCATGCCACGCGTCTGGAGCAAATCTTCGAGTCGCTCGGCGAAAAACCCAAGGGGCGCACATGTGACGCCATGAAGGGCCTGATCGACGAGGGCGACGAGTGGGCGTCCCAGCGCGCCGAGTCGTCCCTGCGCGATGCGGGCATCATCGTCGCCGCGCAGAAAGTCGAACACTACGAAATCGCCGGCTATGGCTCGGTCGTGAGCATGGCCCAGCGGCTCGGGCTCGAGGATGCGGCGGACCTGCTGCGTCAGACGCTCGACGAGGAGGCGGCGACCGACGAGACGTTGACCGAGATCGCGCTTGGATTGCCGCTCGAGAGCATTGCCGCGGGCGTCGACATGTAGCGCCTCGCGATGGCGGAATGCCGAGAGGGAGGGCGGCCGAAAGGGATCCCGTTAGTGGACGGCCTCCGACCGGCCTTTTCGGAAAAGTGGTAGGAAAGGCGGATGAGCCATCCGCCCCTATCCTGGGGGCACTTCAAGGGGAACCGCCCGGCGGCATCGGCTTTCCAAAGAGGGAATGACCCTCGTCACAACCGGCCCGACCGCGGCGTCCTCGGAAGGCGGCCGCGCCGGCTGCAGAGGCGTTGCTTGTGCCCTGACTTGGCGCCGCTTCGTCTTCGGCCGCCGCTTTCCTTCAAGCGCGAGGGCGGAGGTGGTCCGATGAGAATCGAGGATCTCGGTTTCATCGGCGATTTGCATACGGGGGCCCTGATCGACCGCCGGGGAACGATGACCTGGCTGTGCCTGCCGCGCTTTGACTCGCCCGCCTGCTTCGCCTCGCTCGTGGGAACGGCCGACAATGGTTTTTGGTCCCTCGCGCCGCGGGGGCGGGTCAAGGCGCGCCGCCAGCGCTATCGTCCGGAGACGCTCATTCTCGAGACGGAATTCGACACCGCGCACGGCAGTGTTCGCCTGACCGATTTCATGCATCCCGACGGCAAGCGACGCGATGTGCTCCGTCGCGTCGAAGGCCTGCGCGGCCGGGTGCGCCTCGAAATGCGCCTGCGCGTACGATTCAACTACGGCGAAACCGTGCCGTGGGTCCATCGCGTCAAGGAAGGTCTGGCGGCCGTGGCCGGCGCAGATGCCGTGCTGCTGCGCTGCGATGTGCCGACTGAGGGACGAAACCTGACCACATGCGCCACGTTCGAGGTCCGCGCCGGCGAGTCGCGCTCTTTCACCTTGAGCTGGTATCCGTCGCACGAGAAGCCGCCTCCGCCCCTCTCGGTGCGGGCCAGCCTCGCGTCGACCGCACGTCACTGGCGAAAATGGAGCGCGCGCTGCACCTATCGCGGTCCGTGGCGCGACGCGGTGCTGCGCTCGCTGATCACGTTGAAGGCGCTCACGTATCGTCCGACCGGCGGCATCATGGCCGCAGCCACCACGTCCCTGCCGGAAAAAATCGGCGGCACCCGCAACTGGGACTACCGGTACTGCTGGCTGCGCGACGCGACGTTCACGCTCTATGCCTTGATGCACGCCGGATACACCAAGGAGGCCGAGGCGTGGAGCGGCTGGCTGCTGCGGGCTTTCGCGGGCGCACCCACGCAGATGCACATGCTCTACGGCGCCAACAGCGGCCACGTGCCCCTCGAAACCGAACTGCCCCATCTCGCGGGATACGAAAAATCGCGCCCGGTGCGCGTCGGCAACGCCGCCGCGCGCCAGTTTCAATTCGACATCTACGGCGAGCTCATGGACGCGCTCCATCTCAGCCGCGAGATGGGCCTGCATTCGAGCGACGACCTGTGGCGGGTCCAGCGCCATCTGGTCGAATTCGTGATCCAGAACCGGCACGAGCCCGACCAGGGCATTTGGGAGTTTCGCGGACCGCGTCGTCACTTCACGTATTCGAAGGTGATGGGCTGGGTGGCGCTCGACCGCGCGATCCAGTCGGTGGAGCGGTTTCGCCTCGATGGACCGGTCGCCCACTGGCGGCGCGTCCGGGCGCAAATTCACGCCGATGTCTGCCGGCGCGGATTCGACCGCCGGCAGGGCGTGTTCACCCAATACTACGGCTCGTCGCAACTCGACGCGAGCCTGCTGCTGATGCCGCTGGTCGGTTTCCTGCCGGCGACGGACCCGCGCATGCGCCGAACAATCGAAAAGATTCAGACGGAACTGATGTCCGACGGGCTGGTATATCGCTACAACCCCGAGCGCGCGCATGCCACGGATCGGCTGCCGCCCGGGGAAGGCGCCTTTCTTCCCTGTTCGTTCTGGCTGGTCGACTGCCTGTGCCTGTTGAACCGGCGGGACGAGGCCCGGGAATTATTCGAGAAATTGCTGAAACTGCGGAGTCCGCTCGGTTTGCTGGCCGAGGAATACGATCCTCCTGCGCGTCGTCAGCTCGGCAACTTCCCCCAGGCGATCAGTCACGTCGCCCTGATCAATTCCGCCCAGAATCTCTCCGAGCAGTCGATGCCCGCCCGCGAACGCGGTGCCGGATCGCAAAGCAGCGTGCGCGCGCGCCGGCGCTAGAGGCGTTTCAGAATTCCCGTGGCCGCAAAAAAGCGCACAAGGTGCAAAAAATTTCCATTTTGCGGGAGAAAACGGAGTGGTGGGTTTGTCCTCTGAATTTTCTCCGTTGCCCCCTGTGAAAATGAATCGCCCCGCGTCCTCAGCGATCCCCGGTAAGATCATCCGTGTTCATCCTTGAAATCCGTGGTCAAAAATCCGTCCTCCGCGTCTCCGTGGTTCAATTCTGATTGGCCACGCACAAGTGTGATCGCGCGGCACTCCCTGTTATCAACGACTTGCGCCGGTTACAACCGGGTGACGAATTTCGACTGACGGGAGTCGCTGGCTTCCCGGGAGTAGCGGGTTCGCCGAGAATCCGGATTTTTGACCGGATGGGCCGCGTGGACTAGGGTGCAGGCATGAAAACCACCGCGAGATCCGCCATTTTGCTCAGCCTGCGTGAGCTCTCGCAGCTGTTCAACTCGATGGACCCGTCGCCCTTCGTGGAAAGGGATCTGGACGCGGACGCCGAGGAGTTCATCGCGAGTTGGGCGCGCGAGCTCCCGCCCGGGCGCGAGCTGGAACTGGTCATCAACCTCGCCACTCCGTCAACCGACGAGCGCCTGGCGGGTGTCGAGGACGCCGTGCGCCGCTATTTTTCCAACCGGGCCGAATTGAAGCGCCGGGAACTCGGCTGGATGATGCGTCGCGGCCGGCTCAGTTCGCTCGTGGGTGTGCTGTTTCTGGTCGCCTGCCTGGTGCTCGCCCATTTCGTCGGCCGCTTTGTGGGTGGCACCGCGGCCGACATCGTGCGGGAAGGTCTGACCATCTGCGGCTGGGTCGCGATGTGGCGGCCATTGGAAATCTATCTCTACGACTGGTGGCCGCTGTACGAGGAACGCCGTCACTTCGAACGCCTCAGCCGGATCAACGTGCGGGTCGTCATGCCCAATGCCGACGGAACCGGTCGCCGGACCTACGAGCCAACCGGCCACGCCGCCTGAACCAGGCAGAGAACCCGGCATCAAACTATTTCACGGCGCCTCCGGCTCACTCTCGCCGGTCCGCCCACTGCTCACAGCTCACTGGTCACTTCTTATTGCTCACTGTCCACATCCAGAAACTCAAAATGGTCGGGCTGGTGAGATTCGAACTCACGACCTCTTGCACCCCATGCAAGCGCGCTACCAGGCTACGCTACAGCCCGAGGATCCGTCGGAAGGGTCAAAAAGCCGGATGCACCGCCCCGAGGCAAGTCCTTTATTTGGACGCTCCACCCACCGGGAAATCAGACCGGTCCCAATTGGCGGGCCAGCGCTCCGAGTTGCTCCGAAACGGATTGCAGCAGCGCATCCGAAATCGCGGTCTTCTCGCCATACTGGCCGGAAACGATCCCACGAATTTGCAGACCGTACTCGTAGCTCACCTTGAGCTGGCGGTACGCCCGTTCAGCCGACCGCTGCAGACGCTCGCCCCGGGCGGAAAGATCCGTGGCGACCGGCTGAAGGGTTGTCGTCATATTCAGCCGATCATTTTGCAAGGTTTCGCGTTCCCGGTCCATTTGGTCGACCCGAGTCTTCAGCGAAGCCTGACGCAGCAAGAGACTCTGGCGCCAATTGGCCAGGCGGTCGACGGTGGCGGAATCCTTGCGGCCGCTCGGCGAACTCACCTCTTCCTTGATTTCGGCGTTCGCCCGTTCCATCTCATCGCGGTACGCCTGCAGGTCGGCTTGAAGGACGGTTTGTTCAGACTCAATCCGCCGCGCCGTTTCCGCGATGCGTCGCGCCATCTCGGCCTTCCGGGTCTGAAACCGATCCCGGTCGGCGAGAAACAAAACCCGCTCCTGGTTCAAATTGTTCGCCTGGGCCGTGAGCTCCGCGATCGCGGCCAGATCCGCCTTTTCCGCATCGCGGGCCGCCATCCGGTTCCGGATCCGGGAGGGATGCGGGAGCACCACGACCTTTTCACCCAGCTCGATCTTGGCATCGGGCGGCCCATCGTCCACGGCCCAAGCCGGAACGCCGGCCAGAAACCCTGCCAGCGCCGCGACGAGAGCGCACGAAAATCTGAGTTCACGAAACTGACCTTGTCGACCGCTGATCACCAACATGGGAGAACGCTGCGATACTCGCTGCGCCGACACAAGCCTGCCGTGAATATTGTTACGAGATGGGCGCCTTCACCGGCCCGCCGTCAGGGCATTCGAATCATCACCCTGCCGCCCTCCGACCACTCGTTGTGGCCGCCGGGAATCAGGGTGAAATGCGCCGTGGGATGCGCCGCCGCCAGGGCTCGGGCGTGACCGACGGGAATCACCTGGTCACGCTCCGCACCGAAGATATCGACCGGTCCACGAAAGCCCGCAAGCGCCGCCACGTTGTTCCAGTCATCCACCAGCAACCAGCGCACGAGCCAGCGCGGATAGTGATCGCGCGCGACGGCGGACAACTGATCGAACGGCACGACGAGAACAATCTTGTCCGGTGGCTGCGTGGAACCGGCGAGCAGGCACGCCGCTCCGCTGCCGATGGATTCACCGACGACGCCCACGGGCACACCCGGAAAATCCGCGCGGAGGCGCGCGTACGCCGCGCGGGCCGCGGCGTTGAATGAAGCCGCGGACGGCGTGCCCGGGCGGGAGCCGTAGTCCGGATACTCCAGGAAATAAACGCCGTCGTCGGGCGAGAAACAGGAGAGCGCGTAACTCCGATCCGACGCCTGGCCCGCGTTCCCGTGACAAAAAAGCCAGACCGTCCGCGGCGATTTCACCGGCCGGCAGACGCCGATCACTTCGGCACCGTCGCGCCAGGTCGGCAACTCGCCCGGATCGGGACGATGGGACGGATAGAATAGCAGCTTCCGCTCGATCGAACCCCGGGCGCGCGTGCCGGCCAAGATCGCCGCGGCAAGAACTACAAGGGCTGTAACTAAAAGGCGACTCACGCGCGCATAATCGGCGGGCAAGGCCCAGGCGTCAAATCCCCCGGCTCAACAAGCGGCAACTCGTCCATCGGCCTATCGCTTACAGCCTGTTGCTTACCGCTTCCGACTTTCCGTCACCCGTCACTCGTCACTTCCGGAATGGCGTCCCCGCCGTGACTCGAACACGGGACCGTCGGTTTAGAAAACCGATGCTCTATCCAGCTGAGCTACGGGGACGAATCGGCCGAGACCGATGGCAGACCTGATGCCGGGTTTCCGGGGCGTTGCCAAAGCTTTTTGCAAAGACCGGATGACGAGGCAGGCGCGCAATTCAGCGGAGATATTTGACCACGGATTTCACGGAACACGGATGGAACGATTGGTGGAGGCCGGCGACTGCGCGCCGATCAGGGCAATCCGGGTTATCCATGAAATCCGTGGTCAAAGTTGCCGGATCGATGGGACATCGATCCCTATCGGCGGGGTTCGGCGACCCCGCCCTACATCTGAGGCGCGCGGGCTGACATTCTACTCGGTGCTCGCTCCTCGCTACTCGCTACTTCTCCCAAGAGCGTAGGATGGTGGAGCAGACCGGGATCAAACCGGCGACCTCATCGTTGCGAACGATGCGCTCTATCAACTGAGCTACTGCCCCAGGCACCGAGTCGGTCTTTGTGAGCGACCGTCCGGCCGGAGTAAAACAAAATCTTCCGGCCTCGTTTCCCTCTCAAAACGAGCGGTTTAACGTGAACGAAACATTGGCCCCCAATTTGCTATTGCAGTGACCCGAGTCCAGTCTGACACAGAACCTCCCTTCCTCACTTTCCAACCATGCCAACGAAAAAGACCACCAAGAAGTCCGTCGCCCCCGCACCGGCCGCCAAGGCCCCCGCGAAGAAGGGCGCGCCCGTGAAAAAGAAGCCCGCCGCCACCGCCGAGCCACCCGCCACGTTCATCGCGGCCAAGATCGAAATCGGCTTCGGCAATCATCTTTTCCTCCGCGGCGAGGGCCCGGGACTCAGTTGGGAGCGCGGCATCGCGATGGACTGCATCGGAGCCGACATGTGGGCCGCCACGATCAAGGGCGCCCTGTCGCCCGTGACGTTCAAGGTGCTCGTCAACGACCTTTCCTGGAATTCAGGCAAGGACTACCTCGTCGAGCCCGGCCAGAGCGTCACGGTGGTGCCGTCGTTTTGAGGAAGGCGTTAGGTGTACGGTTTAAGGTGTAAGGGTTAAGCGCTAAGCTTTAAGCTTGGCTTCATGTCATCTACACCAGAGGCGCGCAGCGCTGCCTTTCTACTCGGTGCTCGCTCCTCGCTACCCGCTACTTTGCCTGCTTGAGGCTTCGATCCCGTCCGGCGGGCAAGCCATCGCGGCATCTCTACCGGCGGGGTTCGGCGACCCCGCCCTACACTTACAGCTTAACGCTTAAAGCTTAGAGCTTATACCTGCTCATACCTTACTGTTCCGGATCCGGATTGATCGCCAGCAACGCCGCCCGCAGGTCCTCCGCGCCGGGTTTGCTGCCGTCCTCACGTACCGCCGGCACGATCGTGCAGCGCATCCGGATGCGGGTGAATGGCCACGCGATCGCAAACCGATCCCAGCTTTTCAGCCGCTTCGCCGGGCCAAATTCGGCCCCGATCAAGATCATCGGTGCGTTCACCCGCCGCGCCACCACCAGGACGCCCGGCTCCACCGTGTAACAGGGTCCGCGCGGGCCGTCCGGCGTGATCCCGATGTCGTAGCCTCCGCGCATCTTTTCGATCAGCGATCGCGCCGCCTCGCGGCCGAAATTGCTGCTCGATCCGCGCACGGGCTCGAGGCCGATGATCCGGTAAAACGCCGCCAGCCACGCGCCATCCTTGCTTGCGCTCACCAGTCCGCACATCGGACGCCGGCTGCGATAGCGCCGGAAAATTTCCGCCGACAGGAACAACCGGTTGTGCCAGAGGGCGACGACCGCCGGCTCGTCCGATTTCATCAGCCGCTCGCGCGTCGCCGCATCGGCCTCGAAACGCAGCGTCCGGCCCCAAATCCGCAGCAGAAGCGCCAGCAGCCACAACCCGGCGCGGCGCCAGCCCGCGACTTCGGCGACGGTGGGTGCGGGTGTGTCCTCGGTGTGCAGGACTCGCTTATGGTCGCTCCGCGCCACCGCCGCCAAGTTAAACTTGAGCCGGCGTCGCCCCGGGCCGACGATTTTTCATGCGCCTGCCGCCCTGCCCCCATCTGCCCGAGCCGGCGGACGACATGGACGCCGGCCACCTCACGGCCCATGGGCCGCGGCGCGACGCCGATTTCTATCACACCGCGCTTTCCTATGGCCACCACCTCTGGCAACGCGGCCTGGCCGCCCGCGCCATCCTCAAACTCAACCGCGCCTTCGGTGCCGATCTCGACCCGGAGGACGCGGTTTTGCGCGCCTGGCCCCTGCCCTATGCGGCGCTCGGCTGGATCCTGCGCCGGGCACCCGCCGATGTCTTTCTCGGCAATCCCCGCGTCCATTTCCAACATCTCGCCGATCGCATGAACGAACCCCGGCGCGACCAGCGCCGCTGGCGCGCCTGGGCCTGCTGGGCCGTCACGCGACAGGTCCGGCCGGATTTCGCCGGCGATCCGCGGCACGAGGTCGAGGAGCCCTCGTTCGAGGCCGTCGGCCTGAAGCTGGACCAGCATGGATTTCCCGGTGAGTCGGATCTCTGGCGCTCCGCCCTCGCGCGGAACGGCGAGTGAAACGGTCTGCTGTAGCCGGGTCCGAAGGGCCCGGTTGACCATCGCCAGGATCCGTCCGCGACAATCTCCGGGCCCTTCGGACCCGGCTACAGCAAGGCGCGGGCGCTCATCGGAGACCATGCGGGGTAACCCATTCCAATGTGAGACTGAACGCCACCCGCGGCTGACGGCATCGGGACTTGCTAACGCCCGCGCCGGCCGGATTGAATTGGGCATGAGTCTCTACCTCGGAATCGACAGCGGCACGCAGAGCACGAAGGCCGTGGCCCTCGACCTGGACAAGGGTCGCATCGTGGCGGAAGCCCGCGCGCCGCACCGGCTCATCACCGGCCTGCCCGCCGGCCACATGGAACAGCATCCGGCCGACTGGGTGCGCGCCCTCGATTCCACGCTGAAGGCGGTCGCCGCGAAGATCGATCGCCGCCGCGTGCGCGGCATCGGCGTCTCGGGCCAACAGCACGGTTTCGTCCCGCTCGACGCGAAAGGCGAAGTCATCCGTCCGGCGAAACTCTGGTGCGACACCTCCACGGCGCCGGAATGTGATCTCCTCACGCGCAAACTCGGCGGCGTGAAACGCATCATCCGCCTCGCCGGGCTGCCGTTCCTGCCCGGCTACACCGCGCCGAAAATCCTGTGGTTGAAACGCCACGAGCCCGCGAACTTCAAGCGGCTCCGGCACATTCTGCTGCCGCACGACTATCTCAACTTTCATCTCACCGGAAATTATTTCATGGAGCCCGGTGACGCCTCCGGCACGGCGCTGCTCGATGTCCGTCG
This sequence comes from Candidatus Didemnitutus sp., assembly GCA_035545955.1. Classification (GTDB taxonomy): domain Bacteria; phylum Verrucomicrobiota; class Verrucomicrobiia; order Opitutales; family Opitutaceae; genus Didemnitutus. Next base: position 60,314 of record DASZXI010000013.1, on the reverse strand, counting down.
CCGCCAATGGTGCCCGGAGGTCCTGAAGGCCATCGACCCGCATCTCGGCGAATTTCTGCCTGCGCTCGGCGATTCCTCGCAACCCGCCGGCACGCTGCGCCCCGACTTGGCGCGACGCTACGGCTTTCCGGCCGACACGCTGGTCTCCGCCGGCGGCGGCGACAACATGATGGGCGCCATCGGCACGGGCAACGTCGAGCCCGGCGTGGTGACCGCATCGTTCGGCACCAGCGGCACGATCTACGCGCACAGCCCGAAACCCGTCATCGACCCGCGCGGCGAAATCGCGGCGTTCTGCGATTCAACCGGCGGCTGGATGCCGCTGCTGTGCACGATGAACGTGACGCTGGTCACGGAAATCTTCCGGGAGCTTTTTGGTCACGACCACACCGCGCTCGAACAGGCCGTGAAGTCGGCTCCCGCCGGCGCGGACGGATTGATCCTGTTGCCATACCTCGACGGCGAGCGCACCCCGAACCTGCCGCACGGCCGCGGCGTACTTTTTGGCCTAACGCGCGCGAACACCCATCGTGGCCATCAGCTGCGCGCCGCGATGGAGGGTGTGACTCTCGGCATGAACTACGGTCTGCGCCGTCTGGCCGCGCTCGGCGTCAAGCCCGCCGAAATCCGCCTGACCGGCGGCGGCGCCAAGTCCGCCGCGTGGCGTCAGCTGGCCGCGGACATCTTTGGTGTGCCCGTGGTGAAGATGGTCGAGGACGAAGGCGCCGCCCTCGGCGCGGCCATTCAGGCCGCCTGGTGCGCCAGCCCTTCGACTCCGATTCGTCGTCTCGCCGCCCGCACCGTGCAAATCGACACGCGCACCCGCTGCCGTCCCGATGCGAAACGCCACGCGTTGTATCGCGGGGTGCAGGAGCGCTACGACGCGCTCGGCCAGGCGCTCCGACCGTTTTTCGTGGCCTGAGCTGATCCGAATCGCCGCGTTCGGTCTTGTTTGGCGTTTGAGGTGGGAGCCTGCTTGCAGGCGATGGGGTGAAACGCGACCTCCCCGTTGGACCGGCTCAGGGCCTCGGGCAAAATCGAAAGGCGGGCTCTTCGAAAAAAAACGGCCCAAAGGTCCGGTTCCACCTGCTCTGAATCGCCTGCAAGCAGGCTCCTACCTCGAATTCCGTTCCACCCGCTGCTTCAGGCGTGCGCCGACAGGAAGGCATACAGCGTGCCTTCGTTGTCGATGGCCCGGCCGATGACGTCGCCGGCCTTCAGTTTCTTGTCTTCCATCCAGAAGCCCGGACTCGACCCGTCGCGTGAATTCATTTCGTCCGCCAGCGTCTCGATGTGATACAGGGCCGTCAGGCGCGGCAATCCCGGCACGAGGAGTTCGCCGGCGGAATGTTCTCCCAGTCCGACGGCCCCCGACAATCGTTCCGGCAGTTCCACCCGGGTCCGGAGCGTGAGCAGCGTACCAATGCTCACGGTATTCGTCCGGAGATTCGTAACGATGACTCTCGCGGAATTCAAATTCATGGTGCAACGTGCACCCCAACTTTGGCGGGCACTAGGACGGATTGTCGCGTTTTTCCCGTATTCGGCGTAGGGCGGACGGGAGGGCGACTGTCAGCCAAAGGATCACCGGACCTGAAAACGTTTCCGAAGGCCGGTAATCCCCCCCTGATTGCCGGCTATTTGGTGGAGCGTGACCTCCGGGCGCGCTATGGTTAGGAACCGGCCCGCCTCTCGACTTTGCTCGAGGCCCTGAGCCTGTCGAACGGGGAGGTCCGGCTTCATCCCAAGGCAATTCGCCGGCCGGCACTCTCCCATAATTCGTTCAACGATCTCCAGTTGCCGATTGCACCTGGCCATTGGCTTGCCCTCCATCTTCGCCAGTTGACACCGCCTGCACCGACCTCTAGCGAGACCGGTTCCATTCCATGATTTCCTGGATCCAGAAGTATTTCCAGAGGCACTTCCGTATCGTGTTCGCGCTCGTGCTCCTCGCGATGGCAGTGCCGCTCGTCGTCATCTACAGCCAGTCCGCCGGCATGAGTCGCGCCAACGCCGCCGGACCGCGCCGCCCGTTCTTCGGCACCGACCTCGACAATGAAGCGGTCATGGCCAAGGCCGCCGCCGACGCCTCGCGCAGCCTCCAGATGCGCGGCCGCTACTCCGGTTATCCGATGCAGGTGAGCGAGGAAACCTTTGCCCGCATCGCGGGACTCGCGCTCGCCGACCGCCTGCACATCCCGGAGCCGACCGACAAGGATCTCAGCGACTTCATTTCCCACCTGCCCGTCTTTCAGTCGAACGGTGAATTCGATCCGAAGCGTTACAGCGAATTCCAGGAGAATCTCGCGAAGAATCCCGCCTTCACGATCGCCGACGCCAACCGCATCTTTCGCGAGGACGCCCGTCTCGCCGCCGTTGCCCGCGTGCTCGGCGGACCGGGTTACGTTCTGCCCGGCGACGTCCGCGACATTCTTTCGAACACGGAAACCAAGTGGACGATCGCGGTCGCGACGCTGGATAGCGCATCGGTCGGAGAAATCCCGGTGACGGAGGACGTCCTCAAGAAATATTTCGACGAGCACGCCGGCAGCTACGAGATCGGTTCCCGTCTGAAGGCCAGCAAGGTCCTGTTCCGCGTCGACGAATTCCCGCCGCCCCGGGCTCCCACGGACGCCGAGGTGCAGGCCTACTACAACGCCAACCGCGCCCGCTTCCCGCTGCCGCCCGAGAAGGATGGCGCCAAGCCCGACCCGACCAAGCCCGCGGACAACCTCGCCAAGGTTCGCCCGCAGGTCGAACTCGCGATGCGCCTCGATGCCTCGACTCGCGCCGCCACGAAGTATGCCTCGGATTTCACCGTCGCGCTTTTTCAGCAGAAACTGGCGCCGAACTCCCCCGAACTCGCCGCCTTCCTTGCGAGCGTGAAGCGCACGGCGGAGCCGATGACACCCTTCGTGCCGGACAATCCGCCCGCCGATCTGTCCTGGGCCGCCGCCCACTCCGAGGACCTTTCGCATTTGAGCCGCGAGAAATTCTTCTCCGACCCGATCTCGACGCCCGAGGGGGTGGTCGTGCTGCTCTGGAACGACACGCTGCCGCCGTACAAGCCGATGCTATCCGAGGTGCACGACAAGGTTGCCGCCGACTACAAGGAGGCCGAGAAGCGCCGCCGCTTCTCCGAACGCGGCCAGCAGGTTCACGATCGGCTCGTCGCCGCCGTGAAGGCCGGCACGACCTTCGACAAGGCGGCCGCCGCCGAAAAGCTCGAGGTGAAAACCTTCGAGCCGTTTACGCGCGCGACGCCGTCCAAGGACGTTCCCGAAGCCGCCCTCCAGCCGCTGTCCCACCTGAACGCCGGCGAAGTGAGCACAATGGAAACCTCGGGTGACGGCACCAAGGGATATTTTGTGTACGCGGCGCAAAAGCAGCTGCCTGACCTCACCCCGGCGAATCCGAAATATGCGGAGATCACCGCGAACGTTTCGCGCTACCTCACCGAGGCCAACGGCGAGGCGATCATGAGCAATCTGGTCGAGGCGGAACTGCAGAAGACGGCCCCGGCCAAGGCGCCGACGCCCTGACCGCCGGGCGCCGCCCATCCCGCTTTTTCAACCGTCCGACCTGCCCGGCGCTGCACCGGCGCCCGGGCATTGCATCGTCGGAAGCGTGGCGATCCGGCCTGAGTGTCGCCCCGGTTCGATCGGTGAAAACCTTTCGACACGGGGCGCCTCTTTTGTCTGTCTCGCCCTTTTCTTCCCATGACTTTCCGCCGCTCCACGTCCCTTCTGACCGCTGTCGTCCTTCTGGCCGGCACTCTGGCGGCCCAGGACGCCGCGCCCGCCGCGACTCCCGCCCCTGCTCCTGCCGCACCGGCCCCCGCGGCTCCCGATCTCACGCTGGAGCAGTGCATCGCCCGCGCCCTGCAGCACAACTTCGACCTCGAGGCATTTCGTTACGACCCGGAGATCGCCAAGGCCGCGATCGACATTGCCCGCGACCCGTTTCAGCCGGTCCTGTCCGTCAACGCCAGCCGCTCGCATTCGCGCACCGTCTATCCGGATTCCGCCGTCATCGCCGACCCGTTGCTGTCGCCGCGCACCCTGAGCGACACCACGCTCGCCAACGCCAGCGTCACGGAACAGTTCTACAGCGGCACGACGGTCACGGTCTCGAGCCAGCTCGAGCGCTCCCATCTCGATCCGACCATCGCCGCATACAACCCCGCCTACGACGCCGATCTCACCCTGTCCATCCGCCAGCAGTTGCTGCGCGGTTTTGGCACTGCGGTGAACAAGGCGCAGGTCAATCGCGCCCGGATCGGTTTCGACAAGGCCAATCTCGACTTCAAGGCGCACGTCCTCGACGTGATTCAGAACACCGAAAACGCGTATTTCAACGTGGTGTTCGCCCGTGACCAGCTCGACGTCCGCAAATTCTCGCTCAATCTCGCCGATCGCCTCCTCAGCGAATCCCGCACGCGGCGCGAAACCGGCGTCGCCACGGACCTTGACGTCTCGTCGGCCGAGGTCGGCGTGGCCAACGCCCGCCGCGGCGTGTTGCTCGCCGAGCAATCCGTCGGCGACACGCAGGAGGCGCTGCTGGCCTTGATCGGCCAGTTCGAGCTCAGCGCGCCGCTCGGCGCGATGCATTTCGACGAGGTCGGCTACACGCTTCCCGTGGTCGCCTCGTCGCTGGAGATGGCGAAATCGACCCAGCCCGACTATCTCTCGGCCCAGGCCGCGCTCGAGCAGGCCAGGCTCGACTTGCAGGTTGCGAAGGACAACACCAAGCCGTCGCTTAGCGTCGGCGGCGCGGTGGGCCTCAACGGCACGCGCGACAACGCCGGCAGCGCCTTCGACGATGCCGCGAACAGCCGCAGCAACAATTGGCAGCTCGACGTCGCCCTCACCTACCCGTGGGGCCAGGTGGGCGATCGCGCCCGCTATCGCCAGGCCAACGCCACGTTGAACCAGATTCAGACGCGGCTCCGCCAGCTCGAGCAAACCATCGAGGTGCAGGTGCGCAGCGCGGTCCGTGCCGTCGAGACGAACGCCGAGAGCGTGAAGATTTCCGGTCAGGCCCGCGAGCTCAGCGAGAAGCAGTACGAGCTCGAAAAGGCCAAATTCGACGCTGGCCTCTCCACCTCTTATCTCGTGCTGCAGGCACAAAACGACCTGGAGAACGCGAAGGTCGCCGAAATTCAGTCCCGGGTGAGCCTGCGCTCCGCAATTGTCGCCCTGCACCGCATCGAGGGCAGCTCGCTCCAGCGCTACAAGATCTCGCTGCCTTGATTTCTTGATGGAGGGAGGCCGACCCCGGCCTTTTGGCTCGGATGTAGGAGCGGCTTTACGCCGCGATCGCTGGTATGCCGGGCCAAATATGCGCAACGCGTTGGAGACAACGCGTTCCACCTCCAACGTGATCGCGGCGTAAAGCCGCTCCTACAGTTCGATCGATGCCACGCGTCGTTGTTTGGCGGGGTTGCCCACCCTCCAACCGTCGCGCTTTCGGCCTACGCGGTTCGGTAGGGGCGGATGTCCCCATCCGCCTTTTCAATTCCCCTATCCAGGCCGGCGGGACGCCGTCCCCTACCGATCGAAACGCCGCCCACCGGATTTCATTCACGGATTGCCCTCCCAGCCCCGAACCGATGCATTGCCGGTCGTCCGCATGAGTCCCCCGATGCCCCTGCTCGTCCGCTATGGATTGTGGTTCTGGCTGTTTGCCGCGATCGCCGTCTGCGCAAGTGGCGCCCTCCTGAAACTGCCCTTGCCTGCCCTGCAGGGCATGATCGTCGTGCTGACCGCCCTCGTGATCGTGGCATGGCGGCGTATCCCCGCCGTGCGCGACTGGGTGAATCAGGCCGACGTGCGCGTCCTCCTCGCCCTTCATGTGACGCGTTTTATTGGCGCCTACTTCATTTATCTCTACCGGCACGATCTCCTGCCCTACGATTTCGCCGTGCGTGGCGGCATCGGCGACATCGTCGTCGCCGCGGGCGCGCTGGCGTTGTGCGTTTTGCCGCTGGCTCCGTCGACCCGGAAAAGCGCCATCGTGATCTGGAACATGTTTGGGCTGTTCGACATTCTGTTCGTGGTCGTCACCGCGGCGCGCGAAGGCCTCCAGGGCAACCCGCAGATGCGCCTCCTCGCCGTGCTGCCGCTGGGCCTGCTGCCCACCATCCTCGTTCCGCTGATCATCGGCACCCATATCATCCTTTTCAGCCGCGTACTCGCGCGCGAGCCCCGTCCTTCCGCATGACCCCGGAGTTTCGGTACGGATTGATCGCGGGCGCGGGACTCTGCCTCTGGACCCTGCTCGAGTTCGTTCTCGGCCTGCACACCGTGCATTTCAACGCCGGCGAGATCTCCGGTTACCTCGCCGGCATCGTTCCCTTTGTGTGCCTGTGGCTGCTGCTGCGCCGCCGTCAGCGCGAACTGGGTCCGCTGTTCAGCATCTGGGTCGGACTTTTTTCCGGCGTGATCTGCTCGATCGTGGCCGCGGTCGTGGTCTATGCGTTCATGGTTGCGTACGATCTTTACCTCAACCCCGGATGGCTCGACATCGCGCTCAAGAATCGCGTCGATGCGTGGCGTGCCGCGCACATCGATGAGGTGGAAATCCGCCGGATGATCACCGCGATCCGCAACACCCAGTCGCCGATCGGACTGCTCGTCACTTATCTCGGCGGCGTCACGCTTCTCGGCACGCTGATGACGCTCGTGATCACCAGCTTCATGCTTTGGGAACGGAAAAAATTGCTGTCGGCTCGGTCGCCGCGGTGACGGTCGCGTGCGCCGGGAGCTGCGTGCGGAACCACGTGCGCTGCTTCTTAACGAGCGCGCGGGTGTTTTTCACGATCTCCGGCGCGAGTTGCCCGAAAGCGAGCCGGCCGTCGAGGAACGCCAGCGTTTCCCGGTAGCCGATGGCGCCGGCCGCGCTGGGATTTTCCCGCAGGCCGGCCCGATCGGCCGCCCGCACCTCATCGACAAGTCCGGCAGCGATCATTTCCTGGACGCGCTGGGCGAGGCGGGTTTCGAGTTCCGTCGGATCACGCACGATCTCGGCCAGCCGCACCTCGCAATCGGCAAACGGAGATGCCTGCGCCTCGAATTCCGCCCGGAGGTCCGCGAGCGGACGGCCCGACGCCCGGCAGCGTTCCAGGGCGCGCACCGCGCGGCGTGGATTTTGCACATCAAGTTGTCCGAGTCCCGCGGGATTCAGCGCCTGCAATTCCGCCACCAGCCCCGGCAGCCCCTCGCGTTCCAGTTTGGTCCGGATCTCTGCGCGAAGTTCGGCGGGCACGTCGACGTCGTCCGCCACGGGTGCGAAAAAAGACTTCAGATAAAAACCACTGCCGCCCACCACCAGGACCGGTCGACCACGCCCGAGAATGTCGTCCACCGCCGTCCGGGCGAGCGCCACAAACCGCGTGACGTCCATCCGGTCCCGCAGATCGCAGATGTCGATGAGATGATGCGGCACCCGCGCCCGTTCGTCCCGTGTGGGCTTCGCCGTCCCGATGTCCAGGCCGCGGTAGAACAGCAGGGAATCGCACGAGACGATCTCGGCCCCCGCCGCCTCGGCCCAGCGCAGGGCGAGCTCGGTCTTGCCGGTCGCGGTGCAGCCGGTGAGGACGTGGATCAGGCGGGTCACCCCGGCATCCAAGGGACGCGCGGAATCGTTGCAAAACTCGTTTTGCGTCCATCGACCCGACCCCGCAGCATGCCCGACCCTCCGGTTACCCTGAAAGCGCGCTTCATTTTCAACCCCGCCTCCGGCTCCAATCGCCGCAATCCCTACCTCCGCGACCGGGCGCGCGAGTTCATTGCCGCCAACAACTGGGATGCGACGGTGGCCGACACCGAGCGTCCGCGCCACGCCACCGATCTAGCCCGGCAGGCGGTGGACGAAGGCTGTCAGCTCGTCGTGGCCATCGGCGGCGACGGCACGATGAACGAGGTGGCCACGGGACTGATCGACACGCCCACGGCCTTGGGCCTCGTTCCCTGTGGATCGGGCAACGGACTCGGCCGGCATCTCGGGATTCCGGGACCGGGCCGCGGCGCCTTTCGCACGCTTCTGCATGGCCGCCCGCTCGCCATCGACACCGGGCTCGTGAACCAGGATCCCTTTTTCTGCGCCGCCGGCATCGGCTTCGAAGCCGTCATCGCCAGCCGGTTCAGCCGGCTCACTCATCGCGGTTTCACCGGTTACCTGCGCACCGGGCTTTCCGCGTGGTGGTCGCACCGGCCCGAAACCTACCGGATCCATCATGACGGCGTCACCGAAACGGTCGATGCGTTCACGATGGCATTCGCCAACTCCGCCCAGTACGGCAACAACGCCTACATCGCGCCGGGCGCCTCCGTGCAGGACGGGCAGATCGATCTCACCGCCATCCCGCGCGTCAACAGCTTCAACGCCGTGCCGCTGCTCTGGCGGCTGTTTCATGGCAGCCTCGATCGCGTGAGCACGGTGACCCGCCTCCGCGGCCGCTCGTTCGTGGTCGAGCGCGCGAAACCCGGCTGGGTTCACACCGACGGCGAACCCCGTGCCGAAGCCTCGCGCCTCGAGGTGCGCGTGCGTCCCCGCAGCCTGCACGTCATGGTGCCGGAAGGGCGTGCGATTTGAGATGTAGGAGCGGCTTTACGCCGCGAAGGTGGAACGCGTAGCCCTCAACGCGTTAAAGCGTCTTCGGGGCAAGCCGCTCCACCTTGCGCATCGGCGGCATTGCGCATCGGCGGCATTCGGCGATGCCGCCCTACATCAACCCGCGGTCGATGACTTGGCCGGCGCGAGCGGGTTGTGCGAGGAACCCGAGGCCCGCATCTTCGTCGTCACGACGCGATTCCGGCCGAGACGCTTGGCGCTGTAGAGCGCCGCGTCGGCCGCCTCGATCAGCTGGTCAAGATTGTCCGCATCCTCGGGCATCGCCGCGATGCCGGCGCTGATGGTCACCTCGACGGTGAGATTCTTTTCGGGAATGAAACAGGGCGTCTCCTGCAGCAGAATGCGCAGGCGCTCCACGGTTTCGCGCGCCTCGGCGCGATTGGACTCGATCACGATCAGGCCGAATTCCTCGCCGCCGTAACGCGCGAGCCGATCGACCGTGCGCACCTGACCCGCCAGCAGGCTGGCCACATGCTTGAGCACCTGATCGCCGATCTGGTGGCCATAGGTGTCGTTCACCTTTTTGAAAAAATCGATGTCGATGAGCACGAGCGCGCAGCTGCGCTGGAAACGCGCGATACGCTGCCATTCCTCATGCAACTGCCGGTCGAATTCGCGACGGTTCGACAGGCCCGTCAGCTCGTCCCGGGTCGCCTGCTGACGGAGTTGCTGGAGCATGCCGCCCAGCTTGCGCGCGTAACGGATCGAGCGCTCGAGCATCACCGGCGTGAATTCCGCCTTCACCAGAAAATCCATCGCGCCCGCCTCCATCGCCGCCTCGTCGATTTCGGAGCCGGTGTCGGCCGTCATCACGATCACCGGCGTGGTCACATCCGCGGAGCGCGCGGCGCGCAGCAGTTCGAGGCCGTCCTTGCCGTCGTCAAGATGGCAGTCGAGCAGGCAGACGTAGTGGCGGGAGGAGAGCAGTTTCTTGAGTCCGACCGCGTAGGTATCGGCGATTTCCAGTTCCCACGGCCCGTTCGCGAAACGCGACACCATCTGCTTGATCAGCTGGTGCTGGTTCGGGCTGTCCTCAATCAACAGGATTTTCTTAATCGCCGGTGCCGCCATGGAGGACACAAAGCACGGGATTTGCCCTGTGGCAATGATGGCTTTTGCCAGGGCCGAAGGCCGGTTGAGGGTTGAGAGCTGAAGGTTGAGGGACCGAACCAATCGCCGACACCCATCGAGCAATTGGTCCGATTGCCTGAGGCATTCGGACGGTGGAGTTGGAGCATCTCTCCTCTTACAATGCCTCGGTCTCTCAACCCTCAACATTCAACCTTCAACGGGTCTCGCCTCACCTCAACCCACCCGCCAGCTCCGCCACTTTCGCAGCGAGTCGTTCGGGCAGGCGGGCACGGTCGCCCGCGTTTTCCTTCACGATGTTCACCAGAGCGCTCCCCACCACCACACCATCCGCCGCAGCGCCCACCGCCTTAACGTGCGCGGGGGTGGAAATGCCAAATCCCACGACCACGGGCAGCGCGGTGTGGCGCTTGATCCGCGCGACGGCCTCCGGGATGTTGGCCGCGAGGTCACCGCGCACGCCCGTGACGCCCTCGCGCGAGACATAGTAGATGAAGCCCGTGGCGGCACCGCAGATCTTGGCCAGACGCTCGTCGGGGGTCGTCGGCGCCACGATGAACACCGTGCGCAGGTCGTGACGCCGACACGCCTCGAGCACTTCCGGCGCCTCCTCCGGCGGAAGATCGAGCGTCAGGAACGCATCGACGCCCGCCTCCTTCGCCGCGCGCACGCTGGCGTCAACGCCATGCGCGAATACCAGATTGTAGTAAGTGTAGAAAATGATCGGCGCCTGACTTGTCTTCCGCAGTTCGCGCACGAGGTTGAGAATTCCCTCGGAAGTCGCGCCCGCCTCGAGCGCGCGCTGGGCGGCCAGCTGGTTGGTCAGTCCGTCGGCAAGCGGATCGGAAAACGGCACACCAAGCTCGAGCACGTCCACGCCCGCGGCGAGCGCGGCCTTGCATGCGGCAAGCGAGGTCGCGAGATCGGGGTCGCCCGCGCAGAGATAGGCGACGAAGGCGGCGCGTTTCTCGGCTTTGGCGCGGGCGAAGGCTTGGGCGATGCGATCCATGCGAACCGTCACGACAACACAGGCGGCAGCCGAGGCAAACGCGGAATTTCCGCGGGCGGTACAGTCGTTGCATTCGTTGGAGGGCGGCCAATTTGGCCCACCGAAGGCAGTCGATTTAACGTGGAAATCAGGAAATCACGAGCATGCCAGTCTTGGCGACCCCGGCCGGGTCGGAGTCCGGATTCTTGACCACGGATTTCACGGATGAACACGGATGATCTTACAGGAGCCGGGGACGGTACGTTCCTGATTTCCTGAGCTCCACATTGAGTCGTTTGTCTTCGGCGGCCGGGGTCGGCCGCCCTCCAGCGATCCACTCAGATCGTCGCCAACCCGAACTCGACCAGGACGGGTCGGTGATCCGAGAGAAAACTGCGCACGACGACGGCTTTGGCTTCGGCACAGACGCCGGGGAGATAAACGTAGTCGAGCGGGCGGCTCGGCCAGAACGCCGGGAAAGTGTGTCCTCGTCCCTTGGGAAAAAGCACGTAGTTCTCGAACCGACCGAGGTAGTCGAACAACTCGTTCGTGGCGTCGGGTCGACCGGCGGGATTGTTGAGATCGCCACAAACGATCGGTCCCATGCGCCAGTCCGGATGTCGATCGGCACGCTGGCGATCGAGAAAGTCCATCAGTTGTTTCGCCTGCCGCAGCCGCGCCGGGCGCGAGCGGTGGTGGAGGTGGGCGTTGACGACCGGGAGGCGTCCGCCGGGCGTATCGAATTCGGCGAAGAGAAATCCCTTTTCGCCCAGGGTGCCGCGACCGAACGGCATGGTCTCGTGATGATGCACCGGGAAACGCGAGAGGAAGGCGTTGCCGTAGTTGAGGTGAAAGCGGCCGGTGCGCCGGTTGTTCACGCCGTGGACCGCATAGCCGAGACCCGTGTGCTCGCGCAGGAAATCCAGGTGGTCAAAGCTGCCGCTCCAGCGGGAGTCCTGATCGATTTCCTGCAGGGCGACGATGTCCGCCTCCAGCCCGTGCACGAGATGGGCGATCTTCAGCAGATTGGCCTTCAGGCGCGTGGCCGAACGCAGGCTTTGATGGACCGGCGACGGGCCCCGCGCGTGGGCGATGTTGAAGGTCAGGATCCGGTAGCGGCGCATGGTCCTGCCGTGAGTGTGAGGCGATTCCCTGCGGAGGCAAATCTTGGCAACCTGTTGGGGGAACGCGGTCCCGTGTGGCCTTTTGCGCCCCGCCCGCTCGTTCCCGTCAGGTTCCACCAGCCGGAGCAACACACAGGCCCACGAATCCACAGGAAACCGCGCGAACGAAAAGCCGGCATCGCCAGCCCTTCGACCGGGCAAACCGATGGGTATGCGCTTGCGATCCCGGAGACGGGGGACTGTGCAAGCATCGCGGAAGACTCTGGACACTCGGCTCTTCGCTCTCGACTGCGTGGATCCGGCAAGAAGGGATTGACAGCCGCGGAGGCGGTCGAGAACGTTTTCGTTCCCTACGGCGGTCATAGCTCAGTTGGTTAGAGCACAAGATTGTGGATCTTGGGGTCGCGGGTTCGAATCCCGTTGGCCGCCCCATTTTTACGAAGTGACGGGTGATGTGTGGCGAGTGACGAGACCCCCGGACGCATGCCTGAGGAAGCCGTTCTCCCACCAAGAGATTTTACAGGAAGGCGCGGAGTTCGCGGAACCAGTTAGACCGCATCTCGCGGAGAAGTCGCACGACGCAGAAGTTCCATCTTAGGTAGGGCGGGACCGCTGGGCCCGCCGCGCGTTTCGCCCGCATGACTCATTACGAAAGTAATCCCTAACCGTTCGATCATGACAGAGATTGCCACAACGTCTGGCTGCAAGTCATCGGCGCTTAGTTTGTTAGGAAATCTGGATACGCAGGTGCCCGCCGCCTCGTTGCGCCCGTTTCACTCTTGTCGCCCGCAATAGGAGGCGATGGACTCAAATGGCCTCGGGCCAGAGGTGGAAAATTATTGTCGTCATGCTCCGCCTGTCGTCTGACGTGGGCCCAATGCTTGGCATGCGCCATTTTCGAAATGGGCGCAGGACGGCCATAATCTTCACTCTGATCTTGTTGGGCGGATGTGTTACTGACTCACCTCCGCCGCCGAAACACTATACCTCGGCGGCGCCGCTTTCGAGCGCGCCAACGGCTGTTGAGAAGGTCGCCCCGACTGCCGAACCGCTGGCGGAAAAAACCCAGCAGATGGACCTTCAGCCATCCAAGACAAGCGATTCGCCAAATGCTGAGGCTTCGGCGTCAAACCTTTCGCAAAACTCGTCCCTCGCTCCCGAACATCCGAATCCGGACAGGCCCACTCAAGCCGCGCCCGCTACTCCGCCGAGTCCACGCGCAGCCACGTCCGCACCGGTGGCTACGCCCCAAGCGTCCCAATCCGCCAACCCAACATCAGCACGCGAAACGCGCCCTGTACCCTCACCGTTGATCCCGGCTGCATTTCCGACGCCAGGCGAATTAGTTCTTGGAGCCATGATCGGCGCGGTCCTCATCGCCACTCTTTTGTGGATGAGATACCAGCGATCGACGATCGGGAAACTGCGTCGCCAAATCGAAGCCGCTTTCGTGGAGGCCAGCGAACTTTTGGACGAAATGAAAGCTCTCGCAGCCAAAGGGCTCGCTGATGTTCAAGAATCCGCGGAAAAATATACGGAGGCCATTCACAAAGGTTTTCTTCAAGGCATTCCGCTGGAGGCTCTCAAACGTTTTGCCCCGGGAGCCCGCCTGCAACCGCTGCGTGAGCGAGGTATCACGAATGCATTGATGTGTCAGGGGTGGGACGCCAACCGATTGATTCAATTGCGGGGAATCGGTCCCGATTCAGCGAGTAGAATCGCCTTCGCGATCCAGGCGGTGACGAAAGCGATCAACGAGCAACCGGTACCTCACCCGAAAACTAACGACAGCGGACTCGCGCCAGCCCTCTTTTGGCGCCTTTTTATTTATCGCCAGCTCCAATTCAAGCTCACGAACGCCACAACGCAGCTTGAAGCGGTTTTCGAGGATTTCCGGACACATTTTCTCCACTTTCGGCACCAGGCATCCTTCTTGGCGTGGCTTTTCGGCCATGAAGCCAAAGGCAAGTTGCGAGCCGCGATCGACGCTGGCCGCGCCATTGTGGTCCAGCTCGGCCCCACCGAATCATGGGGCGGTGCCATTGGCGCCAGTCACACGCGATTCGCCGAAGCTGTGCAAGTGACCCGTAATCCCGCGAGCCAGAGCCTGTGGACGAATGACGTATCCGCCAATGGCGACTACTACAAAGAGGCTTTCGAAAATCTCTTGGGTAAAGAGCCGACCGACAGCTCTCCCATGCGTGCGGTGCTCCAGGCCCCAGCATCGCCGGTAACGTACGAACCGGTTACCGTTCGCCACGAAGGCACACCGTCCCGTGGCTATGCGATCGATGTCAATCCTGGCGGAAACGGCGAAGAGGTCATTCCGGCCGCCAAGGCCACCAATTCCTCCGATTGCTGGGTACCGGCCGGACATTCGGCCAAAGTCGGCGAAACTCAGATTCAAGGTGGCATGCTGTACATTGGAAAGAACCTGCCTCGGGTGGCAGGAGCGATCGCGGAACCCGCCCTCATAAATCCCGCGTCGCCGGTAGCTCACCAGGCAGCGGACTGCCACGTTCGAATGCTGCCCTATTGGTCTAGTTACTCAGGCGCTTCGCCGGAAGCCAGAGCGTCCTATTTACAGTGGCTTGTTACCGGACGGACGGATCCCGAAGCCGACGTGGGCTATGTTTTCTTGTACTTCTATGGCCTGGAACGAAGAGCGCTTTTCGATGCCAAGATCGATCCTTTGGCCCGAGAGGAACTGCCCGCAATCGAAGAAGAGGTCCGCCGACTCCAGAAAATCTATGGGGCCAGTCGCAGTTTTCTCCGCTACTCGGGCGAAATGCTCGAATTCCTTTCCGCGCTTCGCGTTTCGCAGGAGGGTTCGCGAGGGACCGCGACCCCGCCGCCGTTGCAGCAGTATCATTTATCGTTCGCGCTCCGCTTCGGATTGGGGCGATTCGCCTCCGCCGGGAAGCCGTTGCCCGCCGACTGGGCCTACACTTGGTACTACAACGATCCCCGCACTCGCTTGCCGACAGCGGCGCTCCGATGCCCTGATCAATGTCGCGAGCTCTTTCAGAAGGAGTACTTTCGACTATATGGGGACGGACTCGCGCTTCCTACGAACAAGACCCGGATCAAACTAACCTATCGCCCAGCGAGTGCTTCTTTTGGCGGATCGATCGCACAATCCTTCGATCTTCCCGATGTGGCAATCCTGACCGGCGCGTATGCCAAGCTCGAGCCAATCGCAGTCAGTTGCTACTCGCAATTGGACGGCTATAGCCGATTGCTGGCACGCGGAAAAGGCGCGCTCGAAACGCTGGAAGCACTGGCCACTCTTCCCATTGCTTTATGGCCTGAAACAAAGCGAGACGCGCTCGAAGGTCTGCGTCCGCCGCCAGGCCTGATTCAGACTTCAACGCTCAAGGAATTATTGATCCGACTCGGCTTTACCGAAGCTCCGACCCGCGCCGTCTATAACTCAATCTGTCGAGTGTTCGGCAGCGCCGGGCTTGGAATCGAACCCGACCCGCGCTTCGGGATGGAGCCCCCATCGCCAACCGACCCGATCGCGGTATGGGCCGGTCCCATCGCCGAAAAGTTTGCCGAAGGGTTCGGCCTCGCCGCGCTTCTCTTGCGGCTCGCTTCGATTGTCGCGGCGTCCGATGGAGATTTTTCCGAACCGGAGGCTGAAGCGCTGAAAGCCGAGCTTGATCGCAACGATGCGCTTGGCGCGCCCGAGCGGATTCGGCTCAGGGCGAGAATGGCCACCTACCGGATCAAGGCTCCGCTTCTTACTGGAACGAAGACGAGCATCTCTTCGCTCTCGCCAGAACAGCGTGGAGGTATCACCGACTTTCTGGTCACAATTGTCCTGGCGGATGGAACGATCGCACCCGGCGAAGTCAAGGTGATGGAAAAAATCTACGGCCTCTTCGGCCTGGATGCGAAGCTTCTCTACACCCGGCTGCATGAGCTTTCGGCGGGTGTCGCAATCGAATCCAAAGTACCGCTTCCCGCTGCAGGAACTGGAATTCAATTCAGTCCCGAACGACTCCGGAAACTAAGGGAAGACTCCGAAGCCGCGACCAAAAAGCTGACCGCGATTTTTGATGCAGAGATTGAAAAGGAGACGGCCCCGCTTGTCGCCCCTACCGGTGCTAGCCCGCAGCCCGAGGAAAAGCCAGGACTCGTCGGGTTGGACTCCAATCACAGCAAGCTCCTTGCGATACTGCTCACCCGATCCCAATGGACGCGCGAGGAGTTTGAGGAGCTTTGTAAGGACAAGGAATTGCTGCCCGACGGTGCCATCGAAACAATCAACGAAGCCACATACACCCAATTTGAACAGGCCATCATCGAAGGGGAAGACCCACTGGAGATTTTGACCCAACTACTGGAGGAAACCCATCATGCCGGAACCGATTAAACCGAGAGACCGCGATATTCTGATCCAGGCCCTGCGCACGGGAGTCGTTCCCCGCGTCGGTCAGCACTTGATTCAAGTGGGCAGGGTGAACGAGATCGACGCCCTGCTGAAGAATCTCGACAGCATCGCCGACGGCGGGACGGCTTTTCGTTTGATCATCGGCGAATACGGCTCGGGAAAGACTTTCTTCCTAAATCTCATCCGCGCTGTCGGCCTGAAGAAACGACTTGTGGCGACCTCGGCAGATTTGAATCCCGATCGCCGGCTCCAAGCGTCCGGTGGCCAAGCCAGATCTCTCTACGCCGAACTCGCCAAGAACCTCTCCACCCAAACCAAAGCGGAGGGAGGAGCGCTGGCGGGAATCGTTGAAAAATTCCTCTATTCCGCCACCACCGAGGCCAAAACAGCGGGAACCCCAGTCGACGCCATCATCAATCAAAAGCTTTCGCGACTGGCCGAAATGGTCAACGGCTACGACTTTGCCCACGTAATCAGCGTTTATTGCGAATCCGCTCAGGGTGGCAACGAACAACGCAAAGCCGACGCCGTGCGCTGGCTGCGTGGAGAGTTCACGACCAAGACTGACGCCCGGAATGCGCTTGGTGTCCGGACGATCGTCGATGACGACAATGTTTACGACCAGATCAAGTTGCTTAGTATCTTCGTGCGCCTCTCGGGATTTTCCGGGCTTCTCATCTGTCTCGATGAGATGGTCAACCTCTACAAGCTCTCGAATGCACAGGCAAGAAATGCCAACTACGAGCAAATCCTCAGGATTCTAAATGACGTTCTTCAGGGCTCCGTCGAGGGCTTGGGCTTCCTTCTCGGTGGCACTCCTGATTTTCTCTTGGACACCCGCCGGGGCCTATACAGCTACGCCGCTCTGCAGTCGCGCCTTGCCGAAAACGCCTTCGCGAAGGATGGATTGGTGGATTTCGAACATCCTGTCATCCGACTTTCAAGCCTCACCCCGGAGGACTTTCTCGTTCTGCTACAAAAGATTCAAAACGTGTATGCTTACGGGGATCCCCTGAAGTATCCACTACCCGATCTGGCTCTTCCCGCCTTCATGGCTCATTGCGAGCAGCGTATTGGAGAGGCCTATTTCCGTACGCCAAGGACCACCATTACTTCGTTTGTCAATTTTCTCGCGGTGCTCGAGCAGAACCCGGGCACGAAGTGGGAGCAACTGATCGGCCAGGTTGCGATTGACAAAGATTCCGGCGGCCAAGCGGACCTCGTCGTAGAAGGCGCCCCGGGCAAATCGGCCACCGATGACGGATTCGCCCAATTCAAGCTCTAAGGCCTCTTCGCGGAGCTTCAACCGCCTCGATCCCCGGATCCAGCAGTGGATCTGGCAATCGGGGTGGACGGAATTGCGGGAAGCGCAGGAAGCCGCCATTCCAGCGATTCTCGATCAGGAACATGACGTCATCATTGCCGCTTCAACTGCTTCCGGAAAGACGGAAGCCGCATTTCTGCCTGTACTCACTCGGCTGGCCGAAGAGCCCGCCGAGCCGGGTCTCGCCATATATATCGGGCCGCTCAAGGCGCTGATCAACGACCAGTGGCAACGTCTGGAGCAAGTGTGCGAATCGCTCGAGATTCCCGTCACGCCTTGGCATGGCGACATCTCGACAGGACCAAAGAAACGCTTCCAAAAAACGCCCGCCGGCTGCCTGCTAATTACGCCGGAGTCGCTCGAGGCCATGTTCATGCGTCAAGGATCTTCGACCGGGGGCATGCTGGCCAAAGTGAGCTACGTGGTGATCGACGAGCTACATTCCTTCATCGGCACCGAGCGAGGCAAACAACTCCAGTCGCTTCTTTGCCGGCTCGAACTGCTTGTCGGGCGCCGGGTAGTTCGAATCGGGCTCTCGGCAACCTTGGGGAATATGGAGGGAGCAAAGGAATTTTTGCGCAGCGATGATCCCCGGCAGGTTATCCTGATCACCGAAACTTCTGCAGGCCAGGAACTGCGTGTGCTCGTGAAAGCTTACCTCGCCAGTCCGCCGCCACCGATCGGCTCGGAAGATTCGGACAATCCGCGGGAACGGGAGGAGCAGGCGATGGCGGCCATCGCCGATGACCTGTATGCCACTTTGCGGGGGTCCAACAACCTGGTATTTCCAAACAGTCGCCGGTCCGTAGAGTTCTACGCCGACAGGCTTAGGCGGAAATGTGACGAGAACAAGTCACCCAACGAATTCTGGCCGCACCACGGCAATCTCGCCAAAGAAATCCGCGAGGAGACTGAAGCGGCACTTAAACAGAAAGAGCGCCCCGCCACTGGAATTTGCACCAGCACTCTCGAACTCGGCATCGACATCGGCTCGGTAAAAAGCGTCGCCCAAATCGGCCCTCCTCCATCGGTCGCCAGCCTGCGTCAGCGTCTGGGTCGATCGGGACGCCGGCGTGGTGAACCGGCAATTCTTCGCGGTTATGTGATCGAAGAGCCCCTCAAGGGCGATTCCGGTCCGCACGATCTTCTTCGAGCCGGCCTTGTGCAGACGATCGCGATGATTCGCCTGCTGACTCAAGGATGGTATGAACCGGCTGTGGTTGGGGGCCTTCATGCCTCGACCTTGGTCCAACAATTGCTTTCGATGCTTGCTCAACGGGGAGGTGCTCGGGCAGAAAGCCTCTGGGCGGACTTGTGCCGTCGTGGTGCCTTCCGGACCCTCTCTCCCGACCTCTTTTCGAGTCTGCTTCGCGAGCTGGGTACCCGAGAGATCATTTTCCAGGATTCGACCGGTCTCCTGCTCCTCGCGACAAATGGGGAAAGAATAACGAGCCACTACAGCTTCTACGCAGCGTTCAGTTCTCAGGAAGAATACCGAATCGTCGCCAGTGGTCGGCTTCTGGGCACGATGCCAGTTGAACGGCCGCTCGCGGAGGGTGACTTCATAATTTTTGCTGGCCGACGCTGGCAGGTGGAATCGGTTGCGATGGACGCCCGCGAGATTGCCGTTCGATCCGCTGGCGGAGGGGTACTGCCCGATTTCAATGGTACGCAAGGTGCCACCCTTCACTCTCGAGTCCGCGAGGAAATGAGGAACGTCCTTCGTTCGAACGAATCAATCTCGTTCCTCGACGGCCAGGCCCAGATTCTCCTCGCCGAAGCTCGTCGTCAATATCTCGAACTCGAGCTGGATCACCGCTGGCTCGTGCCGAGTGAAACCAAACATAAGCTCTTTTTCTGGCTTGGTGATCGGACTCAAGATACGATCTGTCTTATTTTGAAAGCGCGCAAGGTCGCCGCGCACAATCACGGTCTCTATATTGAAGTGGAGGGCTGCGATGAATCTGACCTGCATTCGCATTTTCTAGATATCCTGGACGGGCCTGCGATGGAATCCGTGACTCTTGCCAGCTTGTCCGAAACCAAGATGATGGAGAAATGGGATCCTGTCCTTCCGTCTGACCTGCTAGACGCGTCCTATGCTTCCGCCCGTCTGGACCTCGACGGAGCGCTCGGTGCACTACGAAGGCTATCTTTATTCGAAACTTGAAACGCCGGAATGTAACGAATCGTCGCTGCGTGTCGGGGCAATCAATTCGACTAAATGGTTTTGGCACCTTTGATTAATTCTTAGGCATCGGATCAGGAATCCGGATGCGCAAGCGACTAATTGAGCATATGATCCCGAGCCAGAGCTTACCGAAACTTTCCGTCAATGGATTGAGGAACACCGTGGAATAGCTGTCCGGATAGCGCCGATGGTGTTCCAAAAAGGATGGCATTGTCCTATTGCGCCAGACGGGCTCGCATGGCCACGACGGCGGCGATGACCGCTGTTATCTTTTTGCCGACGGCGACGGAAACGCCTGCGCCACCAACTCGATTTCCGCGCGTGGCAGGCGGTGGTTCGTGGCTAGGGTTCGCCACTGGCCGACGGCGTCTCTCACGCGCTGAAAAATTTTGCCGGCTTGCGCGGGAGTCAGGCCGTAGAATTTGGCTGTGGCCAACGCGAGCGCAACGTCGGGCGTGGGATCGCTGGAGTCGATCGCGAGCTGATGGTGGCTTCGTTCGATGTTGGGATTGAGGTCGTAGGCGGGAGCCAACCGCCAGCCATCCGCAGACAGAATGAAACCGTGATTGCGCAGGTGATCGTCGCGGTTGGAGACGAGGATGTTAAAAGCGATGCGCGTCCAAAGCTCGCGCAGGTCCGCTTGTTTGTGCGTCGGACTGCCGCGCGTGCTGAGAAATTCCGCGAGTTCGAGATAACTGGCTTTTTCGCCGTCCTGGCGGTTGAGCAGCGTCATCGCCGACACGAAGAACCGTCGCCGGCCGTTCGCGAGCCGGTCAAAGCGGCGGCTGGCAAATGTGCGGTGCCGACTGCCAAGACTGAGGAGTTGGGTGTCCGGCACGTTCAGGCCGGAGGCTTCGGCGAGTTGATGCACCACCATCTCCCAGGCACCGACGTCGCGGCGATCCTCGCGGCTCGGAAATTTGGCGATCCACAATGCTCCGTCTGGCTCGGTGAAATTGGCTTTGGGTCGGGCTCCGCCGAGTGAGCTGCCGGGAGCCAGCAGGGCGGTGAGCCATTGGTGAAACTCGGGTTGCTCGTCGGCATTCGGTGCTTCGAGCGCGAGCGAGGCGGCCTCAAGTTCACGCAACGAAGTGACGGGCGGCGCCGCCAGGTGACGGTCGTTGTCCAAGAACGGGGAACCGGCGTCGCGCCGAAAACGCAGCGCGCCCATCCGGCAGCTGTCGTGCACTCCGAGAAGGTAGTCCCATTCCGTGAGCGTCCGCGCTGGTCGCTTCTCTTCGCGTGTCTTGAGCGTTTCGCGCCGATCGAGCAGCAGGCGGCCCCAACGGTCAGGCGCAGAGTCCGTGAAAATCCGAAACACGCCGACCGTCTCGCTGGGATAGCTTTCGGCGTCGTGCAGCTGCAGGTCCGGATCGATTTCAAACGTGTTCGGTCGGCGCAGCCATTCGGGATCGTAGGCGAAGGAAAGGACCGAATGACCATGACCCGTCGCGTGAAAGAGCGTTCCGACCCGGCACAGCGCCTCGACGATGTCGGCATCGAGGCAGACATCGATTTGCTGCCGGCTGGCG
Source organism: Candidatus Didemnitutus sp. (assembly GCA_035545955.1). GTDB lineage: Bacteria > Verrucomicrobiota > Verrucomicrobiia > Opitutales > Opitutaceae > Didemnitutus. Next base: position 39,033 of record DASZXI010000013.1, on the reverse strand, counting down.
CCGGCAGACGTTTTGACGCGGGCGCTCATGGCGAAGAGGGTGCAGGAGGGATCGAATCGCTGGCGCCGGTCGAGGAGATTTTCTCGGAGCCCGACCTGCGGCGCGGCGCTGTCTTGCGGGTGGGCAAATTCAAATCCTGAAGCTTGCGTCCGAGCACGTCGTCACGCGCGACGAGATCGAGATCGCCTTGCAGGCCGAGCACGCGCAGCACGCTGGCGTAGGTGGCGATGCTGACCCCGGGGTCACCTTCTTCGACGCGATAGAGTGTTCCGCGTGCGACGCCGGCACGTTTGGCCACCGACTCGGCCGAGTAGCGCCGACGCAGCCGGGCCAGGCGAAGGCGCTCGCCCAGCGAGGCGAGTTGACGGGTCGCAGGCGGAAAAAGCGTGGGCGTGGTTCGTGGCATGCTGTCTCATACTTTAGACGATTATATGCTAAATTGTCCAGTCTATAAGACATTACATCTCGGATGCCTATTGAAAAGTCTTCGTGGCGGAGAGGCTTGCATCGGTGGAATCGCCGGAGTTCCACGCGCCGTTCCCTGCGGCCTTTTGCCAAGGCGCGGCCGGCCTCGATCCCGCTGGCTGCTAAAATTTTACGAAGTGAGAGGTGGCCAGTGGCAAGGCACGGACCGAGAAGCAGTCCGCCAATCAATTCTGCAGCAGGGCACAAAGTTCGTGGCGCCGACCAATACGAGTATTGTCGCAAATAACCGGACACAGTAGCTTTACCTCAGGTAGGGCGGGACCGTTTGCCGCTCGAGGACTAGGTTGGCTCGGAAAACTGGGCCCGCCGCGCCACATTCATTCAGCAGGCCGACGAGGTTACTGGAGTGAAGTTGCAGTCGCAGTTCGAACGTTGCTCGGGATTCGAAATCACAGAAATTCTGTAAGAGCCAGCCCCGCGCCGGCGACTAATCGGACCGATGGATTCACCGTCAGCACTCGCAGACACTTTTCGCCAATGGCTCGCGGAGCATCGCGGGATCATCATCCGGATCGCGCGTTCGTTCACAAATTCTCCAGCAGATCTCGCCGACCTTCAGCAGGAAATGCAGGTCCAGCTCTGGCATTCCGTGGCCCGATTTTCCGACAAGGCCAAGCCTTCGACCTGGATTTATCGAGTGTGTCTGAACACCGCACTAACCTGGCGGCGGGCGAGCCGACGGCGCGAGATCTCTCTGGAGCCCGCGCTCGACGTCGCCAGCCTCGCCGCGGAGAACGCCACCCCGGCCGAACAGTCCAGTGACCGCGACGCGATCGAGAGACTCTACGCGGCCATCCATCAGCTTCCGCATGGGGAACGCAGCCTCGTCTTGCTGGCGCTTGAGGGCCTGCCCTATCGCGAAATCGCGGAAATCACCGGTCTGACGGAGAATCATGTCGGCGTGGCGCTCACCCGCGCCCGCCGTCGACTCGCCACTCTCATGAAAGGAGCAATTGATGAACTGGAATGACTACCAGGCCGCCTGGAAGCGACAACCGTTGCCGGTGGGGACCCACGCGGACCTTTCGAACTTGAAAGCGACCTTCGACCGGAAGCGTCAGATATTCTATGGCGGCCTGGCCGTGCGGGACTTTGCCGAATCTGCGGCCGGCCTGCTTGTCATGGTCGCGATGTTTGCGATGTGGTGGAAGCTGGGACGAGACGGCTGGCCGATCGGCTTCGCCGAAATCCTCACGGGTGGAGTGGTCGCGGCGTTCATTCGGGAACGTCGTCGGGTCGCGAAATCCCGGCTCGGCCCGGAAGCGCCGATGATCGAAAAGGTCGACGCCTATCTCAACGAACTGCGGCACCAACGCCGCTTGGTGGGAGCGATATTTTTTTGGTACCTCGCGCCACTGGCGACCGCAATTTTCACCGTCCATTTCACGCTGGTTTTCCATGCCAAGCCCTGGGAACCGCAACGTGACCTTTGGTTTAACGTTGTGTTCATGGCATTCTATTTTGCCTGCTTCGCCCTGGTAGTGTGGATCAATCGACACGCCGTCAAAACGCGTCTCAATCCGCGGGTCGACGAGCTGGAAAAACTGCGCGCCAGCCTGCTCTCGCCGACTTAGCGGCAAAACCGCAGATCCCGTCCACGGGATTGTTCCAGTCCGACCGATGTCGCGCGGCCCGACGAACGATCGCCCGCATGAGCTGTCCGCAGAGTTGTCGAGTCTTGGCCTCTGGACATGATGGGCCAAGAGTCCTCCAAATATCCGTGAAGCTTCGTCTTCCCCTCCATTGTCCCCGAGCCGTCCTTCTTGCCCTCGCGGCAACGGGTCTCGCGGTCGTCGCGCGGGCCGGGCCACCCTATGTCACGGATGATCCCGAGCCGGTGGAGTACCAGCATTGGGAGGTGTATCTCGCCTCGGCCACACAGCACACGGCGGACGACCTCGCCGGGACCCTGCCGCACCTCGAGGTGAACTACGGCGTGATCCCCGACGTCCAGCTTCACCTGATCGTGCCCGATGCCTTCGATGCGCCGGCAGGCGAGCCGCGCCACTATGGGCTCGGCGACATCGAGGTCGGGATGAAATACCGGTTTGTCCACGAAACCGATAGTCATCCCCAAATCGGCGTGTTCCCGCTCGTCGAATTGCCGACCGGGAGCGCCGCCCGTGGCCTAGGCACGGGACACACCCAACTCTTCCTGCCGGTGTGGATCCAGAAAAGCTGGGACAAGTTCACGGCCTACGGCGGCGGCGGATACTGGATCACGCCCGGAGCCGGCAACCGGAATTCGTGGTTTGCGGGCTGGCTGGGCCAGTACCAGCTGACCAAGTCGTTTGCACCCGGAGTGGAGATCTACTATCGAACCGCGCAGGCGGTCGACGCGTCGCCAACCGCGCAGGTCAATGTCGGCTTCGTGTGGGACCTCTCCGAGAATCTTCACATTCTCGCTTCCGCCGGTCCGGCGATTCACGGACCGCACGGCTACCAGACCTATCTCGCCTTCCAATGGACCTTCGGGCCGGAGGAAAAAAACGGCGCGAAATGACCGGTTTGCTGGCTGCTCGCAATGGAGCGTTGGAATCGGGAATGACACAGTTCGTTTTCGCCGCGCGCCGATTCCGCGACGAATATCCTGCGTGATGTCCACGGCCGGAATAAACGAAAGCGGTTATCTCGATATCGGCGGAATTCCGCAGTGGGTTCAGATCCGCGGCGATGACGTGCGAAATCCCGTGCTGTTTTTCCTGCACGGCGGTCCGGGCGGTTCCGCGCTGGTCCTGGGCACCGCGTGGCGCCCTTGGGAAAACCGCTACACGATCGTGCACTGGGACCAGCGGGGCTCCGGACGAACCTTCGAGAAAAATGGCGCGACCGGCGGACAACTCTTGACCATCGATCGGATGGCCGCGGACGGACTCGCCGTGGTGGAACATCTGCGCGGCAAGTTTCCCGGCCGGCCGATCATTCTGATGGGACACTCCTGGGGCACGGTTCTCGGCGTCACGATGATCCGCACCCGGCCCGACTGGTTTGCCGCCTACGTTGGAGTCGCCCAGGTGACCAACACCCGGCGCAATGGCACCGTGCGTTTCGAAAAACTCGTAGCAAAGCTGCGCGCGCAAGGTCTGGTAGATGAAACGCGAGCGTTGGAATCGATCGGTCCGCCACCCTACGGCACGGACGGCGCGAAATGGGCAACGTTGCAGCGCGCCGCGGATGCCCTGGGCGCGGACCCCGTGACGCCAAAACTACCCCGCCCGCTTCCACCGGAAATCCGACCGACTGATCGAGAGATCATTGGTCGCGGCATGGTCTTCTCCCGCCAACAGGTCATGACCAACGGCGAGTTCGGACGGCTGGACCTGGCTGCGGCCGGCACGAAGTTCGCCGTGCCGATGTTCCTGATTTCCGGCGCGGAGGATTTTGTCACACCATGGGAACTCGCGGAGGAATTCTGCCGGCAAATCGAGGCGCCGCACAAGGAGTTCGTCCGGATCGAGGGCGAAGGTCATTTCTTCCCCTTCAATGCGCCGGAAAAGCTGTTCGCCGAGATCGAGCAGCGCGTGGGTCCGCGACTGGGCTGAGGGGGGCTCATGCAGTTGAGAGTTGAATGTTGAGGGTTGAGTGACCGAGCCATCGACTGAAAACGGAAAATTGTTGATCCTCGGCTGCGACACACCGTTCCGTCCGGCTTTCCGACCGATATTTCGACGTCTCGACTGAATCGTTCCAGTTGAGGGACCGAGCGGCCAATAACTCTACCGGGCGGGCCGAGGGACATCGGCCCCAACCGGTGCCCGTGGTCGACCGACCTCCATCGGCTTCAAATCGTCACCACGGCGTCACATAGTTTGTGACCTTTGTAAAAAAGACCTCGCCACGGGATGCCCTTCCGGTATCGGGTAGCGGCGCATGTTCTCCGTCAAAAAACTGCTGGGCCGCGAAGAGAAGTTCTACGATCTGTTGGAGTCGAGCGCCGAGGAAGCCAAGAACAGCGCCGACCTCCTGGTCACCATCCTCAGCCACGAGGGCTCCACGCAGGCGTCCAACATCCACGAGATCATCCAGGCGCGCCGCAAGGACAAGCTGATCACCCAGCAGATCACGGAGGAGCTCTGCAAGACGTTCGTCACGCCGCTCGAGCGCGAGGACATCGAGGCGCTTTCGCTCGCGCTCTACCGGATCCCGAAGACGGTGGAGAAGATCGTCGAGCGCCTGACCATCTGCCCCGCCCGCGTCCCGCGCGAGAGCCTGCAGCGGCAGGTCGCGCTCCTCGACCAGGCCGTCGACTGCGTGGTCGGCATGGTGGGCCAGCTGCGCCACGGCAATCGCATCGAGCAGATCCAGGATTTTCACTCCAAGCTCCAGTTCGCCGAGGGCGAAGCCGACAAGATCATGCTCGCGCTCGTCAAGGACCTCTACAACGGCCCGAGCGATGCCAAGGAAACCCTCATCCTGATGGAACTCTACGACCTGGTCGAAACCGCCATCGACCGCGCGCGCGACGCCGGCCAGGTCGTCTTCATGATCATGCTGAAATACTCCTGATCGCCGCCGTCACACACGCCTCCCGCCCCAGAGTCCCCGTGTCATGACCATCTTCCTGTTCGTCATCCTGACGGCGCTGGTCTTCGAGTACATCAACGGCTTTCACGACGCGGCCAACGCGATCGCCACGGTCGTGTCGACGAAGGTGCTGACGCCGCGCCAGGCGATCATGCTCGCCGCCGTGTTCAATCTGGTCGGCGCGCTCGCCGGCACCGCAGTCGCCAAGACGATCAGCGGCGGCCTGGTCGACACGAGTTCCGTGACGATGGTCACGGTGCTCTGCGCGCTCCTCGGCGCGATCGTCTGGAATCTGCTCACCTGGTGGCTGGGGCTGCCCTCGAGCTCGAGCCATGCGCTGATCGGCGGCCTTTGCGGCGCGGCGCTCGCCGGCGCCGACGACAACTGGAGCGTCCTGATCTGGTCGTCGGTCGACAAGAAGGGCGCGGCGATCGGACTGTGGCCGAAAGTGGTGCTGCCCATGCTCGCGTCGCCGGTGCTCGGATTCATCGGCGGCGTCGTGCTGATGTTCATCCTGCTGACCCTGATCCATCGCCTGACGCCGCGCACCGTGAACTCGGTGTTCGGCAAGCTGCAGTTGCTCAGCGCATCGTTCATGGGCTTCAGCCACGGCTCGAATGACGCGCAAAAAACGATGGGCATCATCGCGCTCGCGCTCTTCACCGGCACGAAGACCGGCGTGTTCGACCATCTGCCGCCTTGGGCGGAATTTCTGCGTACGCCCGAGTTCAAGATCGACCGCTGGGTCATCTTCACCTGCGCGCTCACCATGGCGGCCGGCACCGCCGCGGGTGGCTGGCGCATCATCCGCACCCTCGGGCACAAGATGGTAAAGTTACAACCCGTCGACGGATTTGCCGCCGAAACCACCGCTGCCGTCATCATTCACGGTGCCTCGACCATCGGAATTCCGGTTTCCACCACGCACGTCATCTCCACCACCATCATGGGTGTCGGCACGATGAAGCGATTTGGCGCGGTGAAATGGGGCGTGGTCGAGCGCATCATCTGGGCGTGGATATTCACGCTGCCTGCGACCGCTCTTGTCGGCTACTGGAGCCTGAAGCTGTTTCACGTTTTCGGCCTGCGGTGAGGTGGAGCGCGTTGTCATTAACGCGCTGAATTGAATCGCGGCGTAAAGCCGCTCCTACAGTTTGGCGCCGTCCGCGCGCCGACTCAGCTCGGGGCGAACGGTGGCACCGAGGCGGGCGGCTGCTCCTTGCGGACCTGGTCCGTGTGGCGCACGTCCTTGCCCTTCGCGAGATAGATCATCTCCTCCGCGATGTTGGTCGCGTGGTCGGCGATGCGCTCGATCGACTTCGAAATGAACATCAGCTCCAGCGAACGGGCGATCGTATCGGGCCGCTCGATCATGTAGCTGGTGAGGCGGCGATAAACCATGCGGTTCAGGTTATCGACCTCCGGATCGCGCCGGCACACGGCAAGCGCCTTCTGCTCGTCCTCGAGAATGAAGCAGTCGAGCGCATCGCGCAGCATCTCGAGCGCGATGTTCGACATCCGCGGGATGTCGCTGTACAATTCCATCTTCGGCTCGATCGCGAGGCGCCGTGCGCGGCGGGCGATGCTCGTCGCCTCGTCCCCCACCCGTTCCAAATCGTGGCTGGCCTTCATGCCGACGATCACGACGCGGAGCTCCGAGGCGATCGGGCCGCGCAGCGTCATGTAGCGGATCGCCTCGTCGTCGATCTGCACCTCGAGCCGGTCGATCTCGTCGTCCGCCGCAATGACCTGGTCGGAGAGCTTCAGGTCCGACTCCACCAGCGAGCGGATCGCCAGGCGGGTGAGTTCCTGGGCCCGCTCGCCCATCTGCAGCAGGCGGGAACGGAAGGCCTCGAGTTCGGCATCGAAGAATCGTTTCATGGGAGTAAGGGTTGGCGGATCAGCCGAAGCGGCCCGAGACGTAGGCTTCCGTCTGCGGATTGGCGGGGTTCATGAAGATGGTGCGGGTGTCGGCGTATTCGACGAGCTTGCCCATGTAGAAGAAGGCCGTGCGGTCGGAGCAGCGGGCGGCCTGCTGCATGTTGTGGGTGACGATGACGATCGTGTAGCTGCGCTTCAACTCGTGGATGAGCTCCTCGACCTTGGCGGTGGCGATCGGGTCGAGGGCCGAGCACGGCTCGTCGAGCAGAAGCACCTCCGGCCGCACCGCGATCGCGCGCGCGATGCACAGGCGCTGCTGCTGGCCGCCCGACAGGCTGATGCCCGGGCGGAAAAGCGTGTCCTTCACCTCATCCCAGAGCGCGGCCATCTTGAGCGACTCCTCGAGGCGCTGGCGCAGGAATTCGCGGTCGCTGACGCCATTGAGGCGCAGTCCGCACAGCACGTTTTCCGCGATCGTCATCGTCGGGAACGGATTCGATTTCTGAAAGACCATGCCCACGCGCCGGCGAACCACGGTCGGATCGATGTCGGGCGAATAGAGATCCTGTCCCTGCAGCAGCAGCCGGCCCGACAGCCGGGTGCCGGGGGTGAGCTCATGCATGCGGTTCAACGCGCGCAGGAAGGTGGACTTGCCGCAGCCGCTGGGTCCGATGATGGCGGTGACCTTGGTCGCCGGAATCCTGATCGAGATTTCGTGGAGCGCCTGGCGGGCGCCGTACCACAGCGAAAACTTGTCGATGTCGAAGGCGACGGTTTCCCCGGCACCGGTGGCATCGGCCGGGTTCGGTTCGGCCGGCTGCACCTGCGTCGGCAAGGATCCGGCGGCGGAGGTCGTGAGGGGACGTTCAACCATGGTGGGCATGGATCATTGAAACTTGCGGTCGCGCGAGAGGAAGCGGACCAGGAGATTCAGGATAAGGATCATCAGGATCAGCACCAGGGCACCGGCCCAGGCCTGGCGATGCCAGTCCTCGTAAGGCGAGATGGCGTACGAGAAGATCTGCAGCGGCAGCGCCGCGATGGGCTCGCGGAGGTTGTGATTCCAGAAATTGTTGCCGAGCGCGGTGAACAGGAGCGGAGCGGTCTCGCCCGCCACGCGCGCAAGCGCGATCAGGACGCCCGTCACGATGCCCTTCAATGCCGCCCGCACCACGATCACCATGACGATTTTCCACCGCGCGATGCCGAGCGCCAGGCCGGCCTCGCGATAGCTCTGCGGAACAAGGATGAGCACCTCCTCGGTCGTGCGCATGACCAGCGGGATCATCATGAGGCCGAGGGCGACGCCGCCGGCATAGGCGGAGAATGTCTTGAACGGCACCACCAGCAGCGCGTACACGACCATGCCCCACACGATCGACGGCACGCCGTTGAGCACGTCGGCGGCAAAGCGCAGCCAGTAGCAGGTGCGTTCCGTGCCGTACTCCGCCAGGTAGATTCCACCCAGCACGCCGAACGGCACGCCAATGGCCGACGCCATCGCCAGCAACTCGAGAGTGCCGACGATGGCGTGGGCCATGCCGCCGCCCACCTCACCCGTGGGTTTCGGCAGCTGAACAAAGAAATTCCAGTCGAGCGACGAGGCGCCCTCGCGGATCAGGAAATAGAGGACGAAAAACAGCGGCGCCATCACGGCCAGCGAACAGCCCAGGAGAACGAGGGCCATCATCCGGTCCACAAAATTGCGGTACGTGATCCGCGCCTGGCTCGTTCCGGGCATCGCGTCCATGGTCAATGCACCTTCCCGGTTCCGCCGCCCGACAGCGAACGCAGCATCATCTGGGCGGCAATGTTGACCGTGAGCGTCACGGCGATGAGCACGAGGCCGAGCTGGAAGAGCGAACTCAGGTAGAGATCGGACGTCGCCTCCGTGAATTCGTTGGCGATCACGCTGGCGAGCGTGTAGCCGGGGGCGAAGAGCGAGGCGCTGACCTCGGGCCGGTTGCCGATGACCATCGTCACGGCCATGGTCTCGCCCAACGCGCGACCGAGTCCGAGAATCGCCGCGCCGAACAATCCGCGGCGCGCATAGCTGAGCACCGCCATCCGGATCACTTCCCAGTGGGTCGCGCCGAGGGCGTAGGCCGCCTCCCGCTGCAGGTTCGGCACCGAGCGCAGGATTTCGCGCGAAACGGACGTCACGATCGGAAGGATCATGATCGCGACGATGATGCCGCCGGCGAGCATACTGACGCCGTAGATGGTGCCCTTGAACAGGGGCAGGAAGCCCAGCGTTTCTTTCAAAAACGGAAACAGGTGGTCGCGCAGCCATGGGATCATCACGAAGATGCCCCACAGTCCGAAGATCACGCTCGGAACGGCGGCGAGCATCTCGATCACCATGATGATCGGCTGGCGAATCCGCACCGGCGCCATCTCGGTCAGGTAAAGGGCGGTGCCCACCCCGAGCGGCACCGCAATCAACAGGGCAATGAGCGACGAGACGAGCGTGCCGAAGATGAACGGCCAGGCGCCGTAGGTGTCCGTCACCGGATCCCACGTGGTGCTGACCAGAAAATGCGGGCCGAACTTCGCGATCGAAAGCCTGGCCCCGACGTAGAGCTTCCACCCGACCAGGAAGATCAGGGCGACGATCGTCAGCGAAGCCAGCAACGACAGCCAGTGGAACGACAGGTCCGGCCAGCGCCGGGGCGGCGCCATTTGAATGTCGCGGGGAGTTGCGGCGGCGGTCGTGGTGGCCATCAGGAAAAATCGAAACGGAGGACGCCGCACGGGCGTCCTCCGTGGTGATTCAATTCAGGTGTCGAAGCGGCAAAGTAACGATCTGCCGATTGATGCCGTTGAGGGTTGAATGTTGAGGGTTGAGGGACCGAGCCCCAGAAGGAAAACCGCGAATTGCCGGTTCATCGCCAGCGGCGCGCCATTCGGTTCGACCCCTCGGCCCTTGGTCCAACATTTCGGTTGAATCGTCCGTCTCAGTATTTGATTTCCGACACCCGTTTCAGGACGCGGGACTGGACCGACTCCGGCAGCGGGGCGTAGTCGAGACCGGCGGCCATCTTCTCGCCTTCGCTGTAGGCCCACTTCAGAAACTCCACGAGCTTCTTGCCCTTTTCGGCGTCCTTCTGCTGCTGATAAACGAGCAGCCAGGTCGTGCCGCAGATCGGATAGGCCTTCTCGCCCGGCGGGTTCACCATCGAGAAGCGGAAGTCATCCGGAATCGTCGCCGTGGCCAGGGCCTCGGTGACGGACTCGATCGAGGGCGTGACGAAGCTGCCCGAGGAATTCTTCAGGTCAGCAAACGGCAGTTTGTTCTGCTTGGCGTAGGCCAGCTCGACGTAGCCGATCGAACCCGGGGATTGCTTGATCTGTCCGGCCACGCCGGCGTTGCCCTTCTGCCCGATGCCGGCCGGCCAGCTGACCGCGACGTTCTTGCCGACCTTTTCCTTCCACTCGGGGCTGATGTTCGAGAGGTAGTCGGTGAAGATGAAGCTCGTGCCGCTGCCATCGGAGCGATGGACGACCACGATGCCGATATCGGGCAGGTTGACGCCCGGATTCGTCGCAACAATGCGCGGATCGCGCCAGCTGGTGATCTTGCCGAGGAAGATGTCGGCGAGCGTGCCGCCATCCAGTTTGAGCTTCGGATTGTCGGGCAGGTTGTAGCTCAGCACGACCGCACCGGCCACCGTCGGAATGTGCCAGAGCGTGTGGGAGGCCTTGGCCAGTTTTTCGTCGGACATCGGACCGTCGGACGCGCCGAAATCGACCGTTTCGGCGAGAATCTGATTCTGGCCGCCGCCGGAGCCGATGCCCTGATAGTTGAAGCGGACGGACGGATCGATCTTCGAATACTCGTCGAACCATTTGGTGTAAATCGGCTGCGGAAACGTCGCACCAGCGCCGTTGATCAGCATCTGGGCAAACGCGCCATTGAGCGCGACCAGTCCGGCAAAGCCGGCAACAAGGAATTTTTTCATGGAGGATTGCATATCGGGGTGAGAAGGGAGGCGGGCCGACAACGCGACCCGCCGGGTTCGGGCGATTTGGACTGGAAGCGATCAGGGCAGGACGTAGCGCAGGTCGACGAAGACCATGTCCGCCCGCGCCTGCGAAGGCGCACCCGCGGCGACGTACCAAGGCTGCCGTTCGACATGCGAGTACTGCGTGATGATCTGCAGGGCGCCGTACGCCGGATTTTTCCAAAGCGTCTGGGTCTCACCGAGGGTGAACTCCGTGATCCGGCGATTGTTCGAATTCGCCGAGCCCGGAAAGCCATAGCCGACATACGAACCGTTCGAGAGCTGGAAGAACTTCCGGCCGATATCGACCGTGCTGTAGTAGCTGAAGAGCGTGCTCTTCGGCGCGGCCTGCCACTCGAGGCCACCCAGGTAGGAATTGGCCTTGATCGGGGCGATCGAGTACACGCCGTTGGCATCCGCGGGCCGAATGGCGAAGTCAGGCGCCTGGCCGAAAATGTATCGTCCGCCACCCGAACTCCAGTAGCCCATGCCCACTGCCGTCAGGCCCTTGATGAGTTCAATATTGGCGCTGACCAGCGCACCCGTACCGGTGGCGGAGCTGTTGGAATTCACGCTGCCGGCCAGGGTGTTGACCTTGTACGAGCTCATCAGGCCGGCGACGTCGAAGTGCCAGGCGAGATCGTTGACCTTGGTGTCGTAAGCGGCCTTGGCGATGAAATCGGGAGCCGGATTCGGCGTGGACGTCGCGGCGCCGGTGCCCACCTGGCCCGAGCTGAACGCCGACGGAAATGTGACTGCGGGAGCACCGTTGCCGCCGCCGCCGTACTGCTCGGGATTCTCGGCGGCGACACCGAAGGTCAGCTCCTTGCTCGGATGATACACGAGGCGAACCTGCGGCTGGCGCGCCCACACGAGGCCGGCCTGGTAGTTCGTGTCCATGTTCATCGTGTAGAAAATGTCGCCCGGGATCGGAGAGATACCCTTCCGATTCGGTGTCAGCATGCTCCAATCCTGACCGGCGAGGAATTCGAAGTCGTTCCACTTGAGGTCGGCAAAGTAGGCGCGCATGCGCATGGTCGCCGCGTTGCTGCTGATGTTCAGCGTATTCGCGGCGTTGCCCAGAAAGTCAGTCTCGAGATAGCCGAGCACCTTCGTGTCATTCACCTGCGAATCGATGCGCAGACCGATGCGGGAGTTCTGGGCGCTGAAGCGGGTTTCGGACAACTGGCCGGCGGTGGTATTGCTGTACGGGATGCTCGCGTAATTCGTACCGATGCCGCTGCCGACGTTGGTCGAGCGGTAGACGGTCGTGAAATCCACGAAACCCAGCGGGGTGAAGTCAGCGACACCGATCCGGAAGGAAAGCGGGCTCTTGCCGTCCTTGTTTACCATGGCCGAGGCCGGAATCGCCGCGGAAGCCCCGGAGGCTGCGGCGGCGGGAGCCGGCGCTGGTGCGGGAGCTGGCGCAGGCTGCGCGAGCTCTTTCTGAAGATCGGCCGCCTCTTGCGAGGTGATCACGCCCTTGCGGACCAAAAGGTCCAGAAGGGCTTTGTTGCCATCTTGTTGCGCGCAAATCGCGCCGGCAAACAGACACGCGCCACCGATGAGAATCAGGCGCCGCAGGAGTTTCTTGGTCGTTGTATTGAACATGTTGGTAGGTGCTCGGAAGCAATGATGCGCCCGTAGCCTACCAAGCCATCGTCACAATTGTGTTACGGCAGTGTTACAACCCCGCAAAAGTCCTCGTTTTTGTGCAGAGGACCCGCCGCCGTTCCCACTTTTCTCAGCGCAATGCGCCGGTCTCAAAATCAAGCCGGTCCCGGCGAAGCCGATAATCATACTCCGCGGTGGTGTGCTCGATGGCCGCCTGCGTCTGGGCGAGTTCGGCCTGGTTCAACTCGACGATCGAACTCAGTCCCTGATCAAATCGGGCCCGAGCCAACGCCAGGGCTGCCTCGCTGTTTTGGAGCAAACTTGCCGTCAGCGCGATCCGTTCCCGCGCGTGACCGGCTTCGAGCCAGGCGACGCGCACGGAACGGGCCAGTGCCTCCTCCTGGTCCTGCACGGCAGCGTCCGCATCGCGCGCCAGCAGTTCGGCCTCGCGCTGGCGGGCCCGGTAGAGCCCGCCCGCGAACAGCGGCAGGTTCACATTCACTCCACCGGCGGCGAAATCGTGTTCGAAATGTTCGTCGCCGACGGGCACCACGCCAGCCGCGCCGATCACGCTGACGGTCGGACGGCGCGCATCGCGCGCCGCGGCCGCCTGGCTGTGGGCCGAATCGCGTTCGGCGCGCTGGCGCAGGATTTCGGGCCGCTGCCGCAGGGCGAGATCGACGAGGGACTGATAGTCGGGCGCCAGGGTCGCGGGCAGCGGTGGCTCGCGAAAGCGTTCCACGTCCAGCACCGCCTGACGTCCCACGAGATAAGCCAGGGCCGCGAGCGCCGCCTGCAGGTCACGATCGGCCTGGTCGGCCAGCAGGCGGGCCTCGTCCACGCCCACCTGGGCAAATCGCACGTCGAGTTCCGACTTCAGCTGGTTCGCCGCCATGGTGCGCGTGCGGTCAAACAGAAGTTGTCGCGCCGCCAAGGTCCGGGCGGCCACGTCCTTCACCGCCCGCGCCTCCAGCGCCGCGTAGTAGGCGGCGTCCACCTGCAAAAGCAGTTCGGAGCGCGTCGCGAGCTCTCCCGCTTCCGCCGCGCGGGCGCGGGATCGCGCCGCCTCGGTCAGACTGCCCGTCCGCCCAAAATCCGTGACAATCCAGCTCGCCGTGGCCCCGACCCCGACGTGATCGTAGATCTGGGAGTTGCTCAGGCTGCCGGCGGCGATGCGCGTGACCTCCTCGCCCGTTCCCACCGCCGTCGCGTTCGCCGAGATGGTCGGGAAAAAACCGGCGCGCGCCTCGATCACCGCCTCCTGCGCCGCCTGGGCCCGCAATTCCGCCACGGTCATGCGGGGGTGCGTGCGCAACGCCAGCACCCGCGCCTCATCGAGCGAAAACGCGGCCGGATTCGAGGGTGCCGCGTCCTGCGCCCGGATCGAGAGCGCTCCGGCGAACAGGATCGCGGTCAGGCAAAACGACTTCATGCGGATGCCTCCGGCGCCGCGACGGGAATCCGCCCGGGCGCGGACGGGTCCCGCTGCTTTTCCGAGCGCCGATAGGCCACGAGATAGGCGGCGGGTACGACGAATACCGTGAGCACCACCGAAAAAGCCAGACCGCCGATGATCGCGCGGGCGAGAGGCGCGTAGGCTTCGCTGCCGGCGCCCAAAGCCAGCGCCATCGGGATCAGGCCGATCAGCGTCGCGAGGGACGTCATCAACACGGGACGCAGGCGCACCCGGCACGCCAGGATGACCGCCTCGCGCAACCCCTGCCCGTCGGCGCGCAGGCGACGGATGAACTCCACAATCAGGATGCTGTTGGAGACCACGATTCCCACCATCATGACGATGCCCATCAGGGACATGATGTTGAGCGTGGTTCCGGTCAGCCACAGGATCAGCAGCACGCCGGTGAGCCCGGTCGGCACCGCGAGCAGGATGAGGAAGGGGTCGAGGAACGATTCAAACTGGGCGACGAGGATCAGATAGACCAGCAACGTCGACAAAAGCAGTCCGAGACCGAAGCTTCGAAACGACGTCTGCATCGCCTGCACCGATCCACGAGTGACGATGCGTACCCCGGGCGGCAGTTTCACCTCGTCGACGATCCTCTGCACGCCCGCCGCGACACGTCCGAGATCCTCGCCTGAGGGCGCGACATACACGTCGATCACGCGCTTCAGCTGATAGTGGTCGACCTCGGTCGGCGACTCGATGTGCCGGATGCGGCTGACCGCATCGAGGCGGGTGGGTTGCTCGGCGTGGGTGCCGCGCAGCGGAACGGCGGCGAGATCCGTGAGGTTCCGGACGGTGTTTTCCGGATACTGCACCGTGAGAAAGTAGTCGTTGCCGCTCTTGGGATCCACCCAGTAGCTGGGCGCAATCACCTGATCCGAGGTCAGGGCGGTGATCACGTTCCCCACCACCTCCTTTTCGTTCAGCCCGAGTTCGCCGGCGCGAACACGATCGATGTCGAGCCGGAGCGCGGGCGCATCGATGTCCTGCGGCACCAGCACGTCGCTCACGCCCGGCAACGCCCGGACACGACTCGCAATTTCCGCGGCCACGCGGTGCGTGGCCTCGAGATTGGAACCCGTTACCTGGAGGTCGAGCGGGGCCGGCAGGCCGAGATTGAGGACGGCATCGACGAGTCCGCCCGTCTGGAAAAAGGTCGAAACCTGCGGCAATTCCTTTGCCAGCCGTTCCCGCACCCGGCGCATGTATTCGAAGCTGCTCGCCTTGCGTTCCGGCTGCAGTCCCACCTGCACAAAACCCGTGTGGGGACCGGCGTTGGGCGTGTAGATCGAGGAAAATCCCGGCGTGACTCCCAGGTTCGAGACCACGATGCGCAGATCCTCCTTCGGCACGACGCTGCGCACGATGTCCTCGACGCGCGCGACGAGGAGGTCGGTGTTCTCGAGGCGCGTGCCCGTCGGGGCGCGCAAGTTGATCACGAACTGCCCCGGATCGGTGCGGGGGAAGTACGCCTTGCCGATGACCGGGAACAGTCCGAGGCTGAGCACGAACAGGCCGGTGATGCCGGCGATGGTGGCCACCGGGCGCAGCAGCGCGCGGTTGAGCGACGACTGATAGCGATCGAGCATCCGCGTGAACCGCCGGTTGAACCAGGCGTTGAACCGGCCGCCCCACCCCTTCGGCACGGGTGCGGCGTGCGCATCGGAGGCGTCGCTGTGATGTCCCCGAATGTATTTGGCACAAAACAACGGCACGACGGTCAGGGCCACGACGTAGGAGGCAAACAGGGACAGCGAAACCGAGAGCGCCAGCGCGGTGAAAAGAAAACGGCTCACGCCGTACAGAAAGGTGACCGGGAAAAACACCACCACCGTGGTGAACGTCGCCGCCAGCACCGGGAGCGCGACCTCGCGTCCTCCCTTTTCCGCGGCGACCTGCGGGGTCTCGCCCATTTCGATGTGCCGGAAGATGTTTTCCAGCACCACCACCGAGTTGTCGATCAGGCGCGAGAAGGCGAGTGCGAGGCCGCCCAGCACCATCGCGTTGACGGTGTTGTCGCCCGCGGAAAGGGCGATGAACGCGGCCAGCGCCGAGAGCGGGATCGACAAAAACACCGCCACGGTCGCGCGCAGGTTGCCGAGAAAGACTAGGATCATGAGGCCGGTCAGCAGCAGGCCGATCGCCCCCTCGTGGATCAGGTTTTCGATGGCGTTCCGGACAAACACCGACTGGTCGAACACGACCTTGGTCACGAGTTGCTTCGGCACGTCGACCAGATGCGAGACCGCCTCCTTGATGCCGTCGACGACCGCGATGGTGTTCGCATCGCCGCCCTGCTTGAGCACGGGCAGATAGACCGAGGGCTGCCCGTCGACACGCACGATGTTGTTCTGGATCTGCGAGGCGTCCCGGGCCTGGCCGACATCGCCCACCAGCACCGACGTCGTCCCCACCGTCTTCAGCGGCAGGTGGTTGATGTCGTCGACATCGTTGATCTGGGTATTGGCGTACAGACTGTAATCGATGGGACCGATCTTCACGTCTCCCGCCGGCAGGATCAGGTTGGCGTCGTTCACCGAGCGCACGACGTCCATCACGCTCAACTGGTGCGCCTCGAGCTTCAGCGGGTCGACGTATACCATGATCTGGCGGTAGCGCCCGCCGAACGGCTGCGGCACCGACGCCCCCGGGACATTCGCGACCTGGTTGCGCACATTGTACTGGCCCATGTCGCGCAGGGCCGACTCGGACAGTCCCTCGCCTTTCAACGTGATCAGGCAGACCGGCAGGCTCGAGGCGTCGAATTTGAGCACGACCGGCGGCAGCGTTCCGGCCGGCAGCCGCCGGAGGTTGGCCATCGCCAGATTGGCGATCGTGGTGACGGCGGAATCGGGATTCGTGCCGGGCTGGAAGAAGACCTTGATCAGGCTGACACCCGGCAGCGATCGTGACTCGATGTGGTCGATGCCGCTGCCCAGCGTGAAGAAGCGCTCGAAGCGGCCGGTGATGTCATTCTCGACCTGTTCCGGCGGCATGCCGGAGAAAAACGTGGCCACGACCACGACCGGGATTTTGATCTGGGGAAACAGATCGACCGGCATGCGCACCAATTCGGTGACGCCGACCACGCAGACCATCAGGCAGGCGACGATGATCAGATAAGGATAGCGGATGGCAAAGCGGGACATGGTCGGTCAGAGAAGTCGGCCGGTGGCGACGGCGGCGCGCAGGGCCGCGACCGTCACTCCGGGCTTGCGGGCAAGGGCGATCAGCGCGTCCTCGTGTGTCCGGATGCGCGCCGCCGCCTCCGGCAACCGCGCCACCAGATCGTGCGGCACGGTTTGCACGCCGTGACGGTCACCGTGCAACAGATCGCCCGACCGGACTTCGAGACCGTCAATCCGGACCGGCGTACCGGTTTCCACGATGTGCACGTACGAGTGCGAGACGGACAGTCCTCCGGAGAAAAGCTGAAAGCCAAGGCCCTCCATCGCGCCGAGATCGCGCACGGCCCCGTTCGTCAGGCCGCCGACGCAGCCGAGCGCACGCAGGAGATTGACGTGCACCGCGCCCAGAAAAGCGCCGCGGCCCGGCACCGAACTCACGTCCTCCACGACCACCACGCGGGGAGCGGGAACGGACAGCACATAGTCCCACCATTCCGTGCGCTCGACGTAGGTGGCCGATCCGGTCGGCGGCGAGGCGCCGCGGATCTTCAGCGTCACCGCGTGGCCAACCATCGGCGGCAGGTTCGGGTAACGGCACTGCAGGGCCCCGGCGGCAAATCCCTCGTTTCTCAATCGAACGTGGAACGCCTCGATGGCATTGGCCAGCGTACAGGCATCGACCTCCCGCAAGGCCGCGAGGGCGGCGGCAGAATGGCTCGGGTTCATGAGGCGGCGGCCCCCGTCAGCAGCTTGGCGATCACTCGTTCACCCACGTGCACCTGGGACCGGTTCCCGATCATCACGCGGTCGCCCTCGGAAAGTCCCTCGAGCACCTCGTACCGGGCGGGCGTCTCGAGGCCCAGTTTCACCGGACGCTCCTCGAGCAGGCCGGCGGCCGTGACGACGTACACGGTGGGATGCGCCGCGCCGCTTACCGCCTCGACCGGGACGACCAGCGCACGCTGGCGGCGATCCACCTTGAGCACGGCCGTCGCATACATTCCCGGAATGAGCGAAAGGTCCGTGTTGGATACGTCGACCTCCGCCATCATCGCGCGAGTGTCGACCGAGATCCGCCGGGAAGAGCGCGCAATCCGGCCGTCGATCCGCCGGCCGCCATCGAGTTGAATCTCCACCGGATCGCCATCGCGCACGGCGCCGGCATAGGTGACCGAAATCGGAATCTCCAGACGGAGCCGGTCGACCTGCGACAACCGGACCAACGGCATCGCCTGCGTGCTCGAAGAGGTACCGGCCTGGATCAACGCTCCCGGATCCGCGAAACGCCTCGTGACCACACCCTCGAACGGAGCGGTGATGCGAGCGTAGCTGTCCATCGTGCGGTATTTTTCCAGCTCGGCCTTCGCCTCGGCGAGCGCCGCCGCCGCTTCGGCATCCTTCTCCGCCGCCAGATCGATCTCCTGCTGGGCCACCAGATTGGGCTGCGTCTTGTTCACGCTGACCAGCCGATCGGACTCCAGGTGCGCATTGCGATACGACGCCTCCGCCCGCTCGACCGCTGCGGCGGCGCGACGCAAATCGTCCTTCAATTCCGGCACCTCCAGCGTTGCGATCAGCGCGCCCGCTTCCACGCGATCGCCGATGTCAACCCGGATGTCCTGCAGATAGCCGGCCACTTTCGCGTGGACGTCTATTTCCTGATAGGGCCGGAACTCGGCCTGAACCGTGAGGCTGCGGGCGAGATCCTCGCGGACGACCGGAACGACACCCACGATGGCATCGTCGGCGGCCCGGGCAAACGGATCGAAGGCAAGGACCAGGGCGCACAGCCCAAGTCGGCGGAGAAGGATAGTTTTCACAAAAGACATCAGGACGATTTCAGGCCGGCGTCGGCCGCCAGCGGAAGATGCACGCGGAAACGACTGCCGGCGCCGGGTTCGCTCTCGACGTCGACCCGACCCTGATGCGCCGTACAGATCGCCTTGACGATCGACAAGCCGATGCCGGCGCCGCCGACCTCGCGACTGCGCGCCACGTCGACCCGAAAAAAACGGTCGAACACTCGCGGCAGCGCCTCCGGTGGAATGCCGACCCCCGTGTCCGCCACCTCGAACAGGGCCTCGTCGGCCCGTCGCGCGACCGAAAGCCTCACCCGCCCGCCGGGTTGGGTGTACTTGATGGCGTTGTCGAGCAGGTTGACCACGACCTGCTTCAACCAGGCGCGATCGCCTTCCACGGGCACCGGTTCGCGGGCCTCGCATTCGATGGTCAGACCCTTGTCCTCGGCGAGCAGACACATCTGCTCGGACGTGGTGGTGACGAGTTTTGCCAGATCGAAACGCTCGGGATCCTTTTCCGTTTGTCCCGCGTCGAAGCGGGACAGCGAAAACAGGTTCTCCACGATGCGGGCCAGTCGCGCGACCTCGTCGAGCAGGTTGCCCACCGTCTCGCGCGTGGCCGGGTCGAGGCTTTCGGCCGCCACCATGGTTTCCAGTTCGCCGCGCAGGATCGTGAGCGGAGTACGGAGTTCATGCGAGGCATCCGCCAGAAAACGCCGGTTGTATTGAAACGTGTCGTCCAGCCGGCCGATCATGCGGTTGAGTGCGTGCGTGAGATGTGCGATCTCGTCGCCCGTGGGCGGCACCGGCAGCCGGTCGGAGAGATTGTGCGAAGTGATCCGTTCGGCACTCCGCGTGATATCGAGCACCGGCTGCAACGCGCGCCGCACCAGCACCAGGCCGCCGGCCAGCGCGAGCGCCGCCACCACCGAGAATCCCATCGCGAGCGAAAACAGCAGGCGCCGCAGCTCGGCGAGCGCCGAAGCCAGCGACTCGCCCGTTTCCACCAGCAGCGCCGGGTGGTCGGCCGGACCGAGGGCAACGGTCGCGATCATCATCTCGGTTCCATCGCGCTGACGTTCCTTGCGCGCGCCGGCCGAATGGGGACCGGAAGTCACCTGGCCGGCATCGAAGCTGCCGTCGCCCGGACGGGCGGACTGGTAGATGACGGTGCCGTCGGGCCGTGAGACCCGCACGAAGCGGCCGCTCGCCTCCGGCGCGAAATCCGCGGTGATTTCGCCCGCCAGGTCGCGGCCCGGTGTCACGGGCGATCGTTGCACCAGGAGGGCAATCCGCGCCGCGCGCCGCAGCTCGGTCGCGCCGAGGTTTGCCTCGAGATACTGGTGGAGGCCGAAATAAAGCAATCCGCCCGCGAGGGCGAGAACCGCCACGAGCCACATGGCATACGAGGAGACGAGACGAAACCGGAGGGAACGGGTGTTCATGCCGGGAGCTCCTCGTCCTCGGTCAGGCAGTAGCCGGCGCCCCGCAAGGTGCGGATCAGCTTCTTGCCATGAGGCTCGTCGACCTTCTCGCGGAGATGCCGCACATAGACGTCCACAATATTGGTCAACCCCTCGAAGCTCTGGTCCCACACGTGCTCGATGATCATCGTGCGGGTGAGCACGCGGCCGGGATGAGCCATCATGTATTCGAGCAAGGCGTACTCCTTCGAGGTCAGATCCACCCTCCGGCCCGCCCGCCGCACTTGCTGGGTGAGCCGGTCGACCTCGAGGTCCGCCACGCGCAGCACGTGCGTGCGATTGGTCGGCGGGCGGCGCAGGAGCGCCTTCACGCGGGCGAGCAGCTCGGCGAACGCAAACGGCTTGGTCAGATAATCGTCGGCGCCCGCCTCGAGATTTTCGACCTTGTCGCTCGTGGCATCGCGCGCGGTGAGCACCAGCACCGCGGACTTGCTCTGCTGGCGGCGCAGGCGGCGCAGCACCTCGGTGCCGCTCAGGCCCGGCAGCATCAGATCGAGGATGATGACGTCGTAGTCGACGTTCGATGCCATCTCCCAGCCCTCCTTGCCGTCCGATGCCACGTCCACCGCGTAGTGTTCGGCGCGCAATCCGCGCGCCACGACGTCGGCGACCTTCTTCTCATCTTCGACCAGGAGGAGTCTCATGGGACGGAAGGACAATAGCGGTTCGGGATTAAAACACCATGAATGCCGAATTAAAATTCATTCATCTCCTTTTTTTGCGGAGACGGCAGTGGCACGATACCCTCATGAAATTCCCCGCTGCCGCTCTCACCCTGGTCGTCTGCCTTCTTTCGGTCTCATGCGCGGCCGCGCCCGCGCCACTCGCCCTGGGGACGGTCGGTCCCGCTCCGCGTGGGGTCGCACCCGTTGCCGCGACCGGCACCCTCGTCGTGTTTTCGGCCTTTGAGACTGGCGTCCCAGGTTCCTTTGCACCCGACGATGTCCGTCACCATGGAGACTACACCCTGGTCGATGCTTCCGGACAGAAGCTGCGCAACGTGCGCAATCGGGCCGGCGGTTTCGGCGAGGATCCCCTTTCGCTTTCGCTCGCCCCCGGCACCTATGAAGTCCGCGCCCGCGCCAACGGCTTCGGTGCCGTGCGCGTGAAGGTGGTCGTCGCCGCCGACCGCACCACCGTGCTGCATCTCGAAGGCGGCGCGTCCTGGCCGGCCGACAGTGCCTTCACGGCTGACAATGCGGTCCGCCTGCCCGACGGTCAGGTGATCGGCTGGAAAAGCGACTCGCCGGACGCGCGCTGAGGCCGATCACGCCATCGGCGGCCACGGCGCCGATGTTTTTCGACCGCGTCAGGCCGCGCGATCGAGCACGACGCGAATCCGGTCCAGCAGACTCGTCGCGTTGAACGGCTTGATCAGAAGCTGTCCGCCGGCGCGTGTGAGTTCCTCGCTGTGCAGTTCGTCGCCGGTGTAACCCGACATGAAGAGAACCTTGAGCTCGGGGCGCTGGCGCATCACGTCGGCGGCGAGCACGGGACCGCTTTCGCCCGGCATGATCACATCCGTCAGCAGGAGGCGGATCGGAGTGGCCGCATTGTCCCGCAAAACCTCACGGGCCTCGCGGGCATTGCCGGCCGAGAGCACCGTGAATCCGTTCGCCTCGAGAATCCGCTGCGTGGCGCGTCGCACCCCGGCTTCATCCTCGACCAGCAGGATGGTGCCGCCGCCGGGACCCGCCGCATTCCTGGCCGGCACCGGCAGTTCCTCGACCGCGGGAGCGACTTCGGGAAGCCAGAGTTCGATCGTCGTGCCCGATCCAAGCGCGCTGGTGACGACGATGCCGCCGCCGGCGGTCTTCACCATTCCGAAAACGGCCGCCAGGCCGAGCCCCGCCCCCTTGCTCTTCGCCTTGGTGGAAAAGAACGGTTCGAACAGCCGGCTGCGCGTCGTCTCGTCCATGCCCGAGCCGCTGTCGGTCACGGAAACGACGACGTAGCGTCCGGGTCGCGCCGTGAGGTACGCGCTCGGCAGGGCCCGCGTGAGGGTTTCGGGACGAAGCTCGATCGAGAACGTGCCGCCCGCGGACATCGCGTCGCGCGCGTTGGCCGCGAGATTCACCAGCGCCTGCTCCAGATCACGGGGATCCACCAGCACCGAACCGAGCCCGCGCGCGATCCGATGGGACAGCACGACCGTATCGCCGACCGTGCGCTGCAACGAGGCCAGCGTATCCTCCAGCACGCGTGCGGGCGCCACCGTCTGGGGCTGCAGGTTTTCGCGCCGGCCAAACGACAGCAGCCGCCCGGTCAGCGTGGCGCCGCGGTTCGCCGCGCGACGGATCTCCTCGATCTCGGTGCGCACCGGATGATTTTCCGGCAGATCCATCAGGGCCAGCTCGCTGTTTGCGAGCACCACGGCCAGCAGGTTGTTGAAATCGTGGGCCACGCCGCCCGCGAGACGGCCGACCGCCTCCATCTTTTGCGCCTGGTGCAGGCGCTCCTCCAGCAGGAGCCGCTCCGTGACGTCGCGCGAGTTCAGCACGCAGCCGGAGATGGCCGGCTCGTCGAGGAGATTGGTGCCTGAGGTTTCGAAATGCCGGTACGTGCCGTCGGCATGGCGGAACCGCCACCGCACGCTGTGCACGGAAGCGGGTCCGCCCGCGGCGGCCAGTGCCGCAAAAAAGGCCTCGCCCGCCGCCCGGTCGCGTTCGTGGACCAGGTCGAGGACGTCGCGTCCCGCCAGATCGGCCGGCGCAATGCCGAGCACGGTTCCGGCCGCCGGGCCGGCGAGGGCCACGCGACGATCAGCTCCCGTCACCAGGATCACGTCGGAGGAATGCCGGAACATCGCCGCAAAACGCGCCTGGCTTTCGCGCACCGCCTCGGCCGCGACCCAGCGCAGGCTGTCGCGCACGACGAAGGTTTCGCGGAAAAGAATCACGATCAAAAGGATGATCAGGCAGGTCAGGAGATGACGGAACTGGTCGACGTCCGCCGGGCCGTACCGCACGATGAGCACCGACCACGCCGCGACGGCGCCGATCGTGAGCATGGGCACCGGACTGAACGCCGCCGGCCCCACGTTCCGGCGCGCCGGCATCCGGTCGGTCTGGAACCGCCACGCCGAGCCGGCAAAGAGAACCAGCGAGATCGCGTTGATGATGTTGATCCAATTGATGGTGCCGTGAGTCACCACCTTGGCCGCCGCGTCGAGGGCGAACACCAGGTCGCCCACCCACGACAGGCCGAGCGCGCCGAGCAGGAGCCAGAAGGCGCCACGGGACGGCAGCGGCGGATTGGTGAGCAGCGACGCGTTGACCACCATGATGCCGAGAAAAGCCATGACCGGCCAGAGCACGATCAGGAGCGCGTCGAGCCAGGCCGAACTGGCCAGGACCGGCTGGATGGCGAAGATCCACAGGGGCACGCCGACGCCGATCACGAACGCCACGCCGTCGACCACGATGCGCCAGCGTCCCGACGGCAGGTGCGGCGCGCGCGGAAACTGCAGCAGTCCGATCGCGGACATCGGGTAGGCACACATGAAAAGGGCATCGACCACGCCGAAGGTCCCCGGCGCCGTGCCGCGCCAGATGTATTGAATCACCAAATACACGCTGCCGGCGAGGACGGCCGCCATGCCCGCGAGAATGTACCGCAGGCCGCGGCGGATGCGGTCCGGCAGGTCGGGGCGCACGGTCGCGCGATACATCGCCCAGACCGCCGCTATGCTCAAAATCGTCAGATAGCCGAGGCTGATGATCTGCGCCCATGGACCGCGTCCCGGACCGCTCACATGCCAAGCTACGTAGCCCACGCACGACAAAAGCGTGGCGATGACCCAGGCGGGGGGTCGGACCCTGGCCGAGGATACGGCCTGATGCGGAGCGAGCGCGGACATTGAAGGTGCCACTCGAATTATCGGCTCCGGAGGGTCGATTCTGCAGTCTAAAACCGGAGAAATCGGTGGTATTCCGAGACTAGCGAAAGTTTATCGAAGCGCGAGAAGATTTTACCTAAAGAGCTTCTCACTAGGAGTTTGGATACAAATAGTCCCCCGCCCTACGGCGAATGCGACGTTAGGCCGGCGAACCGCGGGCGATGGTCGCATTGAGCAAATCCGTTTCGCCGGTCTCCGTGGCGGTCAGCTGGATCAGGCTCTGGAGTGAGCTGAAATGCTTGGTCCACTCGAAATCTCCCGTCGTCTGGCCGACCAACTGGTCGAACAGCGCCTTCTTGTCGGCCTTGAGCGCCTGAATGCGCTCTTCGATCGTGCCGGCGGTGACCATGCGGTAGACGAACACGGTGTTGGTCTGCCCGATGCGGTGCACGCGGTCGATCGCCTGGTCCTCAACGGCGGGATTCCACCACGGATCGAGCAGGAAAACGTAATCCGCGGCGTGCAGCGTGATGCCGGTGCCGGCGGCCTTCAGGCTGACGAGCATCACGGCGGCGCCGCTCGCCGTCTGGAACTGTTGCACCGGTTTCTGGCGATCGAGCGTCATGCCCGTGATCTCGAAACGCGGCAGGTCGGGATAATGCGTGACCAGCGCGTTGCGCACGCGATCGAGCAGCGTGACGAATTGCGAAAAGATGACGACCTTGTGACCGCTGCCGACGACCTCGGCCAGTTTTTCGATCAGCAGCTGCAGCTTGCCGCTGTCGTGCAGCGGTGCGTTGAGCCACGGCAGCAAATCCGGATCGCAGCACACCTGGCGGAGACGGGTCAGCAGCGCGAGGAAGCCGAAGGATTTTTCGCGCAAGGCAACGGAGATGTCCTCGCCCAGGCGCGCAAGGCCCTCGTTGCAGATGCGGACGTATTCCGTGCGCTGCACTTCGGTAAGTGGACAGAGCAGATCCATCTCGACCTTCGGCGGCAGTTCGGTGGCCACCTCGTTTTTCGTGCGGCGGAGGATGAACGGGGAAAGCTGCTGACGCAGCCGGTGCATGGTGCCCTCGCGATTCTGCGTCAGGGCCGACTCGAAGGCTGCGCGCGAACCGAGCAGGCCGGGCAGCAGATAACGGAAGATCGACCACAGATCGAGCTGACGGTTTTCCAGCGGCGTTCCGGTCATGACGATGCGATGCTTCGCCTTCAGCGCAAAGCACGCCTGCGTGACCTTGGCGTCGGGATTCTTGATGAACTGGCCCTCGTCGAGCACCGCGTACCCGAAAGACGTCGAGTCGAGCAGCGCGCGATGTTTCCGCAACTGCGTATAGCTCGCCAGCCAGATGCACGGGCTCTTGTTCGTCGTGAAATCATTGCCCGCCTTGAGCGTGTCGAATTTGACGCCGGGATAGAATCGCGTGAGTTCCTCCCGCCACACCGGCACGACGCTCGCCGGGCAAACCACGAGATGACGCTCCTTCGCGAGCGGACGCGCCGCCAGCAGCGCGATGACCTGCGCCGTTTTCCCGAGGCCCATTTCGTCGGCCAGCAGTCCGTGGCAATCCGTCTCGCAGAGATGGTGCATCCACTCCACGCCGCGGCGCTGATAGGGACGCAGATAGTCGGGCAGTGTCGGCGGCGTGGCCGGCGCGGTGAGGACTTTCTCGCGCCAGGATTCGATCTCCGTGCCCAGCGTCACCTTGATCCGGCTGTCGTTGAACAACGAGAAAATCAGGTAGGGCGGAACGGCGCCGTCGGCCTGGATCTCCGCCAGATCGTGCTGCCACTGCTTCAGGCTCTCCCATTTTTCGGGCGCCATGGTCAGGATGCCGAGATCCGGCATCAGGATCGGGGACTTGCCGTGCTTGAGCAACGCCGCCGCCTGTTCCTCGGTGAGCAGGTTTTCCCCGGCGCGGAAAATCCAGCGCAGATTGAGGCCGGCTCCGTTGCGCTTGTCGGCCACGGCCTCGACCTCGATCGTGCGCGCGCCGAGCTTGAGGGTATCGACCTTGGCATCGAGCTCGATGGCGAACTGCTTTTTCCAATGCGGCAAAACATCGCGCAGGAAACCCGGGATGTCCGCGAGCGATTCCATCGCGTACGAATGCGCCGACTGGCTGTAGCGAAAATGCGCCTTGCGCGCGTAGCTCGCCAGCGCGATCAGTTTGGCGCGTTCCGCCGCGGTCGGATGAATCGTGGTGTTGCCCAGCGCCGGGATCCGGTTCCGTCCCTGTTTCCAATAGGCAAGAAACACCAGGCCCTCAGGCGTGGACGTGAAACTCAGCAAAAGGTCGCGCACCGGTCCGTCCGCCTTGGAACCGTTTCCATCCAAAGCCGTCGTACGAAGCTGCGGCTCGACCGCCATCGGCGGGATCGAACCGGGCAGCTTCGAGGTCATTTCCTCCGCCACCAGCTCCTCAATCTCATGCAGACCCGCGACCGCGATCGCGTTGGCCAGCAGCGGGTCGGTCGAGGACGAACGCACACGAATTGCATCGCCGTCCCATTCGATGACCGCGTACTCCTCCTTTTTCTCCACGCGCCGGTGAATGATCGCATCCCGGGCGCCCAGCTCGATCTCGCGGATCTCGCTGTCCCGGTACATCTCATGACCCCTCTCCACATGGAATGGGTCGAATTGACCCTCCCAGTCGGCTTCCAGCCGATCGAACCAGAATTCGAGTGATTGAGGAGTGTAGATCCTCTTCGGCCCGTGGGATTGCATCTATGTAAAAGCATACCGTTAAAAAGTCTGCGTCGCCCGGTGCAACTCCAATCTTTGTGGTTTTTTTGTGAAAATGGGGGCGTTTCACCGAATCGTCACCCGGCGGTAACGCGAATGCCAAATTCCAGGGGCATCCTGTCCGAGCTCGGCGGCCGGTCCGACCGCCAATCCGGGCAAACCTTTTTGCATCTCGCGCTCGTTACCGAAACCTACGCTCCCGAAATCAACGGCGTCGCCATGACGCTCGGCCGTCTCGTTGACGGCCTCGCCGCCCGCGGCCACCGGGTCACGATCATCCGTCCGCGCCAACGCCACGAGTCCCCGCGCTTTTCCGTCACCCACCGCCTCGCCTGCCGGCAGGTGCGTCTGCCCGGAGTGCCCATCCCCGGCTATCCGCAGCTGCGTCTGGGACTACCCGCGACGCGCCGCCTGCGCCAGCTGTGGGACTTGAGCCGCCCCGACCTGGTGCATGTCGCCACCGAAGGGCCGCTCGGAGCGTCGGCCATCACGGTTGCGCACCAGCTCGGTCTGCCGGTCACATCGAGCTTTCACACCAACTTCGATCAGTACACGCGCGACTACCGCATCGGCTGGATGCGCGGAATCGTCGCGGCATGGCTGCGTCGCGTCCACAACCGCACCCGCCGCACGTTCGTGCCGACGCGCGACCTGCTCGCCCGGCTCCAGCGTGAGGGGTACCAGAACCTCCGACTGTTTTCGCGCGGCGCGGACACGAAGCTCTTTTCTCCGGAACGGCGCGACGAACGTTTGCGCACCAGCTGGGGCGCGGGCCCGAACGATCTGGTGGTGCTGCACGTCGGCCGGATGGCCGCGGAAAAAAACTACAAACTGCTCTTCGCGGCTTTCGATCGCTTGCGCGCCGTGGCGCCCACCGCACGGCTCGTGCTCGTCGGCGACGGCCCGATGCTCGCCCGCTATCAGTCCCAGCGTCCGGACGCCGTCTTCACCGGATTCTACACCGGCGCCAACCTCGCGCGGCACTATGCCTCCGGCGACATCTACCTTCATGCCAGCGTCACGGAAACCTTCGGTAACGTGATTACCGAAGCCATGGCGAGCGGACTGGCGGTCAGCGCGTTCGACTACGCGGCTGCCCATGAATTCATCCGTCACGGTGAGAATGGTCTCGTGGCGCCCGTGGGACGCGAAGACCAGTTTCTCGACCACGCCGCCCGGCTGGCCGGCGATCCGGTCTGCCGCGCCAGGCTTGCCGCCGCCGGTCGTCAGACCGCGCTGGAGCTCTCGTGGGATCGGGTCGTCGACGGCTTCGAGCGCGATCTGCTCGAGGTCATGGCCGAGTCTCCCGGCGCCGCGCGCCCCGCCTCCACCACCTCACCCACCCTCGGCGCCACGACCAAGATCGCTCCCACCTCATGAGCAAACTCCACGTCCGCACGGTCATCATCTCCGACGTTCATCTCGGCACGCCGCACAGCAAGGCCGACGAGGCGAATCATTTCCTCAAGCATATCCGCTGCGAGCGCCTGATCCTGAACGGCGACATCATCGACGGCTGGCGCCTGACGCGCGATGGCAAATGGACGCGTTCCCACACGCGCTTCATCCGCCGGCTGCTGACGCTCGTGCAGAAAAAGGACACGCAGGTCATCTACCTGCGCGGCAATCACGACGATTTCCTCTCGCGCCTCCTCCCGATGCAGTTCGAACGCATCGAGCTGGCCGAGGACTTCGTGCTCGAGACCGCGCGCGGTCGCTACCTGGTGCTCCACGGCGATGTCTTCGACGGCGTCGTCAAGAACATGGTGTTCCTCGCCCATCTCGGCGACATGGGTTACGCGCTGCTGCTGCGGATCAACCGGCTCTACAACCTTTTCCGGAAAATGCGCGGGAAGGAGTACTTTTCCCTGAGCCAGGCGATCAAGGCGCGGGTCAAACAGGCGGTGAACTTTGTTTCCAAATTCGAGGACCAGCTCGCGGCGCTGGCGCGCAGCCGCGACTGCTGCGGCGTCATCTGCGGCCATATTCACACCCCCGCGGACAAGATGATCGGCGACATTCACTACCTGAACTCGGGCGACTGGGTGGAATCGCTCACCGGCATCGTCGAGCACCTGGACGGTCGCTTCGAGCTGATCGACTTCAAGAAATTCTCCGCCGCCTTTCCGCCGCCGCCCTGGATGGGCCATGACGAACCGGAGTCCGCTTCGCTCGCCGAAACCCAGGCGGCCGATTCCGCGATGCCGGCGCACGTCGGCCCATGAGCCGGATCCTGATCCTCACCGCCGGCTACGGCGAGGGACACAACAGCGCCGCCCGCGCGTTGCGCACGGCCTTTGACGAGCAGCCGGGCGTCGAAGCGGAGCTGGTGGATCTCTTCGCGCGCAAGGCTCCGCGCCTCAACGACGTCACGCGTCGCGCTTACCTCGGCCTGATCAACCGCGCTCCCTGGATCTGGAGCGGCGTATACGGCTGGCTCGATCGCTCCCGTGCGGCGCCGCTGATGTTTTCCGCGCTGCCCGGACACGTGCACCTGCTGCAACGGATCATCGCGGAACGAAAGCCGGTCGCGCTCGTGTCGACCTATCCGGTCTACAGCTGGCTGCTGCGCCGGATGAAATCGACCGGCGCGCTCCCGCGGCATTTCACCGTCGTGACCGACGCCATCACCATCAATTCCCTGTGGTATCGCGCGCCGTCCGCCGGCTGGTTTGTCGCCGACGCCGACTCGGCCGCGATCCTGACCCAGGGCGGAGTCACCGCCGACCAGGTGCATATTTCGGGTTTCCCCGTGGCCGCGGCCTTCGCCGACCGACCGGAGAGCTTGCAGCCGCCCGAACTTTCCAGCGGCGAACTTCCCCGCGTGCTCTACATGATCAACTCAGGACGCGATCGCGCGCTCGAGACGGCGCGGGCGCTCATCGCCGCCGGCGAATGGCAGCTGACCATCACCGCAGGCCGCGACGTCGCCCTGCAGGAGGAACTGCGAAAACTCGCGCAGTCGGCGCGCGGGCCGATTGAGATTCTCGGCTGGACCGAACGCATCCCCGAGTTGTTGATGACGCATCACGGGGTGATCAGCAAAGCCGGCGGGGCCACCACGCAGGAATCGATCAATGCGCTCTGTCCAATGATCGTGAACCAGATCGTGCCGGGCCAGGAAGAGGGCAACTACGAGCTGCTGCGCCGGCACGGGGCCGGCACCCTGGCGCAAACGCCGGGCGCGATCGTCTCCGCCCTGCGCGCCGCGTTTGCCTCCGATGCCGCCACCTGGAGAAACTGGCGCGCGAATTTGCGCAAGCTGGCGCGTCCGCAGGCCGCGCGCATGATCGCCCGAACGGTTTTGGATGAGGTGGCAAAGCCACGCGAGACGGCGGAAATGACCCGGTGAATTGGGTGGGGCGCGACCGCCGGGCGCGCCGAATACACCTCTCGGCGGTACCGCCCCACCGTCGTGGTCTCGACCGCCACGCGAAAATCCTACAGCCGCAACGCACCCAACTGGGTGTCGATCACGGTCAACGTGCGCTCGGTCGCGCCGCGATTCGACTCGCCCCACGCCAGCGCCGCCGCCGCCAGTTTCGTCCGCGCCGCGTCGTCGGCCAGCAGCGCGACCGATGCCTCCACGAGTTCGTCGGCCGTCGCCACCTTGCGCACCGCGGCCGACTCGGTGAGCGAACGGATCACCTCGCGAAAATTCGTCATGTTCGGTCCGTGCAACAGCGCCTTGCCGAGCACGGCCGCCTCGATCGGCGTCTGGCCACCGTCGTGGGGCGGCAGGCTCTTGCCCACAAATACCACATCCGCCAGCTGGGTCAGCCGACGCAATTCGCCGGTCGTGTCGCCGACCGCCACGTCTACGGTTCCCGGTGCGGCGCCCGCGGTGCGAAAGTGAAAACGATAGCCGGAGGACGCGAGCAGGGTGCGCAATTCCTCGCGCCGCTCGGCATGACGCGGAACGAGCAACAGGGAAACGTTAAGGCCTTTTTCGCGCGCGAGCCGCAGCGCCCGCAAAAGGGCCTCCTCCTCGCCGGCCCAGGTTGAGGATCCGAGCAGGACCAGGCCATCGCCGAGTCCCACCTCGGCTCGCAGAGCGGATTTCTCCACCGCAGAAAGAAGCGGAATGGAGACGTCCATCTTCAGATTGCCCGTGGTCTGGAGTTTCTCCGCGGGAAATCCGAGCGAGCGAAACCGCTGCTCGTCGCGTTTCGACGCGCACAGGACCCGCGTCAGCCCGGTCGTCGAAGCCCGCACCAACGCCCGGAGTCGCATCGAGCGCCGGAAACTGCGATCGGAAAGCCGCGCGTTCACAGCCAGCACAGGAACGCCGCGAGCGCGTGCCTGGCGCAGATGCTCGGGCCAGCGTTCGCCCTCCATCAGGATCGCGAGATCGGGACCGATGCGCCGCCAAGCCCGCGCGCTGCAGGGCCAGAAATCGAGCGGGAAATAGCCGAGGCCGATCGTGAGGGCGGAATATTTTTCCCGGGCGAGACGAAAACCCGTGCTCGTGGTCGTCGAGAGATAGATCTCGAGGTTCGCCCGCCGGTGCAGCGCTTCCAGCAGCGGCGCCAGCGCGAGGACCTCGCCGACGCTCACCGCCTGGATCCAAAGCCGGGCCACGCCCTCACGACGTGACGGGAGCGGCGGCGTCGCGCCGAAGCGATGACTGAATCCCTCCGCGTAGCCGCCGCGCCGCCGCATGCGCCAAAGATAGTACGGCGAGGCGAGAAGGAGGAGCGGGACGAAGAGGAGCCGGTAGAGCCAGATCAAAAGAGTGAGCGGTGAGCTGTGAGCGGTTAGCGGTGAGCAGGCCCAAGCGCAAGGTCATGCGGACGGATGCCTCGACGCAAGAGCGAGACTTTCTCGCTTTTTCGAGACCACGCTCCGGCGGAGGCCAAAGGTCAATCGAAGGCATTCATCGAGCAATTCCGCCAATCGGGCGGCGTCGACTTTGTCTACCAAACCGGTTCGGCAGGCAGCCTCCAGCTGCGTGTCCACCTCGTTCAAGGAGCGGATCGCATAGCAAAGAAATGACCGAAACTGGTCGGGCGAGGGATCAGCCGCGCCCTCCGCAATATTGGACGGGGCCGACAAAGCTGCACGTCTGAGCTGATCGACCAGATATCGTTCTGACGAAGGCATCCTCGCCGTCAGCCGGTGGATTTCCACAAACAGTGCCATGCTGCGCTGCCAAGCCAGCAGTCGCTTATGCGGTTTTGCCGAAAGAGTCTCCGACACGTGTTCAAGGAGCCTGCCAACGCTTCAGCGTGCCTCACGCGAATATCGTAACGCAAACAGATGAATCGGCGGAGGCAAATGGCATGCACAATTGCCGTGTCCACGCTTGGCGGAGACAGCAGCTCATCGCCTACCGCTCACGGGTCGCGCACCGCTCACTGCTCACCGCTTGCTGCCTTCCGCTCACTGTCCCAAAACCCAGGCAAAAACCAGCGGCGCCACGATCGTCGCATCCGACTCGATGATGTATTTCGGCGTCTTGGCGCCGAGCTTGCCCCAGGTGATTTTCTCGTTGGGCACGGCGCCGGAATAGCTGCCGTAGCTGGTCGTCGAGTCGCTGATCTGGCAGAAATAGCCCCAGAGCGGCACGCCCGTCCGCTCCAGATCCTGGTGCAGCATCGGCACGACGCAGATCGGGAAATCTCCCGCGATGCCGCCGCCAATCTGAAAAAATCCGATCGAGCCCTCGCCGTTGCGCAATTTCTTGGCCGTCTTCGTGTACCAGCCCGCAAGCCAGGTCATGTACTCGATGCCCGTCCGGACGGTGTGCACGTTGCGGACGTCCCCGCGGATCACCGCCGCGGCATACATGTTGCCCAGCGTGGCGTCCTCCCAACCCGGAACGATGATGGGCAGGTTGCGTTCGCACGCCGCGACGAGCCAGGAATTCGCCAGGTCGATCTGGTAATACTTTCGCAACGCACCGCCGCGGATCAGGCGATACATGAATTCGTGCGGGAAATAGGCCTGACCCGACTGGTCTGCCGCCATCCACTCGCGCAGGATCGCCTTTTCGATCCGCCGCATCGCCTCCATTTCAGGAATGCAGGTGTCCGTGACGCGATTCATGTGCCGCTTGAGCAGCGCCTGCTCATCGGCGGAACTGAGATGCCGGTAGTGCGGGACGCGCTCGTAGTAATCGTGCGCCACCAGGTTGAACAGGTCCTCCTCCAGATTGGCGCCGGTGCAGACGATCGCCCCCACTTTTCCCGCGCGAATCATCGCCGCGAGCGAGATGCCCAGCTCGGCCGTCGACATTGCTCCCGCCAGGGTCACCAGCATCTGCCCACCCGACTTCAGATGGTCCTCGTAGCCCTTCGCCGCATCCACGAGAGCCGCCGCATTAAAATGGCGGAAGTTCTTCGCGATGAAGCGGGATACGGGACCTTTTCTGGCCGCCAGGGCGGCATTGACGGCCTCCGGGGCTTTCTTCGAACGGCGGGTTTTCATGGGAGCCTCTCCCAACATACACCGGGCACCCCAGGTCAGGCCAATACAAAACGGGTACCGTCACCAGCAAGTAACGTAACCACGGAAACTTGCCAATTTCTCCGGCGTCACTGACATTCAGCATCCCTCATGAAGTTTCCGTTTCGCCGGCTTGCCGTCCTCCTTCTCCTTTTTGTCCTTCCGGTCGCCCTGGCAGCCTCGGATTTCGCCTTCCAGGACTCGGATCTCAAGGTCGATCCAACCGTCAAATGGGGCCGGCTCAAGAACGGCATGCGCTATGCCCTGATGCCGAACCACGAGCCGAAGGGTCGGGCCAGCCTGCGGTTCGCTGTTGCCGCCGGTTCCCTGAACGAGTCCGAAAACCAGCGCGGCCTCGCCCATTTTCTCGAGCACATGGCGTTCAACGGGAGCACCCATTTCGCGCCGGGAACGCTGATCGAATATTTCCAGCGCCTCGGCATGAGCTTCGGCGGCGACACCAACGCGTTCACCAGCTTCGACCGCACCGTCTACCAGCTCGAGCTGCCCGACACGAAGCCCGAAACCTTTCAGAAGGCCCTGACGCTGTTTTCCGACTACGCCAACGGGCTGCTGCTCGAACCGGCCTCGATTGAAAAGGAACGCGGCATCATCCTCGCCGAAAAACGCGACCGCGACTCGATCGGTTTCCGCCAGTTCGTCGGCGAATTTCAGTACCTGCTCCCGGAAACGCGCTTTCCGCAGCGCATTCCCATCGGCCTGGAGCCGGTCATCTCCACGGCTCAACGCGACCAGTTTGTCGATTTCTACAACGCCTGGTATCGTCCGGAGCTGATCACCGTCGTGATCGTGGGTGACTACGATCCGGCCACGGTGGAACCGATGGTGAAGAAACTGCTCGGTTCGTCCGTCGCCCGCGCGCCCGCGCGACCCGAGCCGGACCTGGGACGCGTGGAGGATCATCCCGGCGTCGACGCCCGCCTGCAATCCGAGCCGGAGGCGCCCGACGTGCGCGTCGCGATCGAAACCGCCACGCCCTACGCGTACGAAGCCGACACGGCTGAGAACCGGCTGAAATACCTGCCGCGATCGCTCGCGCTGAGCATGCTCAATCGCCGGCTCGACATTCTCCAAAAGAAGGAGGGTGCCCCGTTTCTCAGCGGCTCGATCGGCGTCACCGAGCAGTTTGATTTCTTCCGCTCCGCGTCCGTCGAGTTGTCCTGCAAACCCGAACAGTGGCAGGATGCCCTGGCCGTCGGTGAACAGGAATTGCGGCGCGCCCTGCAATACGGATTCCAGCCGGCCGAACTTGCCGAGGCCGTCGCCCAGGAGCGCAACGGGCTGGAGCAGGCGGTCCGCACGGCCGCCACGCGGCGTTCGGAACATCTCGCCGACGAGATCGTCGACACCGTGATCGACAAAAATGTGTTCACGCAACCCGCCACGGAACTCGCCCTCTTCACTCCAGCGCTCGATCACGTGACGGTTGAGGACTGCCTGTCCGCCCTGCGTGCCGTCTGGAACGACCACGTCGGCCGCCACATTTTCGTCACGGGCAACCTGAAGCTCGACGACCCCGCCCGCCGGATCGTCGCCGCCTACACTTCGAGCCAGGCGGTGACGGTGCGACCCTCGGATCGAATCGACGACACCACCTTCGCCTACACGGATTTCGGTCCGGCCGGCAAGGTGGCCTCGACCCACACCGTCGATGACCTCGGAGCCACGCTTCTGGTGTTCGAAAACGGCGTGCGCGCCAACCTCAAGCGAACCGATTTCGAAGCCGGTCGCGTCCGCATCAGCGTGCGCATCGGTGGCGGGCGGCTGGAGCTGGGCGCCGACAAGCCCGGACTCGGTTTTCTCACGAGCCTGCTCGTCATGCCCGGCGGGTTGGGCAAGCACAGTTCCGACGACCTCGCGCGCCTGCTCGCCGGCCACACCGTGAGCGGCAACTTCGGTCTCGGCAACGATGCCTTCACCTGGTCGGCCGTGACGAATCAGAAGGATCTGCTGCTCCAGCTTGAATTGCTCTGCGCGTTTCTGACGGATCCCGGATTCCGTCCCGAAGGCATGCGGCAGATCGAGAAAAACATTCCCCCGTTCTACGCGCAGCTCGCGCACACGGTGGAAGGTCCGCTGCAGCTTGAGACCCCCCGACTTCTGGCCTCCGGTGACACCCGGTTGGGTTTGCCGCGGCAACCCGAGTTGATGGCGCGCACGCAGGCTGAAGCCGAGGCCTTCATCCGCCCGATCTTCGCGCACGCCCCGATCGAAGTCGCGGTGGTCGGCGACATCGATCCCGAAGCGACCATCGCCGCGCTGGGTCGCACCTTCGGCGCCCTGCCCCACCGCGACACGAAACCGGACTACGCCGCCGCGCGCCATGTCGCGTTTCCGGCGACACCGCTCGCCAAAGAATTCCAGGTTCCCACCGAAATCCCCAAGGCCATCGTTCAG
This sequence comes from Candidatus Didemnitutus sp., assembly GCA_035545955.1. Taxonomy (GTDB): domain Bacteria; phylum Verrucomicrobiota; class Verrucomicrobiia; order Opitutales; family Opitutaceae; genus Didemnitutus. The sequence continues at coordinate 3,193 of DASZXI010000013.1, read as the reverse complement.
CTCTGGTGGCCGGCCACCGACGCCCGCGATGTGCACGTCGCCCGACGCTTCAACGTTCTGGCCGGCGTGTTCGAGGATCGGCTCCGGGTCCGCCTGCGCGAGCAGATGGGCGGCGCCTATTCGCCCGAGGTCGCCAGCAACCTGAGCGACACATTCACGGGCTACGGTTTCGTGGTGGCCGAAGCCTCGGTGGCCCCCGAACGCGTGCGCGCGATGGCCGACGCGATCAAGGAGGTCGCCGCCGACCTGCAGAAGAAGGGCGTGACCGAGGAGGAGCTCGTCCGCGCGAAGCAGCCGTTGCTCACGTCCATTCGGGAATCGCAGCGCACCAACCAGTACTGGCTCGGCAACGTGCTGGCCGATGCACAGGAGCAGCCCGAACGCCTGGAATGGAGTCGCACGCGCCTGTCCGACACGGAAAGCATCACCGCGACCGAACTTTCCAAACTCGCCGCGACTTATCTCGATCCGGCTCGCGCCAACGAATTCATTTCGGTACCGGAGACCGCGGCGAAAAAGTGAAGAGACCAAATAACTGCCTTCGGGTGGAACCGGACCTCCCGGGCCGGTTTTGAATGCTGACCGGTAGTGTGGGAGCGGCTTTATGCCGCGAAAGGTGGAACGCGGCTTTCCGACGCTTTTCTTTTTGAACCGGCCCGGAGGTCCGGTTCCACCTTTCTGTTCACTTGAGTTCCGTCCTTTTTTCCGTGCAACGGCATTCGAGGAGAACATTGTCTCATTTCCCCGACTGACACGGCAGTTCCGCCGGCGTCGAATCCCCCACCGCCCATGCGCCTGCCGTTCCGTCTCTCCGCAGCCTTCGTTCTCCTGACTGTCTCGCTCGGCGCCGCACCGACCAGTCCGGACGCCCCGTATCGCGACGCCAGTCTTGCCGTCGACGCCCGCGTCAAGGATCTGCTCGCGCGCATGACGCTGGAGGAAAAAGTCGCCCAGCTGCAGTCGATCCGTCCGACCGATCCCAAGGCCTTCGACGACGCGGGCAATTTCGTGGTCAGCGCGGCCGACGCCGCCCGGCTCAACAACGGCGCGGGTGCGGTCTACGCCGGCGGCGATCGCTTCGCCACAAATGCGCGCGAACGCGTGCTCCGTCTCAACTCGATCCAGAAATATTTGCGCGAAAAAACCCGGCTTGGACTCCCCGCGTTTGCCTTTGCCGAGGCCCTCCACGGCTACATGGCCGCGGGCGCCACGAGCTTTCCCCAGGCCATCGCCTTGGGCAGCACGTGGGACCCCGAACTCGTGGAGCAGGTTTTCACCGCGGCCGCCCGCGAGGCCAGCGCCCGCGGGGTGCGTCAGGTGCTCGCGCCCGTGCTCGACCTCGCGCGCGATCCGCGCTGGGGACGCTACGAGGAATGCTACAGCGAGGATCCATATCTCGTCTCGCGCCTCGGGCTCGCCGCCGTGTACGGGCTCCAGGGCCGCTCGGCGACGATCGACGACCAGCATGTCGCCGTCACGCTGAAGCATTTCGCCGGTCACGGACAATCCGAGGGCGGGCGCAACATCGCGCCGCTGTCGTTCGGCGACCGGGAGTTTCGGTCGACCCATCTTTACCCCTTCGAGATCGCCGTGAAAGTCGGCCACGCCCACTCGCTGATGGCCTCGTACAATTCCTGGGACGGCGTGCCGAATCACGCCAACCACAAGCTGCTGACCGGCATTCTCCGCGACGAATGGGGCTTCGACGGATTCGTGATGAGCGACGGCGGGGGCATCGACGTTCTTTATGAGAATCATCTCGCCGCCGCCGGTCCCGCCGAGGCCGGAATCCTCAGCATCAATGCCGGCGTCGATTACGATCTCGGTGGCAAAGGCCGCTGCTTCTCCGCGCTGGCGGCCGCCGTCACGGCCGGGAAAGTGCCGATGGCGGCGCTCGATCGCGCCGTTTCCGGGGTGCTCCGCGTGAAGTTCCTGTCGGGGCTTTTCGATCACCCGTATGTCGATCCCGATCTCGCCGCCCGCGTGACCAACACGGCCGCGACCAAGGATCTCGCGCGCCACACCGCCGAGGAAGCGATGATCCTGCTTCGCAATGAAAACCGGACCCTTCCGTTTGATTCCACGAAGATCAAGAACCTCGCCGTGATCGGACCGAACGCGGCGGACGTCCACCTCGGAGGTTATTCCGCGGTGCCGATGGCCGGCACAAGCGTCCTCCAGGGCCTGCGCGATTTTGCCGGCGAACGCTTCAAGGTTTCCTACGCCGAAGGCTGCAAGCTCACCGCCAACCACGCCTCGGGCTGGCTGGCCAACGAGAATCCGATCACCAACGATGCCGCGGACGACGCGCGTCTGATGGACGAGGCCGTCGACCTCGCGTTGAAAAGCGATGCGGTCGTGCTGGTCCTCGGGGAGAACGAACTCCTTCGCCGTGAGGCGTGGTCGGAGGAGCACCTCGGCGATCGCGATACGCTCGCCCTCGCCGGCCGCCAGCATGAGCTCGCCCGCGCCATTCTGGCCACGGGCAAGCCGGTCGCCGTCGTGTTCATCAATGGCGGTCCCGTCGCCGACGAATACATCGCGAGCCATGCGCCGGCGATCATCGAGGGCTGGTACCTCGGACAGGAAACCGGCCCGGCCGTGGCCAACGTGCTGTTTGGGCGCGTCAGTCCGAGCGGCAAGCTCACCGTCACCATTCCGCGCTCCGTCGGACAGATTCCGTGCTACTACGATCACCAGCCGTCGCGCTTCCGCAACTATGTGCAGGCCGACTCCACGCCGCTCTATCCGTTTGGTTTCGGACTGAGCTATTCCGGTTTCCACTATCAAAACCTGAAATTGTCGGCGCCGCGGATCTCACCCCGCGGCAAAGTCACCGCCTCAATCGAGGTCACCAACACGGGATCGGTCAAAGCCGACGAAGTCGTGCAGCTTTATCTTCACGCGGTCGTCAGTCTGCCGGTGCGTCCCGTGCAGGAATTGAAGGATTTCGCACGCGTCACGCTCGCGCCCGGCGAGACCCGCACGGTCACCTTCGATATCACCCCCGACAAGCTCGAGGCCTATGATCTGGAAATGCACCGCGTGGTCGCGCCCGGGGACTACGAGATCATGGTCGGCGGTTCGTCGGTGGACGTGACGAAGCAGGTGGTGCACGTGGAGTGAGGCGAGGTTTTTGACCGAAAGGGTCCGTGTTGTAGGAGCGGCTTTACGCCGCGATCAATCGCGGCGT
>DASZXI010000012.1:0-66907 GCA_035545955.1 Candidatus Didemnitutus sp. | reverse complement strand
CGGGTAGCTATGTGCGGAAGAGATAAGCGCTGAAAGCATCTAAGCGCCAAGCTCATCCCAAGATAAGATCTCAATCCGTCGCAAGACGGTGCAAGGTCCGGGTAGACCACCCGGTTGATAGGGCAGAAGTGCAAGCGTAGTGATACGTTCAGCTTACTGCTACTAATGACCTTGCCGGTTTATGCAGACTTCCAGTGTTCCAGGCGTTTATTTCACCTCCTTGCTCAGTGCTGCTGATCTGAACTTTTTTGACTTATCCCGACCCACGTCGGGATTCCCCTTCCTGGTGACCACATGCCGGGGGTTCCACCCGTTCCCATCCCGAACACGGCCGTTAAGCCCCGAGCAGCCAATGGTAGTAGGACGTTAGGTCCCGCGAGAGTAGGTTGTTGCCAGGTTTATGGCCCGGATGCTGCAAAACAGCGTCCGGGCCTTCTTATTTACCGGACCCGGGTTCCGGATTACGCCCCCCGGGGCTTGCAGCCCGCGCGGGTCCGGGTGAAACTGGCGCATGATCTCCCCGTCTGGATGGTGGCGAACCTTCTGGGTGTTGAGCGCGTTGGCGTTATTTGCGGGGACTGCGGAAGCGCAGAATCTCCTCTATATCGATCATGGCGGAACACCGACCTTGGTTCAAGGCGCCCGCGGCACCGATCCGTGCGTCGAATACGAAGGCAAGCTCGTCGTCGTGCATACCCACCGCTTCGCGCTGAAACCGGTGGAGGAGTTTCTGCCCGTGTTCGTGTCGGTGCGAAAAATCGATGCGAAGACGTCCTATATGACGACGACGCAGGGCGGATCCTCGATCAATAACGAGTTCCACTTCAAGGCGGAGTGCGAGGCCGGCTATCCACTCGACAATGTCTTTATCGTCCTGGAAATGAATGCGGAGGCCGACGGGAAATCGCTTTTCGTCTATGAAGTCGGTCACCTGTCCGCCCACGAACCGAAGGAAGTCCAGTTTTCGGTCGCGCTGAGCCGAAACCTGGGTCCGGGCCAATACGTGTACCACATCTTCGCCGGCGGCCCGGAGGTTCTTCACTCCGGCATCCCCATGGTCCTGCGCGAACGTTCCCTCGATCGCATGGTGGCGCGCCGGGCCGCGAAATTGCCCGATGGCGCCCCCAAGCCGTTTGTCGGTCCCGTGCCCGAATATCCGGAAGCCCTCAAGAAGTCCAATGTCACCGGCGATGCCGTTATTTCCCTAGTGATCGATGCCAAGGGCGGAACCCGGAACCTGGCGATCAAGAGCGCGACTGACCCCGCCTTCGGCGAAAGCGCGCTCGCGGCAGCCCGGCTGTGGCGCTTCATCCCGAAAATCAAGGATGGCCAGCCGGTCGACGCCAAGGTCGACCTCCCGTTTCACTTCGGTGATTCGACGAAGGCGGAGAAATCCTGAGCGAGGCCCCGTGACGCTCGATCAGTCGAATCGGAGCGGGCCCCGAATATAGATCCAGTCCCGGGTATCCTGATTGTTCGGACCCGGCCCGAACACCAGTTCGACCTCACCCTCGTCCTCAAGCGAAAACCGCGCTTCGATCGGCACCAGGCCCCGCTCGGCGATGGTCGCGGTGGGATTCACAATTCGCGAATACAACGCCGTTCGTTCCCGTCCGGTTCCGAGTCGATTCAACGTTATCTCGACGCCGTCCGTCGGGTTCTGTCCCGGTGGCACCTGGTAGGCCCCGGAATTGAAGGCCACGCCAAAACGCAAGACGTGCGATCCCTTCGGCAACCTAAAAACCAGCCGCGTCCACGGATGCGCCCCGAATTGCTTCTGTCCCTCGAAGTCCTCCAATACCGGCTCGAAGGTATTGTAGTACCGCTCCGGCGACGGTGAGAATGTTCCGAAGAGCGATCGCTTGTCCGGCGGCATCGAGGCCACGCTGTGCCAGCCTCCGCCGAGTTTTCCGGGCTCGAGCGACGCGGGCTCAGCGGTCGAAACCTTGTCGTAAACCATCGTCGGCAACTGCCGGACGAAATCGGCCCTCAAGTCTGCGCGCAGAAATATCCAGCTGTCGTGCCAATGCAGCCACGGCTGCACCGCCAGACCGCGTTCGCCGAGGCGCCAGATGATTTCCTTCCGTGCGCGCCAGTCCCCGGTGACAACCAACGCCCCGATCCGTTCGCCGTCGAGTTCGCGCAGGCCGGCATCGACCTTGTCGAGATCGGCTTCCGCATCCGCCCGCAACATCAGCGCGCGCCGCCGCGAATAGAACGGGATCATCGAATTCCAGTCCTCGCCGGCGATCACGATGACGTCATCCGGGCGCGTGAACGCGCGCACTGCCTCGGTCAGGCCACTGCCGCCGAAACTGACCGGATGCTGAATCGGATAGTCATGGATCACGTAGCGCGCCGCCTGGCCGACCACCATGAGCGCCATCAACGACCATCCCGCCACCCGCCATCGCGGTTGCTCGAGACATCCGATCGCCAGCAGTCCGACCGCGAGCCACAACATCACCGTATTCGCGACGTAGTAGTAGTCGTGGTAGCCGTACAGAATTGGAAAGGCGATGATCGGGGTCGCGAAGGCTATCGCCGCCACTGCGGCGGAACCGGCCCGCGATTTTCCGGCGAACCACGCCACGGCCAGCCAGGGAGCCAGTAACGGCAGCCAGGTGAGTTCGTCCCGGATAATGCGCCACCGCATGGACCACCAATGCGCGGAGAAGTGATCGGCCCACGAGCCGACATTGAATCCCTCCAGATTTCCCGAGATCAGGAAATCGGCCATCGGATTTCGCGCCTTGATGGCGTCGGAATAAATCACCCACCATCCTGCGGCGGCCAGCGGCACCACCGCGGCTCCGGCGATCCAGGCCAGGTCGTTTTTCCATCGTTGCTCCCGCCGGCCGGTCCAGAGTTGTCGCCCGCTTTCCAGGGCGATCGGGAGCAGAACGACGAAAAGGGTGGTGACCTTGCCGAGGCCCGCTGCGACTCCGGTCAGATTCGCCAGCACGAGCCACCCGGTTTTTCGCGTCTCAAGCGTCGCTGCAAAGGCGGCCCAGAACCAGACGGCAAACATCAGCGCCATCGTTTCGATCAGGACCGCCCGTCCATAAAACACGTACAGCGGACACGTCAGCACGAGAGCGAGCACCGGCCACCTTCGGCCGCGGGCGACTCCCCACTGACCCAGCAGCAGGAAAAGCGCGGGCAGCGTCAGGTACAGACACGCAATGCTCACGAGGCGGCCCGCCTTTGTGATACCGAGACCGGTGGCGTCGCTCACCACGACCACCGTCCATTGATACCACGGAAACTCCATGGGGACCGACCACGGCTTGCCGAGGACCGGGGTGGGATACGCGACCGAGAAATCGCCGTCCTTCTGGATGAAATACGCCGACAGCGCCGTCTGCGCCTGGCGAAACTCCACGCCGGGCAGATTCTTGCTTTCCCAGCCCACGGAGACTCCCCACAGGTTGAACGCGAAGGCGAGGACGAGGAAGAGGATCCCGATGCGCGTTTCCCGGGGAGTGGGCGCGGCGATCGGGGTGGACGAAACCATGTGACGAGCAAGAGTTCCGCCGCCGGATTGCCAATGCGAAAGTGGAGTGTAGGTCGGCATCGCCTGCCCTGAGCCTGTCGAAGGGGCCGAGTGCCGCCATTGCTCCAGGTGGAGCGTTTTGTCCTCAAGACGCTGAACGCGTTGAGGACAACGCGTTCCACCTTCGAGACTCCGCCTCGATCAACTCCCGAATGCGACCACGGCTTACGCGGATATCACCGATATCGAACCTCCGGATCGATCGATCCGCCTCACATCTCGGCCGCGTCGATCGGCCTCTCCGCTCCCGATCCTCAGCTCTGGACGGACCGAATCCGCCTACGCGTACTTGTCGATGAAGTTCCGTTTGACGGCGTGGCCGGCGACTTCACGGCCGCCGTTGGGGAAATTGATCACCGACTTGTCGGGCAGGCCCGCCTCGAGCATCGAGTTGACCTCCTCAACGCGCTCCGCCACCGCCGTCGCCATCTCATCGAGATCCGAGACGGAAACATTCATTGCGCGGAGCAGGGTGGCCTCCGGGACGGTCGGCGAATCGGCTTTGTGGCTGACGACGTTTCGAAGCCACTTGGACACGTGCAACAGGCAGGCGAATTGAAAATGCGCCGACGTGCCGCGCGGGAGATATTGCCAGCGCACGGGCTCGGACATCACGGGCGGAAATTCCCACCAGCGCAGGAGCGCCGCGCCGGCCTCGGCATTGTGGAACCCGAGGACGGCCCGCTCGGCTTCGCAGGTTTCCAGCGGAAGCGATCCGGTTCCGAAACTGATCGTGTGCTGCTGCGAAAACGCCCACTCGTCGATGGCCACCATGCCCACCGAGTGGAGCAGCCCGATGGTGTAGGCGATGTCGCGATCGATCTTGAGCTTCTCGGCAAACATTTCCGCCGCGATCGCGCACGCGACCGCGCCGTGCCAGAGCTGATCGGCTTCCATGCCGTACGACGCGAGCGGACGCACGAGCACCTGGGATGCGACCGCATTCGCCACGAGCTCGAAGACATTGTCGTAGCCGACGCGGTTCACCGCCTCCTCGACCGTGTAGCAACGCGATCCATGGCTGTAGTAGGCGCTGTTGCCAATCTGCAGCACGCGTGCGGCAATTCCGGGGTCGACGCGGATCAGTCCGACAACTTCCGACATCGAGGAATTCGGATCCGTCAGAAGAGTCTTAAGGCGGGGTAGTACACGCGGGGCGGAAGGCAAATGCCGCAGGCGCCGGACCACCTCATCGGGGGTCAGGCAGTAGGAAAACGGAGTGGCCGAGTTCCGCGAATACATAACCCGTTATATCGGCTCATTTTCAACGGACTTGCGCGGAAGTGTGAAAAGGCTTCAGAAGCGTCCGGTTTGTGTCGATACGAACCGGAAGGAGGTCTCTCCGCCCATGGAAGAACTCTCGGCCAGTCATCGGCGCAAATTCACCGGTCGGACGTGCAGCTTGCACCCCGACGATGTGACCAATCATGCCATCACGCTGGCCCTGGCGCGCGCCGAGACGGCCTTGAACGAAGGCCGGCTTTTGAGCCCGGTTGAAGCCATGGCATTGGCCCGGGGCGAAGCCCGCGACCGCGAAACGCTTTTTTCGCTCGCCCGCGCCGTGGCTTGGGAAACGGGCGGCAACGAATCCGACATTCTCTGCCGGTTGGGCGAGCGCTATCCGGAGTATGCGTGAAGGACGCTTTAAGCTATAAGCGGTAAGCTTTAAGCCAAACCGTGGGAGCGGCTTTAGGCCGCGAACCAAATTGAGGTGGAACGCGACGTCCCCGGCGCGTTCGTGATGCCATTCGAAAAACCGGCCCTGAGGTCCGGTTCCACCCTTCGCGGCCTAAAGCCGCTCTTACAGCTCAGGCTTGGAACTTATCGCTTACAGCTTATGGCTGGCTCCGCCTCACCCGTGCCGCTGATAAATCTTCTGCAGAATCGACGGATCGGGCGCGGGACCGGTCGGGGTCGCGGGCAGTCGGTTGCCCGTCAGGCTGACGCGCAGGAGCAGTTGCTCATTCTCGCGGTCGAGCTGAAGAATCTGCAAAATCCGGGCGCGGGTTTTTTCCACGGCCTGGCGGAAACTGGCCGCGTTCACGCCGTCGCGCGAGGCCGTGCGCAACGCCGCCAGCGTCTCGTCCAGGCGCGCGAGCAGCGCTTTCTTGCGCTCGATCAGCGGCGCGTCCGGGGCGCGCCGGTGTTGCTGCAGGAAGCGGTTCTCGTCGAGCGCGAGCTGATGCAGCTCATCGCAGAGCTGCTGGTGATGCTGCAGGGCTTCCATCGGCGTCATGGGCGGGAGGCGGAGGCGCAACGGCCGTCGGGTGCTGACCCGTCGTCGTCGCAAACATGGTGGTGAGTTCGTGGTCAGCTTGCTCACTCCAATCGAGATGAGCAAGGCGCCATGTCGCCATGTGGTTCAATTCCGTCAGCTCCGGGATTTGGGGCGCCTTGGCGGACGCCGTTTCGTCGATGATCGCCTGGTAGGCCTTGCGCGCCCGATCGGTGAGGCGCAGTCGCTCGTAGCAGAGCGCGGTCTGGTAGGTCAGCGGCAGTCGCCACTCGGGTTCCGGCGCGAGCGCCGCGAGTCCCTGATAGATCGCGAGGGCGTTGATCGAGTCGCCGTCCTGGAAAAAATCGTTCGCCAGCTGATTGCCGGTCTTGCGCTGCCAGTAGGCCCAGCGTTTCGGATCGGCTTCCGACTGCGACTGTTCGTGGCGCAGGAGGTCGAGCGTGGCGGCCAGCGCCTCGTCGGTGCGCTTCAGCTGGCGGAGGGTGGTGGCGAGCAGATAGCGCGCCTCCGGACCGTTCTCGTCCTTGGGCCACTGCTCGAGATAGGCGCGCAGGGTCGTGACGGCGCCCTCGAGGTCGCCCTGCAGTTGCAGCGCACACGCCGACTTGAAATGCGCGCGCGCCCGGTCGGCGGGCGCGAGATCGAGCAGGCGCAACCGGCTGAAGAACTTGGCGGCGTCGACATAGTTGCCGGCTTCGAAATGGGTCTCCGCAATCTCGAACTGCGCCGTCTTCGCCAGCAATTCGTAATGGGCGAATCCGTCGGCCGGAAGCTTGAGCGACGAGTTGATCACATTGTAGAAAGAGTTCACCGCCATCTTGTACGCGCCCATCGAGCGGAGCGTCCGCCCGAGATCCAGCATCGCGTCGGGGATGCGCGGATCCTCGGAAAACTCCTTGATGAATTTCTGGTAGATCGCGGCCGCCTTGGTCAGCTCCCCGTTCATCCGGTAGACCCGGGCGATGCCGAGCAGCGCGTCACGGTGCACCGCCTGGTAGTCGCGCGAACTCAGCACCTGGCGGAACGCGATTTCGGCGTCCTTGAAATCCTTGCGCTCCATCAGACTCGTGCCCAGCGCGACCATGCCGCGTCCTTCCTTGGCCTTGTATTCGGCCAGCGCATTCGTCGTCACCGACTCGACCTTCGTGGCCGCGGCGGGTTCAGGGGCAGGCTCCGCCTCGCCGCGGGCGAACGGCGGGAACGCCGCCGTAACCAGGAAGAGGATCGCGGCGGGACGAAAGGTGAACTTGGGAATCATTGCTGACGATACGAAGCGGAACTGGGCGGAAGTTTTCCGGGCTCGGGCGGCGTGGGCGCGACGATGACGTCGTTCGGATTCGGGCCCGCGCCCGGGAATTGGAAATACGGCAGGAAGTCCTCGGCATGCACCTTCGGACGGGCCTCGTCCGGGAGGATGGCCGGCGGAGGATTGTTCGCCTTGTCCGCCGGTGCGGGCGGCTTGGCGGCATCGTGCGACGCCGCGGCCGGCTGGATTTCGGGCGTCGGATTATCGCCGGCGGCGACGGCGACCGGTGCGGGATTGGCCGGGTTGCCGGCGGGAGTTGGAACCCCGGTGGGGACTGCCGCCGAGTCGATGGACTTCGGTGCCGGAGCAGCCGGCGGGGGCGGCGGTTCGGCGAAGCGAAGAGGCGCGGCCATCACGACCGTCAGATACGGACGCGACTCACGGGCGGCCCGCACCGAAAAGGGCAGGGCGGCAAAGGCGAGCGACGCGAGACGGAGCAGACGCGTGGCGAGCAAGAAGCAGGCCTGGCGCCAGCGCGCAGCGCGCGACGGATGAGCGCAGGAATTCATGTACGGAGAAACGGTCCAAATGCTTGGATCGGTCTGATTCGCCTCATGGGGGAATCGGCCGGGTCGCCGTTTACTGTAATGAATTCGCATCATTGCGTTTCGCTCCATCCTTGGGGAAAAGGGTTTTACGGAAAATTGCGCGTCAGCCTTTGATCTCCTGGCCCTCGAGCAGGGCGCGAAGGTTGCGCCCGAGTTCGTCGAGCGTGTACGGTTTTCGCACAAAATGTCGCTGGCCGAGCCGTTCGAATTCCGCGCGGGCCTGCGGGGTGAGATGTCCGGTCAGGACGAGAACCTTGGCCTCCGGCCGCGTGGCACGAAGGACGCGCATGACCTCGACGCCCGAAGCGCCGGGCATGTTGAGGTCGAGAAGGATCGCGGCAAACTGCTGCGCGGGATCCGCCAGCTTCTCGATCGCGTCGAGGCCGTCGGTTGCGCTGGTGACCCGGTAGCCCTTGCGGCTGAGCGCGGCCTCGAGCAGCAGGCGCAGCGGAGCCTCGTCGTCGACCACCAGCAGCGATTCGGCGCCGCCGGGAAAATCGGTGGAACGCACCGCCACGGGAGCGATCACGGCGTTGTCGACGAGCGGGAGGTAAACCTTGAACGTGCTGCCCACGCCGGGCTGGCTCTCGACCTCGATCGTGCCTTCGTGGCTCGCCACGATGCCGTACACGACCGCGAGACCCAGGCCGGTGCCCTGATTGACGGCCTTGGTGGTGAAAAAGGGCTCGAAGATGCGCGCCCGCACTTCCGGCGTCATGCCGGTGCCGGTGTCGCCGATCGCGAGACAAGCGTACGACCGGCCTTTCTGCAGCGTTGAGGGCAGGGCGGCGTCGGCCACACGCGTGGTCGTCAGCGAAATCACGCCGCCCGTCGGCATCGCGTCGCGTGCATTGACGCACAGGTTGAGCACGATCTGCTGCAGCTGGTTCTGGTCGGCGAACAGCGGCGGGAGCTGTTCGTCCAGGGCGAAGGTGAACGTGATGTTGCGCGGGAACGTTTCCGACAGCAGCGCGACGAGATCGCGGGCGTGCTGATTCATGTCGAGCGGTGCGAACTTCACCTCGGCTTTGCGGCTGAACGTGAGGATCTGTCGGACCAGCCCGCTGGCGCGCTGCGCCGCCCGCTTGATCTCGCGCACGCTCTTCTGGAGGGTGTTCGAGTCGCCGGGATTCAGGAGCGCGAGTTCGGCGTAGCCGTTGATCACGGCGATGATGTTGTTGAAATCGTGGGCGATGCCTCCGGCCAGCGTGCCGAGGCTTTCCATCTTCTGCGCCTGGCGGAGCTGGTCCTCGAGCAGACGGCGCTCGGTGATGTCCTCGCGCATGCACAGGAGATTGGTGATCTCGCCGGCGGCGTTGCGCAGGCAGGACACCTGCATCGATTCCCAGGTCCGCTTGCCATCCGGGCGCTGACGCGACACCTCGCCGCGCCACTCGCCACCGGCGCGAACGGTTTCCCAGAATTTCTGGTACGAAGCCTCGTCGGGATGACCCTCGCGCAACACCTGGACGCCGTGGTCGAGAATCTGCTCCAGCGTATAGCCGGTCACCTGCGTGAACTTCGCGTTCACGTATTGCACGTGACCTTCGGCATTGGTGATCGCGATGGCGATCGGGGATTGTTCGACGGCGCTCGACAGCTTGAAATACTGTTCCTCCGCGACCCGCTGGCGGGTGATGTCGTGGCCCACGGCGCGGACGCCGATCACGCGGCCCGCGCGATCGACCAGCGCCGATTCCTCCCACGCGATCCAGCGCCAGCCCTGCGGAGTCAGCCAGCGGCTTTCCCGTGCGCCGGCCGCGGTGGGTGGACGCGTTCCGCGCTCCACCATGGCGAGCGAAGCAGCGTCGTCCGGATGCATGAAAGTCGACGTCATGCGGCCCGGCAGTTCCGAGGCCATGCAGCCGAATTTGCGCGCGAAGGAGCGATTGGCGGCCAGAATCCGGCCCGCCTCGTCCCGGCAATACACGAGCGCCGCGCTGCCCGCCCACGCGCCCAAAATATCCTCAGGCGGCGGGAACGCAGCGGCACCCGCGATAGAATCGCAACTCACGACAGACATGCACCCTTGGTATCGGCGCAAAACCGGGCGAACTTAAGGCTTTGCCTCACGTGCCCATCCCGACGGAGCGGAGCTCTTTCGGCCCCAAAAAGTTCGTTTTTTACACCAATCCGCCGAGCATCGTCGGCAGGTGTTGCATGGTATTGGCCATGTGGGCACGGGCCAGGGCAGCCTCGGCCCCGTTCGCACCATAAAGAATTTTCCAGCCTTCAGTCTCGATCCAGGCTTCGGCGGGCACCGCCTCGACCTTCTCGAAGCCGCCGGTGATGCCGCAGTGACGCACCATCAGGTCCGCCACCTGCACCGCCGCGGCAAACAAGCCGTGGCGCGGTGCCTGGTCGGGCGCGTTGTGATGGCGCACCGCAATGCTGATCTCCTCCGCGAGCTGGTGACGCTCGAGAAAATAGGCGCCGATTTGCGCGTGGTCCCAGCCGATCAGGCTGCGCTCGTGGTCGCACACCTCGATCGAGGTCCGATGCGTGGTCTGCATCACTTCACGCAACTCGTCCGGGAAGGCGGAAGCCATCACCACCTTGCCAACATTGTGCAGCAATCCGACCAGATAGTCGGTGTCGTCATCGATCGCGAGGGGCGTGGAATGGAGAATTTCGCGGGTGAGAATCGCCGTGCCGATGCTGTGCGTCCACAGTTCGCGCCAGGGCAGGGGCGTCGACGACTTGGTCTGGACGCGCTCGAGTTCCTCGATGATCGGTGTCGCCATCGACAGCTCGCGAATCTGGCGCAGGCCCAGGAAAAAAACGGCCTCCTCGATGTTGTTCACGCGCGCCGAGAGACCGAAATACACCGAGTTCACCATGCGCAGCAGGCGGGCCGAAAGCGACGGATCGTGACGGATGATTTCCGCGATCTGGGAAGTCAGGCTTTGATCCGACTTCACCAGCTCGCTCAACGCCTTGTTGTTGGCATGCAACGAGGCGAGCTTGGGACACGCGTCTATCCGACGACGGATCTCAGCTTCGGTTTTCGGGGAAAAAGTGGAAATCATCGGAAAATAGGCGAACACCCGGCGGTCGAGGCCGGGCGAATACAACCAATCACTGGCACTTGATCGACATGCCCGCCGACACCTTGAGGGCGAAATTCCGGACTTTCGGAAAGAGGACGGCGCCCGGCGCCGTTTTGACTCAAGTCGTTCCGTTCCCGTGCCGATACCGTGGCTGCGAATCACCGTTTCCCTGCTGCTGCTTCCCGCGGCGCAGGGTGGTGCTGCCTGCAGCCGGGGACTCGCGTTACACCACGCCATGTCTCCCGCCCAAATTCAACGTCTCCTCCAGGACGCGATCGCGCATCATCGCGCCGGGCGGCTGGACGAGGCGGACGCGCTTTATCGTCGGGTGCGCTCGGCGGCGCCGAGAAATTTCGATGCGGTGCAGCTATCGGGCGTGGTCGCCTTGCAACAGGGCAGGGCGGAGCAGGCGGCAGATTTGCTCGAACGGGCCTGCCGCCTGGATCCCAAATCGGCCGTCGCCGCCATGCGCCACGCGCTGGCGCTCAGTGCGCTCGGACGCCTCGCCGAGGCGGAAAAGCGGCTGCGCGAGACAGTCCGGCTCGACGCCACGTTGGTCGAAGCCTGGGACAATCTCGCCTACGTGCTCAAGACGCAGAACCGCCTGACCGAGGCGATCGAGTGCCACGTCCGCACCACCACGTTGAAACCGGGCTACGCCAATGGCTGGTACAACTACGGACTCACCTTGAGCCTGTGCAGTCGGGTCGACGAAGCGTTGCAGTGCCACGGTCGCGCCCAAGCGGCCGATCCGTCGTTCGCGCTGTCCCATTTCGGTCAGGCCCAGGCGCTCCAGCAGTCGTTCCGGATGCGCGAGGCCATTGCCAGCTACGACCGCTTTCTCACGCTCGAACCCGCCCATCACGAGGCGCGCAGTTATCGCCTGTTCGCACTCAATTATCTCGAGGAGATGACTCCCGCGCAATTGTTCGAGGAGCATCGCGCCTTCGGCCGCGCCGTCGGCGAGTTTCCCCAACCCGATTTTCCCCAGAGCCGCGATCCCGATCGCCGGCTGCGGGTCGCGATCCTGTCGCCGGACCTGCACACCCATTCGTGCGCCTATTTCATCGAACCGCTGCTCGAGCACCTCGATCCGGCCGCGTTCGAGGTTATCCTTTACAACGACCATTTTCGCGATGACGCCGTGTCGGCCCGGTTGCGTCGTCATGCCGCCCTCTGGCGCAACGTCGTGACGCTGCCCGGCCCGATGCTCGAAAAAACGATCCGCGAGGACCGTCCCGACATTCTTATCGACCTCGCCGGACACACCGGCATGACCAATCGCCTGCCGCTGTTCGCGCGCCATCTGGCGCCGGTTCAGGTGACCTATCTCGGGTACCCGAACACGACCGGACTGCCGGCGATGACGCATCGTTTCACGGATGCCATCGCCGATCCGGAGGGCATCGCCGATGCGTTTGCCACCGAGAAGCTGGTTCGCTTCGCGCCGACCGCCTGGGCTTATCGTCCGCCCGAGGACGCGCCGGCTGTCGCCCTTCCGCCCTGCAGCGAGGGTCGTCCGGTGACGTTTGGCTGTTTCAACAACCCGGGGAAAATTTCCGACACGATGATTCGCACCTGGGCGCTACTGCTTGATCGGGTTCCCGGTTCGCGCCTCCTGCTCAAGGGCCGGGGACTGGGCGATGCGGCCACGCGCCGCCGATACTTCGAGCGCTTTGCGGCGTTGGGACTGGCGGAGGCCCGCGTTGAGCTGCTGGAACGCACCGTCGGCACCGACGAGCATCTGGCGGCGTATCATCGCGTCGACATCGCCCTCGATACGTTTCCCTACAACGGCACCACCACCACCTGCGAAGCGCTGTGGATGGGCGTTCCCGTGGTCAGCCTGTGCGGCGACCGCCACGCGGCGCGCGTCGGCGCAAGCCTGTTGGCCGCAGCCGGACACTCCGAGTGGGTGGCCGGAACGACCGACGACTATCTTCGCGTTGCCACCGCGCTGGCGGGCGATCGGACCCGTCTCGCCGAACTCCGTCAGGGATTGCGCGCCGACCTCCGCGCCGGACCGCTGCTCGACCATGTTTCCCAAGCCGGCCGTTTTGGCACCGCACTTCGGTCCTGCTGGCGCGACTGGTGCGCCTCCCAACCCGTCAACACCACCCCGGCCCTCGCGGCCGCCTGCGCATGAACCAACGAAAGATCCAGCAATCCGTCGAAACGGCCCTTGCGCTCCACCAGCGGGGCGAACTCGACGAGGCAGCCCGCCTTTACGCCGAAGCGCGGCGCAATGCCCCGAAGCGCTTCGACGCCTGGCATCTCGCCGGCGCCCTGGAGTTTCAGCGCGGCCGGCTGGAACTGGCCGTGGAATTGCTGAATCAGGCGCGTCGTCTGGATCCGCACTCGATTCCCTGCAAACTTTTCCTCGGCATGGCGCTCGCCGATCTCGGCCGTTTTGCGGAGGCGGAAAAGCCGCTACAGGCCGCCCTCGAGAAACTTCCCACGCAAACCGAGGCCTGGCTGAATCTCGCCAAGGCCCAGCGCGCCGTCGGTCGCGCACCATCCGAGATCGCCGCGAGCCTGCGTCGCGCGGCGGCCCTCGAACCCGCGCGCGCCACGATCCACCAACAGTTGGGCGAGGCGGTGACCTCTGCGGACGGCCTTCGCGCGGCCGAAGTGCACTTTCGCCGGGCCACCGAACTCGATCCGGCTCTTTCGTGCGCCTGGACCAATCTCGGGCTGGCCCTGCTCGAAACGCCGGGCCGCCTCGACGAGGCCTTCAACTGTCTCGAGCGTGCCGTGACCGCCGATCCGATGAGCCTCGAGGCCCGCTCGAGCCGTGCGCTCGCGCTGCTGCACACCTACCGGCAGGAAGATGCGGCGGCCGAATACGAAACCGCCGTGCTGCTCGATCCGAACAACACCCGCGTGCTCAGCGCGCGGGCGATGTTGTCGAATTATCTGGCCGGCCGCGATCGTCAGTCGATTTTCCATCTGCACGAGGAGTTTGGCCGCCGATTCGACCATGTCCCGGTGGAATTTACCTCAGGCCGCGACGGACCGCGGCGTCTGCGCGTCGGAATCATTTCTCCCGATTTGCGCGCGCATCCGGTGGCGACGTTTCTCGAGCCGATCCTGCGCCACCTGGATCGGAAGGACTTCGAAGTCGTGCTTTTTCCGAATGACGCCCGCGTCGACGCAACGAGCGAACGGCTCAAGTCATGCGCGTCTGCCTGGCAGCCGATTCACGCCCTGGGCGACGATGCCGCCGAACAGCTCGTGCGCCGCGCCGCGCCGGATATCCTGGTCGATCTGGCCGGACACTCCTCGGGCAATCGTCTGCCCCTGTTTGCCCGTCGACTCGCGCCGGTCCAGGTCACCTACCTCGGCTATCCGAACACGACGGGTCTCGCTGCGATGGATTTTCGCCTGAGCGACGAACATGCCGATCCCACGGGTGACGCCGACGGCCTCGCCACGGAGAAAATCGTCCGGTTCGCGCCCACCGCGTGGTCGTTCCTGCCGGCCGCCGATGCACCCGCCGTGGCGTCGCGCCCGTCCGGCGCTCCGGTCGTTTTCGGCTCGTTCAACAACTTCACCAAGGTCACTGACGAAATGCTTCAGACTTGGTCGCGCATTCTCTCGGCGGTCCCCGGATCGAAGCTGGTCCTCAAGAGCCGGTATTTCGACGAGCCGATGGTCATCGCGGCGGTGCGGAAGCGCCTGCGGACGTCCGGCCTGTCCGACGACCGGGTCACGCTGGTGGCGCCGTGTGCGTCGACCCGCGAACATCTCGCGGCCTACGCGCAGATTGATGTCGCGCTCGACACGTTCCCGTATCATGGCACCACGACGACGTGCGAGGCGCTTTGGATGGGCGTGCCCGTGGTCAGTCTGGCGGGCGATCGCCACGCCGCGCGCGTTGGCTGCAGCCTGCTGAACGCCGTCGAGCACCCCGAATGGATCGCGACGGATGTCGATGGATATGTGACGCGGGCGATCGAATTGGGCCGCGATGAGTCGCTTCGGGCGAAAATGCGCGGGAACCTGCGCAACGAAATGTCCGCCAGCGCGCTGCTCGACCACGCGGGTCAGGCCGCGCGCTTCGGCGCGGCGCTGCGGCAATGCTGGACTTCGCGCCACGCCGATTCCGCGATTCCAGCCGACTCGCTCGCTGCGGTCTCCGTTTGAGCCGGGTGGGCCTCGCAGGCCCGATAAGCGCCGAAGGGTAAGCAATTGCGTCGCGAAGCGATCGTCGCGATGCTGGGGAAATGGCCGGCGGCGATTTGATTTCCCATCCCTCGCTTGCTCAGGTCTCACATCGCCCGTGGCCATTGCCCGCGAGTCGATGGAATTGGCGGCAACAATGGCGTCAGCTGGCATTCGTTCACTACCGGGTCGATGTGAAAGCATTGGCGCGATTGCTTCCGGCCGACGTGACGATCCAGGAATATGATGGCTCGGCATGGGTGGGAGTCGTTCCCTTTCGGATGAAGGATGTGATGCGTGGGTCCTGGCCGAGCGTTTATCCGCTTCGCGATTTTCCGGAACTCAACGTGAGGACCTATGTGGAGCGCGAGGGTCGACCCGGAGTCTGGTTCATCAGCCTTGATGCCGATTGTTGGCCAATGGTGGTGGGCGGCCGATTTTTCTATGGCCTGCCCTACCATCGCGCGAAAATGCGTCATCGGTGGGTAGGCGATCGTTTTGATTTCGCAAGCGACCGAATTTCCAAGCCGGCGATCTTTCGTGCGCAATACGCACCCAAGGGTCCGGTCTACGTGGCCGAACCCGGGACATTCGCGCACTGGATTGCCGAAAGATACTGCTTTTACGCGCGAGGGAACAGCGGCGTCTATGCACTCGACGTGCATCATCTCCCCTGGCCACTGCAGGACGCGGAGGTCGAGGTTCAGCAATCGACACTTTTTGAGTCGATGGGACTTCCCGCCGACCAGCGATGTCCAGTTTGCCACTACTCGGCAGGTGTTGAGGTGATCGCTTTCCCGCGCGGGTAGGCGCAGATTTGCGATTGGCCGACAGCGAGGCGAAGTCGGTCGCCGACGCCGGCCAACTTGCCCCGGGCGGGCAATCGGAAAAAAATGCCGCAACCTTCCCGAGCTGATGGCCTGATCAATTGTGCAGTCGTCGAGCGGTTCAAAATAACTATGCAAGTCGTTGTTTAGAAGAAACAAGAACCGCGCGATGGATGGCCGGCCCGGATTCTGCGTCCTTTCGGCTCAATGCCCGATTCGCGTCCGCGCATGC
Source organism: Candidatus Didemnitutus sp. (assembly GCA_035545955.1). Classification (GTDB taxonomy): domain Bacteria; phylum Verrucomicrobiota; class Verrucomicrobiia; order Opitutales; family Opitutaceae; genus Didemnitutus. The sequence goes on along the minus strand of DASZXI010000012.1, from coordinate 50,988 downwards.
TCTATTTCAATGGTCCGTGGGATTTCCTCGGCGAGCGGCTGCGCATTTCGTACATCGATCCGTTCCGGCGGCTGCTCGAGCAGGATTTCGAGGTGATTTCGGTCGAGGGCGACCGCGACTTCAAGCGCGAGGTCGAGATCCATCGTCCCGACGTGGCGTTCTTTCACGCGGGTACGGAGTCGCCGCTCGAGCGCGAGCCAAACATCCGCAACACCGACGCCTTTCCCGAACTCCCGCGCGGCGGATTCGTTTTTCGCGATCCGATGAGTCCGTCGCGACTGGCCTCGATGAACCGGCTGCGGGCGTGGGGCGTTCAGCAGGTGTTCAGCGATTTCCGCACGTCGGATTCGCCGCTCCCGTTTTTTGCCGACAGTATCTACGTGCCGTGGTGGGCGGACGACGAGCTGTTTCGCGACTATGGTGAGCGCAAAACGATTCCCATCACGCTCGCCGGCTCGGGCTGGCTGTCGCGACATTTCTATACCTGGCGTTATCCGATATTCGTCCAACTGGCGCTGCGCCTGCCCGTCTATCATGTGCCGGCGTTCGAGACGCACCAGAAACACGACGCCTATGTCGGCGAGTCCTATGCCCGTCTGCTCAATCGCAGCCTGATCTCGGCGGGTTGTGGCAGCGCCTGTCGCTATCTCACGCTGAAGCTCCTCGAAATTCCCGCCGCCCGCTGCTGCCTGCTGACCGAGGAGACCGAGGTGATGAAGGCGCTCGGTTTTCGCGACGGAGAAAACTGCATTTTCGCCGACGAAAAAAATGTCGCCGCCAAGGTCAGCGCCGTTCTGGACAATCCGGGACAGTTGCAGGCAATCACGGATGCCGGCTATCACCTCGTCCGCACGAAGCACACGCAGCGCAACCGCCGCATGATCCGCGAGTGGTTCGACCTGTGGAGCCAGCGCGGAACCGGCGGTCGCATCGTGCAGACCCACCCGCTCGAGCCGCTCCGTGTCGTTCACCCGGGCGAAACGGCGGTCTCGACCTTTCCGACCGAAAATCCGCTCCTGGAAAAGCTGCAGGCGGGATACCGGCAACTCGCGGAGCGCCGGTGGACCGACGCGATTGAATCCTTCGCGGCAGTGCTCGGCTGCATTCCCTACGTGGCCGAGGCCAGCCTGGGCACGGCCATGGCCCGGCTTGAAATGGGCGAACCCGCCGCGGCCCTGCCGCTGATCGAGCATATCTTCACGATCCAGGCGAAACTCTGCAACTACGCGCGACCCGATCCGATCAGCCTGGCCTATGCGGCGGTCGCCTACCTGCGTCTGAACCAGCCTGACCGCGCCTTCGAAACATTGGCCCGGCACCCACGCGTGCTGCATCCGGCGCTGAACGCGCTGCGCTGGCACATTGCACAGCACTGGCCCAAGTTCCGCGTTCGTCATCCCGGCTGGGCTTCCGACCGGGACAACGAAACCCGGAACAGCGAGACGATTCATCTTTTGCCGCCACGGCCGTTTGCCGCGTGGCTCGAGCACTGGGCCGCCCAGGCTCCCGCGGCCGCGCCTGCCGCAGTCCCCGCCTGACCATGGTTTCGATTGTCAAACCGCGTCTGCTTTATTTCAACGGCCCCTGGGGTTATCTCGGCGCGCGCATCCTGAGTTCGTACATCGATCCGTTTCGACGCCTGCTCGAGCAGGATTTCGAGGTGATTTCGGTCGAGGGCGACCGTGACTTCCGGGTCGAGGTGGAGAATCACCGGCCCGATCTCGTGATGTTTCACACGGGCAGCGAGGCGCCCGGAGAACCCGAGGTGACCATCACGAACACGGATGCGTTTCCGGAGATTCCGCGGCTCGGCTACATGTTCCGCGATCCGTTCAGCCCGTCCCGCATGCCGACGATGAACCGGCTCAAGGAATGGCGTGCCGACCAGGTGTTCACCGATTTTCGGCCGACCGACTCGCTCGCGCCGTATTTTCGCGACACGATGTACCTGCCGTGGTGGATCGACGACACGGTCTTCCGCGACTACGGCGAGGAAAAGGAATTTTCGGTCACGCTGACGGGCTCGGGCTGGCTCTCAAAATGCATCTACCTGTGGCGCTCCGAGGTCTGCATGCAGTTGCTGCCGCGCGTCCCGATTTTTCACGCGCCCAGCCTGGGCAACCGCCAGAACGGGCACGACTTCACCGGCGAGAGCTATTCCCGCCTGCTCAATCGCAGCCGGTTTTCCGCGGGCTGCGGCACCGTCAACCGCTACCTGACGATGAAACTGCTCGAGATTCCCGCGTCGCGCTGCTGCCTGATCGCGGAGGAGATCGAGGTTCTGAAGGCGGCGGGATTTCGCGACGGCGAGAACTGCGTGTTTGCGACCAAGGACAACGTGGCCGAAAAAGTTCGCCGTCTTCTCGCCGAACCGGAGCGACTGCGCGCCATCACCGACGCTGGCTACCGGCTGGTGCACGAGCGTCACACCCAGCGCAATCGCCGTGTGTTCGCGGAATGGTACGAGTTGTGGAAGCGCCGGAAGTCGGGTGACACGATCGTGCAGGTCAATCCGCTGCAACCCCTGCAACTGATTCCAGCGGGCCAATCAATCCCGGCCAGCACGTTTCCGTCGGAGAATCCGCTGGTCGACTCGCTCCAGGCGGGCTATCGCCTTCTGGCGGAGCAACGCTGGACTGAAGCGCTCGCGAAGTTTGAGGAAGTTGTCGGCATCATTCCCTGCGTGGCCGAGGCGCGTCTTGGCGCGGCCGTCTGTCTGCTGCGCCTGGCACGCCCCGCGGACGCCATCGCGCACTTGAGCTACAACGTGAATCTGATGGTGCGGCATTTTGGCTATCGCTGGCCCGACCCGATCGACCTCGCTTTTCTCGCCGTCAGCCATTTCCGGGCGAAGGATGCGCGCACCGCGGTCCAGCTGCTCGCCAGTTTCGAAAATCTGCGTCACCCGTCCCTCAACGCCATGCGCTGGATCATCGCGAAGAGCAGTCCGGCGCTCGCGGCGCGTCCGGTGTTTCAGGTGACGGAAGGCGACGAAAGCTCGAATGTGGAAACGATTCACGTTCTGCCCCCGCGTCGCTTCGCCGAATGGACCGCCGCGTTGATGGCCGGGATCCGCGGGTAGGGTGGAGGGCGGCATTCGGAGATGCCCCCCTGCATCTCATCAGATGGAAAAAATTTCCATATGGCGGATGGCTGCGCAGCCGCGCCCACAAAAGGATTCTTAAGATACTTATGAACAAAGGCATACGACGCCATTTAGGGCGTTGGCAGAGCGTTTGCTCAATGGGTTGCGATGAATTCATCTGAGCAAGACTTGCCGGTCGGCGCTGTCCCACCGGATCGCGCACCCGATTCAACGACGGCTTCCCAGGATGAGCTGAGTCGGTCGTTGGCGGCGGCCCGGACGGCCGACGAGTGCCTCGCGCTGGCAGGGACCGCCGAACAGCAGGGACAGCCGGGCTTGGCGAATGAATGCCTTGCGCGCTCGATCGCGCTCGATCGCAACTGCCAGGCCGCGCTCCTGATGCTCGCGGGCCGCACGTGGGAATTGGGAGATGCCGTTTCGACGTACGTCTTGCTCGAGGAAACGCGTCGCGCCGGAATGCTCCCGACTGAGGTCGAGGCTCTGCTGAACGATCTGAAGGCGCGGTTCGCGAATGAAGCCGGCCTGGAAAACTATCGTCGCGCGATTGGCGCCGGTGCGACCACCGCGACGGACCGCCCGCTCGGCATCGTGCTGGTCACGAATCTTTTTCCTCCGCAGGAACTCGGCGGCTACGGCCGCATGATGTGGGAGTTCGCGCACGGCCTGATCGCGCGCGGCCATCGCGTCCGCGTGCTGACGTCGACGGCCACCGAATTTGGCAAGGCGCCGACCGCCGACGAGGTCGCGATGGAGGCGTACGTCGATCGTTCGCTCCAGCTGCACGGCACCTGGGTCGGCGGACGTCCGGCTCCCGTGACGGATCGCGCCGAACTCGTGCGCCGAATCACCGCCAACTCCGCCCGGTTGCGTCGCGCGATCGATGAGGTGAAGCCGGATCTCGTCCTCGCGGGCAACATCGACTTTTTCGGCGTCTCGATCCTTCAGTCCGCCTTTCAGGCCCGCGTGCCCGTGCTGCACGCCCTGGCCAATGCCTCGCCGGGTTTTTCGGTCGCCGAACAGCCGCGCGAGGGAAGCTATTGGGTCGCTCCGTGCAGTCGCTGGAACGGCGACATTTTCCGCCAGAACGGATTCACGCCCGCGCGGCTCGAGACGCTTTATCCCGGTGCGCGCATCGACCGCTTTTTCCGTTTTTTCCTGCCCGACGTCCGGCGCCTGCGCATCTGCTATGCGAGCCTCGTGCTGCCCTACAAGGGCGCGGACACGCTGGTCGACGCGCTGGGTCGCCTGCATGAGGCGGGCGTTGATTTCACGGCCGAGATCGCCGGTGACGGCCCTGACGCGAATTTCCTGGCCGACCTGCGCGCGCGCATCGCTAAACGCGGCATGGACTCGAAGGTCACGTTCACCGGATTTCTCGACCGGCACGGACTCGCCTCGCTGTTCGCGCGCAGCAACGTGCTGGTTTTTCCGAGTGTCTTCAACGAGCCGTTCGGCATCTCGCAGGTTGAGGCGCTGGCCTCGGGTCTTGTGGTCGTTTCGAGCGGCACCGGCGGCGCCAAGGAGATCATCCGCGATGGCGTCGATGGATTGCAGTTCGCGGCGGGCAACAGCGCGCATCTGGCCGAGCAGCTCACGCGCCTGGCGCGCGACCCCGCGCTGATGGCGAGCTTGCAGAAACAGGGACAGGCTCGCGCCGCCCAATTCTCCGTCGAACAGGCGGTCCTGACCATCGAGCGTCTGGCCGCCGGCATGCTGGATGCCCAGATGCTGGCCGGATTGAACGAACTCGCCCCGCTGATGGGCGCCTGAGGGTTGCGTCATTGTCCATGGTCGCCGCATCCGCCACCGCCACGCCACCGGTTCCGGCCGGAGGCATGCCGGGAGCGAACGCGGCCCGGGCGGAAATGACGCGCGGAAACCATCCGGCCGCCCTGCAGCTGGCCTGCGCGGCGATCCAGCGGGATCCGCAATGCCACGACGCGTATGTTGTCCTCGGCGAACTCGCGCTGGCCAAACCGCAGGGCGAATCCGTGGCCGAGAATCTTTTCCGTCAGGCGCTCGCGCTCCGGCCCAACGACGCGAATGTCCAGCGCCTGCTCGCCACCGCGCTTGTCCCTCAGGGCAAGGTCGACGAAGCCGTGGCGCTCGCCGCCCGAGCGCTGCAAGCGCAGCCGCGCGACCCGGCAACCTTGCTGCTCGCGGCGCGGATCCAGCTGGCGTCCAACCGGCTGGTTGAAGCCGAGAAAATTCTTCGTGCCGCCGTCCATTTTCATCCGGCCTGGCGCGAGGCGAACGGCCTGCTGGGCGACCTGCTGAAGCGTCGGGGCGACGTGAGCGGAGCCTTGATTCGGCATCGGCGCGCGGCGGGTTCAAACGAGATGACACTTCCACCGGTGGGCCGGCCGCGCCGGGCGATCCTGCTGGTGCAATTGGGAGCCGCCTGGGCCAGCCTGGCGTCGCTCCACCGCGCCCTGGCGAACGATCCGGAATGGAACGTCACCGTGGTCGGACTGCCTTTCCTGCATTCGCACTATTCCGATGACTCGGAACGCCACGCGGTTTTCGGTTTTCTGACGGAGGCCGGCATTCCGTTCGTGCGCTGGGAGGATTTCCGCCTCGAGCCCGGGTGCGCCGATGTGGCTTTTCTCCATTTGCCGTATGATGAGACGCTCCCGCGCGGCTGGCATCACGATGATCTTTTCCGTGCTGTTCCGCGGCTGGTCTACATCCCGTATGCGCTGGTCGTCGTCGGAGGAACCGAGAACACCGCCTATCAGTTCAATCTTCCGCTGCAGCAGCGCGCCTGGATGGTGGTGGCGCACAGCCCGCGCAATCGGGCGATGTTCACACGTCATTGCACGACCGGCGACGCTCACGTGGCCATCACCGGACACCCCAAGCTTGATGTCCTGCAAAATCTCGATACCGCGCCCGGCGAAGCCCTTCGCCGCGAGGCGGCGGGTCGCAAGGTCGTGTGCTGGAATCCGCATTTTGATGTGCGGCCGGATGGCTCGCGCTTCGGTTCGGGCTGCAGCACGTTTCTCGGCTGGCAGTCGTTCCTGCTCGACGAGATCGCCCGCCGCCCGGACCTGTTCCTTCTGATTCGGCCGCATCCGCTTTTCTTCAGTACGCTCGCCAAGAAAAATCTCTGGTCTCCCGCCGAGGCCGAGGAATTTCAGCGGCGCATCGCGGCATTGCCGAACGTGCGGCTCGATTCCAACGCGGAGTATCTGCCCGCATTCTCGGCTTCCGCGGCGATGATCTCGGACGCCTCGTCCCTGATTCTTGAATTTGCCGCCACCGGGCGCCCGCTCCTGTACCTGCGCAATCCGCACGGACCCGGACTGAATGACCACGGCGACCTTGTGCGCGATCATTTGTACACGGCCGAAAACGAGAGCGAGATTCGCACGTTCCTGGATCAGATTGCGACCGGCTCCGATCCGCGTCGCGAGGGACGCCTGGCCGCCCTGTCGGAATACCTGGTTCAGCCCGAGGGCGGAGCCGGAGTCGCGATCGTGCGTGCGATCGACGAGCGCCTGGCCGCGGAAGTTTCCCCCGTTCCCGTATCCTAACCATGTGCGGCATTCTTTTCACCAACCGGCCCGAAGTTGAGCGCGATGATTTTCTCGCGGCGCTGGAACTCATGCGCCATCGCGGTCCGGATGCCCCGCCGGGATATGCCGAGATCGGTCGGGCCAAGCTGGGGCACCAGCGGCTCAGCATCGTCGACTTGAATCCGCGCAGCAACCAGCCCTTTGTCTCGCGCGACGGCCGGTTCGTCATCGTCTTCAACGGCGAGATCTACAATTACCGCGAGCTCGCCCGCGAACATGGCGTTGAGCTGCGGACGAGTTCGGACACCGAACTGCTGGTCGAGCTGTACGCGCGTCATCGCGAGAAGATGCTGCCGTGGCTTTTCGGCATGTTCGCCTTCGTGATCGTCGATCGCACCACGGGAGCGCTCTTTTGGGCGCGCGACCGCCTCGGCGTGAAGCCGCTTTATGTGAGCGAGTGCGCAGACGGGGTGGTGATCGCTTCCGAGCTGACGGCCGTGGAGCACCTGATTCCGGGCGCGACGGTCGACGAGTTTGCACTGCGCCAATACCGCAAGATGCGCGGCTTCTTCAACGGTCGCACGATTTTTCAGGAGATTCGGATGTTTCCGGCCGGCCACTACTCGAGCGAAGGGAAGGTTCGGCGCTATTGGGATCTTCCCAGCGACGAGCAAGCGCCGCCTTCGGACGAGGAGCTCGAGGCGCTGGTGCGCTCAGCCGTCGACTATCGTTGCATCGCCGACGTCCCGGTCGGCAGCTACCTGAGCGGCGGCCTCGACAGCAGCATCGTCGCCGCACTCTCGAATCGCACGCACACGTGGGTCGTGGGAACGGCGGAGGACAACGAATTCTCCTGGGCGGAGCAGGTGGCCCGTCATTTGGGCACGGTCCACCATGCCATCACGGTTTCGCCGGAGCAGTTCTTGGAGTCGGCCCGACGCATGATTGTTGAACGCAATGAGCCATTGGCGGTGCCGAATGAAGTGCTGCTCGCGGAAATGACGCGCGCGGTGAAGACCGAGAACACCGTGGTATTGAGCGGAGAGGGGGCCGACGAACTTTTCGGGGGCTACGACCGTATTTTCCGCTGGGCGGCTGGTGCACCCACGTGGGACTGGAATGAGTTTGCCCAGCGTTATTGCTACGGTTCCCAGGACGACATGGCGGTGGTCGAGGACGCCGTGGCTCCGTATTTGTCCCGTGGGTCGCCCCTGGCGATCGTGTCGGCTTTTTTCCAGATCGCCCATCTGCATGGACTCCTGCGCCGCCTGGACAATTCGACGATGCGTTGCAGCGTCGAAGGACGCGTGCCGTTCGTCGACCACCGCCTCGTCGAGCGCTTGGCCGGCGTGTCGCTCGACTACAAGATGGCGAATGGTGTGGTGAAGGCACCCTTGAAGCGCATCTTCGCTAGACTGCTTCCCGCGGCCGTGATCAACCGGCCCAAGGTGGGCTTTCCCGTTCCGATCGACCGCCTGCTGCCCGAGGATGTCCCGGGGGCGACGCCGATGGATCGCTGGTTCAATTTCAACCTCGCCGAACTCGGCCTGGAATCCGTCGCCCTCAACGAATGCCGCCAATGAAAATGGGATACACCGCCGGGGTCTTTGACCTGTTCCACATCGGACACCTCAATCTGCTCCGCAACGCCCGCGCGCTTTGCGACAAGCTCGTCGTCGGCGTGACCACGGACGAGCTGGTTTCCTACAAACACAAGCGTTCCGTCATCTCGTTTCCGGAGCGCCTCGAGATCGTCCGCGCCTGCCGCTACGTCGACGCCGTGGTGCCGCAGGAGACGCTCGACAAGTTTGCCGCGTGGGAAAAGTTGCGCTTCGACGTGATGTTCGTCGGCGATGACTGGTTCCAGAACGAGCGCTGGAAGGCGCTGGAAGCGAAGTTCTCGGAGGTCGGCGTGAAGATCGTCTATTTCCCCTACACGAAGGGCACCAGTTCCACGCTGATCAACGAGGTCCTGCACAAGGTGCGCAACTCGGAGCTCGACGAACTCGCGCCGGGACCGGTGCGCGGATCGATCGCGGAACTCTCCCACCGCGTGGCCTGACATGCCGAATTCCCGTCCAGCCTCCGCCCGGAATGCGCGCCGCGTGCGCGTGGTCCATTATTGCTCGTGGGCGGGCGCGCTGCAGCCGGCGGCGGACTATCTGGCCTCGCTGCCACAACTGGACCTGGCGACACGCGTGGCGACGCCGAACGACCCGCAGGCAATGGCGATGGCGCGGCTCGACTGCGACTGGCATGCGGAAAATGCGCGGGTCTTCGCAGCGATGAACCATCCCGACCTCTCCTTTTTGGAAGCTCAGGTGGTCGGGGCGACCGGCCTGCAACAGTTGACGAACCTGACACCGCCGGAAGGCGAGGAGTGGTGGGTGATCTTCATCGGCCAGCAACCGGAGCACCTGGCCAAGGTCGCCGGAGCCCTGTTCGGCTTCCTGCGTCGCCGCGGGATGCGGATCCTTTACTACGCCTACGACGAGGCGAGCCGGACCATGCCCTGCTTCCGCGCGATTGCCCCGAATCTCGACGTGCTGATCCACGACGAGTTTCCGCTCGAGCCGTTTGGCCGGGCGGTGCTGCGTCCCGACTGCATGATTCGCCACCACAGCTGGGTGGCCAACGTCGAACCTTTCGCCCACCCGTTCATGTCGAATCCCGAGGAACGAATCCTGTTTCTCGGTTCCGCGATGGGTTTCACGCCGCACCGGCGCCGGCAGGCGGAATTTCTCAGTCGGGAATTCGGCGACCGGTTTGTTGCCATCCACGACCATTCCGTGCCGGTTCACGAACGCGGCGAATTTGCGTCGCGGTTCAAGGTCAGTCTCTGTCCCGAAGGCCGGAAATTTGCGACGCCGACGATGGCCGCTTCCCACACGGATCGACCGTTCTGGTCGGGTTGCCTGGGGCTGGTGCCGGTGTCCGAGGATTCCGCCCCGGGCGGACGACTCGATTCGCTGCACCACGCGGGCGTCATCCAGCGCTACGCGCACGGGGACCTCGATTCGCTGCGCTCAGCCTGCACGCGCGCACTCGAAATGACCACGGCGGATCGCCGCCGGATCTACAATTATTTCAACGGCCGTGAGACGGTCGGAACCGTGGTGGCGGATGCGATTTCAGCCGCTGCGGTCATGCATGACGCGCTGAGTTCGGTGGCTTGATCTCGGTCGACCACGCGCCGCAGAGGCGCGCTTCAGTTGGAGCCGCCGGGGTCGCTGTTATTATTGCGCCGCCACATGACAAACGCGATCGCCAGCGCGACCAGACCCATAAGCACGTCTTGTTGCCAGAATATCGGTTGTCCTGTCCGCAATGATGCCCGCATTCCCTCGCCGGATCTCCACGCTTGAATCCCTCTCCCGAGCGAGACCAGGGCGAAGAACACGAGAATAGCGATAAAGATATTGTTCACTCTCCTTGGAGGCGCATTGGGCGAAAAGAAACCGAACGCCAGGAGAACGAGCGACAGAACAAGTCCTACAATGAATCGTTCCATCGAATTTAGACTCTGAACTGGTTCGCGGGAATTTCAGGATTCGGTCGGATCATTTCGCGTCCTTCGCGTGTTTCGCGGGCCGTCTTCTGCCGGTCGCGACTTCGCGGACTACTGCAACCGCTGCGCGGCCTCGAGCAACGCCGCATATTCGTCGAGTAATCCCTGCCAGAACAGGGTGTCGCCTTCGAGCGGCGGCATCAGTTGCGGCATGATTTTCAGCGAGAACGAGCCGAGCACGCGCCCGAGCGTGTGGTCGGCGAGGTGCGGACGAAATTCGGTGGCCAGAGCGGGTGGACCGCCTTTTTCGAGCGCGGCGCGCAGCGCCGGCAAAGCCAGCACCGAACGCTCGGCCACGGCGCGGATGCGGCGAAACGCAAGATCGACGGCCGCCGCCGGGGCGGGTTCGGGCGGCGCCAGCAATTCGATCGGCGCGTCGGCCTCGTCGCCGCTCGGGGCGAAATTGTCGGGATGAAGCAGGGTCGTGTTGGTGAGCCAGGCGCCGCGATCGGTCACGTTGAAGACGAGACCCGCCGGCCACCCGGCGAGGCGGGTGTCGATTGAGCGCCAGCCACGGCTCAGGTGGGAGGGAACGCTCGGCGTGTAGTTGCCCGGCAATTCCGGCAAGTGGCGGTTCGGATCGATCGTCGCACCGGCGTACAACGTTGGTTCGGTGTCGGCGGAATGGCTGCGTGACCGATCATCGGCATCGACGGCCAGATCGAATCCGAACAGATAGATCGGGCTGCAACCCAGGTGCCGGGCGAGTTCGATGGCGGTCGCGCCGCTGTTTTCCGCCTCGGAAAAATCGGGGGCGGAGACGCCGTTCTCGCCGAGCCACACGGTCGTAATCTGGCGGCTGGCGGCGAACGCCAGGCTGCCGGCGGGAACGGCCTTCACCCAGGCGGGATCGCCGACGGCCGAGGCGACGACGTGGCGCGGATGCTGGCCGACGGGCAGACATTTGTCGGGCGACTTGGTGGCGTCGATGGTGACGGCGAAGTCCGCGGTGATGCCCGCGTGGGCGAGCGTGCGCAGGGCGGAGTCGGAGGCGATCACGATGCCGTGACGGGAAAACGGGGCGAGGGCGGGCGCCGACCGGTCGAGCGAGGGACCGGACCCGCAGACGAACGCGGCGCGTCCGCGCAGGGCACCGCGCCAGGCGGCGGGCAGGCGACGACGGCAATACGCCGGGAGATTGGCCAGCACGTTTCGCTGCCACTGAAACCCGAAGCGCTGGCGCGCGGTGCGAATCCGGTGGTGATCCTCCAGGCGGCTGCAGACCGAAGTCAGGACGGACTGGTAGGCCTCGGTGTGACGGGCGAGGGCGTCGTTGGTGACGAAAACCGACGGCAGGTGCCGGGCGTCACGGGCGACGAATTGTTCAAGCAGGGAAATGACGCGCGACGAATCGAGATGTTCCAGCGGCGCGGGCAGAAGCGCCCCCGGCAACAATTCGGACGGCGGATGAACGGCACCCTCGCCGTCGACAAACCACAAGATCGCCCGATGACCGCGCAGGTCGGGATCGCCCGGCGTCTCGGCCCGTCCGAGCAGCACGCACGTGGCGGACCCGGGGTAGGGCTGCGAATACGCGAGGCCGGGCGTGGACATCGTCCCCACACTTCCCTGAGAGCGCTGGGAAGTGAAGCGGAAAGGCGGAGGAACAAGAACCGAGGGATTGCGACCTGAGATCGCGGATACCGATACCTTGGCGGAGCCGTCGCGGTCGGCAGATGGTCTCCAGACTCTCGGCTCTTCGCTCTTGTCCTTATCGATCGGGCTCAGTGCCAAGCACCTAAGATCGCACCTTGCAAAGTGTAGATGGCGATTTCGTGACTGAGATTGATCGCCTGTAGCTTAGGCGATGGGTTCTCCCAAGCCGCCGCGTACGCCATCCGAACTCCCGGGCCGAGCAGTCCGACAAACCCGCCGAAGATGGCGCCGTGTTGCCAGTCGTGAGATCCGTGGATCGCGAGGAGAACCGCCAGTCCGAATGTGCTGAGCAACGTGAAGCTGAGTCCCTTGATGAGAAAAAGTCCCATGCCCTGTTCGCGCATCCGGGCTTCCATTGAGTCCTTCGTGAGTTTCATCTCCCGCATCCAAACGTGACCGAAAATCGGACCGTGCGACCAGAGGCACCCGAGGATGAAGCCGGCAATCGTGACGACGAGAACGTGAATGTAATTCAGATGGGCAATCGCATCGCGCATGGGGGAGCCGTAAGCTGAAGCAGTGAGCAGTGAGGCGCTTCGCCTATTTTAACGGGTCGGCGCAAAAAACGAAGCTCGATGTTTGGATTTTGAATAAATCCTTCCGTATGATCGGTGTGTTCCGTGGGCAGTTGGACGGGGATCGGATGTTTGGAGCGCGCGGTGGATCGATCGCGGCTTGAAGCCGCTCCTACAGTTCAGGTTCAGCATGCGCGTGAGGGTAGTTTTTGTATTCGCGGGAATTCGTGCCCATTCGTGGGCCAAGCCTTTTAATGTATAAATGCAAAAAGACCCCGGCGGGAAGCCGAGGTCTTCTTGACGGAGGATAGAGGGGATGGCCCCGATATGGCCGCCGGGAGGCGGTCCGTCCGCCCTTGCCCGGCCGTCCTTGTGGGACGGCCGGGGGGTTGGGCGAATCAGAACAACCACTTATCAAACTAGCTAACCTTACTGGAGCAGGCGGAGCGCGATCTGCGAGCTCTGGTTGGCCTGAGCAAGCATCGCGGTACCGGACTGAACCAGGATGTTCCAACGGGCCAGCTGGGTCGACTCCTGGGCAACGTCAACGTCGCTGATGCGGCTGTTGGCGGCCTGGAGGTTCGCCTGGTTGGTCGTCAGGACCGTCGAGGCAAAGCCAAGGCGGCTCTGCTCGGCGCCGTTGGTGGCGCGCATCGTCGCGACGTTCTGGATCGCGGCGGTGATGTCCGACAACGCCAGCGAGGCGAGGCTCGTGGTCGAGCTCGAAGAGACCGTGCCGACACCCGAGGTGGAGTCCGCGAGATTGGCGGCCGAGATGGTCACCGTCTGCGAACCGTCCTGGGACACGCCGACCGTGAGGCCGGAGCTGCCGAACAGCGAAACTCCGTTGAACGTCTCGCTCGAGAGCGAGGTGAGTTCACCCTGGAGCTGCGTGAACTCGGAATCATAGTTCGCGAGGTCGGAGCTGTTCTTGGTCGGGTCGGAGTACAGGGTCTTCAGCTGCGAAATGCGGCTGAGAACCGAGCCCGCGACCTGGAGCACGCCGTCCTGCGTCTGCAGGAAGGAAACGCTGTTGCCGATGTTGCTGGCGGCCGCACCCGAACGGGCAGCGGCAGCGGACAGCTTCATCGACACCGCGAGACCACCGGCATCATCGGACGGGTTGACGATCTTCGAACCAGACGACAGCCGGTTCAGGCTGGCCTGGAGCATTGAGTTCGACGTGGCGAGGTTGTTTGCCGCAACCGTCGCCGCGTAGTTTGTGTTAATCACGACTGACATGGTATCTATCCTTGATTTTTGCGACCTTCCGTCGTCGCCACGGACCTGGATAATCGGCGCCAGGTCACGCCGTCTGGGGCATATGCCTCAAGAGGTACGGCGCGCCGCAAAACGCGCCGAAAGGGGAAAAAGAACCCATATAGACAACCGACTGAGAAGCGCCGCAGAGCCGGGTCACTACTCCGACTCTGCGCGCGAACTAACCGCTTACTGCAGCAACTTGAGCGCGATCTGGGCGCTCTGGTTGGCCTGCGACAGCATGGCCGTGCCGGACTGAACGAGGATGTTCCAGCGGGCGAGCTGGGTCGACTCCTGGGCCACGTCCACGTCGCTGATGCGGCTGTTGGCGGCTTCCAGGTTCGCCTCGTTGGTCGTGAGGACGGTCGAGGCAAAGCCGAGGCGGCTCTGCTCGGCGCCGTTGGTGGCGCGCATCGTCGCGACGTTCTGGATCGCGGCGGTGATGTCGGACAGCGCGAGGCCGCCGAGAGTGGTGATCGAGCTGTCGGTGATCGCGCCGACACCGGAGCTGGTGTCCGTGAGATCGGCCGCGGTGATCGTCACGCTCGAGGTGCCGTCCTGCGACACACCGACCGTGAGGGTCGTCGTGCCAAACAGCGCGACGCCGTTGAACGTCTCGCTCGTGAGCGAGCTGAGTTCACCCTGCAGCTGCGTGAATTCGGAATCGTAGTTCGCGAGATCGCTCGCGTTCTTGGTCGGATCCGCGTAGAGGGTCTTGAGCTGGCTGATGCGGCTGAGGACCGAACCGGTCACCGACAGCACGCCGTCCTGGGACTGCAGATACGAAACGGAGTTTCCGATGTTGCTCGCGGCGGCGCCCGAGCGGGCGGCGGCGGCGGACAATTTCATCGAGACAGCGAGGCCACCGGCATCGTCGGCCGGGTTGACGATCTTGGAACCGCTCGAAAGACGGTTCAGGCTCTCCTGCAACTGGGCGTTCGAGGAGGCGAGGTTGTTCGCCGCGACGGTCGCGGCGTAGTTCGTGTTGATGACGACTGACATGGTATCTTCCTTGATTTTTGGTTGCGACGTCCGTGTCGCATTCGGCTCCGGGAGAATCGGCCCCGGTGCGGGCCGGCCTTGAGTTTTTAATTCGCGGCACCCTGCTTATCGGCCCGGGGTCAAAATTTATTTAGGAAGTTGGCACGGAATTATTTTTCGTGGTCCGGTTTTCGCCCCGCGGCTGTTGCCCCGTTTCCGCTCCTATTCCGGGCCTCCGGAAAGGCCCGTTTTCGGGCGAAAAATCGCGTTTGGGACGCTTAATTCACGGGGGGATGTGACGATGAAGGGTTTGGACCATTGTCCCTCCTTCACCCACACCATGTCTGGCATTCAAATCTCCGGCCTCGTCGCCAACTCCGCGTTCGACTGGAAGTCCGTGGTCGACCAGTTGATCGCCGCCGACAGCACTCCGGTCACCACCCTGCAGACGGCCCAGTCGAAAAACACGGACAAGATCACGGCCCTCCAGGGATTGAGCTCCGCGATGCTCGACCTCCAGGGCTCCCTCCAGAATATCCGCGCCAACAACTACTTTTCGAGCCGCACGGTCAGCAGCGACACACCGAACACGACCTGGACGTCCAGTTCGTCCAATGGGGCACCGCTCGGTTCATATACATTTAATGTCCAGCAGCTTGCATCTGCCGCGAAAATCACGGGCGCGAGCAATCTCGGCGCCGGTCTGGCCCCGACGAATGATGTCTCCACCCTGACGATCGCGAACATGAGCACTGCGGTGCCGGTCACGGCAGGCACCTTCACGGTCAACGGCGCGCAGGTCACGATCGCGACCACCGACACGTTGCAAAACGTGTTCGACAAGATTGCGACGGCGACCGGGAACGCGGTGACCGCATCCTACGATCCCACGGGCGACACGATCCAACTGCAGGACTTGACCGGCAACGTGATGCTGGGCGCGGCCAACGATACGAGCAATTTTCTGCAGGTGATGAAGCTGGCCAACAACAGCTCGGGCACGATCACCAGTTCCGCCTCGCTGGGCACGCTCAAGCTCTCCTCCACGATCGCGAATTCTGCCCTGAGCACGCCGCTGACCGGCCTCGATGCCAGCGGCAACGGCTCCTTCCAGATCAACGGCGTCACGATTAACTACAACGCGACCACCGGTTCGCTCGCCGCCCTGATCAGCACGATCAACCAGTCGGGCGCCGGCGTGACCGCGAGCTACGACTCCGCGAACGACCGCATTCAGCTCACCAACAATTCCACCGGTGACATCGGTATGAGCCTCTCGGATACGTCCGGCAATTTGCTGGCGGCGCTCGGGCTTACCGCGGCGGCCGGCGGCACGTTCAGCAACGGCACGAATGCCCAGTTCACCCTCAACGGCGGACCCTTGCTCTCGAGCATGAGCAACACGCTGGACGGCACGGTCACGGGCATCACCGGTCTCAGCGTGGACGTGAATTCGAAGACCACGCAGACGGTCACGGTGGGCAGCGACACCTCGACGATGACCTCCGCCATCCAGGACTTCATCACGAAGTTCAACGCGGTGCAGAGTTTCATCCAAACCAACACCAAGATCACGAGCTCCGGCACGAACGTGACCACGTCCGTGCTCTCCGACAACCACGAGGTCCAGAACTGGGCCAGCGAGCTGCAGACGCTCGCGTTTGGCGGCGTGACCGGCCTGACCGGCACGATTCAGAGCCTCGACAATCTCGGCATCGGCTTCACCGGCACCACGGGCCAGCTGTCCGTTCTCGACAGCGACAAGCTGGCGGCGGCGCTGTCGAGTCATCCGGGTGATGCGGACTCGTTCTTCAACTCCGCCAGCACCGGATTCGTGTCCAAGATGTACGGCTACCTGACGAACATCGTGACGAACGACGCGTCCCAGCAGTCGGACCTGACGAAGGCCAACAGCGACATGGACACGCAGATCGCCACGCTCCAGAGCCGGCTCGACGACGAGCGGACGCAGTTGACCAATGCCTTCATTCAGATGGAGGATGCCCAGTCGACGGCCAACAGCCAGAGCACGTACTTGACGAATACCTACTTCAAGAGCAGCAGCAGCTGATGCGCACTCCGGTCCACACCCCGCGTTTTTCCTGGTCCCGCTTTTTTCTCGTCGCCCTCTCGGCGTCGCTCCTGGGCGGCTGCAGCTCGATGCCCACCCTGGGTTCGCATCACACCGCGGGTCCGGCGTACGCGCCGAGAAACTACTCCGGCGAGCCCGTCATGCCTCTCGGCATTCACCGGGTGCTCCTGTTGCCGCTGGCGGGTGGGGGCATCACCGATCCCGACACGGTGGCGACCATGGATCCGACCTTGCACACGGCGCTGCAGCGTCAGGCGCGCTTCGAGGTCGTCACGCTGTCGCGCAACGACTGCCGCAATCTTTTTCAGGCGCCGGAATATTCCTCCGCCGCGGCCCTGCCGAATGGCTTCATGGAGAAACTCGGCCGGATCTACGCCGTCGAGGCGATCATGTTCGTCGACCTCACGGTTTACCGTCCGTATCGCCCGCTGGAGCTCGGTTTTCGGGCCAAGCTGGCGACGGTGAAGGATGTTCGGCTGGTCTGGACCTTCGACGAAACGTTCTCCGCTTCCGATCCCGCCCTGGCGGCTGCCGTCCAGCGTTCCGCGGCGGATCATGGCGACACGACGACTCCTAGTGAATTGGCCCCCAAGGTGTTACAAAGCCCTGGCCGATTGGCGGCATTTGCCGCGGACGCCATGTTCAAAACCCTGCCACCCCGTTGATGGGCAGTGGGAAATGGCTGTTTTCATCCTAAAGTCGGACAGGTCGCGGACGATAACTAATGGCAACAACCAACGGCGTTCCCTGTAGTCCCAGGCAGCGGCTGACCGTTTCCCAAACGACAAGCCTATGATCAACTCAACGTCTTCTTCGGATCGGACGATTCGTCCCGATTCCATTGGCCATGCCCCTCCGAAATCATCGGTGCGCGGCCCCGGAGCAGATCAGTTTTCCGCCGCCAATTCCGACGCGCTTCGCGGCGCGTTGGCGAGCCAGCCCGAGATCCGCCCGGATGTCGTGGCTCGTGGCCGGGAACTCGCCGCTGATCCTTCCTACCCGTCGCTGGATATTCTCCGCCAGGTCGGACAGAAGATCCTCAATTCGCCGGACCTGACCGTCGACACCAACTGATCTGAATCGAGGCCATGTTCGCCAAAGATTACGCGCGCACCTATCGCGCGAACGCCGTCCTCACCGCCAGCCCGGGCCAGCTCGTGCTGATGATGTATGATGGCGCCCTGCGGGCCCTGGCCCTCGCGCAGGAGGCCTTTTCCCGGCCGCCGCAGGATCTCCGTCGTCTCGAGGCGATCAACCAGCAGCTCGTCAAGGCCCAGCAGATCATCGCGCAGCTCGACGGCGCGCTGAATTTCGACGTGGGCGACGGCCAGTTCGCCCGCGAGATGCAACGCCTCTACGACTACTACAGCCGTCGCCTGCTCGAGGCCAACCTGCGCAAGCAGGTCGAGCCGGTCATCGAGGTCGAGCGTCTCCTGACGGAAGTGCGCAATGCCTGGGCCGAGATGCTCCGCAATCAGGATCGCACGCCGGCTCCGGCCCTGGCTCAGACCGTGGCTTGATGGAAACGCCGGTCCAGACTGCGCTCCGACTTCTGGCGGCGCTCGAGGAATTTGCGGCGCAGGAGGGAAACCTGTTGCGCTCGCTCGACATCGTCGAGGCCGTGGCCATCCAGGAGCGGGCCGCTCCGCTGGTGCAGGCGCTCGGCGATCTCGCGAAGCACCCCGAGGTTGCCGCCCTGCGCCCCCGCGTGGGCGAGCTGCTCGCGCGGCGCGAACAGAACCGTCATTTTCTCGATACGCAGCTGGAACGCCTGCAGAGCGAACTGCGTCGCGTGGACGAGGCGCGTCAGCGCCTGGCCGGCCTCGCGCCGGCCTACCGGATGTCCACGCCGCCCGTTCCGCGCTTCAACAGCGCGGCGTGAGGGTGGAACGGACCACACGGTCCGAATGATTGGCTGTAGGAGCGGTTTTATTCCGCGATCAGCGCAATCGTATCGCGGCGTAAAGCCGCTCCTACAACAAGGCGTCAAGGTAGAACGCGGTGCCCTCAACGCGTTCGTTTGATCAGCGCGTTGGGGGCAACGCGCTCCACCTGACCGATACGAACCGTCGATCCGTTCTCGTCGAGGCGCCGGTCTTTCAACCTTCAGCACTCAACTTTCAACGGTTTGATTTTGTCTCAGCTCGCGGCGGCGATGTCCGACTGGATCGGAACGGCGACCTCGACCGGCGCCGGCACCGCCGGGGCCGCCGGCGGACCGGCCATCCACTCGGCGCCGATCTTGCGGGCCTCGCTGGTCCAGTTCACGTCGGGCTTCGAATAAATGGAGCGAATCACCGTGGCCGGATTGGCGGTCCAGGTCAGGGCAGCCTTCAGGCACGGCGTGCCATCGGCGAGCTTGTAACACTGCAGGAGAACCGTGCCCCGGACTTCCGTGCTGCCGGCGGGCAGGCGCACGCCGAGCGTGAGCCGGGCGAGTCCGAGATGGTAGTTGATCGTCCGGGCGTTGTCCCAGGATCCTTCCGAGGGAGCGGGATCGTCGGCCGCCAGGGCCTTTTCGACATCGGTCAGGAAGGAAAGCAATCGGGTATGCATGAAAAATCGAAGGTCCAGGAGCAGGACCTCCGGGATAGTATCGGCCGCGACGGGACGGCGCTTGAGTGAAATTTTGACCTTTTTTCCTTTGGCCCGGGCAAAAAGTTTGGCGGAAAACGCCGGGGTGCCAAGATTGGATTGAAAACCGGCCAGACCGGATTTGTTTGAACCCGGCACTGGCCGAGTTTACTCGTTCGGGGCAGACCGGGCCCATATCTGAAGTCACTGTTGTCCAATGTCGTTCGAGAAGATTCTCATCGTTGAAGACGAACCGGTGGTCCGGAATCTTTTGACGGAGATATTTACGCGCCGGAAGTTCGCCGCTTCGGTGGCCGAGACGCTGGCGCAGGCCGAGGTGATGCTCACGCGGGAGTCGTTCGACCTGGTGATGCTCGACATCCGGCTGCCCGACGGCGACGGCCAGCAGTTTCTCGAACGACTGGCCCTGCTGCCGGAGCGCCCGCTCGTGGTGATGGTCACGGGTTACGGATCGATCGAGTCGGCGGTGGGGTGCATGCGGGCGGGCGCCTTCGACTACGTCCTGAAGCCTTTTACTCCCAGCCAGATCGACATCATCATCAAGAAGGGGCAGACCTACCGGCAGCTGTTGTCGGTTAATCGGCTGCTGAACGATCAGGCGGGCGGCGAGGCGGGGGCGCTGGTCGGCCGCAGCCAGGTGATGATGCGCCTGCGCCAGCTGATCGAACGCGTCGCGCCGACGGATGCGACGGTTTTGATCACGGGCGAAAACGGCACCGGCAAGGAAATGGTCGCCCGCGAACTATATCGCCACAGCCCGCGCCGCCAGAATCCGTTCATCAAGGTGAATTGCGCCGCCGTATCCGAAAACCTGATCGAAAGTGAATTCTTCGGCCACGAGCGCGGTGCGTTCACGGGTGCCACCGACCGGCGCGAGGGGCGTTTTGAACTCGCGAACCAGGGGACGCTGCTGCTCGACGAGGTGAGCGAGATTCCGCCGAACCTGCAGGCAAAACTCTTGCGCGTTTTGCAGGAGCGCGAATTCGAACGCGTCGGCGGAAACCGCACGATCAAGGTCAATGTCCGCCTGCTCGCCACGTCGAATCGCGATCTGCTCGCAAACGTCGAAAAGGGCGCATTTCGCCAGGATCTCTATTATCGCCTGAATGTTTTTCCGGTCCACGTGCCGCCGCTGCGCGAGCGGGTGGAGGACATCCTGCCGCTGGCGGAGCATTTCCTCGCGCGCCTTTCGCGCAAGCTGGGCGTCGACGTTGCGGGTTTCTCGGAATCGGCTCGCTCGGCGATGATGGGTTACCGCTGGCCGGGCAACGTGCGCGAACTGCAGAACACGATCGAGCGCGCGGTGATTTTGACCGAGCCGAAGCGGATGGTTTCCGCGGCGGCGCTCGGGCTGCCGCTGGTCGGCGGCGTTTCGCCGGGTGAGGCCATCCTGGCCGCGGCGGTGGAGGAGGAATTTGCGACGCCCTCGCCTGCGGCCGCGGTAGCACCCGAATCCACGGCGCCGGCGCCCGGCGTAGCCGATGCCCCCCCGGAAGGCGCCGCCGGAGAGTCGCCCAAGGTGCTGAATATTGCCGAATTGGAAAAGCAGGCGATCAAGGCGGCGCTGGCGCAAACGGCCGGGAACCGGACCAAGGCGGCCGAGCTGCTCGGCATCAGCATCCGCACCTTGCGCAATAAATTGCAGGAATATCGGGACGCCGGCGACCCGGTCGAAGTCGGGGCCGAAGTGGCCGAGTGATCTTTTCGGGGTCGTTGGGCTCCGGCAATTTCCGCGCGATTTTGCGTTAAGTTGGAGCGGGATTGGGCCGATTAAGTGCGAACAAGGCTTCCACGCCAAAGCTGCACTTACTCATGCCCGCTATCCAGGAAATCACTGAACGGCTGATCCGCGATAACATTTCCCGCGCGATCTCCGATGTGTTCAAGACCATGCTCTCGCGCTCGCCCGAGCTGGATCCGGCTGCCGGCGCTGCACCCAGCTGGCCCCCCCTCCCGACCGACGGCGAGGCGATTCCCCAGGTCGTCGGCACCGTGGGTTTCCTCGGCGACGCCAACGGGCTGATCTACCTTTACCTTCCGGTGCCCTTTGCCCGCGAGGCCACCTGCCATCTGCTTGGCATGACCGAGCCCGAACTCGACGAGGCGGGCGACGAGGTGATCAACGACGCGATCGGCGAGCTGACCAACATGACGGTCGGCAGCTTCAAGAACGGTCTCTGCGATGCCGGCTTTCCCTGCAAGCTCACGATTCCCTCGATCCTTCGCGGGAGCAATTTCTGCATCGAGCCGATCAGCTCGGCGCAGCGATTCATCTACTGCTTCAAGGATGCCAAGCACAAGATCGTGACCGATATCCTCCTCAAGACCGGCGAATAATTTCCGTTTTTCCGCTCAGCCATGCGCAACAAAATCCTCACCGTCGACGATTCCAAGACCGTCCGCATCATCGTGCGGAAGGCGTTCAAACCCTTTGATTGCGAAATTCTCGAGGCCGCGAACGGAGTCGAGGGCCTGGCGGTCGCCGCCAAGGAAATGCCCGACCTCATCCTCCTCGACATCACGATGCCCGTGATGGACGGCGTGGAAATGCTGACCAAGCTCAAGGCCGATCCGCAGCTGAAGGGCATTCCGGTCATGATGCTCACGGCCGAAGGTGGCCGCGACCACGTGCTCAAGATCGCCAAGATCGGCGTGCGCGACTACATCGTGAAGCCGTTCAAGGAGGAGGTTCTCCTCGAGAAGGCCGGCCGCATGATCGAGCTCAAGCCGCTCTCGGATTCCCCGACGAAGGCCCGTTCCATTTTCGATCCCGCCACGATCCTCGTGGTGGAGGACAAGCCCGCCATCGTCCAGCAGATCCAGGATGGCCTGAAGCACACCCCGTGGAAGATCCACGGTCTGAGCACGCAGGGCGAGGCGATCGACTTCTGCACGAAGACTCCGCCGGACCTGATCATGATCAGCCTGTCCCTGCCGGAGGACGCCGCGTTCACCCTTTTCCGTCTCATCCGCACCAACGTGAAGACGAAGTACCTCCCGGTCTTCGGCCTCGTGGTGAAGACCGAGACCGGCCCGCAGCAGCAGGCGCAGACGGTGGGTTTCACCACGGTGATCACCAAGCCGATCGACATCAGCGAGCTCGAGTCGAAGGTCGCCAAGGCGATGAACCTCGACACGTCCCAACGCTATTTCGCCATCGAGAACGACAATCTCGTCATGCGGATTCCGGATTCGCCGTCGCCGGCGGTCCTGGCCGAAATCACGACCTACCTGAAGCCCAAGCTGGCCGAAGCGGTCGATGCCGGCCACAACCGCGCCGTGATCGATGCCCATCAGCTGAAGTCGCTCCACATGGGCGTCATCAAGCTCCTGGTGCTCGCCATGCAGACCTGTCGTGACCTCAGCGTGCAATTCGCCCTCGTCGGCAACGCGACGCTGATCAGCGAGTGCAAAGGCTTCGAGGATACCCGTAACTGGGCCTTCCACGACACGATCGAGGAAGCCAAGGCCAGCTTCGGCAAGGCGCCCGTCGCCGCGGCCGCGGTGGCGGGGTAAGCACCAAGCTATAAGCGGTAAGCTTTAAGCTGTACCGTGGGGCTCGATGTTCCCCATCGAGCCACCTGCCACGCCGGTCGCCAATATTTTCACGCAACCCGCCGGATGTGATTTCGTGCGGGTTTAAGCGGCTTTTGGTTTCCCGTCCGGACGGGAAATCCGATTTCGGATCGATGGAGAACATCGATCCCGACCGCCAATTCCGCTCGGCTTTTTCGGTGGTTTTGAATCGGAAGGTAGGGCGGGACCGCTGGGCCCGCCGAATCTTGGACGGCATGGGATCGAGCACTCAACAACCACAAGCGGCGCGCCCAGCGGTCGCGCCCTACCTCAAGGAAACCTCTCATTCGCGAGGCGCATAGATTATCAATTCCTACCGCCACAAAAAAGCCGGTGGCGCGTGCCACCGGCGTAAATTCGATGTGATCCTCGCTCAGACCGCCTGGACGATCGACTGGACCGTCTCGGGCGCGACGACGCGGTCGATGTCGAGGAGCGTCTTCACCTGGCCTTTGACCTTCGCCATGCCGAGCAGGTAGGTCGTGTCAACCTTGGTGCCAAACTCCGGCGTCGGCTCGATCTCTTCCTGATTCAGGTTCACGACCTCCTCGACGCTGTCGACGATGAGGCCCATCTGAACGATCTGCTCGCTCGGCAGCTTGACCTGGACGACGACGATGCAGGTGCGCTCGGTGAATTCGGCCTTCAGGCCGAACTTGGCGCGGAGATCGATGATCGGGATCACGCGACCCCGAAGATTGATGACGCCCTTCACGAAGGAGGGCATTTGCGGGACCGGCGTGATCTTCTGCAGGCGGATGATCTCGCGGACCTTGAGGACGGCGATACCATAGGCCTCATTCTCAAGCACTACGGTAAGGTACTTGCCGGCTTGTTTTTGCGCGGCGACGGAAACGGAGGCAGGTGCGGAACTCATGAGTAAAAAAGGGCGATCCGGAAGGGATGGCCGACTGTCTTATCGGCGGGGAGTGGCCCAAGTTTAGCGGGAATTGTCGCAAGGGAAGGTAAAGTTCGCCCTCCCGGGGCCGATGAAAAGGGGCAACAGCTGTATCCACGGTCCATGTCCATTGCTCCGGAATCCTTTCAGGCGCTCGACGATTCGTTGAATCGTCTCGCCGCCGAATCCATCCTCGCTTCGCCCGGTCGAGACGACGGTCTCATTCCCTCGTATAGCCTGCTCGGCGAAATTCGCGACCTCTGCGCCCAGGAACCGGCGCTGCACGCCGCGATCGTCGCCATGCACGGCGAACTCGATCGCCGCCTCGACGCCGCGCAGCCCTTTGACGAGGCGAGCCTCGCCTCGCTGCGCCGGCTCGTGGACTGGCTCCCGGGTGCGGTCGAGGCCGCCAAGGCCGGCCACGCGCCCGCGGCATACTCCGCTAATGCCGCGGCGGCGCCGGCCACGACGGCGCCCGCGCACGCCGCCGGCGAAACGGACGGTCCGGGCGACGTCCTGCTCGACCTGAATTTTTCGGAGAACCAGGAACTGCTCGGCGAGTTTTATGCCGAGGCCGTCGACCACCTGCAGCAGATCGAGGCCGCCCTGCTGATGCTCGATCAGCAGCCGGGAAATCCCGAGGCGCTCAATTCCATTTTCCGTTCGTTCCACACGTTCAAGGGCAACGCGGGTTTCCTCGGACTGGTTCCGATGCAGTCTCTCGCCCACGAGGTGGAGTCGCTTCTCGACCTGGCGCGCAATCACGAACTCACGCTCACGCCCGCCATCATCACCGAGATCCTGCGCAGCCGCGACGCGCTCCAGGCGCTCACGCAGCAGGTCGCCGTGGCCCTCGAGAAGGGCCAGATGCCGAGCGAGATCGTTCCCGTTTCCCATCTGATTCGCGCAGTGAAGATCCTTGCCCGCGCCAAGGGTGGCGCGCCCGTCGAGGCCGCACCGGTCGCGATCGCGAAGCCTGCTCCGGCGTTGGTCGCCGCGCCGGCTCCCGTGGTGGAGGCCGCTCCCGCCCCGGTCGTGGTCGAAGCACCCGCCGCCGCTGAAGCCGCTTCGGCGGCGAAAGCCGGCGAGAAGGCCGCGAATGCAATCGAGAGCAAGGCCACCGGCAAGGCGGCGGGCGGACAAACCGTCCGTGTCAGCACCGAGAAACTCGATTCGCTCATGGACGTTGTCGGTGAGCTCGTGATCGTGCAGAGCCAGCTGATCGAGTCCGCCCGCGCGCTCGCGGTCGAGGGTTCGCCGCTGACCCGCAATGTCTCCCAGCTCTCCCGCATCGCGAAGGAACTGCAGCACACCGCCATGTCGCTGCGCATGATTCCGATCAAGCCGACGTTCCAGAAGATGGAGCGTCTCGCGCGCGATCTCGCCCGCAACTTCGACAAGAAGGTTCATTTCCAGGTCAGCGGTGAGGATACCGAACTCGACCGCACGGTCGTCGAGGAAATCGGCGATCCGCTCGTGCACATGGTGCGCAACGCACTCGACCACGGCCTCGAAACCCGCGCCCAGCGCGTGGCCGCGGGCAAGGACGAGACCGGCACGATCCAGCTCGGCGCCTATCACCAGGGCAGCAACATTGTCATCGAGCTCCAGGACGACGGCCGCGGCATCGACCCGGATCGCATCCTGAAGAAGGCGATCGAAAAGGGCGTCGTTCCTCCGGGCGCCAATCTGAGCCGCGACGAAATTCTCGCGCTGATTTTCGCCCCCGGATTTTCCACCGCCGAAAAGGTCACCTCCGTTTCCGGACGCGGCGTCGGCATGGACGTCGTCAAGCGCAACATCGAGAAGCTGCGCGGCAAGATCGAGATCACCTCCGAGGTGGGCAAGGGCTCGATCTTCAAGATCAAGCTGCCGCTCACGATGGCGATCATCGACGGCCTGGTCGTTCGCGTCGGCGACGATCGCTTCATTCTGCCGAGCACCTCGGTCCAGATGGCGCTGCGCCCCGCGCGCGAGTCCATCTCCACCGTGCACGGCCACGGCGAAGTCCTCGAACTCCGCGGCCGGATGCTGCCATTGCACCGCCTGCACCGTCGCTTCGGCATCAATGCGGAAGCCCAGCAGCCGTGGGACGGCATCCTCGTCATCATCGAACATTCCGGCAAGGTCTCGGCCCTGCTGGTCGACGAGATGGTCAGCAAGCAGGAGGTCGTGATCAAGAACCTTGGCGGCCTGATGCAGGGCTTGCCAGGCATCGCCGGTGGCGCCATCCTCGGCGATGGCAACATCGCCCTGATCCTCGATCCGGGCACCTTGCTCCAGGCCGCCTGACCATTCCCCGCATGCCCGCCCCCAGCCAGCCTCCGACGATCGAGCAAGTCTGCGAAAAGGCGCTGCGCCTGCCGTGCTCGCCGTCCCTGCTCCCGCGTCTCGCGGAAGCCCTGCAGAGCGACGAAAGCTCGGCGCTGGAAATCGAACGCCTCATCTCGCTCGATTCCTCGCTGGCGGCGGCCACGCTCCGTCTGGCCAACTCCGCGGCTTTCGGACGCGGCGGCATCGAGACGCTCGAAGGCGCGATCTTTCGCCTCGGCGCCAAGGAAATTTTCCGACTGGCGGCCCTCGTCCTGGTGAATCGCTGGGAGCTCGGCACCAAGCCCGGCGCCAATCGCGAGCCGGGCGATTTCAGCCGTCATGCCCTGTGCACCGCGATCGCGGCGGAAGTTCTCGCGGAAAGAACCGGCCGCGTCGAGGGCCAGGCGGCGTACACGGCCGGACTGGTGATCGATCTCGGCAAGCTGGCGCTCGTGCACTGCGGGTCGGATTTCTATCCGTCGGTGCAGGCTGCGTGCACCGAAAGGAAAATCGCCTGGGAACAGGCCGAGACCGCCGTCTTCGGATTCAATCACGCCGATGTCAGCGTGCGCCTGCTCAAGGCGTGGAAGTTTCCGGAGCGGTTCGTCTCCGCGGCGAAGTTCATGCTGCGTCCGACCGAGGCTCCGCAGGACATTTTGCCGATGCTTTCCCATCTGCACGCGGGCAAGTACCTCGCGACGTCGTTCGGTCCGGGCGTGCCCGAGGAAGGCTTTCTCTCGACGCTCCACGGCAATTTTCTGCAGGAGTGGGGCTTTACCGCCGAGATGCTCGAGCAGGCGATGCCGATCGTGCTGGAGCGTGCGTCCGCCCGCCTGGGCGAAAAGCTCACGCAGGGCATCGTCTCGATCTGAGATCGGAATTTAGGTGGAACGCGTTGCCCCCAACGCGTTGACGCGGCTTGTCCCCAAGACGCGTCGTCACCGGGACATCAGTCGAAGCAAACGCGTTGAGACAACGCGTTCCACCTCAGCGCTTCAACTTGCCAAGGAGATCTGTCCCGTTTGCGTGGGGGTCTTCAAGGTCACCATTCCGGTGCTCATTTCGAGGTGCAGCGTGCGGTTGATCGAGCCGCCGACTTCCGCATGGGTGACCTGAAAGCCATTTTTCGAGAGGAAATCCAGGGTGACCTGCCGGTTGCGCTCGCCGATCTTGAACGGGTCGTTGCCGCTGATGACGCTCGCGCCACCAGCGACGAAGAGCCGGAGACGTGACTTGTCGCCCTTCAGCCCGGTCAGGGCCCGGAAGAAATTGACCAGACCGGTATCGGCGAACATCGCCGGCTGCTTGGCCGCTTTTTCGGGCGAAATCGTCGAGTCCGGCAGCATCAGGTGGAGCACCCCGCCGGCCTTGACCGCGGCGTCGTAGGCGACCACTCCGACACAGGATCCCAGCGCGTAGGTGCTCAGGATGACCTGACTGTTGTTCGAGACGGCCATATCCCCCACGCCGATGACGACGCGTTGCGCGAAAAGGGAAGCGACGGAAGGGGCCCCGGGCATGGATCAGAGCGGAACAGCCCCGCCCGTCAGGGCAGGGTTCGAAAACATGGGCGGAAAAAGCATGGAGGCCGGGCTGCAACCAGGCCGGTATCTACCCATTCGACGCCCGTAAGGTAAACTTTACGGCAAACGCGGCATTTTGGGAACTGCGGTCGTTTTTACAAAAGGGGACAGGCTGCGCTGGCATCCGAAACGACAGGGGACGGCCTCCGGCCCGGCTGTTTCCCATGATTGCGGGCCGGTGTCGCTGCCGTGATCGACAAAGGACTGGACCGGCCACGGCCGACCAAATCGGTAGGGGACGGCCTCCGGCCGGCCTTTTTTCCTATCATCCCGGGCAGATCATCGGGCAAGTTGGCCGCTCCGTTTCCCGAGTGGCACGTCCGGGGATTGCCGGACGCTCCCTGACATTTTGTCGGTAAAAATACCCGGGGTCCCCGCGTAAAGCCGTGGCCGACTCGTTCCGATGCGAGGCCACCCATGAAACACCAAGTCACTTCCCGAACCAGCGGCCGACTGGCGCTGTTCCTTGCCTCCGTTGCGGCCGTGGTCGCGCACGCCGCCATTCCGGTTGGCGATTCCAACGTCCAGATCGGTGGCTTCTTCAGCCAGGGCTGGCTTTACAGCTCGGACAACAATTTCCCGACCGCCGACAAGGGTGGCACGTGGGATTTCCGGGAAATGGCGTTCAATGCCTCCACGACCGTGGGCTCACATCTCCGCGTGGGCGCGCAGGTTTTCGCGCAGCGCCTCGGTAACCTCGGCGAGGATCGCGTGATTCTCGACTGGGCCGTGGCCGACTACAATTTCAACCCGGCCTTCGGCATCCGCGCCGGCCGCGTGAAGTACCCGAAGGGCCTGTACGGCGAGGCGCTCGACCTCGACGTCGTCCGTCCGTTCATCTTCCTGCCCACCGCCGTCTACAATCCGATCCTGCGCGATTTCAGCGCCTCGTTCGACGGCGCCATGGTCTATGGCTCGCTCAACGCCGGCAAGGGCTCCTTCGATTACAAGGTTTTCGCGGGCAAGATTCCGATGTCGCCGTCGCAGGGCGTCGCGGAGTTCTACAACAACGCCGGTTTCTACACGGCGGCCGGCGTGGGCGGACTCAACATGAAGTCCGTCGATGGCGCCCAGCTCGCCTGGAACACGCCGATCAGCGGACTCAAGTTCGTCTACTCGTACTCGGAATTCACCGATCTTTCGAGCGACGGTCCCTTCGCGGCCTACGCGCCGGTCAATTTCCACTCCAACATCCACAGCTTCACCTGGAACACGGCCTCGGCCGAGTACACCACGGGCAACTGGGTGTTCGCGAGCGAGTGGCAGCGCTCGAACGGCGGCCTGAGCTACAGCGCCGCGCCGTTTGTGCCGGTCACCAACAGCGCGGTGGGCTGGGACGGCTGGTACGTGTCCGCCGCGCGCCGCCTCAATGACAAGTTCGAGGTCGGAACCTACTACGGCAATCTCGAGACCCGCGAAGGCTACACGGGCAAGCCGTCCGACTACCAGCACGACTACGCGCTCAGCCTGCGCTACGACTACAACGAGCATCTCCTGTTCAAGATCGAGGGGCACTACATCGACGGCACCTACCAGACCTTCGACACGACCCGGATTCCGAATCCGGCCGCCACCCGCGCGAACAACACCACGATCTTCGCCGTCAAGACGACGCTCAGCTTCTGAGCCCCGTCGCTCGAAACTTCGGAGGATTGATCCCATGAACATCTCTCATTTTCGCCGCGCCTGCACGCTCGCCCTGGCCGCCTTCGCCGCCGCCGTGGCGTCCGCCGCCCCGGTCGTGATTGGCAACAAGAATGTCGCGGCCGAGAAGCTCGACGCCGCCGCCGTGAAGTCCGTTTTCCTCGGGAAAAAGGTCGCCTGGGAAGGCGCCGGTCGCGTCGTCCTCGCCGTCCTCAAGGGCGGCCCGGTCGCCGACGAGTTCCTCAAGGAGTCGGTCGACATGAACGCCAGCGGCTTCAACAACTACTGGCGCCGCCTCGCCATGACCGGCGGCGGCACCGCGCCGAAGTCCTTCGAAAAGGAGGAGGACCTGCGCAAGTTCGTCGCCGACACCCCGGGTGCCATCGGCTTTGTCGATGCGGCCAGCGCCGACGCCTCGGTCGTCGTGCTGAAGCCGACGCCCTGAACACGGTGTTCGTCCCGACCCGCGACCCGTGAAAACCACCCGACTCAACCTCAAGCGCTCGTTCGCCCTCATCACGCTCGGCTTCGTCTTCTTTGCCGCGCTGATCGTGGTGCTCGGCACGACGACGTTCCAGCTCTCGCGCAGCGGCACCGCCCGCAGCGCGGAACTCAGCGAACGCCTGCTGCCCGCCCTGGAATCCGTCTCCGGACTCCAGGAGGCCATCCTCAAGTACAACCTGTCGAATCTCGAATTCGTCACCGGACGCGACGAGGAAACGCAGGCCCGCAAGCTCGCCGAAGCCGCCGCGCACCGCCACGACATCGACACGCGCGCCGCCCGGCTGGCCGCGCAACTCGACTCCGCCGAGGCGCGTGCGCTCGAGGAGCGCGTTGCGAAGGCGCTCCAGACCTACGACGAGTCGATCGCCCGCCTGCAAAAATCGCTCAAGGCGAACGAATTTGACGAGGCGATGAAGACGCTCGATGGCGACGTGGCCCGCAACTACGCGGGCATCGAGGCCGCGCTCACCGCGCTGACCCGCTTCGTGTTCGATCTCTCGAACCGCAACGGCGAGGCCACGCAATCCATTCTCGCGCGCAACCTGCGCACCACGCTGCTGCTCTCGGCGGCCATCGCCGGCGTCGCCCTCCTTTCGGTCGGCCTCGTGCAGGTGCTCTCGCGCCGCATCAGCCGCGATCTCCAGCGCACGTCCTCGACGCTCGCGCGGGTGGCCGGTGAGATGTTCGCCAAGGCCAACGGATTTTCCGCCACCAGCACGCAGCTGGCCGACGGCGCGAGCCAGCAGGCCGCGTCGCTCGAGGAAACCAGCGCCTCCCTCGAGGAACTCGCCGGCATGACCCAGCGCAACGCCGAGGCGGCGCGCGACACCAAGCAGATCGCCGGGCAGACGCGCCAGGCGGTCGAGAACGGTTCCAGCGGCATGCAGCGCATGACAGTGGCGATGGAAGGCATCAAGGCGTCCAGCGCCGAGATTGCGAAGATCATCAAGACGATCGACGAGATTGCCTTCCAGACCAACATTCTCGCGCTCAACGCGGCCGTCGAGGCCGCCCGCGCGGGCGAGGCGGGTGCCGGTTTCGCCGTCGTGGCCGAGGAGGTGCGCGCGCTCGCGCAGCGCTCCGCCACCGCCGCCAAGGAAACCGCGGAAAAGATCGAGGTCGCGCTCGCCAAGAGCAACGAGGGTGCGAGCGTCAGCGGCGAGGTCGCCGTGATGCTCACCCAGATCGTCGACCAGGTGCGCCGCATGGACACCCTCGTGGGCGAGATCGCCACCGCTTCCAACGAGCAATCGCAGGGCATCCAGCAGATCACGAAGGCCATGTCCGAAATGGACAAGGTCACGCAATCGAACGCTGCCGGCGCGGAGGAATCCGCGAGCGCCGCGCAGGAACTTTCGAGCCAGTCGACCGAGCTCCGGGAGTCCGTCGAGGAACTCAATGCCTTCACCGGATTCACCGCAGGCACACGCGAGCCCGCCGAGACCGTCGTGCCGACTGCTCACGCGGCGAGCATCCTGACCCCCGAGGTCGCGACGCGCAACGGCAGCCGGCCGGCGTTGTCGACGCCCAAGGCGCGCGAAAACGGCGAGCAGTTCTGGAACTAGCCTCTCTCTTCAATTTTTCGGGGTCGCAAACGGCGCTGGGATTCAATCCTGGCGCCGTTTTTATTTGAGTGTAGGGCGGGGTCGCTCGCCCTGAGCCTGCCGCACGGGCCCGGTCCCGGTATTGTGACCAGCCCACGAATGCCACTATTACCTTCCAGTTCATTTTGCCCACGGAATACACCGAACACTCGGGACCAGGAGGGGCGCCACGACAGGTGGAACCGGACCTCCGGGCCGGTTGGAATTTCTCCGCTGTAGGAGCGGCTTTATGCCGCGATCGGCGACCTCGGATCTCTTGTCCGCCAAAGCCTTGGCGACGGCGGATTGCCGCAATCTGCCAATGCGATTCCCAGGGTCGATTGGCGCGATCATTCGCGCCTCAGGTAGGTAGGGCGGGACCGCTGGGCCCGCCGTGAATCCTCGGCGGCCCCAGTTTCGCGATTCACCCGAAAGCCGGAGCGGAAAGCGGTCGCGCCTACCTAAACCCGACCCAGCGAAGCCGTCCGCCCTTACGGATAAACCAGCAAACGCTGGTTGATCGGCGTGACCTGATTGTGGCTGCGGATTTTGGCGATGGTCGACGGGCCGAGGGCCTGGCCTTCGCCGATCAGCAGCAGCCCGTGCGGGCTGTAGATGCCGCTGGCGAGCACCATGCCGGGCTCGAGCTCATCGAGCAGGATCTCGCGAACCTGCCGCGGGAGATGCACCATGTGCGTCACCTTGAGAAACAGACGGACCGCCTCCGGATCGTACTTGGTGCCGGATTTCGACAGAATGTTGTCGATCGCGGCCTGCTTCGAGAGGCCCGATTCGACGAAGCCCACGGCCACGGCGAGACAGCGCGCCGTCCAGGGAATGTTCTTGCCGGCAATGCCGTCCGGATAGCCCGTGCCGTCGAAATTCTCGTGGTGCGCGCGAATCGTCTCGCCGACCTCGGCCCGGGAATCGACCAGCGCGGCGAGCGTCTGGCTGTAGATCGGGTGATGATGCAGCGCGGCGCGTTCGCGCTCGGTGAGCTGGGCGGGATTGTTGCGGAACGAGCGCAGCAGCTCGCGGGAAACGCCGATGAGGCCGAGATCCGACAGCCAGGCCGCGGAGCACAGGGCGTGTTTTTCCGTCTGGCTGAAGAATTCCGTCTCCGCCATCTTCGTCGCGAATTCCACCAGCGCCTTCGCCTGGCCGCCCAGGATCGGATCGTAGGCGGTGAGAATGCGGCGGCAGAGTTCGAGCGAGCTCTCGTACCGGGCGGACAACTCGTGGTTGGCGGAATCGAGGCGCTGACGCTGTTCCTCGAGATCCTTGACCTTCTTCTCCAGCTCGCTGTTCGCGACCATCAGGCGCGCGTTCAGCTCCTGCGTGCGGGCCTGCAAGGCCTCGTTGTGCGTGATCAGCTCGTGGCGCTGGAGCGCGTTGCGCACCGTCGCGAGCAGCTCCTCGCGCAGCCACGGCTTCGCGACAAAGCGGAAGATTTCGCCCTTGTTGATCGCGTCGACGATCGTCGGCAGCGACAGCACCGCCGTGATGAGGATGCGCGAGGCGTGCGGACGGAAGCGGCGACTCTCGACGAGGAAATCCAGGCCCAGCTTTTCCGGCATGCGCTGGTCGGAAATGATGACGGCGAAGTCGCGCTCCTCGAGGATCGTGAGCGCCTTGATCGGGCTCGTGCAGGCGACAACGTGATAATTCTCGCGCTCGAGCGTCTCCTTGAGGGCGTTCAACACGATCGGCTCATCGTCGACGATGAGGATCGAGGCGGAGGGGGTCGTTTGGAGGGTCATGGCAGGGCGGGGATCGCGTGGGTCATCGCCTCGCGCCGCGCAATCAGGTGCTGGGCGACGCGATCGAGGGGAAGCTGTTGCTGGGCCGCACCGTTTTCCCACGCGGCCTTGGGCATGCCATAGACGACGCACGAGGCCTCGTCCTGGGCAAAGGTCGTCGCGCCCTTTTCGCGCAGACGCAGCAGGCCTTCGGCGCCATCCTTGCCCATGCCGGTCAGGATGCCGGCGATGGTGTGCGGGCCCGCGCCGTTGTCGGCGGCGGACTTGAAAAGCAAGTCGACGGCGGGGCGCTGGTGCCAGATCGGCGGGCCGCCGGTGATGCGCACGCGATAGTGGTCACCGGCCCATTGCAGCATCATGTGGAAACCGCCCGGAGCGACGAGCGCGGTGCCGGGCAGGACGCGGTCACCGTCGATCGCCTCGCGCACCTCGAGCGCGCACAGCGTGTTGAGGCGGTCCGCAAAGGCCTTCGAAAACGTCGCCGGAATGTGCTGCACGATCGCGATGCCGGGCAGGGTGGGCGGCAGATGGGTGAGCACTTCGCGCAGGGCTTCCGTGCCGCCGGTGGACGCGCCGAGAAGGATCAGCGCGCGCGGATGCAGGTTGACGGGCGGCATCGTGCCGGGGCGGCGCGGGACCACGGGCACCGGGGATAGCGGACGGACGCGGGCCGCCGCCGCTGCCTTGACCTTCGCGACCAGTTGCGGGCCGAGGTCACCGAAGGAATACGAGCCGCTGGGCTTGCCGAGGAAATCGATCGCGCCGAGACGCAGCGCCTCGAGCGTGTAGTCGGAACCGCGCTGCGTGAGCGAGCTCATGACCACGACGGGCATCGGACGCTTCTCCATCAGGAGCCGGAGAAACGTGAGGCCATCCATGCGCGGCATTTCCAGATCCAGCGTCAGGACATCCGGGGAGAGCTCGCGAATGCGATCGCGCGCCACATACGGATCGACGGCGGTGCCGACGACCTCGATCTCGGGATCGGCCGCGAGCACTTCGGACGCCATTTTGCGGACGACGGCGGAGTCGTCGACGATCAGAACTCGGATTTTTCGGGTCGCAGACATGTCACGAGGCCGGCGGGCGGCGGTAGATGGCGGGCCGCACGGTTTGCAGCGGGTGCTTGATCGCGGTCAGGCTTTCGGAGTGACCGACGAGCAGATAGCCGCCGGGGACGAGTCGACGGGCGAGTTTGTTGACGAGTTCCTCCTGCGTCGGACGGTCGAAATAAATCATGACGTTCCGGCAGAAGATCACGTGGAAAAGGTCCTGGAAGGGCGGGGGACCATCGAGCAGGTTGAGCTGCTGGAAGCGCACGTTCTGACGCAGCGCCGCGCGGACGCGATAGTTGCCGTGCTGCGGGCCGACGCCGCGCTGGAAATAGCTCTTGGCGCAGGCCGGCGGCAGTTTCGCAATCACGTCCTCGCGATAGATGGCGTTTTTCGCCTTTTCCAAAATGCGGTGCGAGATGTCGGTGCACTCGATGTGCCACGGCCAGCCGGTGTTCTGCAGCGCCTCGGTCAGCGTGATGGCGAGCGAGTACGGCTCCTCGCCGGAAGAACACGCCGCGCTCCAGGCGTAGAAACGGCTCCAGCGCTCCGTCCGCTGACGCTGCATCATCTCGGGAACGATGTGCGAACGGACAAAATCGAAGTGCGCCCCCTCCCGGAAAAAGAAGGTATGGTTCGTCGAGATGGCGTCGATCAGGTGCGAAAGCTCTTCGTCGCGCTGGGGACCCTGCAGCAGGCCGCAATAGTCGCGGATGGACGGCGCCTGCGTTTCGCGCAGTCGCTTGCCCAGGCGCGCACTGACCAATTCACGCTTGTCCGGGCCGAGATTTATCCGGCTGTGTTCGTAGACAAGGGTGCGGATGAATTCGAATTCGCTGTCCCTCATGAGGTTTTTTAGGGTTATCGGCCCACCCGGGACCAAAATGAAGCGGCGCCGGGAGAATATTTCGCCAGCGGGATCCGGGCGGCCGGCAAAATTTGCCACCCCGATCCTCGAAACAGGGACAGATTAGGTATTTTTCGGGGATCAGGCAGCGGATATATTTTTAAAAACCAGCTAGGCAACGGGTTGTAACGCTTTCCCCTGCGATGGCATGCGCCATGTTATAGGGGCGGGAGCATGATCGACCCGATCTTCCAATCCGACACCTACGCTCTGTCACGGAAGCTCCTCGACGCCGCCGCCCTCCGCCAGGAGGCGATTGCGGCGAACATCGCCAATGCCGAGACGCCGGGCTACCGCCGGGTCGATCTCGCCCCCAATTTCGCCGATCAGCTCAAGGCCCAGCTCGCCAATGGCACGTTGAATACGGACGACGATTCGGTTCGTCCGACCCTCACGGCCGACACCAATGCCCGCAGCGTCCGACCCGACGGCAACAGCGTCGAGATCGAGCATGAGTTGCTGGCCATGAACAAGAACTCCGTCGACTACGACTACCTCACCGAGGTCGTCTCGACCAACATCAAGCAGCTCAAGATGGCCATCACCGGCCGCAGCTCCTGATCCGCCGCATGAACCTGATTTCCGGCATCGACATTTCCTCGGGCGCCCTCGCCGCGCAGCGCATGCGCCTCGACATCGTCGCCCAGAACATCGCCAACGCCCAGACGACCCGCACCGCGGCGGGTGGCCCGTATCAGCGCCAGGTCGTTTCGTTCGAGACGGAGATGATCAAGCAGGCCGGCGGCCAGTCTCTCCAGAGCGTCCACGTTTCCGGCATCACCGCCGACAAGACTCCCGGCCAGCAGGTTTACAACCCGCAGCATCCCGACGCCGGCCCCGACGGCTTGGTCGCGATGCCCAATGTCAATCTCGCCTACGAAATGGTCGACCTGATCACCGCGTCCCGCGCCTACGAGGCCAATCTCTCCGTCGTGAAAAACGCCAAGAACATGGCGATGAAGACGCTCGATATCGGCAAGTAATCGAATCTCCCGCGCCATGTCGTCGATCAGCTCCATCCCTTCGTCAGTTCCCGGTCTCGGCGCCAGCCAGCTCCAGGGCCTCGCGCCGCGCATCAACATCGGCACCGACGCCGCGCAGCTGACGAAGCCCGCCGCGGGCGGATTCGGCTCCATGCTCGACGGCCTCGTCTCGATGGTCGATGCGAAGCAGGTGCAGGCCAACGAACTTACCAAGAAGGTTCTCCTCGGCGACACTGACCAGCTGCATCAGTCGGTCATCGCGATGCAGGAGGCCTCCACTGCTTTCAGCCTGATGGTCGAGGTGCGCAACAAGCTCGTCGATTCGTACCAGGAACTGATGCGCATGCAGGTGTGAACCCTTTTCGCTGACCCCATTTCATGAAGAATTTCGCCAACTCATTGCTCGCCCTGTGGCGGCAACTCGGAATCAACCAGCGTGTCTCGCTCATCGTGGCGACCATCGCGGTCACCGCCGGCATGATCGCCGTCGCCGCCTGGTCCCACCGGCCCGACTATCAGCTGCTCTATGCGCGCCTTGGCGACAAGGACGCCGCGGCCGTGATCAGCTATCTGGAGACCCAGAACATTCCGCATCAGGTCTCGGCCGGCGGCTCGAGCGTCTCGGTGCCCTCGGACCAGGTGTACAAGCTCCGCATGGACCTCGCCTCGAAGGGCCTTCCGAGCGGCGATGGCGTCGGCTTTGAAATCTTTGACAAGGGCCAGTTCGGCCTGAGCGACTTCGTGCAGCGGACGAACTACCTCCGCGCCGTTCAGGGCGAACTCGCCCGCACCATCTCCCAGCTTTCCGGCGTCCGCGCCGCGCGCGTCATGATCGTGCAGCCGGAAAATCGCCTGCTCCTCACCGACCAGGGCGTGAAATCGACCGCCTCGGTGTTCGTCGACATGGGCGGCGGCCGCCTCGAGATCGACCAGGTGAACGCGATCCGCCACCTCGTCGCCAATTCCGTACAGGGCCTCACGCCCGATCAGGTCGCCGTGGTGGACAACCGCGGTCGCGTCCTTTCCGAGGAACTGCGCCAGGATCCGACGCTCGGTACCGCGTCGTCGCAGATGCGCTACAAGCAGCAGGTCGAGGATTATCTCGCCAAGAAAGTCGAATCGATGCTCTCCGCCGTGATCGGCCCGGGCAACGCGGTCGTTCGCGTGTCCGCCGACATCGAGACCGAAGCGACGACCGAGACCTCCGAGAAATATGACCCGGACGGCCAGGTTGTGCGCACGCAGACGGTCACCGAGGACACCACGAATTCCAGCGAACAGCGCACCACGGGCGGAGCCACCGGCGTGAGCGCGAACATTCCCGAGAAGGCCGATCCGACTGCCTCCGCGGCCGCGCATCCGACTTCCACCTCTGAAGGCAAGCGCACCAACCGCACGACGGCCTACGAGATCAACCGGACCACCACGAACGTCGTGCGCAATCCGGGCACGATCAAGAACGTCACGGCCGCGGTCTTCATCGCCCCCCGCGTCGCCCCGGCCGCCGCACCGGCCACGACGCCCGACGGCAAGCCCGCCGCCCCGGCCGAGCCGCAGGTGCAGAAGCGCACCGCCGAGGAACTCAACGCCCTTCGCCAGATCGCCGTGAATGCGCTCGGTCTCAAGCTGGCCCCCGGCCAGACGCTCGAGTCCGTCGTCGCCCTCCAGGAACTTCCGTTCGCCGCCGAGCCGGTCTCACAGGAGGTCCAGGCGATCCAGAAGGAAAATCGTCTGCAGGGTTGGGTCGAAGTCGGCAGCAAGTGGGCCGCCGTGGTCGGCGCCGCACTCATTCTCCTGGTCTTCCTCCGCATGCTTTCGAAGCAGAAGCCCGAGGCCGTTCCGGTCGAGATCCTCACGATGCCGCCGGAAGTCGCCGCCCGCTCGCTCCAGAACGGTTCCGCGGTCACGCCCGACATGCTCAACCAGCTCATCCGCCAGAAACCGGCCAACATCGGCACCGCGCTGCGTGACTGGGTCGCGACGCCCGCCGCCAAGAACTGATTCCGACCTCTTTCGCCGCCATGGCCGACATCGACTACACCAAGCTCACCCGCCAGCAGAAGCTCGCCATCTTCCTGATCTGCGTCGGCCCCGATGCCGCCGCCGAGATCCTGAAGCAATTCGAGGATCCCGAGGTCGAGCTGCTCTGCCGCGAAATGTCCACGTTCTCCATGATCCCGGAGTCCGTGATGAAGCAGTCCCTGGAGGAATTCACCTCCGTCGTCGCGTCCAGCGTCAGCTCCGCGCTCGGCGGCCTCAGCTACGCGCAGCGCACGCTCGAGATTGCCAAGGGTGATTACAAAGCCTCGTCCATCATCAGCCGCGTCGGTCCGGTCGGCACCTCGGTCGAGGTCATCAAGGACATCTCCGAAATGGAGGGCCGGCAGATCTTCAATCTCATCAAGCACGAGCAGCCACAGACGATTTCGTTTGTCCTCTCCTACCTGGAGCCGGGCAAGGCCGGCGAAGTCTTCGCGCTCCTCACGCCCGATTTGCGGGAAGAGGTGATCGAACGCCTCGGCACCATCGAGTCGACCTCCCTCGAACTTGTCGGCAAGATCGTGCGCAGCCTCGGCAAGCATTTCGACACGAAGGTGCGCCCCGCGTTTCACCGCAGCGGTGGCGTGCGCGCCGTCGCCAGCCTCCTCAACACGCTCGAGAAGGACATGTCGAAGACGCTGCTCGCCCGCCTCGAGGAGCGCAACGCGACCCTGGGCGCCGCCATCCGCAAGAAGCTGTTCAGCTTCGAGGACCTCAACCGCCTCTCCGCGGCCGACCTGCAGCGCGTGCTGCGCGAGGTCGACACCAGCAATCTCGCCATCTCGATGAAATCCGCCAGCGAGCCGCTGCGCGAAAAGATCTACGCCGGCCTGTCCAAGCGCGCCGCCGAAGGCCTCAAGGAGGAGATCGAGCTCCTCGGGCCCGTCCGCCTCAAGGACGTCGAGACCGCGCAGGACGTCATCATCCAGGCCGTCCGCAAGCTCGAGGAGGAAGGCCAGATCTCCCTCGACTCCGACTCGCAGGCGCTCGTCGCCTGAACCGAAACGATGTCTTTAAACCACGAATGAACGCGAAGTGACACGAATGCCCCGGGGATTCTGTGGGATCTGAACTCTCAACCTTCGTCGCCTCGGTCCCTCAACCCTCATCACTCAACCCTCAACACTTTCTTCCGGGCCCACTCCATGAACGATCTCATCCAAACCCCTTTCATTGACCGTCCGCCCGGTCCCGCCGCCGGTTCCCCCGATCCGCTCTGGCCCGTGCGCCGCAGCTTTGGTGAGGACGATCCTGCTCCGTCCGGCACCCGCTCGCCGGCCCGCCGCCCCCGTCAGTTGATCCGCCGCAAACGCGTGCCGGTGTCTGCCTGAAATGGCCTACGCTAAACTAATTTCCCGAGCAACCCCGAGGGTATTTGCGCCCGTGGCAATCCAACTCGCCCATGGCCTACGCTA
The DNA here is from genome assembly GCA_035545955.1 of Candidatus Didemnitutus sp. Lineage (GTDB taxonomy): Bacteria > Verrucomicrobiota > Verrucomicrobiia > Opitutales > Opitutaceae > Didemnitutus. The sequence goes on along the minus strand of DASZXI010000012.1, from coordinate 11,439 downwards.
AATTAATCGCCTTCGATCGCATGCTGTCCGGCGCCGTTGTGCCCGGCCGTTCCGGTCGCACGTATGGTGAAGCCGAGGTCGCCCAGCAGGCCGAGGCCGCGTATCGCCGGGGCGTCGACGCGACCCGTGCCGCCGCCGACCAGCAGATGGTCGAGCTGCGCCACGAGATGGAACAGCTCAGCACGAACATTCTCACCCAGCTCGCCGAGGTGGAACCGCGCCTGATGGCGCAGTTGCGCGAGGCGCTGCCATCGCTCGCCGTCGAGATCGGCCGCCGTCTGCTCGCCGGATTTGAGCCGCCTGCCGAGGTCGTCGACCGGTTGTGCAGCGAGGCCCTGGAACATCTTTATCCCGAACGCGACGGCCTCGAACTTTCGCTTTGCCCGCGCGATGCCGAGCTTCTGACAGGACTCAATCCCGACTGGCTGCGTCGCTATCCGAATCTGCGCATCATGCCCGACCCGTCGCTTCGCGCCGGCGATTGCCAGGTGCGCAGCCGGTTCGGCCTCACCGACGCCCGCCGCGAAACCAAGGTCGCCGCGCTCGAGCATCACCTGACCGGCACCTGAGCGATGAACACCCCGGTTGCACCTCTCGTCGACGTTCTTCGGACCCAGGTCCGGCACATGCCGCCGGTCCAGCGCGTCGGCGCGGTCACCGGTATGGCCGGGCTCGTCGTCGAATCCGAAGGTCCGAACGTCGGCCTCGGCGAACTCTGTCTCATTCGCTCCCCGCGCACGGACTTTTCGGTCCGCGCGGAAGTCGTCGGATTTCGCGAGCACCGCGTCCTCCTGATGCCGCTCGGTGACACCACCGGTCTGCACGTTGGCTGCGAGGTGGCCGCCTCGGATCATCCGCCGCTCCCGAAGCCCGGTCCCGAATTGCTTGGACGCGTCCTCGATGCCTTCGGCCGTCCGTTCGACGGACTCGGCCTGCTGCCGGTCGATCGTTCCGAACACAACGCCACGCCGCCGCACCCGCTGCGCCGCCGCCGGATCCGGGAGGCGATGACGACCGGAGTGCGCGCCCTCGATGCGTTCGTGCCCGTCGGCTACGGCCAGCGTCTCGGTCTTTTCGCGGGTTCCGGCGTCGGAAAGTCCACGCTCCTCGGCATGATCGCGCGCGGCTGCAACGCCGACGTGGTCGTGGTCGGTCTCGTGGGCGAGCGCGGTCGTGAAGTCCGCGAGTTTCTCGAGAAGGACCTCGGTCCCGAGGGGATGAAGCGTTCCGTGGTGGTCGTCGCGACCTCCGACATGCCCGCGGCTGTCCGCCTGCGCGCGGCGTTCACCGCGACGTCGATCGCGGAGGCCTACCGCGACCAGGGCAAGAATGTGCTTTTGCTGATGGATTCCGTGACGCGTTTCGCGATGGCGCAGCGCGAAATCGGCCTCGCGATCGGCGAGCCGCCGACCACCCGCGGTTACACGCCGTCGGTTTTCGCCCTGCTGCCGCGCCTCCTGGAACGCGCCGGGGCAGGGGAGAACGGCGGCATCACCGCGATCTACACCGTGCTCGTCGAGGGCGACGACATGAACGAACCCGTGGCGGACGCCGTCCGCGGTATCCTCGACGGACACCTCGTGCTTTCGCGCCAGCTGGCGCATTTCAACCACTATCCGGCGATCGATGTGCTGGAGAGCGTCAGCCGTCTCACCCGCGACATCTGCACGCCGGAGGAAGTCGAATTCGCCGCCCGCGCCCGCGAACACCTGGCCCTTTATCGCAAGAACGAGGACCTCGTATCCATCGGCGCCTACCAGAAAGGTGCGAACCAGGCCCTCGATCAGGCGGTCGCACTACAAGAGCCGTTTCGCCGGTTCCTCCGCCAGGGAGTGAACGAGCTGACACCCCGGGTGGATACCTACCGCCAGCTCCGGAGCATTGTCGCCCCATGAAACGATTCCACTTCCCACTGCGGCCCGTGACGGTCATCCGTTCGCACCGGGAAATGCGCGCCCGCGAGGCATTTGCGGCCGCCGTCCACACCTATGTCCAGGCCGAGGAGAATCTCGCCAGTGTCCGGCGCCGCGTCGCCGAGATGGGCGAACTCCTCTTCTCCGGTCGCACCACCCGGTTCCTCGCCGCGGACGCCGCGGCGCTCTTCCGCGTCTATCGCGCGGAGTGTCAGGCCGAAATCGCCGCCGAACGTAACGTGATCGACACCCGGGACGCCATGAACAAGCGCCGCCAGGAATACATCGAGGCCAACCGCCAGCTCAAGGTCGTCAACCGCCTCGAGGAAAAGGCCCGCCAGGTTCACCGCGTCGAAACCCTCCGCGCCGAGCAGAACGAGCTCGACGACTTCGCCGGCTTCAAGTCCGCCCGGCACCCGAATTTGTCATGACCAAAATCCTCCGCCATCCCGCCCTGCTTCCCGTTGTCGCGCTCCTCGCCGGCGTCGCCGCCGGGGTCGTGCCGCTGCTCCATGTCGGCGACCAGATTCTCGCGCAGATCCGCACCACGCGCGCAGTGGCGGAGAAGGAAAAGAAGGCCCAGGGCTGGGATTTCTGGACGGTGGAGGTCGACAATCTCGCGTCGGAACTGCGCGACGAAAAAGTCCGTCTGCACAAGCAGGGCGAACTGCTCGAACAGCGCGCCGCGCGCCTCGACGCCGAGCAGAAGGAACTCGAGAAGATCCGCTCCAACGTCGAGAGCATGGAAAAGGAAATCGCCGACAAGGTCGTCGAGATCCGCGCCGACGAGGCGAAGAACCTGCGCTCGCTCGCCCAGACCTACACCAACCTCACGCCGCACGCCGCCGTCGCGATCGTCAAGGAGATGGACGACAACACGGTCGTGAAGATTTTCTCGCTGATGAAGCCCGACGTGCTCGCTCCGATCTTCGAGGAGATGAGCAAGACCACCGACAAGGACGGTCTGCTCGCCCGTCGCGCCGCCATTCTTTCCGAAAAGATCCGTCTGCTGAAGGCCGCCAAGACCGCCAGCAACTAAACTTTCAACTTCTCCGAGTCGCCACGGACGGCGCGACCGAAATTCCAGGGATGGAAGCCATGCATGCCTACTTCCATTCCTTCCGCACCTTCCATCCCCGTCACGGGTAACACCGTCCCGGCCAAGCCGGGCCTGGTCGACGCATTTGCGTCACTCTTCGGTTCCTCCGCCGGCGGACCCGCCCTCGCCGCAAGCTTCGATGCGTGTCTGGCGCCCGCCACCGGCGCGCCCGCGCAGCTCAATCCGTCGACCACGGCGACGATCCTGGCCGCGCTCGGCGGCAACATCCTCGCGGCCGCCTCGGATGCCCGCGTGGCGACCGTCCACTCGGGCGACGCGAGTACGGGCAAGACGAGCACCATCGCGACCGCGGCGACGACCGAAACGGACACCTCCTCGTCCGAAGCGAAGCCGGTTTTGACGCTCACTCGCGACCAGATCGAAACCGTTGCCGCGTTGCTGGCCCCGGTCCTGATGTCGTTGCAGAACCCGATGCCGGCGGCGGGACCGATCGCAGACCAGAATGCACCTGCCCTGACCGGATTTGCGCAAGGAAAGTCGGGTTCGAAAGTACCTGCGCTGAGCGCGGCAGCGACGGCTGAGCTCGCAGCGGTTACGACCCCGACCGCGAACGCAACGCCGGTGTCCATGGGTGGCGTCGAAATCGCACCGGATTCGGCCTCGGATTCGACCGGCCCGACCTTGGTCAAGGCGACTGTCTCGATCGATTCCATCACGGCTTCAATCAGTCTCCCGATTCCGAAAGCTCCCCCGACGTTTGCCGAGGCTCTCGCGACCGCACGTCAGGCGGTCACCGCCCAGGCAACGGCCCAAACGACGGCCCAGGAAGCCGTCTCGGCCCAGCCCGCTTTGGCGACCGATCCGACGGCCTCAACCGATCAACTTTCGGCGATTTCGGTCACCGTTCAGCTTCCCGGACTGAACGCGCCCACCGCGCCCGCCAAGCCGACTGCGAGGTTGGAAGGATTGATTTCCACCGATCTCAAGGCGGCTCGTTTTGCCTCCCAACCGACGGCGGAAAAATCTGCCGGTCCGCGTCCGTCGGCTTCCCCGCGCGGCGATTCAACGGCTAATGGTCCGGAAAAACATTTTGTAGCGCCTGAGGACGAATCACTTGCAAAAGCAAAAACAAATTCTGGCATCGGCGGTGCTCAAGCCACCCGTATCATGACCGACTCTTCCACCGCCCGGCGCTCCCCTGCGAATGTCACGGACATGGTCGCAGGCGTTCATGCGGCGGGTGTGAAGGCGGAAGCGGCCTCGTCCGGTGCCTCGACCGCCAATGCGCAGCTGGCCCAGCGCGCGGTGAGCACGGTCCTCAACGTCGTGAATGCCCAGGACAACCGTCCGGCCGCCAGCGTCGTGAATCTTCATTTCAAGTTCGGCGCCGACGATCTCTCCGTCCGCGTGCAGATGCGCGGCAACGAGGTCCACACGCAGTTCAACACCGACTCGTCCGATCTGCGCAGCGCGCTGGCGAGCGAGTGGCGCGGCGTCGCCTCCAACAACAGCGGTTCCGGCATCCGCCTCGCCGATCCGGTGTTCGCGACTTCGAACGGTTCCAACCAGCAGCTCGGCTCCGGTGCGCAAGGCCAGTCCTCGCAACGCGAATTCGCCCAGCAGCAATCCGCCGCGCAGCTGATCATGCCCGCCGCGCAGGCGTTCACCGGGGAGAACGCGACGTCGGCCGACGCCGCCAGCCAGCCGACGCGGATGGCGCCCCTCCATACCTCACTCCACCTGGCCGCCGTGGCCTGATCCCCATGCCTGTTTCCTCCGTCACTTCCACCCCCGCGGGCCTTGCGAATCTTTCCGGCTCGCAAACGGGTGCCGCGCGCACCCCGACCCAGACGCTGGGCGAAAACGATTTCCTCAAGCTCCTCGCGGTCCAGTTCCAGCAGCAGGATCCGATGCAGCCGATGGACGACACCGCCTTCATCGCGCAGACCGCGCAGTTCACCTCGCTGCAGCAGATGACGCAACTCAGCCAGCAGCAGTCGATGATGACGGGATCCGGTTACATCGGACGCAACGTCACTGTCCAGGACACGAACGGCAATTACATCACCGGCCTCGTCACCGCGGTCGACAACTCCGGCACCACGCCGGGCATCGTGATCAACGGCACCACCTACGACCTTTCGACCGTCAAGCGCATCGAGCCCGTCTCCACGCCCGCCACCCCGGCGACCACCGCGGCCACGCCCGCCACGACGACCGACACCAGCTCTTCGACGGGCAGCGCCTCCACTCCGGCGGCGACGACTCCGACCACCCCTTCCACGACCACGCCCTGATCAGGGCCCACTCCAACTCAACCCAGAAATCCCATGGCCCTCATCGGCACCCTCACCACCGGCGTCAGCGCGCTGACGACCTTCAGCAAGGCACTCGACGTCATCGGTAACAACATCGCCAACGTCAACACGACGGGCTACAAAGGCTCGAGCGCAAGCTTCGAGGACAGCTTCAGCAACACGCTGCGCGGCTCCGCCCCGTCGAACGGCACGCAGTCCAGCCAGTCCGCCATCCAGGTCGGCACCGGCGTCCAGCTCGAAGGCATCGCCACCACTTTCTCGCAGGGTGCGCTCAACAGCACCGGCAACACCACCGACCTCGGCCTGTCGGGCAACGGCTTCTTCATCGTGAAGGACGCCACCAGCGGCCAGACCTTCGCCACGCGCGATGGCCAGTTCCGCGTCGATGACAACGGCTACCTCGTGACCCAGTCGGGCATGCGCGTGCAGGGCCTCGTGGGTGGTTCGTCCGCGACTCCCCTCGGCACCACCGTCGGCGACATCCAGATCGGCCAGAGCGTTCCGGCCGGCACGAGCCTCCAGTCCATCAGCATCGACACCGGCGGCAATGTCATCGAGTTCTACGCCGACGGCACGTCCGCGACGACGAACCGGGTCGAGCTGCAGAATTTCAACGACACCTCGGCGCTCATGCGCGAGGGCGGCAATCTTTTCTCCGGACTGGGTGCGGCGGGCCCGATGGGCGGCGGCATCCTGGCCGGCGGCAACGACCCCGGCACCAGCGGCCTCGCTACGGTCCAGTCCGGCACGCTCGAGCAGTCGAACGTCGACCTGACCCAGCAGTTCTCCGATCTCATCACCGCCCAGCGCAGCTTCCAGGCGGGTTCCCGTCTCATCACGGTTTCCGACACGGTCCTCGAGGACGTCGTGAACCTGAAGACGCGCTGATCCTCCGTTAGACCACTCCTGCCATGGCCGCAAAATCCGAAGCCAAGGAAGCGAAGGAAGCCGCGCCCGCCGAGAAACCGGCCGGCGCGCCCGCCGAGGGCGCCGCTTCGGCCCCGGCCGGCGGCTCCGCCCTCAAGGCCTTCCTGCCGGCCATCATCGCCATCGTGCTCGCGCCCGCCGCGAGCTTTGCGGTGTCCGAATTCGTCCTGTTGCCCCGCATCCAGAAGAAGCTCGCCGCTCAGGCCGCGCTTCCGCCGGGTGCTCCCGCCGCCGCCGAAGCGGCTCCGGCTGCCGCCGACGGCGGCGAAAAGTCCGAAAAGGGCAAGGAGGGCAAGGATGGGAAGGACGGCAAGGAGAACGTCTCGACCTACGAATTCAACAACGTCGTCGTCAACCTCGCCGGCACGATGGGCACGCGCTACCTGAAGACGAGCTTCGTCGTCACCGCGGCCGAGAAGGGCGCCAACATCAAGTCCCAGTTCGAGGGCCAGAAGGCGCGCTTCACCGACATCACGCTCAGCGTCCTCTCGTCGCTCACGCTCACCGACCTCGAGGAGGCCGGCGCGAAGAACGTGCTCCGCGAAAAGCTCACCGCCGCCTACAACCAGGGATTCGGCAAGCGCGTGGTCGACCAGGTTTATTTCTCCGACTTCGTGGTGCAGTAATCACGAGCCATCTCGCAGCCTCCCGAATTCTTGCCCACGGAACACACCGAGAACACGGAAAGACGATTCCCCACGTCCTCCAATTCTCAACCAACCCTCCCGCCCACGAATCCTCACGAATAGTCGCGAATCCCAAACGATCTCCTCGCGGAAAAAGCATTCCCTCAACTCTCATCTCTCAGCCCTCAACCGCCCTGTCAGTCCTCAGCTCTAGACCCTAAGCTCTCCGCACCTGACCGCCCTCCATGGCCGACGACCCGAACAAGCCCACGTCCGACTTTCTCGATCAGTCCGAGATCGACAAGCTGCTCGCGCAGAGCGCCGAGGCGGCCGCGCCCCGCGCGCTGCTGATCCATGCGGATGGCAAGCGTGGCGACGCCAAGGCCGGGAACAAGGTTGAGGCCTACGATTTCCGTAATCCGGTTTTCCTGTCCGAGGTTGAGCTGCGCCGCCTGCGCCTGCTGCACGAGGATTTCATCCGCTACCTCAGCGCCCGCCTTTCCCTTTTTCTGCGCATGGAGTTCGGCCTCAAGATGGCCAAGCTCACTACGGTCACCTACTCGAAGTTCACCGAGTCGCTCCCGAGCCCGACCCACATCTGCCTGTTCAAGACCGAGCCGCTCGTCGGCGTCTGCGTCCTCGACATCAATCCACGCCTCGCCCTGACGATCGCCGACCGCCTCCTCGGCGGCCGCGGCCATTCCGTCAAGGCCGAGCGTTATCTCACCGAGATCGAGGTCGCGCTGCTCGAGGACGTCATCGTCATCGTGCTCGAGGAATGGTGCGGCCAATGGAAGAACGAGCAGGACCTCCACGCCGTCCTCATCGGCCACGAGAACAACGGCCGCTTTCTCCAGACTTCCCCCAAGGACGCTATCATCCTGGCCCTCACGCTCGAGGTCAGCTTCGGCGACTGCTCGGAACAGATGCAGATCGGTGTGCCGTATTACACCATCGAGCCGCTCGTGAAGAAGATGCAGGCCCGCCGTCATCGCGACGCCGCCGTGTCCGCGCCCGAGAAGAAGGCCACCTGGCAGAAATCCTACGACCACATCACGATGCCGGTCCGCGCCGAGTGGAACGCGCTGAATCTTTCCCTCCGCGAGGTCGCCAGCCTCCGCATCGGCGACGTGCTCGAGATGCCCGCCACGCTGCTCCAGGATGCCCGCCTGCTCCTGAACGGCACCGCCAAGTTTGTCGGCTCCGTCGGCCTCGATACCGACCGCGTCGCCGTCCAGATCTCACACAAGATCCCGTCCACGACGGAAACTCCGCCCCCCTCCAACCATGATGGAAGAAAAGACTCTTGATATCGTCCTCGACGTGATGGTGAAGGTCACCGTCCAGCTCGGCTCCTGCCAGCTGCCGATGCGTGACGTCCTCGAACTCGCCCCCGGCTCGGTCGTGCAGCTCAACCAGCATGCCAGCGATCCGGTCGGCCTCTATGTCAACGACAAGCTCGTCGCGTACGGCGAGGTCGTCGTGGTCGAGGACAACTTCGGCATCAAGATCACCGAACTCGTCGGCAGCACGAAGGCGTCATGACGCGTTTTCTCCTCGCCGCCGGCATGGGCCTGGCGCTTTTCGTTTCGGCCCCGGCCGAGGAAAAGATGCTCTACCCGCGCAGCCCCGCTCCGGCGGACTCCGCCGCGGGCCCGCGCTCCGACGGCTACGGCAGCTCCCTGCTCGTGTTCGGCGTTCTCGCCGCGGGCGTGGGCGGCTGGCTCCTCTGGCGGCAGCGCCGCCTCACCGGCAGCCTCACGAACCGCGACGCCCGCAAGCTGGCCGTCGCCGAATCCCGTTCCCTCGGCAACCGGCAGTACCTGGTCGTGGCCGACTACGACGGCAAAAAATTTCTCCTCGGTGTGTGCCCCGGCCGCATCGACCTGCTCTCGCCCCTCGACGGCGCGGGCATTCCGCCGGCCTCCTCGTGAAGCGGCGCGGTTTCATTTTTCTGCTGACGCTGGCGCTCGCCGCGTTCCTGCCCGCCGCCGCCTTCGCCCAGGTTCCCGCCGGCGCCGGTCCGGGCAATCCCGTCCTCGCGCCGTCCAGCCCGGCCACCGCGGCGACCACGCCGACGAAGCCCGCCGAGCCGCTCCGCCTCTCGATCAATCTCGAGGGTTCCGAGCGTCCGGCGCAGATGAGCGTTGCCGTGCAGATCGTGCTGCTGATGACGCTCCTCACGGTCGCGCCGTCGCTCGTGCTGCTAATGACCAGCTTCACGCGCATCGTGATCGTCCTCGGCTTCGTCCGCACCGCCCTCGGCGTTCCGAGCGCGCCGTCGAACCAGATCATCGTCGGCCTTTCGCTTTTCCTGACCTTCTTCATCATGGGCCCGGTCATCGACCGCGTGCACAAGGATGCGCTCAAGCCGTACCTCGACGGCCAGATCACGTCCTCCGACGCGATGGACCGCGCGACCGGCCCGATCCGCGATTTCATGCTGAAGCAGACGCGCACCCGCGATCTCGAGTATTTCCTCGAGCTCGGCGGCTACGGCCCGACGGCGGTCAAGGACCTGCCGCTCCGCGTCGTGATTCCGGCGTTCGTCATCAGCGAACTGCAGACGGCGTTCCAGATGGGTTTCTTCCTTTTTCTCCCGTTCCTGATCATCGACTTCCTCGTGTCGTCCGTCCTCATGGCGCTCGGCATGATGATGATGCCGCCGAACGTCGTCTCGCTGCCGTTCAAGCTCCTGCTGTTCGTGCTCGTCGACGGTTGGCACCTGATCGTCAAGGAACTCGTCCAGAGCTTCGCCAGCTGATCCCCGCATGAACCCCGAAATCGCCATCGATCTTTTCAAGACCACGATCATGACCGCCCTCTACACGGTGGCGCCGTTCCTGATCGTTCTCCTCGTCGTCGGTCTCGTCGCCAGCCTCGTGCAGTCGGTCACCTCGATGCAGGAAGCCACGCTGACCTTCGTGCCCAAGCTCTTCGCGCTCGCCGGCCTCGCGCTCATCCTGACGCCCTGGCTGCTGCGTTCGCTGACGGAGTTCGCGATCGCGAGCTTCTCGCGCATGGCCGCGCTCGCCCATTGACGGCCGATCGGCCGCAAAGAGGCGCAAGGACGCGCAAAATGAATTCCCTCTCACAGGAGACCGCAGGGCTCGCAGAGCAATCCTGTCTTATAGGAAATAACGGAGGGAACGGAGAATTCTTTTTGCCGGCCGGGACGCTTGTGGATCCGAGATTCTCACTCGTCATCCGTCACAGGTCACTCTGTTCATCCGTGGCCTCCGTGAAATCCGTGGTCAAAACTTCGAGGATCGATCGCTTTTGCGCATCGTTGCGCCCTTTTGCGGCTAATTTTCCGGTGCTCGGTCTCGTCACTCGTCACCCGTCACTGGTCACTGCGGTCCTCCGCTCATGAGCTTCGCCTACCTCCTCACCTGGATGATGGTCTTCCTGCGGGGACTCGGCGTGATCCTGCAGCTGCCGCTCCTGGCCAATCACGCCCCGCCGGTCATCGTGCGGATCGCGCTGGCGGCGCTCCTGGCGACGATGACGACAGGTCTCGCGCCCGTGGCGTCGCTGCCCACGGACATCTGGGGCTTCGTCTTCGTCATCGGCGGCGAAGTGCTGCTCGGGCTCGCGATGGGCTTCATCGCCAAGATGGCGTTCGCCGCCGTCGAGATGGCCGGGCGCATGATGTCCTCGGAAGTCGGCCTCGCTGCCACGCCCGGACTCGGCGCACCCGAGATGTCGTCGGAACCGCTCGCGTCGTTCGTCGGCGCGCTGGCCGTGGTGCTGTTTTTTCTCTTCGGCGGTCACCTGATGATGATCAGCGCCTTTGTCCGCAGCTTCAGCTTCGCGGCGCCGGGGGCACCGGCGCTCGGCGGGGCCGCGGTGGAGCACGTCATCCAGGCAACGGCGCACGTGATCGAGCTCGGACTGCGCATGGCTGCTCCGTTTCTCGCGTTGAACTTTCTCGTCACACTCGCGTTCTCGGTCCTCGGACGCGCCGTGCCGAAGATGAACGTCTTCGTGGTGAGCTTCTCGCTTCGTTCGCTGCTCGGCTTTGGATTGCTTGGCAGCGCCGGCGCGCTGCTCGCGCGCTACCTGATGGTGGAGTTCAACGCGATGCCGATGCAGATGTTGCAGATTCTTCCGATCAAATAGGCGATAAGCTTTACGCAGAGTAGCCAGTATCGAGTATCGAGTAGCGAGTAGACGATTCGGCCGGACGCGCGCTCTTGGAAAATGAATTTCTCCGCGTCCTCCTGTGAGAGGCCTTGGATTGAATCCGTGCCTGTCCGTGAAATCTGTGGTTAAGACTCCGACGCTGGATCTCTTCACCCGTCACTGGTCACTCGTCACTCACCCGTGAATAAGGAGCGAGTAGATGATCCGAGAGGGACGCGTTCGCATCGGCAAGAATCTCTCTGTGTCCTCCGCGCCTCTGTGGTTCAAATTCGGTCTCGTCACTCGTCACTTGTCACTGTCCCGAAGCCAGCAGCTAGAGCATATTAATTAATAGTGTAGCCGTTTTTTGCTTGTATTCTCTGCCGGAGGGTTCAACCTGAGTGCATGAAAACGCTCTCTTTGGATCTGCGCGAACGGATCCTGGCGGTCTACGACCACGGCAACGATTC